>DATJTW010000020.1:0-30290 GCA_035502995.1 Steroidobacteraceae bacterium | reverse complement strand
CGCGCGCACGTATTCGCCGTACACCTGGCGCGGTAGATAGTCGCCGGGTCCGGCATGGATGCCCGTGTCGCGCAGGTACTCGAGGAAATCGCGCGGCTGGCTGCCGTCGAGCGACATCTGTCCCGCCGCGACGTTGAGCGGGTACGGGTAGTCGCGCGCCGCGTAGGCGACGCCGGCGCCGACCTCGGCGCGCGGCTCGACGAGCACGATCTCCACCGGCGCGCGCCACGGGGCGCGCAGCAACCGGATCGCAACCACCGTGCCGGAGAATCCGCCGCCGACGATCGCGATGCGCCGCGCCGGGTTCGCGGGGGCCGTCCATCCTTGCGACCGGGTGCTGATGACCTGCATGGCTGGCAGTATCCGCAGGCGTCGGTGACGAGGTCGATTGCGCGCCGGTATCAAACCGGTAACCCGGCGTGAACGCAGAGACGCGTTCGCAGTCACAGAGTCGTTGGCCCTCAATTCCGGAGTGTTTCCCATGCCTGCGAAGTTCCTCCCCCTGTTACTCGCGTTCGCGCTGGTGCCGCTCGCGCAGGCGGCGCCCGACAAGATGCAGGCGGTCGAGGTGGGGCCGGGCGGAAATCTCTCGGTGCAGACTCGACCCGTGCCGCAGCCCGGCGCGGGCGAGGTGCTGGTGCGCGTGCGCGCGGCCGGCGTGAACCCGGTCGACTGGAAGTCGGCCGTGCGGCGCCTGGGGATGGTGCCGGGCACGGACGTGGCCGGCACGGTCGAAGCGCTGGGCGAGGGCGTGAGCGGCTACAAGCTGGGCGAACCGGTGCTGGGATTCGCGCGCCACAGCGGCAGTTACGCCGAATACGCCGTCATCCCCGCGAGCGGTCTCGGCCGCAAGCCGAAGTCGCTGACGTTCGAGCAGGCGGCCGGCGTGCCGATCGCCGGCGAGACCGCGTACCGCGCGCTGCACGAGGCCGGGCAGATCGCGCGCGGCCAGACCGTGCTGATCCACGGCGCGGCCGGCGGCGTCGGGTCGGCGGCGGTGCAGATCGCCAAGGCCGCGGGCGCGCGCGTCATCGGCACGGCCTCGGCTAACAACCTCGACTTCCTCCGGTCGCTGGGCGTCGACCAGGTCATCGATTACCGCAGCCAACGCTTCGAGTCCGTCGTGAAGGACGTCGACCTGGTGCTCAACACCGCGGATGCGGACACCAACGCACGCTCGATCGGCATCGTCAGGCCGGGCGGCGTGCTGGTGTCCATCGTCGGCGCGCCTGATGCCGCGGCCTGCGCGGCGGCGAAGATCCGCTGCGCGCGGCCGGATCGCGAGACGGGAGTGCCGTCGTCGCAGCTGCTGGAGAAGGTCGCCGAGCTGGCCGATGCCGGCAGGTTCAAGGTGTACGTCGAGGAGACGTATCCGATGACGGACGCCGGCCGCGCGTGGGAAAAGAGCCGCGAGGGTCACACCCGTGGCAAGCTCGTCATCCGCGTGTCGGAAGGTCCGACGATGAAGCACCAGTAGACGGGGGAGTCATGGGAAGGGGGATGACGATCGCGAGCGTGTTCGCCGCGACGACGATGACCATGGTCGTGACGCTGGCGCAGGCGGCCGACCGGATCGACAGTCTCGAATACGAAGCGTCCGGGCGTTACTGGCAGTTCACGCAGGCGCCGGCGCCCGATGAACCCTGGCCGCCGTTCGACGTGCAGGCCTACGTGGCGACGCTCGACTACGCGCGCGGCCAGGTGCACGCGAAGTATCACCGCACTCAGGTGCAGGAGCCGGGTCGCGCGCGGCCGCCGGCGCAGGCGACGATGGACCAGTTCTCCAAGGACGGCATGGCGTGGAACCTGCTGCCCGCGCCCAGCGCCATCCCCACGAACCTCGCCGAACGGAATGCCGAGCTGTGGGCCTCGCCGCCGGGCTTCGAACGAGCCGCGCGCGAACACGCGGCAAAGCGCTCGAAACACGGCACCGGCACGCGCGTGACGTTTTCGATCGGCGCCACGCGTTACTCAGGCGAGCTCGCGGCCAACGGCGATTTGCTGTCCGTGCGCTCGTTCCTGGATTCGAACGTGCTCGGCGATACGCCGATCGAGTTCCGGTATTCCGACTACCGCGATTTCGACGGCGTGCGGTTCCCCGCGCGCATCCAGAGGTTCGTCGGCGGCTTTCCGTGGTACGACCTCGCCGTGAGCCGCGTGCGAGTGAACGTGGCGACGGATTTCGCGGTGCCGCCCGAGATCGTCGCGAATCCCGCGCCGTCGGTGAGCGCCGTCGAGGTGACGGAGCTCGCGCCGGGCATCGCGCTGTTCGGCGGCACCACGCACAACACCGTGGTCGTCGAGCAGCAGGCGGGGCTCGTCGTGATCGAGGCGCCGCTCAACGAGGAGCGCTCGACGGCGATCCTCGCGAAGCTCGCCGAGCGGTATCCGGGCCGGAAGATCCTCGCCGTCGTGAACACACATGCGCATTTCGACCATGCCGGTGGTCTGCGCACGTTCGTCGCCGCGGGCGTGCCGGTGGTCACGCACGAGCGCAACGCGAAGTATTACGCCCGCGTCTGGAAGGCGCCGCACTCACTGAATCCGGACCGGCTCGCGCAGTCGCCTCGTGCTCCGCGGTTCGTCACGGTCTCGGACCGCCACGTGCTGGCCGATGCGACGAACCCGGTGGAGCTGCATCGCATCGTCGGCAGCGGCCACAACGACGCGTTCCTGATGGCCTATCTACCGTCCGCCAGGCTGCTGGTCGAGGCCGATGCCTGGACGCCCGCGGCGGGCGGCGCGCCGCCGCCGAACCCGGTGAACCCGCTGTGGCGGAACCTGGCCGACAACGTCGAGCGGCTGAAGCTGGACGTGAGTCGCGTGGCGCCGTTGCACGGAACGGTGCGCGACTATGCGGAGCTGCGATCCGCGGTGGCGGCGGCGGGCCCGTAAGGGCCGGGCGCGGCGGGGCGTCGCCCCGGCGACATATATAAGAGTGGGCCGGGGCCGCCGGGAATGGCCGCCGGCTATTTGACGAACGTGCGCATCAGCGACGTCACCGCCGACAACTCGCGCTGACGTCGCGCGCGGTCGGCTTCGCCGACCACGTGCTCGCGGAGATGATCCTCGAGCACTTCCATCATCAATCCCTGCACCGCGCCGCGCACCGCGGCGATCTGCGTCAGCACCGCGGCGCAGTCGATGTCGGCCTGCAGCGATTTTTCGAGCCCCGACACCTGTCCGCCGATGCGGCGGACGCGCGCGAGGAGTTTCTTCCGGTGCTGTGTCACGTGCGCCATGGCGCCGGATCATATACCCTCCCGGGGTATGAGGCACTGCGAATCCGGACGATTCGACGCGGGCAACCCGCTGGCGGAAGCCGGCGTGCGCCGCGCGATGTGGCTGACGCTGGCGATGATGGTCGTCGAGATCGTCGGCGGCTGGTGGTCGAACTCCATGGCGTTGCTGGCCGACGGCTGGCACATGAGCTCGCACGCGCTGGCGCTCGGCCTGTCGGCGTACGCGTATTCGTACGCGCGGCGCCACGCGGCCGACCGTCGCTACGCGTTCGGCACCTGGAAGATAGAGGTGCTCGGCGGCTACACGAGCGCGTTGCTGCTGATCGGCATCGCCGGGTTGATGCTGTTCCAGTCCGTCGAGCGGCTGCTCGCGCCGCAACCGATCCAGTACGTCGATGCGATCGCGATCGCCGTGGTCGGCCTCGCGGTGAACCTGCTGTGCGCGTGGTGGCTGCGCGGCCGCGACCATGGACACGATCACGGCCATGACCACGGTCACTCTCATGCCCCGGGTCACGACGCCGCCGCCCACTCGCACGACGACACGCACGCCGACCTGAACGTGCGTTCCGCGTACGTGCACGTGCTCACCGACGCGGCCACGTCCGTTCTCGCGATCGTCGCCTTGCTGGGCGGCCTGTGGTTCGGCTGGTCGTGGCTCGATCCCGTGATGGGGCTGGTCGGCGCGGTGCTGGTCGCCGTCTGGGCCTGGGGCCTGGTGCGCAGCACGGGCAGGATCCTGCTCGATGCGGAGATGGACGCGCCCGTCGTCGCCGAGGTGCGCGAGGTGATCGAGAAGGGCGAGGTGCCCGCCCGCATCCGGGACCTGCACGTCTGGCGGGTCGGCCGCGACAAGTACGCGGTGGTCCTGACGGTCGACACGCCCTCGGATCGGAACGGCGAGTATTTCCGTCGCGCGTTGTGCGTGCACGAGGAACTCGCGCACGTCACCGTGGAAGTCGAGCGGACCGCCGCCTGACTACCTGAGGAACGGGATCTTCACGCCCGCGAACTCGCGGTCGACGCCTTCCTGCGTCTCCGCGTTCTCGGCGGTCTGCACGAGCCGCTGCGTCAGGTGTGGCGCGAGCATCTGCAGGAAATCGTAGATGTAGCCGCGCAGCAGCACGCCGCGACGGAATCCCGCCCAGGTGGTGTGCACGGGAAACAGGTGCGACGCGTCGCGCACCTTGAGGTCCGCGTCTTCGACGCCGTCGATCGCGACGTTCGCCACGATGCCGACGCCCAGCCCCTCGCGCACGTATTTCTTGATGACGTCCGAATCCCACGCGGTCAGCGCGACGTTCGGCGTCAGGCCCTCCTGCGCGAACAGTTCGATCAACGAAGCTGGCCCGGAGAAGCTGAATGAATAGGTGACGAGCGGGTATTGCGCGAGCTCGGCCATCGACGGCTTCGAGATCTCGCCCAGCGGGTGGCCATCGGGCACGACGATCGCGCGATGCCATCGATAGCAGGGCAGGCGGATGAGGCCGGAGAAGATCGCATTCGCGCCGGTGGCGATCGCGAGGTCGATGCGGTCGGTGGCGGCGAGCTCGGCGATCTGCTCCGAGTTGCCCTGGTGCAGGTGCAGCCGGACCTTCGGGTACTTGTCGCGGAACTGCTTGAGCACGTGCGGCAGCACGTAGCGCGCCTGCGTGTGCGTGGTGGCGATCGACAACGAGCCGGCGTCGTCCTTGCGCAGCTCGGAGGCCAGCGCCTTGATGCTGCGTGCCTGCTTGACGATCTGCGACGCGCGGTCGATGACCTTCGCGCCGGCGTGCGTCGGGCGCAGCAGCGTGCGGCCCTTGCGTTCGAACAGGCGGAAGCCGAGCTCGTCCTCGAGCTGCTTGAGTTGCTTGCTGACGCCGGGTTGCGCCGCGTGCAGCGTGCGCGCGGCCTGGGTGATGTTCAGGTCGTTCTCGGCGACCGCGACCAGGTAGCGCAACTGGATGAGTTTCATGATTCCTGGTGGGCCATCGGAAGATGTGAGCGTGAATCCCGTCGAGGGGGCAACGCTTTCAGCTCGACTCACATCTCCCGCGGCCCGGATGAGGACAGTACGCGGCGCGAACCGCGCGGAGAACTAACTATTTACGTGCGGCACATGCCCGTCGGGCATGGAGCGGTTCATTGCTGGTAGATCTGGTCGAACACGCCACCGTCGCCGAAGTGCTCCTTCTGCGCCTTGGTCCAGCCGCCGAAGTCCTTGATCGTCACGAGGTCGATCTTCGGGAACAGCTCCTGGTGCTTCGCGGCCACGGCCGGATCGCGCGGGCGGTAGTAGTTGCGCGCGGCGATCTCCTGGCCTTCCGGCGTGTAGAGGTACTTCAGGTACGCCTCGGCCACCGAGCGCGTGCCCCGGCGCAGCACCACCTTGTCGACGACCGCCACCGACGGCTCCGCGAGGATGCTGACGGTCGGGATCACGATCTCGACCTTGTCCGGGCCCAGCTCCTTGATCGCGAGCCACGCCTCGTTTTCCCACGAGATCGCGACGTCGCCGATGCCACGCTGCACGAACGTCGTGGTCGAGCCGCGCGCGCCCGTGTCGAGGACCGGCACGTTCTTGAACAGCTTCTTCACGAACTCCTTCGCCGTGGCGTCGCTGCCGCCGGGCTGCTTCTTAGCCCAGGCCCAGGCCGCGAGGTAGTTCCAGCGCGCGCCGCCCGACGTCTTCGGGTTCGGCGTGATCACGCCGATGCCTGGCTTCACCAGGTCACCCCAGTCCTTGATGCCCTTCGGGTTGCCCTTGCGGACCAGAAAAACAATGGTCGACGTGTACGGCGCCGAATGATCCGGCAGGCGCTCCTCCCAGTTGACCGGCAGTAGTTTGCCCTGCGTCGCGATCGCGTCGACGTCGGCGGCCAGCGCCAGCGTGACGACGTCGGCCGAGAGGCCGTCGATCACCGAGCGCGCCTGGCGGCCGGAGCCGCCGTGCGATTGCTTGATCGTGACGACGTCGCCGGTCTTCTGTTTCCAGTAGTCGGCGAACGCCTTGTTGAAGTCGACGTACAGCTCGCGCGTCGGATCGTACGAGACGTTGAGCAGCGTGACCTCGGCGGCATTGGCGACCGGCGCCACGCCGCCGATGAACACGGCGGAGCCGAGCGCCACCAGCAATCTGCGTTTCCAGTTGAAGTCAGTCATGGTCGTTCCTCGAAATCAGTAGTTGATGGCGAAGCGGCTGAAGATCGCCTTCTCGTCGGGGCGATCGCCGGTGGCGGCGCCGCCGTCGAACTGCGACAGGTCGTAGTTCAGCGAGAGCTTCACGGTGTTGAAGGGGTACCAGTTCACGCCGACGCCGTAGGCCTTGACCTTCGAGACCGCCGTCAGCGGGTTCGCGAACGACGTCGCGCCGCCGATGAAGGCGTCGTCGTCGATGTCGAGCTCCTGGATGCGGGCGACGAGTTCCCAGCCGCCCGTGCCGTCCTTGCCCGGCTGGAACGTGCTGCCCGGTGTATAGCCGCGGAAGGCTTCTTCCTCGCCCGTCAGGAAGTACGAGAACTGGGCCTGCCAGGCGGTGTTCGTCAGCGTGTCCGAGCGCGTCGCGTTGGCGACGGTGCGCGAGACGTCCTGCTTCACCTGCGTGTATTCGCCGAGGAAGCCGAAGCTGCCGCGGTAGTAGTAGACCTGCGGCGCGAGACGCAGGCGCTCGCCATCGGCGAACGTCGCGTTGTTGGGCACCGTGCCGGTCGCCGTGTTCGCGCGGTAGCTGAACACGCTCAGCTGGCCCTGCGAGCGGTAGCCGGGCAGGTACGGATTGGTCGACGCGCCATCGAGGTCCTGCCACGTGGTGCCGACGCCGAAGCCCAGGCCGCGCAGGCTGAAGTTGTCGGAGTTGATGAACGGCTGGAAGAACACGCGCGCCGCGTAGTCGCCGCCGGTGTCGCTCTCGACGTCGGGCGAGGCGAGGTTGTCGCTGCTCTGGCCGTCGGTCACGCCGTTGAAGTAGCCGACCTGGTACGCGAACGTGCCGCCGCCGAACTCGCCGGACAGCTGCACGCCGAGATCGCGGTTCGGCACGAGCAGGGTCGGCAGGCCGCGTTCCATGAACTTGAGATCCGGCTCGGAGGCCAGTCGTTCGAGGCCCACGGACGGCTTGAACTTGCCGGCGGTGAGTACGAAGCCCGGCTTGAAGCGCGCCGCGACGTACGCGTCGACGACCGTGCTGCGGCCGCTGCCGAAGTCGGGCGTGATGCGGAAGTCGTAGATGCCGCCGAACGTGCCTTCGACCGTCGGACGCACGCTGCGCAGCAGGAAGGTGTCGGCCGTTTCGGGAGCGGAGTCGCCGGCGTACGCGCGGTTGTCCGCGAACAGCGTGCCGCGCAGGCGGATGAAGTTGGCGCCGTCGTTCGACGCGATCTGGAAACGCGTGGCAGACGCCGTGACCTTGGGTGCGCTGGCGGCGGCCGCCTTCGCAGCCTCGTCCTGCAGCTCGAGCTTGCGCTCGAGGATCGCGAGTCGCTGCTTCTGTTGTTCGATTTCCTGCCGCAGATCCGCATTGCCGGACGGCGATGTATCGGATGCGGGCGCGGTCTGCGCGATGGCGCTGCCCGCAAAGGGCAGCAGCACGGCCAGGGCGGCCGGCGCCGCTGCGCGACGAATGTTCACTGACGTTCTCCTAGTAATGGATCAGGCGGGGAGAGCGTAGGAAGGCCGGGGTTATGGCGTCAGTCGAGGGCCGGTAACGGCGCGGTCACGGCCAAGTTCGTCTGGTTATAAGAAAAGACCCGCGGAGTCTTCGCGGACTTCGCGGGTCGAGGAGCGCGATCGTACGGGGTAGCGCGATCGCGAGGGATGTGCGGTCGGGTCAGTGGTCGCGCAGGCTCGCGGCGTAGGCCGAAAGGAGACGCGTCGTGCGGCCGTTGTCACCGAGCGGCACGACGCTCCCACCCGCGCCCAGCGCGGCGAACAGTAGTTTGAGGTCGGAGATGAAGGTGCCGCGCTTTCCGTGGCGCTCCTGGCCCTGGCGCTCGCGGCGCGGCGAGACGGCACGGGAATTCTCGACGTCGAGGTCTTCGAGGGCGGCGCGGGGAGTGCCGCTGAACGGCGCCAGGCGCGCGCCCAGGTTGGCGTCGACGACCGAAGGGATGTGGTTGGTACGGCTCATGTCTTGCTCCTGAAGGGTCTCTCGAAGGGGTCAGTTGCGTGGTGTGCAATGTGCGCTAGCATGCCGTCACGAACAAACGCGCCTTCTGATGCGCTCTTTAGGAAAACTGACGTGACCACCGCCTATGCGCGCCTGCCGCTGAATGCGCTGCGAGTCTTCGAAGCGGTGGCGTCGCGGCTGTCGTTCGCGGACGCCGCCGAGGCCCTGCACGTGACGCCGGCGGCCGTCAGCCAGCAAATCAAGTCGCTGGAGGACTACCTGCAGGTACAGTTGTTCAAACGCGCGGGCCGCCGTATCGAACTGACCGCCGAAGGCCAGCAGCTCCTGCCCGGGGTGCGCCGCGGTCTCGACGAGCTCGAAGCGTCGATGCAGCACCTCAAACAACATCGCGCCGAGGGTCCGCTGCAGGTGACGCTGCTGTCGTCGTTCCTGCAGCGCTGGTTGCTGCCGCGCATCGCCGGCTTCAACAACCTCGAAACCGGCGTCGAGCTGCGTTTCCACACGGGCCGCGACCCGGTGGATTTCTCGCGTTCGGAGATGCACGTCGCCATCCGCATGGGTCTCGGCAAGTGGCCCGGCCTGCACGTCGAGAAGCTGCTCGACGAATGGGTGATCCCGATCTCGTCGCCGGCGCTGCTGGCGAAGTTCGGCCCCGTCCCGCGCGGCGAGGATCTGCAGAATTTCCCGCTGCTCGGCAGCTTCGACGAGCCGTGGCAGGCATGGATAGAGAAGGGCCAGGAAGGCCAGTGGCTGGCGCGCGCGCCGATCATCGACGACTCCGCGGGTGTCATCGCGGCCGCGGAAGAAGGCGTGGGTTTCGCGCTGGCGCGCTGGTCGCTGGTGCAGCGCTCGCTCGAACAGGGCCGCGTGGTGCTGGCGGGAGACGCGTTGCTGCCGTTCCGCTTCTCTTACTACTTCGTCTGTCCCGAACCTTATCTCGTGATGCCCAAAGTCAAGAGATTCCGCGACTGGATCTTCGAATGTGCGAAGAATTTCCCCAAGCCGCACAGCCTGTTCGAGAAGAAGAAAGTTCGCGAAGCGGGTTAAGTTTTGGTGATGCCGGCTTCAATACCGGCGTTTGTTAGTCAGCGTCGCGATCCCGAGAATGCCTTCCCCAGTGGCACTCGAGGAGAACGACATGACCTTCCGCACTTTCCGCAATCTCGGCTTCGCGCTCGCGGCGCTCGGCATCGTCGCCGGCGTCGGCTTCACGATCGAATACGAACCGCTGGTCAGCGCGCTGGCGCTGGCGCGCTGAACACGTGCCCGCGCAGGGAGACCGCCTTCATGAGCACCCAGGCCTGCATATCCCTCGCGAGCGCGAGCTCCTGCGATGCGCGCTCGGTGATGCGCGCCAGTAACGTCACGGCCCGGCCGACGTCGAGCTCGACCAGCACGGCGCGGCCGACGTCGGGCGTGATGGACACGACGCGCGCCGGCACCACGTTGCGCACCGACAGCGAGCGCGGCGGTTCGGTGGCGACGATGACGTCGCGCGCCAGCACCTGGATCTGGATCCGCTGACCCACGGCGACGCCGTCGGCCTCGGCGCTCAGCAACGCGTCGCCGACGCGCAGCTGCATCAATCCACCGTCGACGCTCTCGACCACCCCCGACACGACGGCGCCGACCGCGTCCGGCCCGACGATGGCGCGCAGCGCCGCGTGGCGGCTCACCGTCGCAATATCGCCGTCGGCGGCCACGCGGCCGTCGTCCAGCAGCACCACGCGCGTCGCGAGGCGCAGGACCTCGTCGAACTGGTGGCTCACGTAGACGATGGGCAGCGCGAACGCGTCGCGCAATTTCTCGAGATACGGCATCACGTCTTCGCGCCGCGCCGCATCGAGCGACGCCAGCGGCTCGTCGAGCAACAGCAGGCGCGGTTGCGAGAGCAGTGCGCGGCCCAGCGCAACGCGCTGCTTCTCGCCGCCGGACAACTGGTGCGGCCGCCGGTCGAGCAGGGCGTCCAGGCCCAGCAACCCGACGATGTCGTCGAACCGTGCCGGGCCGGATTCACCCGGCCCCGCCTTCGCGCGCGTGCGTTTCGCGCCGTAGTCGAGGTTGCCGCGCACCGACAGGTGCGGAAACAGGCGCGCATCCTGGAACACCACGCCGACTCGACGCTCATGGGCCGGCACGGCCAGCCCGCGCCCGGTGTCGACCAGCACCAGGTCGTCGATCGACACGCGTCCCGCGTCCGGCTCCAGCAGCCCGGCGAGCAGCGCGATGGCCGTGGACTTGCCGCAACCCGAGCGGCCGAACAACGCCGTGATGCCCGGCGTCGGCGCGGCGAAGGCGACGTCCAGCAAGAACGTGCCGCGACGCTTCTGCAACTGCACCGACAGCATCAGCGACCCAGCCGCCGGCGCAGTCCGCGCGCCAGGATTTCGGAGATCAGCAGGCCGGCGAGGCCCAGCGAGAAGGAGATCAGCGCGAGTCGCGCCGCGATCGCATCGCCGTCCGGCGTCTGCAGCGCGGTGTACAGCGCCAGCGGCAGCGTGCGCGTCTCGCCCGGGATGTTCGACGCGAACGTGATGACCGCGCCGAACTCGCCGAGCCCGGCCGCGAACGCCGTCACCGCGCCCGCCAGGATGCCGGGCGCGATCAGCGGCAGCGTGATCGAGAAGAAGCGGTCCATCGGCCCCGCGCCCAGCGTGCGCGCCGCGTCCTCGAGCCCGCGATCCAGCGAATCGATCGAGATACGGATCGAGCGGACCACCAGCGGGAACGACATGACCGCCGTCGCCAGCGCCGCGCCCGTGCTCGTGAACGCCAGCCGGATGCCGAAACTGTCGTACAGCCAGCCGCCGATCGGGCCGCGAATGCCGAACAGCACCAGCAGTAGATAGCCGACGACCACCGGCGGCAGCACCAGCGGCAGGTGCACGAAGGCATCGAACAGGGTGCGGCCGGCGAACCGCGTGCGCGTCAGCAGCCAGGCGACCGCGATCGCGAACGGCAGGTTGAAACACACGCTGCGCGCCGCGATCGACAGGCTGAGGAGGAGGGCGTCGGTTTCGGCGGCGGAGAGCATCCGCGCCATCTTACAGATTGACGCCGGGTCCCAGAAAAACTCACACGCCCTGGTCTGCCGGCGCGGCGGGCCGGCGCCGACAATCGACGCCATGGAAATCCTGATGGTGGGACTGAGCGTGGTGCTGGCGGGGCTGACCTGGCTGCTGTACCGGCTGGTGGCGTCGCTGGAGCGAAAATCATGAGTGTCATGGACTGGATCGGGCTCGTCCTGTCGGCCGGTATCGGCGTCTACCTGGTCGTCGCGCTGCTGTTCCCGGAGAAATTCCAGTGACCGCCAATTCGCTGCTCCAGCTGTCGCTGTTCATGGTGGCGCTCGTCCTGCTGGTGAAACCGCTGGGCGCGTTCATGGCGAAAGTCTATGAAGGCGAACGCACGTTCCTGACCGCCGTGCTCGGACCGGTGGAGCGGCTGATCTACCGCGTCGCCGGCGTCGACGCGCGGCGCGAGTCGGGCTGGCAGCGGTATCTGCTCGGCCTGCTGCTGTTCAACCTGGCCGGTTTCGTCTTCGTCTATCTACTGCAGCGGCTGCAGGGCCTGCTGCCGCTCGATCCGCAGGCGTTCGGTGCCATCAGTCCGGACTCGTCGTTCAACACCGCGGTCAGCTTCGTCTCGAACACGAACTGGCAGGGCTACGTCGGCGAATCGACGATGAGCTACCTCACGCAGATGCTGGGACTGGCCGTGCAGAACTTCGTCTCGGCGGCGACCGGCATGGCGGTGCTGGTTGCGCTGATCCGCGGCTTCGTGCGCCAGCAGGCTGGCGAGATCGGCAACTTCTGGGTGGATCTGACGCGCAGCACGTTGTACATCCTGCTGCCGCTGTCGGTCGTGTTGTCGATCCTGCTGATGTCGCAGGGTGTCGTGCAGAGTTTCTCCGCGTATCGCGAGGTCACTTTGCTCGAGCCGCAGACGATCGCGACCGTGCCGTCGCCCGTCACGACGCAGACGGTGCCGCTCGGCCCGGCCGCGAGCCAGATCGCGATCAAGCAGCTCGGCACGAACGGCGGCGGCTTCTTCAACGCCAACTCCGCGCACCCGCTCGAGAACCCGACGCCGTTCAGCAATTTCCTGGAACTGCTGTCGATCCTGCTGATCCCGGCGGCTCTCTGCTACACATTCGGTCGCCTGGTGCGCGACACACGCCAGGGCTGGGCCGTGTTGATCGCGATGTTCGTGATCTTCATCCCGCTGACCTTCGCGGTGACCGGCGCCGAACAGGCGGGCAATCCACGGCTCGACGCGTTGGGCATCGACGCGGCGGCGAGCGACTTCCAGGCCGGCGGCAACATGGAAGGCAAGGAAACGCGCTTCGGGATTACGAACTCCACCTTGTGGGCCTCGGCGACCACCGCCGCGTCGAACGGTTCGGTCAATTCGATGCACGGGTCGTACACGCCGCTCGGCGGACTGGTGCCGATGTGGCTGATGCAACTCGGTGAGGTCGTGTTCGGCGGCGCCGGCTCCGGTCTCTACGGCATGCTGATGTTCGCGATCGTCGCGGTGTTCATCGGCGGCCTGATGGTCGGCCGGACGCCCGAGTACCTCGGCAAGAAGATCGAGAGCTTCGAAGTGAAGATGGCGTCGCTCGTGTTGCTGATGCCGCCGGCGCTGGTGCTCGTCGGCACCGCCATCGCCAGCGTGCTGCCCGCGGGCACGGCGAGCGCCGGGAATCCCGGCGCCCATGGCTTCTCCGAGATCCTCTATGCGTTCTCGTCGGCCGGCAACAACAACGGCAGCGCGTTTGCGAGCCTGTCCGCGAACACGCCGTTCTACAACACGATGCTCGGCGTCGCGATGTGGGGCTCGCGATTCTGGCTGATGATCCCCGTGCTCGCGATCGCCGGCAGCTTGGCCGCGAAACGCGCGACTGCGGTCACCGCCGGCACGATGCCGACGCACACGGCGCTGTTCATCACGTTGTTGGTCGGGGTCGTGTTGCTGGTCGGCGCGTTGACGTTCGTGCCCGCGCTCGCGCTCGGTCCCGTCGTCGAACACCTGCAGATGATCGGAAGAGGTTGAGCCATGACTGCCATCGCCACGGACTCGCGGGTCCGCGCCACGTTCCTGACGGCGCCGCTGATCGGCGCCGCCATCGCGGACTCGTTCCGCAAGCTCGATCCGCGCGTGCAGTTCCGCAATCCGGTGATGTTCGTCGTCTACGTCGGCAGCCTGCTGACGACGGCGATCGGCATCGCCGCGGCGTCCGGCGCGGCCGGAGACGCGGGCCGTCCCGCGTTCGTGTTCGCGATCAGCGCCTGGTTGTGGCTGACCGTGCTGTTCGCGAACTTCGCGGAGGCGGTCGCGGAAGGTCGCGGCAAGGCCCAGGCTGCGACGCTGCGGTCGATGCGCCGGCACGTGTCGGCGAAGCGATTGCGCGGCACGGCGCGCGATCGATTCGACGTCGTCGAAGCGGGGCAACTGCAGCGCGGCGACCTCGTCCTCGTCGAGACCAACGACGTGATCCCGGCCGACGGGGAGGTCGTCGAAGGCGTCGCGTCCGTCAACGAGAGCGCGGTGACCGGCGAATCGGCGCCGGTGCTGCGCGAGGCGGGCGGCGACTTCTCCGCGGTCACCGGCGGCACGCGCGTGTTGTCGGACTGGCTCGTGGTGCGCGTCACGCGCCGCGAAGGCGAAGGGTTCCTCGATCGCATGATCGCGATGGTCGAGGGCGCGACGCGCGCGCGGACGCCGAACGAGATCGCGCTGGCGATCCTGCTGGCGATGATGACGCTCGTGTTCCTGCTGGCCACGGCGACGCTCGCACCGTTCTCGCAGTACGCCGTCACCTCCGCCGGCGCCGGTGCCGTCGTCACGATCACGGTGCTCGTCGCGCTGCTGGTGTGCCTGATCCCGACGACGATCGGCGGTCTGTTGTCCGCGATCGGTATCGCCGGCATGGACCGCATGGTGCGCGCCAACGTCATCGCGACGTCGGGCCGCGCGGTCGAGGCGGCCGGCGACGTCGACGTGCTGCTGCTCGACAAGACGGGCACGATCACGCTCGGCGACCGCAGCGCGACGGCGTTGCACGCGGCGCCGGGCATCGAGCCGCACCAGCTCGCCGACGCCGCGCAACTCGCCTCGCTGGCCGACGAAACTCCGGAGGGCCGCTCGATCGTCGTGCTCGCCAAGCAGCAGTTCCAGCTGCGCGGCCGCGACCTCGCGGGCACCGCTCACGTGTTCCACAAGTTCTCGGCACAGACGCGCATGAGCGGCGTCGATCTCGACGGCCGCCGGATCCGCAAGGGCGCGGCCGACGCGATCCGCGCCTTCGTCGCCGACGCCGGCGGTGCGTGGCCCGCGTCAGTGGGCGAGACGGTCGACAGCGTCGCGCGACGCGGCGCGACGCCGCTCGTGTTCGCCGAAGGCAAACGCGTGCTCGGCGTCGTCGAGCTGCGCGACATCGTGAAGGGCGGGATCCGCGAACGGTTCGCGGAGCTGCGGCAGATGGGTATCAAGACGGTGATGGTCACCGGCGACAACCGACTGACGGCGGCCGCGATCGCGGCCGAGGCCGGCGTCGACGAGTTCCTCGCCGAGGCCACGCCCGAGGCCAAGCTCGATCTCATCCGCCGCCACCAGGAGGACGGCCACCTCGTCGCGATGTGCGGCGACGGCACGAACGATGCGCCGGCGCTGGCGCAGGCCGACGTGGCCGTGGCCATGAACACCGGCACGCAGGCGGCGAAGGAGGCCGGAAACATGGTCGACCTCGACTCGAATCCGACCAAGCTCATCGAGGTCGTCGACGTCGGCAAGCAGATGCTGGTCACGCGCGGCGCATTGACGACGTTCTCGATCGCGAACGACGTCGCCAAGTATTTCGCGATCATCCCCGCGGCGTTCGCGACTACCTACCCCGCACTGGACGCGCTGAACGTGATGCGGCTGGCGAGCCCGGAGAGCGCGATCCTGTCCGCCGTGATCTTCAACGCGCTGATCATCGTGTTCCTGGTGCCGCTGGCGCTGCGCGGCGTGAAGACGCGGGCCGCGTCGGCCGCGGTGTTGCTGCGCCGGAACCTGGCGGTCTACGGGCTCGGCGGGCTGGTCGTGCCATTCGTCGGCATCAAGATCATCGACCTGGCGCTGGTGTCGCTGGGTTTCGCCTGAGGAGGAATCATGATCCAGGAACTCAAACCTGCGCTGCTCGTGTTCGCGCTGCTGACCGTGCTGACCGGCGTCGTGTATCCCGGTGTCGTGACCGGCATCGGCCAGCTGGCCTTCCCGCACGAGGTGCAGGGCAGCGTGATCGAGCGTGACGGCAAGGCCGTCGGGTCGGCGTTGCTCGGCCAGTCGTTCACCTCGCCGCGCTATTTCTGGGGAAGGCCGTCCGCCACGGCGCCGAATCCGAACAACGGTGCCGTGTCGTCGGGCTCCAACCAGGGTGCGACGAACCCGGCCCTCGAGACGGCGGTGCGCGAGCGCCTCGCGGCGCTGGGGGCAGCGGATCCGGCGAATCTGCGTCCCGTGCCCGCGGATCTCGTGGAAGCGTCGGGCAGCGGACTCGATCCGCAGATCTCGCCGGCCGCGGCGGAGTACCAGGTGTCGCGTGTCGCGCGTGCCCGGCAGATGGCACCGGCCCGGGTGCGCGCGCTGGTCGCCGCGGCCACGCAGGGCCGGACGTTCGGCCTCCTCGGCGAGCCGCGCGTGAATGTGCTGCAATTGAATCTCGCGCTTGATGCGCAGGAACGACAGTGAACGCGTAGCCGATGGTCGAATCGCGGCCGGATCCGGACGAACTACTGGAGCACGTCAGGGCCGTGGAGGCCCGGGCGCGGCGCGGCCGGCTGCGCATCTTCTTCGGCGCCGCGGCAGGTGTCGGCAAGACCTTCGCCATGCTCGAAGCCGCGCGGGCCGCGCGTGCTGCCGGCACGGACGTGGTGCTCGGCTACGTCGAGTTGCACGGCCGCGTCGAGACCGAGCGGCTGATGGACGGCCTCGAGCGGTTGCCGACGCTGCCGGTCCGGATCGGCGCGGCCACCCGGCAGGAGTTCGACCTCGACGGCGCCTTGCGGCGCCGGCCGGCGATCCTGGTCGTCGACGAGCTCGCGCATTCGAACCTCTCGGGCGGAGATCCCCCGCCGCGCCATCCGAAACGCTGGCAGGACATCGAAGAGCTGCTGGTCGCGGGCATCGACGTCTGGACCACGGTCAACGTCCAGCACCTGGAAAGCCTGAACGACGTGGTGGCGCAGATCACGGGCGTGCGTCAGCGTGAAACGCTGCCGGATCGGATCTTCCAGGAGGCGGATGAGGTCGAGCTCATCGATCTGCCGCCGGACGATCTGCTCGCGCGCCTCGAAGCCGGGAAGATCTACCTCGCCGAGGACGCCCGCAGTGCGGCCGACCGGTTCTTCCGCCGCGGCAACCTGCTGGCGCTGCGCGAGCTCGCACTGCGCCGCATGACCGGCCGCGTCGAAGCGGCGGCGCATGCCGCGCGGGTTGGCGACGGGACGCGCGGCTGGCTGGCGCGGGATCGCGTGCTCGTCGCCACGGGACCGGATCGTCAGTCGGAGCAATTGATCCGCGCCGGCAAGCGCCTGGCCGATGCGCTGGATGCGGACTGGACCGTGGTCTATGTGGAGACGCCGGCGTTGCGCCGCCTGTCCGCGAGAGAGCGCGACCGCCGCGTCGCCTTGCTGAAGCTCGGCGAGTCGCTCGGCGCGGAGACCGTGACGCTCGACGGTCCGTCGGCGGCCGAGGCGCTGCTCGACTACGCGGCCACGCGCCGGGCGACCCGCGTCGTCGTCGGTGCGCCGAAGCGGCACGGGCTGCGCGCGTGGCTGCGGCCGTCGACGGCCACGGAGCTCGCGCGCCGCGCGGACGGCTTCGACGTCGTCGTCATCGGCATGGGCATCGCTGCCGATGACGCGGCGCCGGCCGCGCGTTCCACGCCGGCGCGCGAACCGGCGCCGCGGCCGATCCCATGGACGCGGTACGCGGCGGCGGTCGCGGTCTGTGCCGCCTGCACGGCGCTGGCCGCCGTCATGAACACGCGGTTCGAACCGACGAACCTCGTGATGATCTACCTGCTCGGCGTGGTGGCGACCGGCCTGCGCTTCGGCCGCGGCCCGTCGGTGCTCGCCGCCATCCTCAACGTCGCGGCCTTCGATTTCTTCTTCGTGCCGCCGAAGTTCACGTTCGCCGTCGGCGATGCGCAATACCTGGTCACGTTCGGCGTCATGCTGACGATCGCGCTGACCATCGCGACGCTGATGGCCAACGTGCGCCAGCAGACGCGCGTCGCCGGCGCGCGCGAGCGGCGCACGGCGATGTTGTACGCGATGAGCCGCGAGCTCGCGGCATCGCGCGAAGTCGCCGCGATGGCGCGCATCGCCGTGCGGCACGTCGCCGACGTGTTCCGGTGCGAGGCCGTGGTGTTGCTGCCGGACGCGAACGGCCGGCTGCGCGCGCCGGCCGGCGCACCGGATCCGGGTTCGTTCCGCGGCGCCGACCTGGCCGTCGCGCAGTGGGTCCACGATCACGGCCAGCGCGCGGGGTTCGGCTCGGACACGTTGCCGGCGGCGCCGGCGCTCTATCTACCGCTCGGGGACGAGCGCCGCCGGCTCGGCGTGCTCGCCGTGCTGCCGAAGAACGCGCGCCGCGTGACGTTGCCGGAGCAGTTGCACCTGCTGGAGACCTTCGCGGGACAGGTCGGCCTCGCGCTCGAACGCGCGTCGCTGGCGGCGCAGGCCGAATCGGCGCGCGTCGCGGCCGAAGGCGAGAACCTGCGCAACACGCTGCTCGCCTCGATCTCGCACGACCTGCGCACGCCGCTCGCGGTGATGGCCGGCGCGGCCAGCACGCTGGCGGCGCACGGCGCGACGCTCGACGAACCGACGCGCCGGTCGCTGGCGGGCTCGATCGAGCGCCGCGCGCAGGAGATGTCGGAGCTCGTCTCCAACGTGCTCGATCTCACGCGCTTCGAATCCGGTGCGCCGGCGCTGCGGCGCGATTGGGAGAGCGTCGACGACCTGGTCGCCGTGGCGCTGCGCCGGCTCGAGTCGACGCTCGCCGCGCACCCGGTCGAGCTGGCGCTGGGCGCCGAGCTGCCCGAGATCTTCGTCGACGCCAACCTGGTCGTGCAGGTGTTCGCGAACCTGTTCGACAACGTCGCGAAGTACACGCCGGCCGGAACCACGGTGCGCGTCGGCGCGGTGCGTGACGGCGATTTTCTGCGCGTGCGCGTCGACGACGACGGCCCGGGCCTGCCGCCCGGCGATCCGCGCGCGTTGTTCGGGAAATTCCAGCGCGGGCGGGACGAGGGCGCGATCGCCGGCGTCGGCCTGGGACTCGCGATCTGCCGCGCCATCGTCCAGGCGCATGGCGGCGAGATCCAGGCGGGCGCCAGCGACTCCGGCGGCGCGCGCTTCGAGTTCACGTTGCCGACGGCGGCGCCATGACGAACGCCATGCACCAGGTGGTGATCGTCGAGGACGAACCCGGCATCCGCGACGTGTTGCGCGTGCTGCTGACGGCGGCCAACTACCGCGTCGTCGAGGCGGACACCGCCGCGCGCGGCGAGATCGAGGCGCGGGCGCACAAGCCGGACGTCCTGTTGGTGGATCTCGGCCTGCCGGATCGCGACGGCGTGGAGCTGATCCGCCGCATCCGCGGCTGGTCGTCCGTGCCGATCATCGTGCTGTCGGCGCGCACGGCGGAGGAGCAGAAGATCGCGGCGCTCGATGCCGGCGCCGACGACTACGTCACCAAGCCGTTCGGCGCGCCGGAACTGCTGGCGCGCGTGCGCGCGGCGCTGCGCCGCGGCGCCACGGGGGAATCGCGCTCGGCGACGTTGCAGCTCGGCGCGCGGGTTCTCGACCTCGCGCGCCGCGAGGTGAGCGGCGATCCGCCCGTGCACCTGACGCCGCTGGAGTTCCGTGTGCTCGAGAACCTGGCGCGCCATCCGGGCAGCATCGTCAAGCAGGATGCGCTGATCCGCGAAGTGTGGGGGCCGGGGCAGGTCGGCGACTCGCGCAGCCTGCGCGTCTGCATCCGCAACCTGCGCGGCAAGCTCGAGCCGGATCCGGCACGGCCGACGTACATCGTCACCGAGGCCGGGCTCGGGTATCGACTGCGGCCCGACGAGGCCTGACTACGTTCCTTCGGGGTTGACTCGCGCCTCGCCGCCGACCGCGGCACGCGCGCGTTCCGGCGGCACGCCCAGCCCGCGCAACGCGTGCTCCGTCATCGCGCGCGCCAGCTCGCGTTCGCCGACGACGACCCGCGCGGCGCCGAGCGCTTCCAGCGCGCCGACCTCGGCCGCGTTGTGCGTGCGCGCGACGATGTCGATCGACGGGTTCAGCTCGCGCGCCACTTCGACGATGCGCCGCGCCTGGAAGCTGTCCGGCGTGGCGACGGCCAGCAGCCGCGCGCGTTCGACACCGGCGGCCGACAGCACCGCCGCCAGCGACGCGTCGCCGACGACCGTCGGCACGCCGGCTGCCTGCGCGCTCGACAACATCAGGTGATCGCGTTCGATGACGACGAACGGCAGGCCCTGCTCGCGCAGCACCGGGCCGATGGCGCCGCCGACGCGGCCGTAGCCGACGACGATGGCGTGCTCGCGCAGCTGCGCCGTGCTCGACACCGGCCGGCGATGTTTCTCCGCGCCGGCGCGCTCCAGCAACGCGAGTAGTCTGGGGCGCGCCTCGAAGAACCGCGTCAGCGGCGCGACGCCGGCGAACGCGATCGGGTTCAGCGCGATCGAGAGGATGGCGCCCGCGAGGATGAGATCGCGGCCTTCCGCGGGCATCAACCCCAGCGCGGCGCCGAGACTGGCGAGGATGAACGAGAACTCGCCGATCTGCGCCAGGCTCGCCGACACCACCAGCGCCGTGCGCATCGGGTGCCGGAACACCAGCACGATGACGAACGCCGCCAGCGATTTGCCGACCATGATGATGGCCAGCACCGCGAGCACGGCCAGCGGCTCGCGCACCAGCACCAGCGGATCGAACAACATGCCGACGGACACGAAGAACAGCACCGCGAACGCATCCTTCAGCGGCAGCGAATCGTTGCCGGCCTGGTGACTCAGCTCGGACTCCGAGAGGATGACGCCGGCGAAGAACGCGCCCAGCGCGAACGACACGCCGAACGCCGCGGACGAGCCATAGGCGATGCCGAGCGCGATCGCCAGCACGCTGAGCGTGAACAACTCGCGCGAACCGGTGCGCGTGACCTGCGACAGCAGCCACGGCACGAAACGCGTGCCAACGACCAGCGCCAGCGCGACGAACAACGCGACCTTGCCCAGCGTGATCAGCAGCGTGAGCCAGGTGTTCGAACTCGCGCCCGGCGCGTGGAACGCGCTGGCGTCGCCGCCGAGCACCTCGGCGAGCGCGGGCAGCATCACCAGCGCCAGCACCATCGCCAGGTCCTCGACGATGAGCCAGCCGACGGCGATCTTGCCCTCCGACGACTGCAACGCATTGCGTTCCTCGAGCGCGCGCAGCAGGACCACCGTGCTGGCCACCGACAGCGACAGCCCGAACACGAGGCCGACGCCCAGGCTCCAGCCCATCAGCCAGGCCATGCCCGCGCCGATGGCGGTGGCCGTCGCGATCTGGGCGACGGCGCCGGGCAACGCGATCGCGCGCACCGACATCAGGTCCTTGATCGAGAAGTGCAGGCCGACGCCGAACATCAGCAGGATCACGCCGATCTCGGAGAGCTGGTTGGCCAGGCCGGAATCGCCGACGAACCCCGGCGTGAACGGCCCCACCGCGATGCCGGCCACCAGGTAGCCGACGATGGGGGAGACCCGCAGCAGGTTGGCCACCAGGCCGAAAAGCAGTGCCAGCACGAAGCCGATCGCCAGCAGGGCGATGAGGGAAGTTTCGTGCAAATCCGCGGGCATACGAGCGAGGGTAACCGAAAAATCGCGATTTGCGCGTCAGCGTTCCGTACAATCCGCGCCCTCATATGAAGGCTCAGCAAGCTCTGGGACCCGCCGTCATCGGCGCGATCGGCGTGGTCTTCGGCGACATCGGCACGAGTCCGCTGTACGCGCTCGGCAGCTCGCTCGGCGCCGCGCAATACATCCCCGGCGAAGCGCACAAGGTGTTAGGCCTGCTGTCGCTGATCTTCTGGAGTCTCGCGATCGTCGTCACGGTCAAGTACGTCGGCGTGATCATGCGCGCCGACAACGCCGGCGAGGGCGGTGTCCTGTCGCTCGTCGCGCTGGTGCAGAAACATTTCGGCACCGCGACGCCGTGGGTGCGCAACGCGGTCGCGCTGGGCGTGCTCGGTACGGCGCTGTTCTACTGCGACGCGCTGATCACGCCGGCGGTGTCTGTGCTGTCGGCGGTCGAAGGTCTCGCCATCCTCGATCCCGCGATGAAGGGCGCGGTGTTGCCCGTGACGATCATCGTCATCGTCATCCTGTTCGCGATCCAGCGGCGCGGCACCGACAAGATGGGCAAGTTGTTCGGTCCCGTCATGGTGCTGTGGTTCGTGTCGCTGGCGGTGATGGGCATCGTGTCGATCGCGCGCGCGCCGGACGTGTTGCTGGCGATCAATCCGCTGTACGGGCTCGAGCTGTTGTTCGCGCATCCGGGCATCGGGCTCGCGATCCTCGGCGCCGTGATCCTCGCGGTCACGGGCTGCGAGGCGCTGTACGCGGACATGGGCCACTTCGGCCGCCAGCCCGTGCGGCTCGCCTGGCTGATCCTCGTCTGGCCGGCGCTGGTGCTCAACTACTTCGGGCAGGGCGCGTTGCTGATCCACGCGGGCACCGAGATCGCGAATCCGTTCTACGCGATGGTGCCGCAGAAGCTGCTGCCGTTGCTGGTGCTGCTGTCGACGGCGGCCACGGTCATCGCGTCGCAGGCCGTGATCTCCGGCGCGTTCTCGCTGACGCGCGAGGCCGTGCAGCTCGACCTGCTGCCGCGCGTGCGCGTGCAGCAGACCTCGGCCGACGCGCGCGGCCAGATCTTCGTGCCGGCCGCGAACCTGTTCCTGTTCGTCTGCGTGATCCTGTTCGTGCTGGCGTTCCGCACGTCGGCGAATCTCGCGTCGGCCTACGGCGTCGCGGTGATGGGCACGATGTTCGTGACGACGCTGCTCGGCCTGCTGGTCGCGCGCTCGATGTGGAAGTGGTCGTGGTGGCGCGTCGTGCCGCTGTTCGGCCTGTTCCTGGTCGTCGACAGCGCGTTCCTCGCCGGCAGCGTGACCAAGATCGCGAGTGGCGGCTGGGTGCCGCTGGCGTTCGCCACCGTGATGTTCGCGATGTTCGTCACGTGGCGCGACGGGCGCCAGAAGCTGCGCGCCGAGCTCGAGCGCCGCGCGGTGTCCGTGAAGAGGCTGCCGGAGCTGCTGGAGGGCAAGGCGCGCGTGCCCGGCACGGCGGTGTTCCTGATCAGCAACTCGGGTTTCGTGCCGACGGCGCTGCTGCGCAATCTCGAGCACAACAAGGTTCACCACGAGAAGATCGTGATCCTGCACATCGAGATCCAGCGTGTCCCGCGAGTGGATCCGTTGTGCCGCGTGACCGTCGAGGAAATCCATCCCGGCGTCTTCGACACGCGGGCGAAGTTCGGTTTCATGGAGACGCCCGACGTCGGTGACGCCCTGCGCAGCGCGCGGCGGCAGGGATTGATGATCTTCAGCGAAGACTCGTCGTTCTTCCTCGGCTGGCACCTCGTGCGGGCGCGGCCGATCCCGGGCATCGCGGGATTGAAGACGCGCGCGTTCGCGTTCCTGCAGCGGCGCAGCGCGCAGGCGGCCGAGTTCTTCAACATGCCGGCGCGTGGCGTGGTCGTGCTGGCCACCGACATCGAGATCTGAGCCGGGTTCCCCGCGTCCGGGGCTTGTACGGACGCGCGGCGCCATCACGTAGCGCACTCTCTCCGACAATTTTCGCCGCCTCGTGCCTGGCGCCGGCCGGCCGGGCGGGTGAAATAATCGGCCCGCCCGCCGGGTCTCATCGGTATCGCTTCCTGGAGTTCCACGTGCTGAAAAAACTCGCCACGTTGTCGGTCGTCCTGTTCACGCTCGGCGCCTGCGGTGCCGAACCGGCGGTGACCGTTCCCGCGCCCGCGCTGAATCCGCGCGGCGGCGCCGGTCTCGAGAAGGCCGTGCTCGCGGGCGGCTGCTTCTGGGGCGTGCAGGGCGTCTATCAGCATCTGAAGGGCGTGAAGAACGTGGTGTCCGGTTTCGCCGGTGGCGAGCGGCGCACCGCGGAATACGAGACGGTCAGCGGCGGCGACACCGGCCACGCGGAATCGGTCGAGATCGTCTACGACCCGGCGCAGGTGAGTTACGGCGAGATCCTGCAGGTGTTCTTCTCCGTCGCGCACGACCCGACGCAGCTGAATCGGCAGGGCCCGGACACGGGCACCCAGTACCGCTCGGCGATCTTCTACGCGAACGACGCGCAGAAGCAGGTCGCGCAGGCGTACATCGCGCAGCTCGACGCGGCGAAGGTGTATCGCTCGAAGATCGCGACCAAGGTGGATCCGCTGCGCGGCTTCTACGCGGCGGAGGACTATCACCAGGACTACCTGGTGAATCATCCCGACCAGCCGTACATCGTCTACAACGACATCCCCAAGGTGCGGAATTTCGCGAAGCTGTTTCCGACGTTGTACGTCGCGAAGCCGGTGCTGGTCGCGGATGCCGCGAAGAACCTGTCGATGACGGCGGGCGAGATGAATTCGAACGCGCCAACGGGCGCGATGATGGCTGCAAACAGTTCGGGCAACGAGGCTGGCGGCGCGATGATGATGGCCGCGAAGGAATCGGGCAGCGAGGCGGGCGGGGCGATGATGTCCGCCAGGGCCGGCGCCGGCGCGCCCGTCGTCGAAGGCGACATGCCCGAGTTGAAAGGCGCGACCGGCTGGCTGAACTCGAAGCCGCTGACGAAGGCGTCGCTGAAGGGCAAGGTCGTCGTGCTCGATTTCTGGACGTACTCGTGCATCAACTGCCTGCGCGCGATGCCGTACATCAACGCCTGGTACCAGCACTACAAGGACTCGGGGCTCGTCATCATCGGCGTGCATTCGCCGGAGTTCGATTTCGAGAAGGATCCGGCGAACGTGCGGAAGGCGATCGACCAGTTCAAGGTCGCCTATCCAGTCGCGTTGGACAACGACTTCGCGTTGTGGAAGGCGTTCAACAACAAGTTCTGGCCGGCTCACTACTTCGTCGATGCGAACGGAAAGATCCGCGGTCACCACTTCGGTGAAGGCAAGTACGCTCGCTCCGAGCGCACGATTCGCCAGCTGCTGACGGAAGCCGGCGCGAAGAACCTGCCCGAGCCGCTCGACGATGCGGCCGGCGCGGGCGTGTCCGCGGCGTCGGATGCCGCCAACGTCGGTTCGCCGGAGACCTACGTCGGCTTCGAGCGCGCGGAGAATTTCGCGTCGCCCGGCTCGTTCGCGAAGGACAGCGAAAAGACCTACGACGCGCCGAAGACGCTGACGCTGAACCAGTGGGCGTTGGCAGGCCGCTGGAAAGTCGGCGCCGAGCAGGCGTCGCTGGCCGGCGCGCCCGGACGCATCGTGTTCCAGTTCCGCGCGCGCGATCTGCACCTGGTGCTCGGGCCCGGCAAGGACGGCAAGCCGGTGCGCTTCCGCGTGACGATCGACGGCCACGCGCCCGGCGCGGACCACGGCATGGACATCGACGAACAGGGCAACGGCACCGTCCGCGATCAGCGGCTGTACCAGCTCATCCGCCAGAAGGGCGCGGTCGGCGAACACCAGTTCGCGATCGAGTTCCTCGACGCGAACGTCGCGGCGTATTCGTTCACCTTCGGTTGAGGTTGCTCATGAAAACCTGGAACACCCGGCGCGGATTCCTGTTGGGCGTGGCGGCGGCGCCGCTGGCGGCAACGCTGGCCGGCTGCGCGCGTGCGGCCCAATCTGCCGACAAGTCAGCCGACAAGCCGGCAGCCGCCGGCGACGTGCTCATCGAGAGCTTCGACGCGAAGGGCGCGAGCACCGGCAAGGCGAAGGTGCCGAAGATCGTGAAGTCCGACGCCGAGTGGCGCGCGCAGCTGAATGCCGCGTCGTTCCAGGTCGCGCGCCACGAGGGCACGGAGCGGCCGTTCTCCGGCGAGTACAACGACAACCACGCCGACGGTCTCTATCGCTGCATCTGCTGCGACACCGCGCTGTTCGACTCGAAGAACAAGTTCGAATCCGGCACCGGCTGGCCCAGCTTCTGGAAGCCGATCTCGAGCGCGAACGTGAACGAGCTCGCCGACAACAGCCTGATGATGCAACGGACGGCGGTGTCCTGCCGACGCTGCGATGCGCACCTCGGCCACGTGTTCGACGACGGCCCGGATCCGACCGGGCTGCGCTACTGCATGAACTCGGTGGCGCTGAAGTTCTACCTGCGCCAGGGATAGGGCCGCCGACGTCCGTCGGACGGCCCCGTCCGACGCGGCTCAGGCCGCCTTCGCGCGCGGCAGCTCCGGCCGCGTCGCCGCCGCGTTCTCCACCATCTTGATGACCTGCGTGCGGCGCTCGCCGGCCAGCGGCAGGCGCGGCGGCAGCACGAACTCCGAACCGCGGCCCATGATCTGCTCGGCCAGCTTGATCGACTGCACGAGGTCGTGTTCGGCGTCGAGATGCAGCAGCGGCATGAACCAGCGGTAGATCTCGCGCGCCTTCGCGTGGTCGCCGCGTTCGAACGCCGCGACCATGCCGACCGACTCGCGCGGGAACGCGTTCGTCAGTCCCGACACCCAGCCGCGCGCGCCGAGGTACAGCGCCTCGAGCGCGAGGTCGTCGAGACCCGCGAACAGCACGAAGCGCTCGCCGAACGCATTGCGCAGGTCGGTGAAGCGCCGCGGATCCGGCGCCGACTCCTTGACCGCGACGATGTTGTCGATCGTCGCGAGCTCGCCCAGCACCGCGACGTCGATGTTCGTGCGGTACGCCGGCGGGTTGTTGTACAGCATGATGGGCAGCGAGGTCGCGCGCGCCACGCCGGTGAAGTGCGCGGCGAGCTCGGCGGTGGTCGGCACGTAGACCATCGGCGGCAGCACCATCAGGCCGTTCGCGCCCAGCTTCTCGGCCTGCTGCGCGAAACGCGCCGCGCGCCGCTGGTCGTACTCGGAGACACCGGCGATGACCGGCACGCGGCCGGCGACCGTCTCGACGATGGCCTGCAGCAACGTCGCCTTCTCGGCGGGCTCCAGCGAATTGTTCTCACCCACGGTGCCGAGGGCGATCAGCCCGTCGACGCCATCCCGGATCAGCGCATCGACCACGCGCTGCGTGCCCGCGATGTCGATCGCGAGATTCGCCTGCAACTGCGTGGTGACCGCCGGATAAACCCCCTTCCAATTGACCTGCATCTCTCACTCCTTCGCTGCAACTTTGTCTGTGAACACGCGCACGCCGAACACCGGTCCGGCGGTGTTCTTCGGCAACGGCGCGAAACGCACCCGGACCGTGGACTTTCCGCGCACCAGCGGCTCCGGAATCGCATACACGACGTCGAAGAACTCACCGGGCTTGTCCTGGTCCAGCGTCTGCCGTGCCACGGTCTGCCCGTCGATCGAGAGGTCGAACTCGCGGCGCCGCTCGTCGCCCCAGTACGTGGCCTGCAAGACGACGCCCGGCTTCACCTTCAGATCGAATTCGAAGTATCCCCCCGAGCGCGCGTCGCGGCCATTCAGTCCGCGATAACTCACCGGATATGACAACTCCGAGGCGAGGTTGTGATCGCGCTCGGGCTGCATCTCGCCGAGATGCATCACGTCGACGGAGCGCGCGGCGATGTCGCGCTGGCGGGTCTGCTCGGCGACGTACGTGGCCTGCTGCGCGGTCCAGCCCGCTTCGGTGAAGCGCCGGAAATACACGGCGGTGCGCCGCTCGTACAGGCCGTAGAACGGCGCGATGCGCAGCGCGTCGGGGCGGGCGGCGCCGGCGGCGACGCCGTACGCGCCGGGCGTGCCCGCGATTTCCTCGAAGCCTGCCAGCACGTCGGCGCCGACCAGCGCCGGCGGCAGCATCGTGAGATCGCTGGCGCCCGCGCCGAGATCCGCGGCCAGCACCAGCGGCCCGCGCAGGATCGCGACGGTGTCGGGATCGTCGGTGGTCGGTTCGACGCGCAGCGAGACGGGCAGCGTGAGGCCGACGGTGTCGCCGGCTCTCCAGCGGCGCGTGACGATGGCGTAGCCCGATTCGCGGCGCGGCGTGACGGACTTGCCGTTCACGGTCACCGCGGCCGACGTCGCCCAGGCGGGAATGCGCAGCGCGACGGAGAAGCGCGCCGGCTTCGGCAACGCCTCGAAGGTCAGCGTGGAATCGCCAGCCAGCGGCCACGACGTCGCGAGGCCGAGCTGCGCGCGCCGCGTGCGCCAGGTCGCGGAGGCCGGGATGTAGAGGTTCACGAACAACGTGTCCGCGCCTTCCCAGAAGATGGATTCGCCGTGTTTGGCGTGGCTCTCGATGCCCGAACCGACGCAACACCAGAACGACTCCGTCGGCGTCGAGAACTCGCGCGCCGCGCCGGACATCAGCGGCGTCATGTACGTGAACATGCCCGTCGCGGGATTCTGCTGCGAGAGGATGTGATTGAAGTGCGTGCGTTCGTAGTAGTCGAACACCGCGCCGTCGGGCCGCCACGAGAACAGGTGCCGCGCGAGGCGCAGCATGTTGTAGCTGTTGCAGTGTTCGCAGGTCTGCTCGGTCACGTGTTTCGAGATCGAGTCCGGTGCGAAGAAATACTCGCGGTCGGAGTTGCCGCCGATCACGTAGCTGTGGTGCTGCGTGACGCGCTCGAAGAAGAATCGCGCGGCGGTCGCGGGCTCCGGCTTGCCGGTGAGCTCGTGCAGGCGCGCGAGCCCGACGAGCTTCGGCACCTGGGTGTTCGAATGGATGTTGGCAAGCTGGTCTTCGCGTCGCGCGAGCGGATCGAGCACTTTGTCGTCGTGGATGCGCTCGGCGAGCGCGAGCCAGCGCGGCTCTTTCGTGCGTGCATGCAGCTCGGCGAAGCTCTCGTTGAGGCCGCCGTATTCGCAGGCCAGCACCTTCTGGAGGTTCGAATCGTCGAGCGCGGCGAACACCTTCTCGAAGTAGCCGCCCAGTTGCACGGCGACGTCGAGCGCCTGCGTGTTGCCGCAGAGCTGGTGGGCGTCGAGCAGGCCGGCGAACAGCTTGTGCACGGTGTACAGCGGCGACCAGGAGCCGTTCAGGTCGAAGCCACCCGAATTGATCTCGCCGCGCATGATCTCGGTGAAGATCTCCTGGCCGTCGACGATGCTCTTGTCCTTGCGCTTGCGTTGCAGCGCGCCGACGTAGCCGTCGCCGCGCTTCGCCTGCGCGCGCGCCAGCTCGGCGACGATGTGGACGGTGCGCGCGCGCGGCTCGTCTTCGCCGGTCTGCGCGTGGATCAGCGCCAGCGCGGAGAGATAGTGTCCGAGCGTGTGCCCGGCGATCGTGTCGCTCTCCCAGCCGCCGTACGCCGGTGCGCGCGGCTCGAGGCCGGCACCTTTCAGAAAGTGATGGAGCAGGCGGTCGGGCTCGAGCGAGAGCAGGTAGCGCAGGTTCGCGTCGACGGCAGTCCGGAACGGCGAGGGCGCGAGACGCACGTCGGCGAGCGGCAGCGGGGTCGCGCGCGCCGGCAACGCGCCGCCCGTGGCGGCGGCCAGGCGGGGGAGGCCGAGGCTGCCGGCGAGCGCCGCGCCACCGGCGCCGGCCAGGAAACGTCGTCGGGGAATCATGGGGTCTCCGGAATCGTGAGCGAAGTTTCGTGCGGGCCCAACACGACGTGCCGGCGCTGCGGCGGGGCGCCGTTCGTCGACACGTCGATCCACGCCTCGGGCGTGTGTTCGTCCGCGGGCGCGAGCCGCAGCGTGACCGCTTTGGTGGCCGGTGAATAGTCGGCCGAGGAAATCCTGCCGGCGGCCAGCGTGATCCACAGCTTCGCCGGCGCGATGAACAGGCGCGAGCGCGCGCTGTCGCGCGGTTCGATGTGGACGCTGGCCGGCTCGACGCGCAGGTTCGCGCCGAAGCCCAGCCAGCCGAATGTCGGGTGCTGCACGACATAGCTAGCGGTTGCGGTCGCGTGGCCGAAGAAACCCATGCCGTAGTCGCCGGTGTAGGCGTCGAAGCGCAACGCGTCGGGAAACGAATGGAACGCGACGGAGCCGAAGCCCTCGGCGTCGACGTTGGTGAGCGCGCCCATGAGCCCGCCATACGCGACGCGCAGCAGGTGGAAATCCTCGGGGTTCGCACGGTAGGCGTCGAACAGCGGCACCGCGTTCAGCGCCGAGCCGTAGTGGTGGGCCATGCGTTCGATGCGCGGTCGTTTGCCGGCGTAGAGGAAATCCCAGTAGCGCCGCGCATTGCCGTTCGAGGCCCAGCCGGGCATCGCGGGGTCGTAGCCGAGGATGACCTCGCGGGTGTCGGCGGCCTGGCGCTCGTGGCCGAAGAAGCGCAACCACGCATGGACCTCGGGCTGGCCGGTGGAATCCCAGGGCATCTCGCTGCCGAAGGGGTAGGCGAGCGTCAACCAATGGGCGACGCGGCGGCGCATCGCGGTCTCGAGCGCGTGCGCCGGCTCGTCCATCTGTTCGCGCCGCAGGTCCCGCAGGATCTCGACGAACACCTCGCCTTCCATCTGCCCGAACTGCGAGTAGTGAGGCGCCTCGCGCGGCATCGCGCGCGCGGTCAGCGCGGCGCGTTCGAGGTACCAGCGCCAGTCGTGCGCGTGCACGAGTCCGGTGTGGTACCGCGCGAGGCGGTACATGACCCAGTACGCGGCCGCGACGTGCGGATAGTTGAACGAACGTTCGAGGCTGTCGGCGCCGGCCCGCGTCACGGCCATCGACGTACAGCCGGCGGGCGCGCTGACGCTGACACCCGGCGACGTCACGCAGGGCTGGCAGCGTCACGCGGTGCGCGGCCTCGGCTGGGGCCGCGCGCGCGTCACGCTGAGCT
>DATJTW010000019.1:0-17824 GCA_035502995.1 Steroidobacteraceae bacterium | reverse complement strand
GGCTAAAGAAGCACCGGGCCGACCCTTTGTGGGGAGTCGGCCCGGCGTATTTATCCGCAATTTCCGCCCTGCCCGGTCAAGGGGTGGGGCGACAAAGGCCGGCGATTCTAGGTATGTGACCGGGGGGTGTCAACGCATTGCTGCGCTGCATCAGGGGCTCGGGCCGGACATATATATGTATGCCAGTCCGGGCGTCGGTCGACGGCCGACAGTCTGCCAAAAAGCAGGCCGCCCGAAGGCGGCCCGATGAGTGGGGAAGTCGGATCGGCAGGTCAGTTAGTGCGGGGAGCGCCTCCCAGGGGCGCCGTCCGGCGCTTGAGGAACGGGATGACCATGGGCACCCGCTCGCGGTACCGCCGGTAGTCGTCGCCCAGCGCGTTCACCAGGTCGCGCTCCTCGAGCTGGATCGCGACCAGGATGTAGGCGGTGGTCATCAGCGCGAACAACAGGTGCGTCGCGGTCATCACCGGCGTCGCCCAGAACGCGAAGAACCAGCCGAGATACAGCGGATGGCGGACCAGGTTGTACGGGCCGGGCGTGCCGAACTTCAGGTGCGTATACGGCCGGCCGCGCAGCTGCAGCCACACCTGGCGCAGGCCGAACAGATCGAAGTGGTTGATGAGGAACGTCGACACCAGGACTAGGCCCCAGCCGAAACCGAACAGCGAATACAGCACGATGCGGCCCACGGGGTCCGTGACCTCCCAGAGGACGCCGCCGAGCGGCTGCCAGCCGGCGAACAGCGCGATCAACGCGAGGCTCGAGAACAATACGTAGGTGCTGCGCTCGGCGGACTCCGGCACGAGGCGCGTGAACCAGCTCTTGAAGGCGGGCCGCGCCATGACGCTGTGTTGCACGGCGAACAGGCCCAGCAGGCCGAGATCGACCAGCAGCGCGCTGGTGAAGTCGGTGCGCGGCGCGCCGTCGATAGCACGCGGCACGAGGAAATTCCCGACGAAACCGAGCGCGTAGAGGAACGTGGCGAAGAAGATGGCGTAGCAGACGAGGCCGTACGCGAAGATCGCGAGTCGTTTGATCATGGTCACTCCCTTGGAAAGTGACGCAATTCTGGATTCCGGCCGGACATCGGCGCGTGAGGCAGCGGCCTCAATTTGCGGGCGATGCGCCCGGGACAAACGTCCCGGAAGGCCTGCCGGCCGCTGGAAGAGCTAGTGGCGCAGGCCGCGGACGCCGCGGTCGCGCGCGTAGACGATGGCCTGGGATCGCGAGCTCACGCCGATCTTCTCGAAGATCGCGGTGAGGTGGTTGCGCACGGTTTTCTCGCTGATGAACAGCTGGTCGGCGATGGCCTGATTGTTCGCGCCGCCGGCGACCAGCTCGAGGATCTCGCGTTCGCGTGCAGTCAGCGCGTCGAGCTCGTCGGCGGGCCGTGGGGGCGCGGGGGCATCCGCCGCGCGGCGTTGCGGCGTCGACTTCCGCCAGCCGAGAAAATCGCCGACGACGTCGAGGAAGCGTTGCCATGCCGGCTCGTGTTCGAGCAGCACGTGGTTGGCGCTGTCGAGCTCGACGAAGCGCGCGCCAGGGATGCCGGCGGCGAGGCGGCGGCCCTGGTCGAGCGGGATCCGCGCGTCGCCGCGCGAGTGGGTCACCAGCGTCGGCGCGCGCACGCGCGCGAGTCGATCGGTCACGTCGATCTCGGCGAAGCACTCGATGATGCGGGCCGCGATCTCGGGCGTCGTGGTCCGACGCATGAGCTCGTCGAACCACGCGCATTGCTCGGGCGTGCCGCCCGGAATGAAGAGCTCGGTGAACAGCCGGCGAAATGCGGGCGTATCGGCGCCCCAGCCGACTCGGACGATCTCCGCGAGCGCGCGGCCGGCGCGGCACGCCTCGTCCCCGCGCCGCGCCCAGCCCTGCGCGTAGCCACCGTGGATGACGAGGTGCGAGACGCGGTCGGGATGCCGCACCGCGTATTCGGCGGCGATCGCCCCGCCCTGCGACAGCGCCAGCAGCGCGAAGCGATCGACGCCGCTGGCGTCGACGACCGACTCGAGATCGGCCACCTGTCGATCGAGCGACAGGTCATCGGCGACCCAGTCGGAGAGACCACAGCCGCGCGCGTCGTATCGATGCAGCCGGTGCTGCGACGACAACGCCGCGAACCAGTGGCGGAACACCGGGCTCTCCCAGTCGAACTCGACGTGATTCATCCAGTTCGCGGTCTTGATCAGCGGCAGCCCGTCGCCGGAGCTGGCATACGCCAGGCGCACCCCATCGCTCGCGGTCACGAATCGGACTGCCTGATCCATGCGCGGACTGTGCCAAAAAAACGGCCGCGCGGGGTGGCGGGCGCGTCAGCTGCAGCCTTCTCCCGCGAAAGCGACGCAGGCCGCCGAGACGCCATCCGTGAAGTCGGGCAGCGGCAGCAGTGGCGCCGACCAGCCCGGCGCGCGCGGATTCACGAGGGTGACCGCGCTGCCGCTCGCGCGGAACACCAGCAGCGAATTCCAGTCGTTGGCGTATTTGAGCTGCGCGGCCGTCTCACCACCCGGCAGCGCCAGCAGCGGCGTCGCCACCGTGAACTGGTTGCCCAGCGTCGCGAACACGGTCGAGCCGCCGTCGAACACGACGGCCGAGGAATCCCGCGCGGCCAGCAACAGCCGCGGCGCGGACGCACCGGCCGCCGGCGCGAATGCCACGCCGGCAGCGGCCGTGTCGAGCCGCGCGCGATACCAGGTGTTCACGGACGACGGCGCCGACGACACGGCGTAAAAGACCGTGCGCGAATCACCGGCGATCTGGTGCAGCGAACCGCCGTCCTGCACGACCCGCAGCGGCGAACCCGGTGATTGCAGATCCGCGGCGTAGAGACCGTTCACGCCGCCGTTCAAGGTCGCCATGAAGGCCGCGTAACGGCTGTCCGGCGATACGTCGGGCAGCGACCCCGCGCCTTCGATCGGCGGCAGGGGCTGCGGATGCAGGCGCAAGTCGTTGCGATTGCCGTCCGCGAGTGTCACGAACGCGTGTTGCTGGATGCTGGAGCCGATCGGGCTGCCGGGCGGCGGCAGGATCAGGCCGAGGCTGACGACCGACTGTTCGTCGGGCGTCAAAACGTAGTCGATGCCGAGACCTTCCGCGGGCTGGTAGTCCGCGGTGATCTGCACGCGATTGCCGACGACGCCCGTCGCAGAGACGTCGGCGCGCTTGATCACGCGGCCGCCACCGTTCATCAGCACGACGTAGTAGACGTGCCGACTGTCGTTCGTGAACACCGGCTTCTCGATGTCGATGCCGGCGTTGTCGATGAGCTGGCTCGTGCCGGGAGTGGCGACGGCGGCGATGCGGCCGTTGAATGCGACCAGCGTGCCGTCCGGGCTCAGCGACAGCGAGCGCACGAAGAACGACGGATCGCCGGTGACGATCTCGGTGACCGGGATCGACGGCGCACCGACCGCGCGCAACCACAGTCGATGCCGCACGGGTGGGCCTTCCGAGCGCGTGACGTAGACGAGCCATGCGCCGCTCGCCGACGTGGCGAAGCGCTCGAACGTCTCCCCCGTGGGGATGGGCGTCTCGAGCTCGGTGTTCACGAAGTAGTTCGAGAAGCGGATGTGCCGCTGGTTCGTGCGCGCCGCGCCGGTCGTGTAGAAGAACGGCCGCACGGTGCCGAACACCAGGCCGAGGGTGCCGACCGCGGAGCTGCCGGCGCCGTCACTGACGCGGTAGGTCAGGCTGGTCGGGCCCGCCATTCCCGCGGCCGCGGTGACGCGAACGCGGTTCGATTCGATGACCGCCGTGCCGCCGGGCGGTTGCGATTCGATCGTGACGGTGAGCGGATCGCCGTCGACGTCGCTGTCGTTCGCCAGCACGTCGATCGACGCCGTCGTCCCGCCCAGGGCGCTGTACTCACCGCGCACCTCGACGGGATCGTTCACCGACGTCACGACCAGGCTCATCGCGGCCGCGCGCGTGCGCTGGCCGTCGCTGACTTCGACGCCGAAGGTATCCGCGCCGTGGTAGTTGGACGCCGGCGCATACGTGAAGGCGCCGGCCGCGCCGGGCGTCAACGTGCCGTGCGCGGGCTGCGCCGTCACGGTGTAGGCCAATGCGTCGCCATCGGGATCGCTGGCCGCGACGGTACCGTTGAACGTCGCGTCCTCGGCGAGCGTGAAAGTCTGCGCGTTCAGCACGGGGTCGTCGGGTTGCGGCGTGATGGTCACCGGCACGGTCGCGGTGGCACTGCCGCCGTGGCCGTCGTTGACGACGACGGTGAACGAATCCGCGCCGTTCTGGTTCGCGGCCGGCGTGTAGGTGACGGTGAACGGCCCGCTGCCCGTGATCGCCGCGGTTCCCTTGGCCGGCGCCGCACCGATGGACGCGCTCAGCGAATCGCCGTCCGGATCGCTGGCGGTGATCGTGCCCGTACCCGGCGCGTCCTCGTTGGTCGAGATGGCCGCGGCGCTCGCGGTCGGGCTGGCATTCTTCGGACCGCCGCCACCACCGCAGGCGGTGAGCGTTGCGCAGGCGCAGAGGATCGCCACAAGGTTCTTCATCGTGTTCCCCGATTTCCCGACCGTCGGTCCTTCCCTTCTAACTGCAACGGGAGACGGAATCGTGACGGGTGAGGCGCACGACACATCGTTGTTAGTCCGGCGCCAAAGAAAAAGGCCGGCCCCTCGTTCGAAAGAGGCTGCCGGCCTTTTCACATCGACTTCGAACCGGAGGATCAGCCTTCCGCGGTCGCACCCTCGCCGACCGAGCCGCCTTCATCGATGTCGGCGACACCGCCGCCCACATCCATGAAGCTGCCGCGATCGTTGGCGTCGGCCTTGGCGCGGCGATGCTCATGGGCAGCAAAGCCGGTACCGGCCGGGATCAGGCGACCCACGATGACGTTTTCCTTCAGGCCGCGCAGATCGTCCTTGAGACCGCGAACCGCCGCTTCCGTGAGGACGCGGGTGGTCTCCTGGAACGACGCCGCCGAGATGAACGACTCGGTGGCCAGCGACGCCTTGGTGATGCCGAGCAGCACGGGCTGCAGCTTCGCCGGGGCCTTGCCGTCCTTCGAGAGACGATCGTTCAACGCCATCGCACGCGCGCGATCGAGCTGTTCGCCCTTGAGCAGCGGCGTTTCGCCGGACTCGAGGACCTCGGTCTTGCGCAGCATCTGGCGAATGATCACCTCGATGTGCTTGTCGTTGATCTTCACGCCCTGCAGGCGGTACACGTCCTGGATCTCGCGCACCAGGTAGTTGGCCAGCGACTCGACGCCCTGCAGGCGCAGGATGTCGTGCGGGTTCAGCTCGCCGTCGGCGATGACTTCACCACGCGTCACGCCTTCGCCTTCGAAGACGTTCAGCTGGCGCCACTTCGGGATCAGCTCCTCGTACTTCTCCTGGTCGTCACCGGTGATGACGAGACGGCGCTTGCCCTTGGTCTCCTTGCCGAAGCTCACGACGCCGGTCTTCTCGGCGAGGATCGCCGGGTCCTTCGGCTTGCGGGCTTCGAAGAGATCGGCGACGCGCGGCAGACCGCCGGTGATATCGCGGGTCTTCGAGGATTCCTGCGGGATGCGCGCGATCACGTCACCGACCGACACGCGGGCGCCGTCGGCCAGCGCGATCAGCGCGCCCGGGGGCAGCGTGTACACGGCCGGGATCTCGGTGTTCGCGAAGGTCGCTTCCTTACCCTTGGCGTTCAGCAGTTTGACGGTCGGACGCAGGTCCTTGCCGCCGCGCTGCTTGGAGTCGAGCACCACGGTCGAGGAGAGGCCGGTCACTTCGTCCACCTGCGTCGTGACCGTGAGGCCGTCGACGAAGTCCTGGAACTTGATGTGACCGCCCACTTCCGTGATCACGGGGTGGGTGTGCGGATCCCAGGTGGCCACGATCTGGCCGCCCGCGACCTTGTCGCCTTCCTTCGAGGTGATCTGCGCGCCGTACGGGATCTTGTAGCGCTCGCGCTCGCGGCCGAACTCGTCGACCACGCCGATCTCGCCCGAACGCGACACCGCGACCAGGTGACCCTTCTCGTGCTGCACGGTCTTCACGTTGTGGAAACGCAGCGTGCCCTTGTTGCGCACTTCGAGCGACGACGCGGCAGCGGCTCGCGACGCGGCACCACCGATGTGGAACGTGCGCATCGTCAGCTGCGTGCCCGGCTCGCCGATCGACTGCGCGGCCATGACGCCGACCGCTTCGCCGATGTTGATCTGGCGGCCGCGCGCGAGGTCGCGTCCGTAGCAGGTGGCGCAGACGCCGTAGCGCGTCTTGCAGGTGATGGGCGAACGAACCTGGACGACGTCGACGCCTTCCTGTTCGATCTGGCGCACCATCTTCTCGTCGATCAGCGTGCCGGCCGGCAGCAACACCTCTTCGGTGCCCGGCTTCAGGATGTCTTCGACGACGGTGCGGCCGAGGACGCGTTCGCCCAGGCCTTCCACCACGTCACCGCCTTCGACCAGCGGCATCATCGTGAGGCCGTCGGTCGTGCCGCAATCCGGCTGCGTGACCACGAGATCCTGCGCGACGTCGACGAGACGACGCGTCAGGTAACCCGAGTTCGCCGTCTTCAACGCCGTGTCGGCCAGACCCTTGCGGGCGCCGTGCGTCGAGATGAAGTACTGCTGCGCGTTCAGGCCTTCGCGGAAGTTGGCCGTGATCGGGGTCTCGATGATCGAGCCGTCAGGCTTGGCCATCAGGCCGCGCATGCCGGCGAGCTGGCGGATCTGCGCCGCGCTACCGCGGGCGCCGGAGTCGGCCATCATGAAGATCGAGTTGAACGACTTCTGCTTCTGCGGCTTGCCGCGCGAATCGATCGCGTCCTCGACGCCCAGCTTCTCCATCATCGCCTTCGCGACCTGGTCGTTGGCGCGCGACCAGATGTCGACGACCTTGTTGTAGCGCTCGCCGTTCGTGACGAGACCGGACGAATACTGGTCCTGGATCTCCTTCACGTCTTTATCGGCGGACGCGACGATCTTCGTCTTCTGCTCCGGGATCACGATGTCGTCGATGCCGAACGACACCGCCGAACGCGTGGCGTACTGGAAGCCCGTGTACATGAGCTGGTCGGCGAAGATCACCGTCTCCTTGAGACCCAGCGCGCGATAACACGCGTTGATGGTCGCGGAGATGATCTTCTTCGTCATGTCCTGGTTCACGAGATCGAAGGACAGACCCTTCGGCAGGATCTCGGACAGCAGCGAGCGGCCGACGGTGGTGTTCACCACGCGCCACTTCTCGACGTACTGGCCTTCGGTGTTCTTCACGTACTCGCGCACGCGGACCTTCACCTTTGCCTGCAGCTCGACCTGGCGGCCTTCGTAGGCGCGGTGCACTTCCTGCGTGTCCGAGAACATCATGTGCTCGCCCTTCGCACCCACCTTCTCGCGGGTCATGAAGTACAAGCCGAGCACGACGTCCTGCGACGGCACGATGATCGGATCGCCGTTGGCGGGCGACAGGATGTTGTTCGAGGACATCATCAGCGCGCGCGCCTCGAGCTGCGCTTCGAGCGACAGCGGCACGTGCACGGCCATCTGGTCACCGTCGAAGTCGGCGTTGAACGCCGTGCAGACCAGCGGGTGCAGCTGGATCGCCTTGCCTTCGATTAGCACGGGCTCGAACGCCTGGATGCCGAGGCGGTGCAGCGTGGGCGCGCGGTTCAGGAGAACCGGATGCTCGCGGATGACTTCCTCGAGGATGTCCCAGACTTCCGGACCTTCACGCTCGACCAGGCGCTTCGCGGCCTTGATGGTCGACGCGTCGCCGCGGATCTGCAGCTTCTGGAAGATGAACGGTTTGAAGAGCTCGAGCGCCATCTTCTTCGGCAGGCCGCACTGGTGCAGGCGCAGTGTGGGACCTACGACAATAACGGAACGACCGGAATAGTCCACGCGCTTGCCGAGCAGGTTCTGGCGGAACCGGCCCTGCTTGCCCTTGATCATGTCGGCCAGCGACTTCAGCGGGCGCTTGTTCGTGCCCGTGATCGCGCGGCCGCGACGACCGTTGTCGAGCAACGCATCGACCGCTTCCTGAAGCATGCGCTTCTCGTTGCGCACGATGATGTCCGGAGCGTTGAGCTCCAGCAGGCGGCGCAGGCGGTTGTTGCGGTTGATGACGCGGCGGTAGAGATCGTTCAGGTCCGACGTGGCGAAGCGGCCGCCATCGAGCGGCACGAGCGGACGCAGATCCGGCGGCAGCACCGGCAGGACGGTCATGACCATCCACTCGGGCTTGTTGCCCGACTCGATGAAGCTCTCGACGAGCTTCAGGCGCTTGCTGAGACGCTTGAGCTTCGTCTCGGAGGACGTGCCCGCCATCTCTTCGCGCACCTTGCCGAGCTCGGCCGCGAGGTCGATCGACTTCAGCAGCTCGTAGACGGCCTCGGCGCCCATGCGGGCGTCGAACTCGTCACCGTGCTCCTCGATCGCCTCGAGGTACATCTCGTCGGTGAGCAGCTGGCCGCGCTGCATCGGCGTCATGCCCGGATCGATGACGACGAAGGCTTCGAAATAGAGCACGCGCTCGATCTCGCGCAGCGTCATGTCGAGCATCAGACCGATGCGCGACGGCAGCGACTTCAGGAACCAGATGTGCGCGGTCGGGCTCGCGAGCTCGATGTGACCCATGCGCTCGCGGCGCACCTTGGCCTGCGTCACCTCGACGCCGCACTTCTCGCAGACGACGCCGCGATGCTTCAGGCGCTTGTACTTGCCGCAAAGACATTCGTAGTCCTTCACGGGTCCGAAGATCTTGGCGCAGAAGAGACCGTCACGTTCCGGCTTGAACGTGCGGTAGTTGATGGTCTCCGGCTTCTTGACCTCGCCATACGACCAGGCACGGATCTGATCCGGCGAGGCCAGGCCGATCTTGATGCTGTCGAACTGTTCGACCGGAGCGTGCTGCTTGAAGAGCTTGAGTAAGTCTTTCATCTAGTTTGCTCCTTAGTCCTGTTCCAACTCGACGTTGATGCCGAGCGAACGTATCTCTTTGACGAGCACGTTGAAGGATTCGGGCATGCCCGCGTCCATCTGGTGATTGCCGTCGACGATGTTCTTGTACATCTTCGTGCGGCCGTTCACGTCGTCCGACTTGACCGTCAGCATTTCCTGCAGCGTGTACGAGGCGCCGTAGGCCTCGAGCGCCCAGACTTCCATCTCGCCGAAGCGCTGGCCGCCGAACTGCGCCTTGCCACCCAGCGGCTGCTGCGTGACGAGCGAGTACGGACCGGTCGAACGCGCGTGCATCTTGTCGTCGACCAGGTGGTTCAGCTTCAGCATGTACATGTAGCCGACGGTGACCTGGCGCTCGAATTTCTCGCCGGTGCGGCCGTCGAACAGGTGCATCTGGCCCGACAGCGGCAGGTCCGCGAGCTCGAGCAGGCGCTTGATCTCGGCCTCGGAGGCGCCGTCGAACACGGGCGTCGCGATCGGCACGCCCTTCGACAGGTTCTTCGCGAGGTTCACGATCTCCTGGTCGTTCAGCGACGGAATGTCTTCCTTCTGGCCGCCCGTGGAGTTGTAGATCTGGTCGAGGAACGTGCGCAGCTCGACGATCGCCGCCTGCTGCTCGAGCATGCGCCCGATCTTCAGGCCGAGACCCTTGGCCGCGAAGCCGAGGTGCGTCTCGAGCACCTGTCCGACGTTCATGCGCGACGGCACGCCCAGCGGATTCAGCACGACGTCGACGGGGGTACCGTCGGCGAGGTACGGCATGTCTTCGACCGGGGTGATCGACGAGATGACGCCCTTGTTGCCGTGACGGCCGGCCATCTTGTCGCCCGGCTGCACGCGGCGCTTCACCGCCAAGTACACCTTCACCATCTTGAGCACGCCCGGGGCGAGGTCGTCGCCGGCCGTGATCTTGGCCTTCTTCTCGTCGAGACGCTTCTCGAGCGCCTTGCGCTGCAGCTTCAGGCGCTCGCTGGCCTGCTCGAGCTGGCCATTGGCCTCTTCGTCCTCGAGGCGGATCTCGAACCACGATTCGCGCGCGACCTCGTCGAGGTACGCGGCTTCGATCTTCGAGCTCGGCTTGAGGCGGTTCGGGCCACCCGCGGCCACCTTGCCGACGAGCATGTCGCGCACGCGCGAGAACAAGTCGTCTTCGAGGATGCGCTGCTGGTCGCCCAGGTCCTTGCGCACCTTCTCGATCTCGGACTTCTCGATCGACAACGCGCGCGAGTCCTTGTCGACGCCGTCGCGCGTGAACACGCGCACGTCGATCACCGTGCCGTCCATGCCCGGGGGCACGCGCAGCGAGGTGTCCTTAACGTCCGACGCCTTCTCGCCGAAGATGGCGCGCAGCAGTTTCTCTTCCGGCGTCAGCTGGGTTTCGCCCTTCGGCGTGACCTTGCCGACGAGGATGTCGCCGGCGCGCACTTCGGCGCCGATGAACGCGATGCCGGCTTCGTCGAGCTTCGCGAGGGCCGCGTCACCCACGTTCGGGATGTCGGCGGTGATTTCCTCCGGTCCCAGCTTCGTGTCGCGCGCGACGCAGGTCAGCTCTTCGATGTGGATCGTCGTGAAGCGGTCGTCCTGCACGACGCGCTCGCTGATGAGGATCGAGTCCTCGAAGTTGTAGCCGTTCCACGGCATGAACGCGACCAGCATGTTCTGGCCGAGCGCGAGCTCGCCGAGGTCGGTCGACGGACCGTCCGCGAGCACGTCGCCCGTCGCGATCAGGTCACCGGCGTGCACCAGCGGACGCTGGTTGATGCAGGTGTTCTGGTTCGAACGCGTGTACTTCGTGAGGCCGTAGATGTCGACGCCGGCTTCGTTCGCCGAGGTCTCGTTGTCGTTCACGCGGATCACGATGCGCGACGCGTCGACCGAGTCGACCACGCCGCCGCGCTTCGCGACGACCGTGACACCCGAGTCGATGGCGACCGGACGTTCCATGCCGGTGCCGACGAGCGGCGTATCGGCACGCAGCGTCGGGACGGCCTGGCGCTGCATGTTCGAGCCCATCAGCGCGCGGTTCGCGTCGTCGTGCTCGAGGAACGGGATCAGCGACGCGGCCACCGACACGATCTGCTTCGGCGACACGTCCATGAAGTTGATGCGCTCGCGCGGCATCAGCGTGAATTCGTTCTCGAAGCGGCAGGACACGAGTTCGTCCGTCAGGTTGCCCTTGGCGTCGAGCGCCGAGTTCGCCTGCGCGATCGCGTACTTGCCTTCTTCGATGGCCGACAGGAACTCGATGTCCGAGGTCACGTGACCGTTGTTCACCTTGCGATACGGCGTCTCGAGGAAGCCGTACTGGTTGGTGCGCGCGTACACGGACAGCGAGTTGATGAGGCCGATGTTCGGACCTTCGGGGGTCTCGATCGGGCACACGCGGCCGTAGTGGGTCGGGTGAACGTCGCGGACTTCGAAGCCGGCGCGTTCGCGCGTCAGGCCGCCCGGTCCCAGCGCCGAGACGCGACGCTTGTGCGTCACTTCGGACAACGGGTTGTTCTGGTCCATGAACTGCGACAGCTGCGACGAGCCGAAGAATTCCTTCACCGCGGCCGCCACCGGCTTCGCGTTGATCATCTCCTGCGGCATCAGCGGCTCGCTCTCGGCGATCGTCAGGCGCTCCTTCACGGCGCGCTCGACACGCACGAGGCCGACGCGGAAGGCGTTCTCCGCCATCTCGCCGACCGAACGCACGCGGCGGTTGCCGAGGTGGTCGATGTCGTCCACGCCGCCATTGCCGTTGCGGATGTCGATGAGCACGCGCAGCACGTCGAGGATGTCTTCCTTCGACAGCACCGACGAGCCCGTGATCTCGCCGCGACCGACGCGACGGTTGAACTTCATGCGGCCGACGGCCGAGAGGTCGTACCGTTCCTGGTTGAAGAACAGGTTGTTGAAGAGATTTTCCGCGGCGTCCTTCGTCGGCGGTTCGCCGGGACGCATCATGCGGTAGATCTCGACCAGCGCCTCGAGGCGCGTCTTCGACGGATCGATGCGCAGCGTGTCGGAGATGTACGGACCGCGATCGAGGTCGTTCGTGTACAGCGTGTTGACTTCGCTGATGCCGGCTTCGATGAGCTTCTCGACCGAGGCGGCCGTGAGCACTTCGTTCGCCTTCGCCAGCACTTCGCCCGTGTCGGTGTTCACGACGTCGTGCGAGAGGATCTTGCCGTAGATGTACTCACGCGGAACGGTGAGCTTCTTGACGCCCGCGTCTTCGAGCTGGCGCACGTGGCGCGCCGTGATGCGGCGGCCTTCTTCCACGATGACCTGGTCGCCGATGCGGATTTCGAACGTCGCCGTCTCGCCGCGCAGGCGCGCGGGCACGAGCTCGAGGGACACCTCGTCGCGACCGATGAAGAAATGGTTCTTGTCGAAGAACGTGTCGAGGATCTCGCCTTCGTTCATGCCGAGCGCGCGCAGGATGATCGACACCGGCAGCTTGCGGCGGCGGTCGATGCGGGCGAACACGGCGTCCTTCGGATCGAATTCGAAATCGAGCCAGGAGCCGCGATAGGGAATGATGCGGGCGCTGAACAGCAGCTTGCCCGAACTGTGGCTCTTGCCACGGTCGTGGTCGAAGAACACGCCCGGCGAACGGTGCAGCTGCGAGACGATCACGCGCTCCGTGCCGTTGATGACGAACGTGCCGTTGTCGGTCATGAGCGGCAGTTCACCGAGGTAAACCTCCTGCTCGCGCACGTCCTTGATCGGCTTCTTGGCGCCGGCGGCTTCCTTGTCGAGGACGATCAGGCGCACCTTGACGCGCAACGGCGCGGCATAGGTGAGGCCACGGAGCTGACACTCCTTGACGTCGAACACCGGGTCACCGAGGCGATAGCTCACGTACTCCAGGATCGCGTTGCCCGAATACGAGGAGATCGGGAACACGGTCTTGAACGCCGCATGCAGGCCGATGTCCTCGCGCTTCTCTTCCGGCTTGTTGGCCTGGAGGAAGGTGCGGTAGGAATCGAGCTGGATGGCCAGCAGGTAGGGCGTCTCGAGGATGCTGCCCTGCTTGCCAAAGTTCTTGCGGATGCGCTTTTTCTCGGTGAAGGAATAAGCCATCGGTCGTGCTCCTGTGCCGCTGCTGCCGCGCGGCCATAAATCAACTACTTACGCTTGCGTATCCAGCGCACGCCCCGGTTCGGGGGCGGTCGCCGATCTTCATCAATCGCCGGGGGGCGCCCTACATGGGGGCCCCCCGGCGTTTTTCTATCAACGCGGATCGATTACTTGATCTCGACCTTCGCGCCAGCTTCTTCGAGCTTCTTCTTCATGTTGTCCGAGTCGGCCTTGTTGACACCTTCCTTGACGGTGCCCGGAACGCCCTCGACGAGGTCCTTCGCTTCCTTCAGGCCCAGGCCCGTGAGTTCGCGAACGACCTTGATGACGCCGACCTTCTTGTCGGCCGGGTATTCCTTGAGGACGACCGTGAACTCGGTCTTCTCTTCGGCCGGCGCGGCAGCGGCGGCGGCGCCGCCACCGGCGGCAACCATCGCGACCGGAGCAGCGGCGGTGACGCCCCACTCTTTTTCCAGCGCGTTCTTCAGCTCGACAACTTCCATCACGCTCAGCTTGGACAGCTGGCTGACGATATCGGGGATTGAAACAGCCATTTGATTACTCCAAAAAAAGTTCAGCTACAGAATTTCGACAAGTCAGGCCGGTGCGCCCGCTTCACCCTTGCGCTTATCCGCAAAGGCAGCGATGACGCGCGCCAGATCCGTGGCCGGCGCGGCGATGACCGCGGCCAGCTGCTGAGCAGGCGACGTGAGCAGACCGAGCAATTGAGCCCGGGCCTGATCTTTCGTCGGCAGCGTCGCAACCTTCTCGAGGTCCTTGCCGGGGAGAACTTCTCCACCGAGGGACACGAGGGTCGCGACCAGCTTTTCGTTGTCCTTCGCGAAGGCCTTGACCACGCGCGCCGCGGCGCCCGGATCGTCCTTCGAGAAAGCCAGCAACAGGGGACCCTTCAGTTTCGGGCCCACCGGTTCGAAAGCCGTGCCGGCGAACGCCTTGCGTGCCAGCGTGTTCTTGACGACACGCATGTACACGCCGGAGGCGCGAGCCTTGGCGCGAAGGTCGGTCATCTGGGCAACCGTGAGTCCACGGTTTTCCGCAGCGACCACCGAGAGGGCGGTTTTCGCCACCTCGGCCACTTCCGCTACCAGCACTTTCTTGTCTTCGAGGTTAAGGGGCATTACCCACCCTCCTGGACAAAAGTCACTTCACACACCCGGTACGCGTCCCTTCCGGAGAAGGGGCAACGCCCGGTACCAATCGACAGCGACCTTCATCCAGTGCAGCCGGAGCGTCGTGATGAACACGGCGCCATCGGAACACTGTCTGAGCGGTACACCATCTGCGCAGGCTTCGATTAAGGGTCCGGGGTTGTTAGGCCCCTGCCCGCCTGCGGTCTCGGATGGAACCTTCGCCGCCCTTCGGGCGATGAAAGTCCGCATCAATCTCGTCTTGACCACGGGCCTGCTCACGCCGGCCCGCTTCTTCAACTATCTGGCTACGCGCCCAGTCCGAGGGACGTCTGGTCGACCACCACGCCCGGACCCATGGTCGAGCTGACGGTGATCTTCTTCAGGTAGATGCCCTTGGACGTCGCCGGCTTCGCCTTGTTGAGGTCGTTGATCAGCGCGAGGAGGTTTTCCTTGAGCTGGTTCGCTTCGAACTTCGACTTGCCGATGATGCAGTGGATGATTCCGGCCTTGTCCACGCGGTACGTGACCTGGCCGGCCTTGGCGTTCTTCACCGCCGTGGCGACGTCCGGGGTCACCGTGCCGACCTTCGGGTTCGGCATGAGGCCGCGGGGACCGAGGATCTGGCCGAGCTGACCGACGACGCGCATGGCGTCCGGGCTGGCGATCACGCGGTCGAAATTGATCTCACCGGCCTTCACCTGCGCGGCGAGATCGTCCATGCCGACGATGTCGGCGCCCGCGGCCTTCGCGAGCTCGACGTTCTTGCCCGAGGTGAACACCGCGACGCGCAGCGTCTTGCCCGTGCCGTGCGGCATCACCGTCGAGCCGCGGACCTGCTGGTCCGACTTCGACGCGTCGATGCCGAGGTTCACCGAGCAATCCACCGTCTCGTTGAACTTCGCCGTGGCGAATTCCTTCACGAGCTTCAGCGCATCGTCGATCGAATACTGCTTGCCCGGCGCCAGCTTGGACTTCCAGGCCTTTTCACGTTTTGTTTCAGCCATGTGCTTAACCCACCACGTCTACGCCCATCGAACGGGCCGAGCCCGCGATGGTGTTAACCGCCGCATCGAGATCCGCCGCCGTGAGATCGGGCTGCTTGAGCTTCGCGATCTCCTCGAGCTGCTTGCGCGTGATCTTGCCCACCTTGTTGGTGTTCGGCGTGCCGCTGCCCTTCTCGATGCCGATCGCCTTGCGGATCAGCACCGACGCCGGCGGCGTCTTCATGATGAAAGTGAAGCTGCGATCCGAGTACACGGTGATGATCACCGGGATCGGCAGGTTCTTTTCCACCTTCTGCGTGGCAGCGTTGAACTGCTTGCAGAACTCCATGATGTTCACGCCCTGTTGACCGAGCGCGGGACCGATCGGCGGCGCGGGATTCGCGGCACCGGCCGGCACCTGGAGCTTCACGTAGCCCTGTACCTTCTTGGCCATATCTAACTACTCCTGGGTCCGAACGATCCCTCGCGGGATCTCCCCTTGTTTCGGGCCTTGCGGCCCGGTTACAGCGTGCGGTCTGGCTCTCGCCAGGCGCCCGCCCGGATCGACGTGCCGGGCACTGCCCGGCGCGTCATGAAAAACGTCAGGCCTTCTCGACCTGCGAAAAATCCAGCTCGACCGGCGTCGAGCGACCGAGGATCTGCACGGCCACCTGGAGCCGGCTCTTCTCGTAGTTCACGTTCTCGACGACGCCGTTGAAGTCGTTGAACGGACCATTGGTCACGCGCACCACTTCACCGGGCTCGAACAGCACCTTCGGACGCGGCTTGTCCACGCCCTCTTCGACGCGGCGCAGGATCTGGTTCGCCTCTTTCTCCGTGATCGGAGCGGGCTTGTCCGGCGTGCCACCGATGAAGCCGAGCACCTTCGGCACGTCGCGCACGAGGTGCCAGGTCTGTTCGTCCATGTCCATCTGCACGAGCACGTAGCCCGGGTAGAACTTGCGCTCGCTCTTGCGACGCTGACCGTCGCGCATCTCCACCACTTCTTCGGTGGGCACGAGGATCTCGCCGAACTTGTGCTCGAGGCCGTCGCGCTTGATGCGCTCCTTGAGCGCTTCCGAAACGCGATGCTCGAAATTCGAATAGGCGTGTACGACGTACCAGCGCAATGCCATGAGGGTCAGCTTCCTTGGCCGGTGAAGAATCGCGTGGCCGATGCGAGCAACAGGTCGAGCAACCAGAAGAACACGCTCGCGATCACGACGAACACGAGTACGACCAGCGTGGTCGTCATCGTCTCGTTGCGGTTGGGCCAGAACACCTTGCGCAACTCGACGCGCGACTCGAGGACGAACTGCCACAGGCTGCGACCGTTGCCGGAGAACGCGAACACCAGCACACCGAGCAGCATGCCGCCGAACAGCGCGGCCCAGCTCATCCAGGCCTCCGGGCGGCTCTTCAGCACGTAGTAAGCCACGATGCCGCCCAGCACCAGGACGATGGCGGCGATCAGTTTCGCCGTATCGGCGCCGGCCGATGCCGCTGCGGGTTGTTTTGCTTCGTCGTTCATGTTCAACAGGTGGCAGGCCAGGAGGGAATCGAACCCCCAACCTGCGGTTTTGGAGACCGCCGCTCTGCCAATTGAGCTACTGGCCTGTATTTTGTACTAACTACTCTTCGAACCCGGACAATGGGGACAGTCACCGTTTCTCGAGGACGAGAAACGGAGACAGTCCCCGGCTTTCCTACTTGATGATCTTCGCGACGACGCCGGCGCCGACGGTGCGGCCACCCTCGCGGATGGCGAAGCGCAGGCCTTCTTCCATCGCGATCGGGTTGATCAGCTGCACGGTCATTTTGATGTTGTCGCCCGGCATCACCATCTCGGTGTTGCCCGGCAGCTCGATCGTGCCCGTGACGTCGGTCGTGCGGAAGTAGAACTGCGGGCGGTAGCCCTTGAAGAACGGCGTGTGACGGCCGCCCTCTTCCTTCGTCAGCACGTACACCTCGCACTCGAAGTCCGTGTGCGGGTTGATCGAACCCGGCTTCGCCAGCACCTGGCCGCGCTGCACTTCTTCGCGCTTCGTGCCACGCAGCAGCACGCCCACGTTGTCGCCCGCCTGGCCCTGGTCCAGCAGCTTGCGGAACATCTCCACGCCCGTGCAGGTCGTCTTCTGCGTCGGCGCAATGCCGATGATCTCGATTTCGTCGTTCACCTTGACGATGCCGCGCTCGATGCGGCCCGTCACCACCGTGCCGCGGCCCGAGATCGAGAACACGTCTTCGACCGGCATCAGGAACGGCTTGTCGATCTCGCGCTCCGGGATCGGGATGTACTTGTCCATCTCCTCCACGAGCTTGATCACGGCCTTCACGCCGATGTCCGACGCGTCGCCTTCCAGCGCCTTCAGCGCCGAACCGATGACGATCGGGGTCTTGTCGCCGGGGAACTTGTAGACCGACAGAAGTTCGCGCACTTCCATCTCGACGAGCTCCAGCAGCTCCTTGTCGTCGACCATGTCGGCCTTGTTCATGAACACCACGATGTACGGCACACCGACCTGGCGGGCGAGCAGGATGTGCTCGCGCGTCTGCGGCATCGGGCCGTCAGCGGCCGACACCACGAGAATCGCGCCGTCCATCTGCGCAGCTCCCGTGATCATGTTCTTCACGTAGTCGGCGTGCCCGGGGCAGTCGACGTGCGCGTAGTGGCGCTCCTTCGACTGGTACTCCACGTGCGCCGT
>DATJTW010000018.1:0-27214 GCA_035502995.1 Steroidobacteraceae bacterium | reverse complement strand
ATGTTGCTGCCGCGCCCGGAGATCACCACCGCGACGGGCAGGCTCACGTTCAGTCCTCGATGACGACGCCGCGCGGGCCGCGCCCGACGCTGCCGATGACGGTGGCCGTCTCGCCGCTGGCCTGCAGCGACGCCAGCGCCTTGTCCACGTCCGCCGGCGCCACGACGACGATCATGCCGATGCCGCAGTTGAAGGTGCGGTGCATCTCCGCGGGCACGATCCGGCCGGCCGCGGCCAGCCAGTCGAACACCGGGTCGCGCGCCCAGGCCTTGCGCTGCAGGACCACTTCGAAGCCGTCGGGCAGGACGCGCGGGATGTTGTCGGTCAAACCACCGCCCGTGATGTGGGCAAAGCCCTTCACCGGCACCTGCTTCATGACCGCCAGCATCGACTTCACGTAGATGCGCGTCGGTGCGAGCAGGCGGTCGAACAGCGCCTTGCCGTCGACCTGCGTGCGGTCGTTCGCGCCGGCCACCGACACGAGCTTGCGGATCAGCGAGTAGCCGTTCGAATGCGGTCCCGACGACGCGAGACCGATGACGACGTCGCCCGGCGCGGTTTTCGAACCATCGACGATCGCGTCGCGTTCCACGACGCCGACGCAGAAGCCGGCGAGATCGTAGTCGTCGCCGTGATACATGCCGGGCATCTCGGCGGTCTCACCGCCGACCAGCGCGGCGCCCGCCTGCGAGCAGCCTTCCGCGATGCCGCGAATGACCGCCTCGGCGACGCTGACGTGCAACTTGCCGGTGGCGTAGTAGTCGAGGAAGAACAGCGGCTCCGCGCCGGAGACCGCGATGTCGTTGGCGCACATCGCGACGAGGTCGATGCCGATGGTGTCGTGGCGGCCGGTGTCGATGGCGAGGCGCAGCTTCGTACCGACACCATCGGTACCCGAGACGAGCACGGGGCGTTTGTAGCGATCGAGCGGCACCTCGACCAGCGCGCCGAAGCCGCCGATGCCGGCCAGCACTTCCTTGCGCATCGTGCGCTTGACCACGGGCTTGATGCGTTCGACGAGCTCGTCGCCCGCGTCGATATCGACGCCGGCATCGCGATAGGTGAGTCCGGATTCGGTCATGAACTTCTCGGGGAAAAACGTGCGATATTGTAGCCAATGCGAACCCTCATCGTCAGTTTGATCGCGCTGCTGTGCGTCGCGCCGGCGGCGCTGGCGTCGCGCCAGGTGCGCGTGTACGAGGCGAACGTTTCCGCGCAGACCGACGCCGCCGTGCAGGCGCAGGCGGCCCTGCGGCAGGTGCTGGTGCGCGCCACCGGCGCGCGCGATGCGGCGAACGATCCGGCGCTCGCCGGGTTGCTGGCGCAGGCGTCGCAGTACGTGCTCGGCACGCGTCCCGCGGGCAACAGCACGACGGTCGTCACGGTGATGTTCGACGGCGCCGCGCTCGAGCGCGACCTCACCGCCGCGGGCCGGACGGTGTGGCCGACCGAGCGACCGGTGGTGCTGGTCGTGCTGACGGGTGGTCCGGCCACCGGCGCGTTCGAGACGCGCCGCCAGGTCGAGGGCGCGATGGATTCGACGGCGAATCGTCGCGGCCAGCCGATCAATGCCGTGCGCCCCGAGGCGGTCGGCCTGCCGGCCAGCGGCGAGATCCCGGCTGATGCGGCGCTGGCGGCGGCGCAGCGCCAGCGCGCCGACGCGGTGCTCGTCGGTTATGGCGACGCGGTGCCGAACGGCGGTCCGTGGCGCTGGGTGCTCAGCGGTTCCGGTCTCAACGAAACCTGGAACGGCTCGCCGGAAGATGGCGTCAACGGCACCGCCGACGTCTTCGCGCGCAACGCCGTGGCGTTCGCGGCGATGCCGGATCTCTCGGTGCTCGTCGAGGTCGACGGCGTGCCGACGCTGAAGGAATACGCGCGCGTGTCCGAGATGCTCGGCGGCGCGGTCGGCGTGCGCGGCGTGCAGCTGGCCGAGGCCGCCGGCCCGCGCGCCACCTTCTCCGTGATCACGCGCGGCGGCGTCGACGCGCTGCAGAACGCGTTGATCGCGAACCCGCGCCTCGAGCGCATCGATCCGAAGGCGGGCGGCACGCTGGCGTTCCGTTACAAACCCTGAGCCTGTCGATGCTGCGGCACCTGCCCAACTTCATCTGCCTGGTCCGCATCGCGCTGATCTGGCCGACCATCGACGCGTTGTATTCGGCCGACTACTGGACCGCGCTGATCTTCGTCGCCGTGTGCGCCGTGTCCGACGGCCTGGATGGTTGGCTCGCCAAGCGTTTCAACTGGACCTCGCACCTCGGCAAGATCCTCGATCCGCTCGCGGACAAACTACTGCTGGTCGCGTTGTTCCTGACCGCCACGTGGATCAACCTGCTGCCCTGGTGGCTGACGGCCGTGGCCGTGGGCCGCGATGTCATGATCGGTGGCGGCGCCGTCATCTACCGCCTGTGGTTCGGCCCGCTGCACGGGCGGCCGACCATCCTCAGCAAGATCAACACCGGCATGCAGCTCGCGGTGGCGCTGGCCGCCATCCTCGGCGCGGCCAGCGGGTTGCCGACGCCGGAGATGGTCGTCGCGTTGTCCATCGTCACGCTGTTGACCACCGTCGTCTCGGGCGCCGACTACCTCACGGTGTTCACGCGGCGCGCGCTGGCGACGCCGGCCGCACCCACGGCGCCGACCGCGCCCTGACGTCCGATGAAGCAGCTGACCCTCGGCGTGCAGCTCAAGGAGCGCGCGACCTTCGCGAGTTTCCTGACCGCGCGCAACACGGAGCTCGTCGCGCACCTGGAACACGTCGCCGCCGCGCGGCCGGCCGGCGCCACGTGGATCGCCGGGCCGCACACGGCGGGCAAGTCGCACCTGCTGCAGGCGGTGTGCGCGGCGCTGCCGCCCGGCGTGCGCGCCGCCTATCTACCGCTCGAGACGCTGCTGCCGTTCGGGCCGGGCGCACTCGACGGCGCGGAGAACCTCGAGGTCGCCTGTTACGACGACGTGCAGACCATCGCCGGCGCCGCCGACTGGGAGCAGCGCCTGTTCTCGTTGTGGAATCTCGCGGTCGAGCGCGGCACGACGCTGCTGTTCGCGGCCCGCGAGAACCCCGCGTACGTCGCCTACGATCTCGCCGACCTTAAATCCCGGCTGGCCTCGTCGGTGGTGTTCCCGGTGCGCGAACTCAACGACGAGGAGCAGGTCGAGGCGCTGAACCTGCGCGCGCACCTGCGCGGCTTCGAGCTGCCGCTCGAAACCGCGCGCTACCTGCAGCAAAGGTTCCCGCGCGACATGCGCACGTTGTGCGAGATCCTGGATACGCTCGACGACGCAGCGTTCGTCGCGCAGCGCCGCATCACGGTGCCGTTCATCCGCGACGTGATCGGCAAGAAGCCCTGATCGCCGACCGGCGATCGACTCGCGTCTAGCGCCGGGCCGCGCGCCCCGCAGCCAGCGTCGCCGCCACGTCGGCGACGCGCTTTCCCAGCGCCTGCGCCAGCTCGATCTCGTCGGCCGACAGCGTGCCGGCGCTCGTGGCCGCGCCGGCCACGTGCGTCGCACCGTATGGCGTGCCGCCGGTCTTCGTCTCGTTCACGCCGCGCTCGGTGAACGGCAGGCCGACGAACAACATGCCGTGGTGGATCATCGGCACCATCATCGTCAGCAGCGTCGATTCCTGGCCGCCGTGCAGCGTCTGCGACGACGAGAACAATCCCACCGGCTTGCCGGACAACGCGCCGTCGAGCCACAGGCTCGAGGTGCCGTCGAGGAAGTACTTGAGCGGCGCGGCCATGTTGCCGAAACGCGTCGGGCTGCCTAACAACAGGCCGTCGCAGCGGCGCAGGTCGTCGAGCGTGGCGTACGGCGCACCGCTGTCCGGCAGCGCCTTCACCGGGCGTTCGCTCTCGGCGGAGACCGGCGGCACGGTGCGCAGTTTCGCGGTGCAGCCGGGCAAACCTTCGATGCCGCGCGCGGCGTGGCGCGCGAGCTCGCGGGTCGCGCCGTTGCGCGAGTAATAGACGATGAGGATCTCGGTCATGCCCTTTCCTTCAAACGACTATCATGCCGCATGATCTGCCGACGTTCATTCGTTTCCGGACGGGTGCAGGGCGTCTTCTACCGCGCCACCTGCGTGAAGAAGGCGACCTCGCTCGGATTGCGCGGTTACGCGCGCAACCTGCCGGACGGGCGCGTCGAGGTGCTGGCCTGCGGCGACGCGGCGGCGGTCGAGCAGTTCGTGGCGTGGTTGTGGGAAGGCTCGCCCGCGTCGAAGGTCACGGGCGTGGACAGCGGCGACGCGGACGTCGCCGAGGGTCAGGCGCCGGGGTTCACTTCCGGCTGACGGTCGCCGTGCGGCCGAGGTCGTCGGCGCCGTTCCAGCGCGACCACTGGGCGATCACCTTGTCCGAGTACCAACGCTTGCCGACGCTGCCGTTGTAACGCGCGAGCGCGCGCGACACGTTGTTGCCTTCGCGCTTGAGATAGAACCGGAAGATCGCGCAGCCCATGCGGATGTTCTCCGGCCCCTTGATCAGCTGGTGGCGGCGCATGCCGAGCGTCTCGGGCCAGAACGGCATCACCTGCATGAGACCCACCGCGCCGGCGTACGACACCGCGTAGCGGTTGAAGCCGCTCTCGACGTCGATCAACGCCATCACGAGGCCCGGCGGAATCTTCACTTCACCCGGGCGGTTCGCCTCGCAGAACACGTTCTTGAGGATCGTCATGCGCTCGTCGCGGTCGGGGACGCGTTTGCGCAGGCGCGGCTCCATCATCTTGTACCAGACGGCGGAGTCGTAACGATCCTCGAAACATTCCGCCTGCTCGATCGCGTGCTGGATGGTCGACTTGAGCTCCGGCTCGCGCTGCGCGTCGGCGGCCGGCGCGGCCAGGGCGGCGTTGCCGGCGAAGAAGCCGGCGATCAGCAGGAACAGGGCGGGGAGGCGTTTCATGCTCCCGCCCCGATAGTTAGCCCGCGAGCCCGAGCTTGCCGCGCAGGAACGCGAGCGCGTCGCCGGCCGGGAATTCCTCGGCGGCTTCGGCGCGGCGGTGGCGGTATTCGAGCTTGCCCGCTTCGAGGCCGCGATCGCCCACGACCACGCGGTGCGGAATGCCGATGAGCTCCGAGTCCGCGAACTTGACGCCCGGCCGCTCGTCGCGGTCGTCGAGCAGCACGTCGACACCGAGGGCGAGCAGATCCTGGTAGAGCTTTTCGGACGTTTCCCGGACACGTTGCGACTTCGCGGCATTCAGGGGGACCACGACCACCCGGAACGGCGCGATGGCGTCGGTCCAGATGATGCCGCGCGCATCATGATTCTGTTCAATCGCGGCCGCCACGACGCGTGTCACACCGATCCCGTAGCAGCCCATGTACAGGGTGGCCGCCTTGCCGTTTTCGGCCAGCACGGTGGCGCCCATGGACTCGCTGTATTTCTGGCCGAGCTGGAACACGTGGCCCACCTCGATGCCGCGCGCGATGCCGAGCGTGCCCTTGCCGGTCGGCGAGGGATCGCCGGCGACGACGTTGCGGATGTCGGCCGCGGTGGCTTCGGGCAGGTCGCGACCCCAGTTCACGCCGGTCAGATGCGCGCCGTTCCTGTTCGCGCCGCAGACGAAGTCGGACAGCGCGAGCGCGGAGTGATCCGCGTAGATGCGGCCCTTGAAACCGACCGGGCCGAGCGAGCCGGGATCCGCGCCGGTGGCCTTCACGATCGAATCGTTCGACGACATGCGCAGCGGGCTGAGCACGCCTGGCAGCTTCTGCGCCTTCACCGCGTTCAGCTCGTGATCGCCGCGCACCAGCAGCATGACGACGCCGCCGTCGTCGCCGTCGACGACCAGCGTCTTCAGCTGCTTCGTCGCGGGTAGTTTGAGGAACGCCGAGACCTCGTCGATGGTCTTCGCGTTCGGCGTCGCGACCTCGGTCATGGCCGCCGTGGCCGCGGCGCGCGGCGTGGCGGGCGGCATGGCGATCGCCATCTCCATGTTCGCGGCGTATCGATCGCCGTCGGAGAACGCGATCGCGTCCTCGCCCGAATCGGCGAGCACGTGGAATTCCTCGGACGCGCTGCCGCCGATCGCGCCGGTGTCCGCGACGACGGCGCGGAACTTGAGGCCGAGCCGCGTGAAGATCGCCGTGTACGCCTTGTGCATGGCGTCGTAGCTCTTCGCCATGCCCTCGGGACTGATGTCGAACGAATACGCGTCCTTCATCAGGAATTCGCGCGCGCGCATCACGCCGAAGCGCGGGCGGCGCTCGTCGCGGAACTTCATCTGGATCTGGTAGAAGTTCGCGGGCAGCTGGCGGTAGCTCTTGAGATCGTGGCGCGCGATGTCGGTGACGACTTCCTCGTGCGTCGGGCCCTGGCAGAAGTCGCGGTCGTGGCGGTCCTTGAAGCGCAGCAGCTCGGGGCCGAACTTGTCCCACCTGCCGGACTCCACCCACAACTCGGCGGGGATGGCGCCGGGCATCAGGACTTCGAGCGCCCCGGCACGATCCATCTCCTCGCGCACGATGTTCTCCACCTTGCGCATGGTGCGCAGGCCGAGCGGCATCCAGGTGTACAGCCCGGCGGCGAGCTTGCGGATGAGGCCCGCGCGCAGCATGAGCTGGTGGCTCACGACTTCGGCGTCGGCGGGAGTTTCCTTGGTCGTGTTGACCGGGTATTGGGACCAGCGCATGGAGGCGCGGGAGTGTATCAGGTGGCCGATTCGCCTATGATGCCGGCGGCATGACCGAGCCCCAGAAAACAGCGAATTCGCCGAGCCGCGGGGTCTACCTGCTGCCGAACCTGTTCACCACGGGCTGCCTGTTCTCCGGCTTCTATTCCATCGTCGCGGCGATCGACCGCAACTTCGCGGTGGCCGGCGGCGCCATCTTCATCGCGATGCTGTTCGACGGCATGGACGGCCGCGTCGCGCGCTGGACCAAGACCGAGAGCGCCTTCGGCAAGGAATTCGACAGCCTCGCGGACATGGTCGCGTTCGGCGTCGCGCCCGCCATGCTCGTCTACCAGTGGGGCGTGGTCCGCATCGGCGAGTACGGCCACGAGTGGCGGCAGTTCGGCTGGATCATCGCGTTCTTCTACGCGCTGTGCGCGGCGCTGCGCCTCGCGCGCTTCAACACGCACTCGGCGAGCGGCGACAAGCAGTACTTCCAGGGCCTGCCGAGCCCGTCGGCCGCGGCGACCGTGGGCGCGTTCGTGTGGTTCTTCGCGAAGTGGCGCGAGCCGGGCCTGCAGGGGCTGGTGCTGGCGTTCGCGGTGACCGGCTACGCGGCCGCGCTGATGGTGTCGTCGTTCAGCTATCTCAGTCTCAAGCAGGTCGACGTCAGCGCGCGCGTGAAGTATTCGTACATCGCGTTCGTCATCCTGCCCATGCTGATCCTCATCAAGTGGGATCCGCCGACCATGCTGTTCGCGATGTTCATCTCGTACGCGACGTATGGCCCCGTGCAGTGGATCGGGCGCCGGTTGCGCCGGACCAAGCCGCCCTCGGTGCCCACCACCTGATCATGGATTCGCCGCTGCGCAACGCCTATCTCGACGCGCTCGGAATCGATCGCTGGGTGTCGCGCGATGCGCCGGCGGAGCTGGCGCCGCCGGAGATGGTGTCAGAGAGGGATAACAGGCGTAACTCGCGTAGCGAGGCGGCGCCCGCCATGGCGACGGCGTCCGAGTTGCGCCCGTTATCCCTCTCTGACACCACCTCTCTGCCCACCGTCGCGCGGGCGCCGCTGCCGGCCGACATCGATTGGCCGGTGCTGCGCTCCACCGTCGCCGGCTGCACCGCCTGCGACCAGCTCTGCAAGACGCGCACGCAGACCGTGTTCGGTGTCGGCAACACGCAGGCCGACTGGCTGATCATCGGCGAAGCGCCGGGCGCGGAAGAAGACCGCCAGGGCGAGCCTTTCGTCGGCCGCGCCGGGCAATTGCTGAACGCGATGCTGCTCGCCATCGGCCTGCCGCGCGAGACGGTGTTCATCGCCAACGTGCTCAAGTGCCGGCCGCCGGGCAATCGCGATCCGAAGCCGGAAGAGGTGTCGAACTGCCTGCCGTATCTCTCGGCGCAGATCCGCCTGCTGAAGCCGAAGATCATCCTCGCGGTCGGCCGCATCGCCGCGCAGAACCTGCTGGCCACCGACGCGCCGCTGGCGCGCCTGCGTGGCAAGCTGCACCGCTTCGGCGAAGCGGACACGCCGCTGGTCATCACCTATCACCCCGCCTATCTACTGCGCGCCCCGGCCGACAAGCGCAAGGCGTGGGAAGACCTCAAGTTCGCGCGCGCCACGTACGCGAAGCTCGCGGCCGGCGGCACGCCGGCCGGCACGACGGGGAGGGACTAGATGGCCGCCGCGCCCGAAGACCTCGACGAAGTGCCGGCGGTGCACATCCGGCCGATGCTGGAGCTCGATCTCGCGGAGGTCGCGCACATCGAGCGCAGCAGCTACGCGTTCCCGTGGAGCGAGAACATCTTTCGCGACTGCCTGCGCGTCGGCTACACCTGCCGCGCGCTGGACCTCGACGGTCGCATCATCGGCTACGGGGTCATGAGCCTCGGCGCCGGCGAGGCGCACATCCTCAACGTCTGCGTCGGCGACGCGTACCGCACGGTCGGCTTCGGCCGGCGATTGCTCGAGCACCTGCTCGAGCGCGCCGCGGCCGCCGGGGTCAGCGAGGCCTTCCTCGAGGTCCGGCCCAGCAATCTCGCCGCGATCCGGCTGTACCAGCGGCTCGGCTTCGAGCAGATCGGCATCCGCCGCGGTTATTACCAGGCGCCGGACGGTCGCGAGGACGCGATCGTCCTGAAGCTCGGCCTCACGGGTTTCGGCACGAAACCCTGATCCGCGGGCGGGTATACTTCGCGCCCCACGATGGGGTCGCGACGCGGTCGTCGCCGCGGCCCGTTGCCCTGGAAGAGAATCGCCTTGGAAGAGAGAAGAACGTTCGCGATCATTTCGCATCCGGACGCCGGTAAAACCACGCTGACCGAAAAACTGCTGCTGTTCGGCGGCGCGATCCAGATGGCCGGCACCGTGAAGGGCCGCAAGGCCGCGCGGCACGCGACGTCGGACTGGATGGCGCTCGAGAAGCAGCGCGGCATCTCGATCACGTCGTCGGTCATGCAGTTCCCGTTCCGCGGCCGCATCATCAACCTGCTCGACACGCCGGGTCACGAGGACTTCTCCGAGGACACGTACCGCACGCTGACGGCCGTCGACAGTGCGCTGATGGTCATCGACTGCGCGAAGGGTGTCGAAGAGCGGACGATCAAGCTGATGGAAGTCTGCCGGCTGCGCGACACGCCGATCATGACGTTCATCAACAAGCTCGACCGCGAGGGCCGCGCGCCGATCGAACTGCTCGACGAGGTCGAGAGCGTGCTCAAGATCCGCACGGCGCCGGTGACCTGGCCCATCGGCATGGGCCGCGACCTCGCCGGCATCTACCATCTGCTCGAAGACAGGATCTACGCCTACGAGGCCGCGGGCCGCGGCGAGCGCGGCACGAACCGCGTGATCGACGGACTGCACAGCGCCGAGGGCCGCGAATTCCTCGGCGACCGGGCGAAGGCGTTCGATGACGAGATCGAGCTGGTGCGCGGCGGCACCGCGGAATTCGACGTGAAGGAGTACCTGGCGGGCAAGCAGACGCCGGTGTTCTTCGGTTCGGCGATCTCGAATTTCGGCGTCGAGGAACTGCTCGCGCACTTCGCGTCGCATGCGCCGGCGCCGCTGCCGCGCGAGACGCAGCAGCGCATCGTCGAGTCGGAAGAGGAGAAGCTCACCGGCTTCGTGTTCAAGATCCAGGCGAACATGGATCCGCAGCATCGCGACCGCATCGCGTTCATGCGGCTGTGCTCGGGCAAGTACAACCGCGGCATGCGCATGTACCACGTGCGGCTCGACAAGGAGATGCGCATCGCCGACGCGCTGACGTTCATGGCGTCCGACCGCTCGGCTGCCGACGAGGCGTTCGCGGGCGACATCATCGGCCTGCACAACCACGGCACGATCAACATCGGCGACACGTTCACCGAGGGCGAGGAGCTGACGTTCACCGGCATCCCGAACTTCGCACCGGAAATGTTCCGGCGCGCGGTGCTGAAGGACCCGCTGAAGATGAAGCAGCTGGCGAAGGGACTGGGCCAGCTGTGCGAGGAGGGCGCGACGCAGCTCTTCAAGCCCCTGCGCAACAACGACATGATCCTCGGCGCCGTCGGCCAGCTGCAGTTCGAGGTGGTGGCGTTCCGGCTGCAGGACGAATACGCGGTGTCGTGCGTGTTCGACACCATCGCCGTGCACACCGCGCGCTGGATCTACTGCGACGACGACAAGCATCTCGAGGAATTCCGCACGAAGGCGTACGACCATCTCGCGGTCGACCACTCGGGCGCGCTGGTGTATCTCGCTCCGTCCCGCGTGAACCTGGAACTCACGATCGAACGCTGGCCGAAGATCAAGTTCCGCGATACGCGGGAACACCAGACCTAACGGGGACTGTCCCCATTTGCTGGTAGGCTCGCCCGCATGGCGTCACTCCTGCGCAACAAGCCCGTCTTGTCCTGGGCCATGTACGACTGGGCCAACTCCGCGTTCGCCACCACCGTCATGGCCGGCTTCTTCCCGGTGTTCTTCCAGAAGTTCTGGAGCACCGACGTCACCGCCACCGAAACCACCGCGCGCCTCGGCTACGGCAGCGCGATCGCCGGCGCCGTCATCGCCATCCTCGCGCCCATCCTCGGCGCCATCGCCGACCGCGGCGGCGCGCGCAAGAAGTTCATGTTCGCGTGGACGTTGCTCGGCGTCGTCGCGACCGGTGCGCTGTATTTCACCGCCAAGGGCGACTGGGTCGCCGCGCTGACGCTGTTCGTGCTCGCCACGCTCGGCTTCAACGGCGGCATCGTCTTCAACGACGCGTTGCTGCTCGACGTCGCGCAGCCCGGCGAGCTCGACAAGGTCTCCGCGTTCGGCTACTCGCTCGGCTACCTCGGCGGCGGCCTGCTGTTCCTCGTGAACATGCTGATGGTGCAGAGCCCGGCCGCGTTCGGCCTGAAGGATTCGGCGCAGGCCGTGCAGGTCTCGTTCGCGACCGTCGCCGCGTGGTGGCTGGTGTTCACGATCCCCGTGATGCGCGGTGTGCGCGAGTCGGCGCAGGGCCCCAAACTACCCGTGCTGCAGTCGATCGCCGTCGGCTTCCGCGAGCTCGGCAACACCATCTCGCACGTGCGCCAGTACCGCACGCTGGTGCTGTTCCTGCTGGCGTACTGGTTCTACATCGACGGCGTGAACACCATCATCAAGATGGCGGTGAACTATGGCACGGCGCTCGGCCTCGACACCGGCGCGTTGCTGAAGGCGCTGCTGATCACGCAGCTGGTCGGCTTCCCCGCGGCGCTGCTGTTCGGCTGGCTGGGCGAGAAGATAGGCCCGCGCCAGGGCATCCTGATCGGCCTGCTCGTTTACGCCGGCATCACGGTGTACGCGTACTTCCTCGACACCGAGGGCGAGTTCCTGGCGCTGGCGATCGCCGTCGGTCTCGTGCAGGGCGGCGTGCAAAGCCTGTCGCGCTCGTTGTTCGGCCGGCTCGTGCCCGAGGGCAAGAATGCCGAGTTCTTCGGCTTCTTCAACATGATGGGCAAGTTCGCGACCGTGCTCGGCCCGCTGCTGATCGCGATCGTCGCGGAGCTCACGCACAACGAACGCGCCTCGATCATCTCGCTGGTGCTGCTGTTCGTGATCGGCGGCGTGTTGTTGTGGCGCGTGAAGATCACGCCGCAAGACGTCTGACGTCGCTTTCCAGCTGCTCGATCTCGCTGCGCGGCGCGTCCGGGCCGTAGCGCAGCCGCGCGTAGCGCGTGGCGATCGCGCGCACGTCGGGCCCGAGATCGGGCCGCGCCGCCGCGATGCGTGCCGCGAACGTCAGGGGTCCTTCGTCGTCGGCGCGCGGCGGCGCCACCTTGGCGAGCTTGCGCGTCGCCGCCAGCCACGCGCGGCCGACGCGGTCGGGCTTCACGCGCGCGACGCTGCGCCGGAACGTCAGCGATACCCACAGGATCCATGCCACCAGCCCGATCGCGAAGCCCCAGGCGAGGTGCTGCCAGTCCGGGGACTCGATGCCGAGTGCCTTCAGGAAATCGAACTGCGCGCGCAGGTTGAAACCCAGCACGCGCTCGCGCCACCACTGGTTCGCGCCGTCCCAGAGCCGCGCGACGCGATTCAGGAAGCCGCTGCGCCACACGGTGCCCGCCGCCGCGGACTGCGCCGGCGGCAGCGCGGCGTACACGTCCGACCGCAGGCGCTCCGGCGCCACGACCGCCGTCGGGTCGATGCGCGTCCAGCCGCGCGATTCCAGCCACACCTCGGTCCACGCGTGCGCGTCGGATTGCCGCACGATCCAGTAGCCGCCGATCGGGTTGTACTCGCCGCCGAGGTAACCCGTGATGACGCGCGCCGGCACGCCGGCCGCGCGCATCAGCATCGCGTACGACGACGCGAAGTGTCCGCAGAAGCCGCGCTTCGTGTCGAACAACACGCTGTCGACGGAGTCGACCGACGTCGGCTCGGGTTCCAGCGAATATTCGAGGCCGTTGTCGCGGAACCAGTCGAGCACGAGGCGCGAGTACCCGGCATCGTCGGCGGCGCGGGCGCGCAGCTCGTGCGCCAGCGCCAGCGCGCGCGGGTTGCGGTTCGGCACGAGCCGCGTCTCGTTGATGCGGCCGGCCGCGGTCAGGGGACCGGCCGCGCGCGTTTGCGCGTGCGACGTGGCGTCGTACGTCAACGTGTCGTTCACCGGCGAGCCCGCCGACAGCTGCTTGTCGTGCGTCAGGCGCATGTCGGGCTGCGGGCTCGCGTCGACGACGTCGAGCGCGAACAGCCAGCGGTTGCCGGTGGGATCGAGCGTGATCCGGTGTGGATAGGCCGGGCCGAGTGGCTCGGCCCGCGTCTCCTCATACGGAGACCCGGTGCGCCGCCACGTGAAGCCGTCGAAGTCGTTGAGCACCGGGCCGCGCCAGTAACGCGCCTCCGGCGGCGGCGTCGGCCCGAGGAAGCGCACGCGGAACACCGGCGAGTACTCGGTCACGAGCTTGTCGATGGCGCCGGGCGAGAGCTCGTCGGACAGCCCGGACGTCGCGGACGTGGCGTTCTCCAGCGCCCAGAACTGCCCGGTCACGCGCGGGAAGAACAGGAAGCAGGCGATGCCCAGCGGCACCGCCATCGCCACGGCGCGCACCGCGAGCCGCAGCGCCGCGCGCGTGGTCAGCGCGGAATCCGGGTGCGCGACCAGCGCCATCGCCGCGCCGGCGCCGCACACGCCGAGTAGATAGAGCGGGACGCGCCACATCGCCTGGTTGGCCAGCGCCGCCGCCAGGAACATGAACAACGCGACGCCGATCACGATGGCGTCGTCGCGCCCGGTGCGCGATTCGATGAGCTTCAGCGCGCCCATCAGCGTCAGCAGCGCCGTGCCGGCCGCCAGTCCGTTCAGCGTGCGGAAGCTCATCAGCACCGCGATGACGAGGAACGCCGTGAGCCCGCCGAAGAAGAACTTGCCGCCGCGGCCGATTTCGAGAGGCCGCGCCCGCCCCGTGGCGACCAGCACGCGCCAGGCGGACGCGGCCAGCGCGATGCTCACGCACCAGACCGGCGCCTGCGCGATCACCAGCAACACGCTGGCGGCGAACAGCAGCGTCGCGGCGAGATGGGAGCGCGACACCATCGTCATGGCGGCGCTCCGTACAGCGCCAGCTCGCGCAGGCACAGCTCGCGGTGTTTCGCGCCCGAGTCCGGCGGGATCTGCTGGCGCGACAGCACGAGCCCGTACCGCTCGCCGCGCGCCTGCGCCGCGACGATCCACGCGGACAATTGCTCGAGCCGCGCCTCGAGATCCGCGCCCGGCACGTGCGCCAGGTCGAACGTGCGGTGATGCGCGGCGGGGGATTGATAGGTCTTCACCAGCAGGCCACGGCCGCGCGCATACGCGCCCCACGCGACCTGGCGCGGCGAATCGCCGCTGCGGAACTCGCGCAGGCCGGCCCATTCCTCGTCGCCCGCGCGGTGTACGGACGGCGCATCGCCGCCGGTCGCGGCCTCGGCCGGCGGTTCGCGGCGGCCGCGCGGCACGGGCCACGCGAGCACGTCGGCGGTCACGTGCACGTACGTCCAGGCGCGGAACAGCCCGAACGGGAACGCGGTGGATAGTTTGATGCGGTCGACGCGCACGCGGCCGCGGCGTTCCAGCGGCAGCGCGAGGTCGGCGCGCGCGCTGCCGCCGGCGGTCACGTCCAGCGTCACGCGTTCGGTCGCGTCCGTCGCCGATTCGATGCCGATGCGCGGCGTGTCCGCCGAGTTCGTCAGCGTGAGACGCAGCTGGCCGTGTTCGCCGGCGAACGCGTCGCGCGTGGCCAGGTCGCGGATGCCGAGCCCGACGAGGTTGCGGTGGCAGAGGTGCATCGCGATCAGTCCGAAGCCGGCGAGCACGAACGTCAGCATCAGCGCGACGCTGTTCGAGTAGTTGAGGCCGGCCAGCAGCATCACGACGATCAGCGCCGCGAACGCGAAGCCGGCGCGCGTCGGCAGGATGTAGACGCGGCGCGAGGACACGGAGACGGGTAGCTGGTCCTCGCCCTGGCGCCGCCGCGCCCACGCGGCGGCCCGGGCCCGGAGGCGTTGGCGCGCGGTAGTCAGCGCGCGCCGCATGGTTCAGACCGGAACGGCGACGCCGCGCGCCAGCGCGGCGATGAAGGCTTCGTGATCCGCGGCGGTCGCGGTCCCGGCGCGCTCGAGGCGATGCGACGCGACCGCGGGGAACACGGCCTGAACGTCCTCCGGCAGCACGAGGTCGCGGCCGGCGAGCATCGCCCAGGCGCGCGCGGCGCGCACGAGGCCCTGCCCGGCGCGCGGCGAGAGACCCAGCGGGACGTCCGTGCGCTGGCGCGTGCTGGCGATCAGCGCCTGCACGTATTCGAGCAGCGGCGGCGCGCAGTGCACTTTCTGCGCGGCGGCCTGGAAGCCGCGCACCGCCTCGGCGTTCAGCGTGGGCTGCATGCCGGCGAGCACGTCGCGGCGGTCCGGCGCGGCGAGCAGCGCGCGCTCGTGCGCGGCGTCCGGATATCCCAGCGTGATGCGCATGAGGAACCGGTCGAGCTGCGACTCCGGCAGCCGGAACGTGCCCAGCTGCTCGAAGGGATTCTGCGTGGCGACGACGAAGAACGGATCGGGCAGGGCGTACGTCGTGACGTCGACGCTGACCTGCCGCTCCTCCATCGCCTCCAGCAGCGCGCTCTGCGTCTTCGGGCTGGCGCGGTTCACTTCGTCCGCCAGCAGCAGCTGCGTGAACATCGGCCCCTTCTTGAACGAAAAGGCGCTCGCCGACGCGTCGAACACGGACACGCCGATGATGTCCGCCGGCAGCAGGTCGCTGGTGAACTGCACGCGCTGCCACGCGAGGCCGAGCGTCTGCGCCAGCGCGTGCGCCAGCGTCGTCTTGCCGACGCCGGGCACGTCCTCGATCAGCAGGTGGCCGCGCGCCAGCAGGCAGGCCAGCGCCAGCCGCACCGCCCCGGGTTTGCCGAGGATCACGCGGTCGAGCGCGGCGAGGGTGGCGTCGAGGCTCACGCGAGTCTGCGCACGCGTTCGAGCTGGACGGAGAGGTTCTGGTTCTGCGTCGTCAGTTCGGCGACGCGCGCCTGGTCGGCAGCCACCAGCTCGGGCTTGGCGTTCTTCACGAAGTTGGCGTTGCCGAGTTTCGCGGTGAGCTTGCCGAGATCCGCTTCGTTCTTCGCGATCACCTTGCTCAAACGATCCACCTCGGCGACCGGGTCTATCAACCCGGCCATCGGCACCAGCAGCGTGGTGTTCATCACCATCGCGCTGGCGGCGACCGGTTCCTCGGCGCCCGGCGCGAGCACGGTCAGGCTGTCGAGACCGGCGAGGCGCGTCAGGTAGTGCGAATGCCCGGCCACCAGCGCCTGCGCCGCCGCGTCCGCGTCGCGCAGCACGAGCGCGATCCTGCGCGACGGTGCGATGTTCATCTCGCCGCGGATCTGGCGCACCTTGAGGATGTATTCCTTCAGCGTCGCGACCACGGTCTCCGCCTCGAGATCGCGCGCGTAGTCGCCCGCGGCCGGGTAGAAGGTGGTCATCACGGAGTCCGGCTCCGCGACGTGCGCGGCGCGCGCGTTCAGCGCGGCCTGCACCGGCGCGACCAGCGGCCGCACGCGCTGCCAGATCTCCTCGGTGATGAACGGCATCATCGGGTGCAACGCGCGCAGCAGCGCCTCGAGCGTCGTCACGAGCGTGCGGCGCGTGCCGCGCTTCTGCGCGGCGGTGGTGCTCTCGCCCTGGAGCACGGGCTTCGTCAGCTCGAGATACCAGTCGCAGAACTCGTACCACGTGAACTCGTACAGCGCGGTGACGGCGAGATCGAAGCGGTATTCCTTCAACGCCGTGTCGACGCGCGACAGCGTGTCGGCGAAGCGCGAGACGATCCAGCGGTCGGCGACGGAGAGCTCGACTTCGCCGACGAGATCGGCGCCGGCCTCACCCTCGACAGTCATCAACACGAACCGCGACGCGTTCCAGATCTTGTTGCAGAAGTTGCGATACCCGCCGACGCGCTTCAGATCGAAGTTGATGTCGCGCGACGGGCCGGCGAGCGATGCCATGGTGAACCGCAGCGCGTCCGTGCCGTAGGCGGCGATGCCGTCCGGAAATTCCTTGCGCGTGTTCTTCTCGATGCGCGGCGCGTCCTGCGGCTTCATGAGGCCGGTGGTGCGCTTGGCGACCAGCGCCTCGAGCGAGATGCCGTCGACGATGTCGAGCGGGTCGATGACGTTGCCCTTCGACTTGGACATCTTCTCGCCGTGCTCGTCGCGGATGAGCCCGGTGATGTAGACGTCGCGGAACGGCACGTCGCCCATGAACTTCAGGCCCATCATCACCATGCGCGCGACCCAGAAGAAGATGATGTCGAAGCCCGTGACCAGCACGCTGGTCGGGTAGAACTTCTTCAGCTCCGGCGTCGCGTCGGGCCAGCCCAGCGTGGAGAACGGCCACAGCGCGGACGAGAACCAGGTGTCGAGGACGTCGGGGTCCTGCGTGAGCGGGCGATCGCCGAGCGAATGTTTCCTGCGGACCTCGGCCTCGTCGCGGCCGACGTAGATGCCGCCGGCGTCGTCGTACCACGCGGGGATGCGATGGCCCCACCAGAGCTGGCGGCTGACGCACCAGTCCTTGATGTTGCGCATCCACTCGTAATAGGTCTTCGACCAGTTGGCCGGCACGAACTTCACGCGGCCGTCCTCGACCGCGGCGAGCGCGGGCTCGGCGAGCGGCGCGATCTTCACGTACCACTGGTCGGTGAGATAGGGCTCGATGACGGCGTTCGTGCGATCGCCGCGCGGCACCTTCAGCTTGTGCGGCTCTATCTTCTCGAGCAGCCCGGCGGCTTCGAGATCGGCGACCAGCTTCTTGCGCGCGACGAACCGGTCGAGGCCGCGATACGCCTCGGGCGCGTTCTCGTTGAGCTTCGCGTCCGGCGTGAAGATGTTGATCATGGGCAGCGAGTGGCGCTGGCCCATCTCGTAGTCGTTGAAGTCGTGTGCCGGCGTGATCTTGACGGCGCCCGAGCCGAACGCGGCGTCGACGTACGCATCCGCGATCACCGGGATCGTGCGGCCGGTCAGCGGCAGTTCGAGTTGTTTGCCGACGAGATGTTTGTAGCGCTCGTCATCCGGGTTAACGGCCACCGCCGTGTCGCCCAGCAACGTCTCGGGGCGCGTGGTCGCGACGACCACGAAGCCGTCGCCGCCCTTCACCGGATATTTGATGTGCCACAGCGAACCGTCTGCCTCGTCGGAGACGACCTCGAGGTCCGACACCGCCGTCAGCAGCACCGGGTCCCAGTTCACCAGCCGCTTGCCGCGGTAGATGAGGCCTTCCTCGTGCAAGCGCACGAACACCTCGGTGACCGCGCGCGACAGGCGCGGGTCCATCGTGAACGTGTCGCGCGACCAGTCGACCGACTCGCCGAGCCGGCGCATCTGCCGCGTGATCGTGCCGCCGGACTGTTCCTTCCACTGCCAGACGCGCTCGAGGAATTTCTCGCGGCCGAGATCGAGACGATGTTTGCCGTCGGCGGCGAGCTGGCGCTCGACGACCATCTGCGTCGCGATGCCGGCGTGGTCGGTGCCCGGCTGCCACAACGCGGAGTAGCCGCGCATGCGGTGCCAGCGCGTCAGCGTGTCCATCAGCGTGTGCTGGAAGGCGTGGCCCATGTGCAGCGTGCCGGTGACGTTCGGCGGCGGCAGCATGATGCAGTAGGGTTCGCCGCTCGTCGCGGGGGCGAAAGCGCCCGAGGATTCCCAGCGTTCGTAGATCCGGGACTCGATGTCGCCGGGGGTATAGGCCTTGTCCATGAGGGCGCGAATTATACTGGCCGCCACCAAGCCCCGGGGAGAACGCGATGCGAGGCCTGATCCTGTCGATGGCGGCCGTCCTGGCGAGTGGCGCGGCGGCGGCCGCCGGGCCGGCAACCCAGCCGGCCTCCGTACCGACGAGCGCGCTGCGCGCCGACATCGATGCGATGTACCCGGACATCGAGAAGCTGTACCTCGACCTGCACCAGAACCCCGAGCTGTCGCTGCTCGAGGAGAAAACCGCCGCGAAACTCGCGGCGCGCATGACGAAGCTCGGGTACCAGGTGACGACGAAGGTCGGCGGCACCGGCGTGGTGGCCGTGCTGAAGAACGGCGCCGGGCCGACGTTGCTGATCCGGACCGACATGGATGCGCTGCCGGTGCTCGAGCAGACCGGGCTGCCGTACGCGAGCAAGGTGACGCAGAAGGACGCGGTCACGGGCGACCTGGTCCCCGTGATGCATGCCTGCGGACACGACGTGCACATGGCGTCGTGGATCGGCACGGCGACGATCCTGGCGAAGCGGCGCGACCTGTGGAAGGGCACGCTGCTGTTCGTCGGCCAGCCCGCCGAGGAGCGCGTGCGCGGCGCGAAGGCGATGCTGAAGGACGGGTTGTACGAGAAGTTCGGCAAGCCGGACGTGGCGCTGGCGTTCCACGACCACGACACCACGCCGGCGGGCACGGCCGGCACGATCCCGGGTTATCTCGCGGCCTCGGCGGACTCGGTGGATCTGACGTTCTTCGGCACGGGCGGGCACGGCGCGTATCCGCAGGACGCGGTGGATCCGATCCTCATCGCGGCGCGGTTCGTCGTGTCGGTGCAGGAGGTCGTGTCGCGCGAGGTCAATCCGTTCGACCAGGCGGTGATCACGGTCGGTTCGTTCCACGGCGGGTTGAAGCACAACATCATCTCCGACAGCGTGAAGCTGCAGCTGACGGTGCGGTCGTACAAACCCGAGGTGCGGGAGAAGCTGCTGGCGGGCATCGAGCGCATCGCGAAGGCCGAGGCGCTCGCGGGGCGCTCGCCGAAGGAACCCGAGATGAAGATCATCGAAAGCACGCCGGCGCTGTACAACGATCCGGTGCTGACGGAGAAGGTGATGGCCGCGCTGGGCGCGGCGATCGGCGCGGAGAACCTGACGCGGCCGCCGGCGGAGATGGGCTCGGAGGATTTCTCCGAGTTCGTGAACGCGGGCGTGCCGGGCGTCTATCTGCAGGTGGGGGCGGTGAACCCGGCGAAGTACGCCGGGTACAAGGCCGGGAAGCTCAAACTACCGTCGACGCATTCGCCGTTCTTCGCGCCGGATGTCGAGCCGACTCTCAAGACTGGAATCCTCGCGGAGACGGTTGCCGCGCTGACGCTGCTCCGCTAGCAAGGTCGCAACGGGGACATTCAGCGTTTCCCGGCAAAAGGGGATAGGCCCTGGCCAGTTCCGAGGTGGGCCAGTCCACTTTTGCCGCGCGAAGCGCGCGGGGAAACGCAGAATGTCCCCTACACGTTGTGCGTCGTGGGCTCGATCGACTTCGCGCGGTACGTCTTGAACCGTTCGCGGCCGGCGGCGCGGACTTCGGGGCGGGCATCGAGGAACTCGGCGATGCGGCCGAACTTCTCGAAGAACGGCGGCACCGCGGCGCCGAGATTCACCAGCACGTCGGCCGTGCCCTCCGGCAGCGGTCCCGACGTCAGTGCCACGGGCGCTTCGCAGGCCGCGCCGTCGCGCGTGACGGTGTCGTGCGGCACGAACGAGCCGTCGCCGAACGTCCACAGCAGCTCGTCGATCTTCGGGAGTAGTGAGGCGTCGTCGCTGAACACGACGACCTTCTGCTTCGCGAGGTACGCCTTCTCGGCGACGCGGCACGCGAGGCGGAGGCGGGCGCCTTCACCCGCCTCGGCGCTCACGTAGAAATCAACCCGCGGCACGTCTCAGCAGGTATTCGAACAACATCGCGCTCGGGCGGCCCGTGCTGCCCTTGCCCGCGCCGCCCTGGTAGGCGGTGCCGGCGATGTCGAGGTGCGCCCACGTGAGGCCGCCGGTGAACTTGCCGAGGAACGCGGCGGCGGTGATGGAGCCGCCATCGCGGCCCGCGACGTTCGCCATGTCCGCGAAGTTGCTCTTCAGCTGGTCGCCGTATTCTTCGGTCAGCGGCATGTGCCACGCGCGGTCGTCGACCGACAGGCCGCAATCCACCAGCTCCTTCGCCAGTGCGTCGTCGTTGGCGAACACGCCCGTGTGGTGCGTGCCGAGCGCGATGACGATGGCGCCGGTCAGCGTCGCCATGTCGATGACCACGTCCGGCTTGAAGCGGCGCGCGTAGTTCAACGCATCGCAGAGGATCAGCCGTCCCTCGGCGTCCGTGTTCAGGATCTCGACGGTCAGCCCCGCTGCGCTGGTGACGATGTCACCCGGCTTCACCGCGCGGCCGTCCGGCATGTTCTCGCAGGCCGCGACGATGCCGATGACGTTCAGCGGCAGGTTGAACTCGCCGATGGCGTTCATGGTGCCGAGCACGCAGGCAGCGCCCGACATGTCGAACTTCATCTCGTCCATCAGCGGCGGATCCTTCAGGGAGATGCCGCCGGTGTCGAATGTGATGCCCTTGCCGACCAGCACCACCGGCGCGTTCTTCGCCTTCGGATGCTTGTGCTCGATGACGATGAAACGCGGCGGCTCTTCGCTGCCCTGCGTGACCGCGAGGAAGCAGCCCATCTTCTCTTTCTTGATCTCGGGCAGGCCGAGCACCTTCACCTTGAGCGATTTGTGCGTCTTCGCCAACCCCTCGGCGGTCTTTCCCAGGTAGGTAGGCGTGCAGACGTTGCCCGGCAGGTTCGCGAGGTTGCGCATCAGCGCCGAGCCCGACGCCAGCGCCGCGCCCTGCACGAAACCCTTCTCGACCGCCGGGCCCGACTTCGCGGACGCAGCGACCACGACACGCGCCAGCGCGTGCGGGCGCGCCTTCTTGGCGCTCTTCATGTCGTTGACGCGATAGAGCGCATGGCCGGCGATCTCGGCGACGGCGCGACCCAGGCGCTCGTCGGACAGCGACTTCGCCGTGGGCCGGGGCAGCGCGAGCGCCAGCGACGTGATGCGCGTGCGCGCGGCGGCGTTGATGGCGGCCCGCACGGCGGCGCGCCAGGCCTTGCGCGTGATGTCTTCCTTGGCGTCGGCGACCCGCAGGCCGAGGCCGACCAGCAGCACGCGCTCGGCGGCGATGCCCTCGACGTCGGTGACCAGCCAGGTTTCGCCGGGCTTGGCGCTGAAATCGCCGCGCTTCAGCGCGCGCGACAGCTTCTCGCGGGAACGCCCGTCGAGAACCCTGGCCTCGGCGCTGAGCACGCCATCTTCGTGAACGCCGACGGCGAGACAGTCGATGGCCAGCTCGGGGAGGGCCTTCGTCCAGATTTCGAAGTTCATCTTTTCGGGTCCTTGAGCAGTGATCCGGCGGCGCCGCGTCTGATTGTCGCGGGGGCCGGGGGTGCTTTAAGGTCGCGCAGTGTAACTCAAGTCCGTTTGGGTGGCCCGTTGCTGCGGATCCTGGATCGCTACATCCTGCGTGAAGTCGTCGTCAGTTGGATCGGCGTAACTGGCGTATTACTGGCGATATTGATCACAAATCAGGTCGCGAGTGTGTTAGCGCGCGCCGCCGACAACGGCTATCCGCGCAACGTCGTGCTCGAGCTGGTCCTGCTCGGATCCGTCCAGAATCTCGCGGTGATCGTCCCCGTCGGGCTGCTGCTCGCCGTGATCCTCGCGCTCGGCCGGCTGTACCACGACAGCGAGATGACGGCCGCGCAGGCCTGCGGCGCCGGCAATCGCACCATCTTCCTGCCGGTCCTCGGGTTCAGCGTGCTGCTGGCCGCGGCGCTGGCGTGGCTGTCCCTGCTGGTCGCGCCGCAGGCCGTCGGCCGCATGCTGACCCTGCGCAGCGAGGCGTTGCGCGCCGGCCAGTTCGCGCCGATCGCGGCCGGCAACTTCCGCACCTTCGGCGGCGGCAGCACCGTCGTCTACGCGCAGGACACCGACAAGGACGGCGCGCTGAAGCGCGTGTTCGTCGAGCGCGATCGCGGCGACCATCTCGAGGTCGCGCTCGCGCAGCGCGCCACCCATGCCTACTCCGAAGACGGGAACCTGCAGATCATCACGCTCTACGACGGCGAGCGTTACGAAGGCGTGCCCGGCGAGCGCAAGTTCCGCATCGTGCATTTCGCCGAGAACACGATCCCGGTGCGCCTGCCGGCCGCGGCCACCAGCGCCACCGGCCTCGAGGGCATCCCCAGCGGCCAGCTCGCGCGCTCGGCGGATCGGCGGCAGCGCGCCGAGTTCCAGTTCCGGCTGGCATTCCCGATCATGGCGCTGGTGCTGGCCGTCATCGCCGTGCCGCTGGCGCGGCTGCGGCCGCGGCAGGGGCGGTATGCGCGCGTCGGCTACGCCGTGCTGATCTTCTTCGTCTACATCCAGCTGACCATCGCCGGCCGCATGATGCTGGCGCGCGGCTCGACGCCCGAGTGGTTAGGCCTGTGGTGGGTGCACGCGGTCATCGGCCTGCTGGCCGCCGGCATCCTGCTGGTGCCGCGATACCTGGCGCGCGCGCGCTACCGGCGCAACGTCGCGAAGCTGGTGGCGGCATGAACCTGCTCGACCGCTACGTGATCCGTGCCGTGCTCGGCGGCGTCTCCGTGGTGCTGGTCGTGCTGCTGACGCTCGGCGCGCTGTTCCTGTTCGCGAACCAGCAGGACGACATCGGCCAGGGCACGTACTCGGCGCTCGATGCGTTCTGGTTCGTGTTGTTGAACATGCCGCAGCAGGTGTACGAGCTCATGCCGATCGGCGTGTTGATCGGCGCGCTGCTCGGCCTCGGCCAGCTCGCGCGCGGCAGCGAGCTGGTCGTCATGCGCGCGGCGGGCATCTCCGTGTGGCGCGTCGCCGGGTCGGTGGCGATGGCCGGCCTGCTGCTGACGTTCGTCGCCGTCATCTGCGGCGAATTCCTCGCGCCGCCGCTGCAGGCGATGGCGAAGAAGGAGAAGGCGCTGGCGAAGTTCTCGAACATCAGCTTCGCGAGTCGCGGCGGCGCCTGGGTGCGCGACGGCAACCTGCTGATCAACGTCATGGAGCAATCCGGCGAATCGGAGTTCGGCGGCATGCGCATCTTCGAGCTGTCGCCCGAGCACACGCTGACGTCGGTCGCCAGTGCCTCTACCGCGAGCGTGCAGCCGGACGGCAGCTGGAAGCTGTCGACGTATCAGCGCACGCGCTTCGGCGGCGAGACGATCGAGGCGGACAAGGAAGCGAGCCGCGTGTTCGAGACGAAGGTCGGTGGCGATTTCCTCGAGCTGACGGTGACGCAGCCGCGGCAGCTGGCGACGCGCGTCCTGTGGGGCCTGATGCAGCACCTGCGCGAGAACGGCCTCGACACCGCGCCGCAGGAGTTCGCGTTCTGGTCGCGGATCGCGCGCACGTTCGCGATCGTGTTCGCGGCGCTGCTGGCCGTGCCGTTCGTGTTCGGCAGCCTGCGCGCGTCCGGATCCGGCACGCGCACGCTGGTCGGCGTGATGATCGGCATGGTGTTCTTTCTCGTGCAGCGGATGCTGGAGAGCGGGGCGCTGGTGTTCGACGCGAGTCCGCTGGTGCTGGCGTGGACGCCGACGGTGCTGCTGGCGGTCGCGGCGACGTTCTTCATCGCGAGGACGAGGTAGCGGCCGCCGCGTTGCCAGGGCGCCCGGGCGAGCGCGCACGGCACCGTCCGTCGCTATTTCTGCTTCGCGGCCTTCACCGGCGGGGCCGGCGGCTTCTCCAGCAGGTCTTCCTGCGCCTTGAACAGTGCGTCGTACTTGTACGCCGGGATCTCGTACTGCACCCCGGTCGTGCGGCCGGCCAGCCGTTCGACCGTCTGCGCATCCGGCTTCGCGGGCGTCGCCGCCTTGGCGTCCGCTTTCGCATCGGTCTTCGCATCGGCCTTCGCGTCATCCGGCGCGGCGAACTGCGCCGCCAAGGCGGCGTCGCGATGCGCGGCCACGGTGACGAACGTCTTGTCGCCCGTGCGATGCCCGGCGAGCTCGATGACCTGGCCGTCGAACAATTTCCAGGTCGCGCGGTCGGTGGCGGCCGGCGGCGCGCCCTCGAGCGCGTGCACGTCGTCGAAGTTGAGGCCGGCGAGCGCCTCGCCCTGACTCGACAACGCCATCGACGTCGCGGAGTTGCGGCCCTTCGGCACGGGCGACAGCACGAGGTCCGCATCGCCGCGCTTCGCTCGCGTCAGTAGATAGGCGGAGCCGGCGGCGGGTTGCACCGAGATCTCGTGCACGTCGGTGCCCGGGATGTCGGTGACGAGGCGGTCGACCCAGCGCTTCTGGTCCGGATCGACGGTGACCAGCGGCTCGGCCAGCGCGCTGGCCGCGTCCTTGGGTTTGCGCACGTACACCGCGCGACCGTCGGCGGCCTTGCCGACGATCAGGTCCCAGGTCTGCTTGCCGGCGACCAGCTCGACCAGCGTGCTCGTGGCCGTCGGCGAATCCGCCGGTTCGACGCCGAGCTTCGCGTAGTTCGCCGGATCGCTCGTCTTGCGTTCGACCACCTTCAGGCCGGCAAGAGCCAGCGCCAGCTCGCGCACGCGCGCCGGATCGGCAGGGTAGTTGCGCTCGACGACGGTCCAGCCGTCCTTCTCGCGCTTAAGCGTCGTGCGGCTGCCATCGCCCTTCGACAGCCGGATCTCGGCGAGAGCGCCGAGCGCCGGCCGCAGATCGTCGAACACGGCGCCGCCGCCGAGGTCGGCCTGCTGGCGCGCCTTGTGCGCGCTGACCCAGAGTCCCGCGATCAGCAACACGGCCGCGGCGCCGGCCAGCGTCAGGAAGTTCTTGCGCGTCACGACGGCTGCCCCTTGCGCAACATCGCGATGGCATGGCGGCGCCGCTTCGTCCACGCCGCGACCAGCAACGCGAGACCGGTGAACACCGCCGGGATCACCAGGATGTTGATGACCTTCACCTTCATGCCCATCGCCTTGATGTCGAGCTCGAGCTGCGATTTCACGGCGCGCAGCTCCTTGCGGATGCGCACCTTCTCCTGCTGGAAGCGCTCGATCTCCTTCGTCTGGTCGGCGGACAGCAGCGCCGCTTCGCCGCCACCCGGTTTGGAGGTCTGCAACTTCGACAACGCGTCTTCGGTCTTCGCCAGCTCGTCCTCGAGCTGCTGCTCCGTGGAGCGGAACTGCGCCTCGGCCGTGCGGCGCAGGTTCTCGACGCGTTCGAACGGCCGCGAGTAGGTAGCCCGGCCGCGGATGCTGATCAGGTCGGCGCTGCCGGCGAGGTTGTCGATGGTGTTCCAGACGAGCTCGCCGTTGTTCGCGAACGGCTGCGCGACCATCTGGCCGAAGAACTGCCGCGTCTGCACCCACATGAAGTCGGACAGCAGGTCGGTGTCGGCGATGACGACGACGTTCAGCGGCTTCGCGCTGGCCTTCAGCGGATTGGCGCCGGCCTGCACGCCGGGCGGCGGGCCGGCCGCGAACGCGCTGGTGGCATCGCCGGAGACGCGCGCGGCAATGACGAACTCGCCCGTGGGCCGGAAGCCGTCGCGCAACGTCGCCGGATCCGCCAGCATCGCGAAGCGCTGCGCGGCGATGATGCCGGCCTGCTTGCTGGTGTGGATCAGGGGTTCGAACTTGAGCTCGTTCCCCGGCTTGTCCGACTTCAGGGGCTTCAAACTACCGGCCGTCGCCACGTTGATGCTGTCGAGGTGCGTGGTGACGGGGTCCTTCGCGAGGCTGGTCGCGTCGAAGCCGAGCACCGCGATGTGCTGCGACGGCGGATCGTTCTCGCGCATCGAGACGACGAGCCCGCGCTCGAGATCGCCGACCACTTCGTTGGTCTTGAAGTCGATGCCCCACGACGTCAGCAACGGCTCGAGGTGCGAGGACTTGTCGGCCTGCAGCTGCGCCATCGGGTTGTTCGGATCGGCGGCGGCCTGGTCCGCCTGCGCCACCGGGTCGACGAACGCGAGGATGTGACCGCCGCGCATCGCGAACTGGTCGATCGCGTACAGCGTGGCCGGCGACAGGTCCTTCGGATGCACGAGCACCAGCTCGTCGATGTCCGCATCGATCGACGTCAGCGTGGGCTCGAGGTTCTTGACAGTGTACAGCTGCTCGAGCTGGCCGTAGACGGTCCATGGCGGACGCGGCCGGCCGGTCTGCATGTCGAAGTCACCCTGCATCGGCAGCGACGACAGCCAGCCGATGACCGGCTTCTTCGCGCTCGACAGTTTGTAGATGAGCTTCGCGACGTCGTATTCGAGCTGCTCGTCGAGCGACGGATCGAGGAACGGGATCGCTTCCTTGCCGTCGGTGGAGTTCGTCGCGGCCAGGCCGAGATACAGCTTCTCGCCGCCGGCGTTGATCTGCGTGCCGCTGACGCCGAGCTCGTTGGCGCGGTCCTCTTCCTCCGAGAACGGCTGCGGATCGATGACCTTCACCTGCAGCTTGCCATTCGACCGCGACGCGAGCTCGTCGAGGAAGTCGCGCACGCGCGTGCCGTAGTTCTTCAGGTCCGGCATCGACGTCGCCGTCTTTTCCGAGAAGAACAGGTACAGGTTCACCGGCTCCTTGAGGCTTTTGAGGATGTTCTCGGTGCCATCGGAGATCGTGTAGAGGTTGTCGGAGGTCAGGTCGACCTTGGCGTTGCGCAGCAGGTTGTTGGCCAGCAGCGTGATGCCGACGAACAGGATGCCGATGAAGGCGATGCCGCGCGCGCCGTAGAGGTTCTTTTTCATGTCAGCGACCTAGTTGGACTTGCGCGATTCGAGCAGCGCCGCGCTCGACAGCAGGAAGAAGGTGATCACCAGTC
>DATJTW010000017.1:0-3896 GCA_035502995.1 Steroidobacteraceae bacterium | reverse complement strand
GGCCGCTGGTTCGAAGACCGGCGCCTTCACGGTCGATCTCGGCGCCCCCGTGACCTTCGATCGCGTGCGCCTGCAGGAGTTCGTCGGTCGCGGGCAAAGGGTGTCGCTGTTCGAGATCGAGGTCGATCGCAGCGGACGCTGGGAGCGGCTCGCCACCGGCACCACCATCGGCCACGCCCGCATCGTCGTCGTGCCCGTCACCACGACGTCACGAGTCCGGGTGACGATTCACGATGCCCGCGGTGTGCCACTGATCGCCTCGTTCTCGCTGCACGACACCTCGCGCGGCAATGACATCGCGCCGTCCACCGCGCCGGCTCACTGACACTCGAAGGCCGACGGCCGAATGACGAAGGCCGCGCCCATCTCATGACCTCCATGAACAGACGCCAGCTCCTGCAATCGCTCGCCGCCGCGCCGCTCGCGGCCACCGCCGTCTCTCCCTCGCGCGCCGCGGCCGCCGTCCAGGCCACGGGCTCGACCGATCGGATCATCGTCATCTCGCTCGACGGCGTGCGAACGCAGGAGATTTTCGGCGGGCTCGATGCCGACATCCTCCAGGCTGTGCTCGAGAAGAAGCCGGCGAACGAGCACGCGATCTACAAGAAGTTCTGGCGGCCGACCCGCGAAGCCCGTCGCGAGGCGCTGATGCCGTTTCTCTGGGGCACCTTCCTGAAGTCGTACGGATCGATCGTCGGCGACCAGCAGGCCGGCAGCGTGATGACGCTGGGCAACAAGATGCGCTTCAGCTATCCGGGCTACTCGGAGCTGATGACTGGCGTGCCGCACGACGATGTGATCACCAGCAACGACAACAAGCGCTACCCGTTCGAGACGGTGCTGCAGTTCCTGCGGCGCGAGTTCGGTGCGTCGCGCGAGCAGGTGGCGTGCTTCGGGTCGTGGGACGTGTTCACGTCGATCTCGGCGTCGAAGGATGGCGAGGTCTACACCAACGCCGGCTACGTCGCCTACGACGGTCCCGACGAGGGTCTGAAGCGCCTGAGCGCGGCGCAGTTCGACACGATGCCGGCGTGGGACGGCGCGCGCTACGACACGTACACGTGGCAGTTCGCGCTCGACCATCTCGCCCGTCACCAGCCGCGCGCCATGTGGATTGGGCTCGACGAGACCGACGACTGGGCGCACCAGCGCCACTACGTGCGCGTGGTGGAGTACCTGCATCGCTTCGATGGCTGGCTCGCGGCACTGTGGAAGATGCTGCAGTCGATGCCGGCATACCAGGGCCGCACGGCGCTGATGCTCGTGACCGACCATGGCCGCGGCAACACCGGCAAAGACTGGAACGGGCACGGCAAGGACGTCGAGGGCGCGCAGAACGTGTGGGCGGCATTCGCGGCGCCGCAGTGGAAGGCACGCGGCGTGTGGAAGTCGGGCCACGCGCCTGCGTCGCAGAGCCAGATCGCGGCGACGGTGGCGTCGCTGGTCGGCAAGGACTGGCGCAAGGCGACGCCGGCGGCCGGCGCACCACTGGTTCCGCCAGCCTGACGCTACTCGCTGTCGTCGAGGCCGAGGCGCCGCTTCTTCAGGTACAGCCCCTTGCGGGTGATGCCGAGGCGGCCCGCGGTCTCGGTCTGGTTGTTACGGGACAGCTTCAATGCGCGCGGGATCGCCGCGCGCTCGAGATCGTCGTACATCCCCTGCAGCGACTGATCGAGACGTACCGTCACGGTGCTGCTGCCTGCGACAGGCTGCGGCACCGGCGAGTGGTCCGGAGCAGTGAGGACCGCCGCACGAATCGGCGCGCTCAAATCGTCGAGTCCGACGATCTCGTTCTCGTCGTGGAGCGCGACGATGCGCTTCAGCTCGTTGGTGAGCTGGCGGACGTTGCCCGGCCAGTCGTAGGCCGAGAGGCGTTCGAGTGCCTGTGCCGACAGCTGCGGGATCGGCCGTCCCGCCTCCCTCGCGTGTCGCGTAAGGAAGTGGTGAATCAGTGTCGGGATCTCCTCGCGGCGATCGCGGAGCGGAGGTATCGCCAGCGTCACGACGTTGAGCCGGTAGAACAGATCCTCGCGGAAGCGCCCCTCGGCGACGAGCCGCGCGAGGTGGGCGTTGGTGGCGGCGACGATTCGCACGTCGACCTGCTGCGGCCGCTCGCCGAGCGGCTGAATCTCGCCGCTCTCCAGGAAGCGCAGCAGCTTCGGCTGCAAGTCGGGACTCAACTCGCCGATCTCGTCGATGAAGAGGGTGCCGCCTTCGGCTTCGCGAATCAGCCCGCGCGCATCGGAGACGGCGCCGGTGTATGCACCGCGCCGATGGCCGAACAGCTGTCCTTCGAGCATCTCGCGCGGGACGGCGGTGACGTTGAGCGCGATGAACGGCTTGTCGGCCTGCCTGGACAGCGCATGAACCTCCGCTGCTACGACTTCCTTGCCTGCGCCAGTCTCCCCCGTGATCAGCACGGGCAGATTCGTGGGGGCAACCTGCTTGATCTGAGTGAACAGGCGGCGCATCGATCCGCTGATGTACAGACCTCGCGTTGCCGTGGGCACCACATCGACCTCGAAGAAAGTCGATAGCGCGTCGGCTCGGCTCAACGAAGTCGTCGCGATTGTTCCGTTCGAAACCACCTGTCTCAAGGCCGCCAACATCTGCCGAGCCGCATAGCTGGGCTCGGGCAGGAGTTCGACACAGACCGGGCCATCGACATCGGTGCCGCACTGCACTCGCATAACCTGTGGAGCCGCGGGCGCGTGGCTCAAGCCAGTCAAGACGTCCGCAGACGATGCGAGCCTCAGACGACGCGCGAGCTGTGCGAACTCCGAGGCCATCACTCGCGGGTAACGAGACAGACTCGCCAAGAATGCGCCGTCGCTTGCTGCAACTAGTCGCGCCAAGCCGTACCGAATCTTTGTTGAGGGCTGGTGGATGGCCGTACTCTCGAACTCGTCACGTAGTCGTCGCGTACGCCTCGCCTCAATGCGTAGACCGCAATCCCTGAGCACCCGGTAGGACCTTGCAAAGTGCACCCGGGCGCTTCCGTTCGCGCCGCAACATGCCGCCACAAGAGCGCGTGCACGTTCCAGCAGTCCAATCAACTCCGCAGAGGGGAAGTCTCCGGCCAGTGCCGTGGCCTTGTTGACGGAGTCAATCCCAGCCGCAGTTTCCTTATCGTAAAGGGCGAACTCAGCCTCTATGAGGCAGAGTCGACAGAGGCTGTCGTGATGATTCCGTACTTCTGCTTGGGCCCGTCCGTTCGCGAGGGCTTCTCGAGCTGCGGCGATTCCCTCCAGCTTACCGAGGGCACGAGCGTAGGTGGGTACAGCCTCGACCGACACCCACGATGGATGCGCGTCAGCTCGCATCGCCGCCACGAACTCTTGTACTTGGTCTGATAGAAGAACGTTGTCCTCTGTCGAGCGTTCAAGCACCGTGGCTACGTAGGTCTCAAGAACTGCTAAACGGAAGTTCGAGCTGAGGCTTGGCGATTCAAGCAACGCCCCAGCATTCGATTGAGCTGCTGCTGTCGAACCTGTCCGGTATTGCAGCTGCGCGAGGTTCGCCAGACAGAGGCGAGCTAGCGCCATACTGCCTGCCGTGTCAGCAGCCTTGTGTGCGAGCTTCGCCTCGGAACTCGCGAGGTCGTTCCGGCACATTAAAGCGAGCGTTGACGAAAGCGCTAACCTCGTGCGCGCGAGCAGGACGTAGTGGGGTTGTTCGGCAAGAATTTCAACTGCGCGACTCAGGTGATGCAGGCCACGCTGAAGGTCGCCGCTCTGAGCCTCTGCCTGTCCTACCCTACTGTGCAGGTCCGAGAGTAAGTGGGCGTGATTGCTTCGAAGGACCAGCCGCTTGGCTGCTTCGAGTATTGCTGTGGACTCCGTGCGTCCCGCGAAGTTGTGGACGCACGTGAACAGCCGAAGAGTCGCCCTCGCTGC
>DATJTW010000016.1:0-4147 GCA_035502995.1 Steroidobacteraceae bacterium | reverse complement strand
CTCGACGGTGAGGTTCGGCACCAAACGCCGGTTCGGGGCCAATCCCCATTCCTAACTACCCTCGGGCAGCCCGTGCAGCGAATGCGGGAACCGGCAGCACACGATCGTCCCGCGCGGCCGGGCCGTCTCGATGCGCAGGCTGCCGGCCATCATCTGGGTGCGGTAATGCATGATGCGCAGCCCGAGTCCCTTCGACTGGTGCAGCGCCGGCGTGAACCCGCTGCCGTTGTCCTCGATGCGCAGCAGCCCGCGGTCGCCTTCCAGCGCCAGCGAGATCGACACGCGGTCCGCGTGACCGTGCTGCGCGGCGTTGGTGACGGCTTCCTGCGCGATCCGGTACAGGTGCAGCGCGTTCGTCGACGTCAATCCGCGATCGAGCGAATGATCCGCCTCGCAACGCACGTCGATGTGGAACATCGCGGACAGCCGCCGCGCCAGCTCTTCGAGCGCGAACGCGAGACCGCCGCGATCGAACGTCACCGGTGACAGGCCGCGTGCGAGCGCGCGCGTGGTGAAGATCGCGTCGTTGACCAGCAGCGCCACTTCCTCGATCGCCGCCGACAGCGACGGCGCCTCGCGCTCGGCGCGATTCTCGAGGCCGCGCAGCAGCAACGCGATGCCGGTGAGCTCCTGGCCCAGGCCGTCGTGCAGATCGTTGCCGATGCGCTGCTGTTCGCGGTTGCTGACCTCGAGCACCTCGCGTTCGAGCTGCCGTCGCGCCGTCGCGTCCTGCAGCATTGTCAGCCAGTAGCGCTCGCCGCCCAGCACCAGCGACGTGATCGCGGCTTCGACGAACAACGTGCCCTCGTGGTCGTCCGGGCCGCGCAGCGTGAGCTCGCAGACCAGCGGCGCGCCGGCGCGGGCGCCGGTGTCGTCGCCGAATTCCGCGACGAGGCCGTTCAGTGGCGGTTCGCAGCCGAGCTGGCCCATGTGCCGGCCGAGCAGCTCGCCGCGCGTGCGGCGGAACATGCGGTCGAACGCCGGGTTCGTCATGTGGATGTGGCCGTCGGCATCCGACAGCACCACGCCTTCGTTCATCACCTCGATCGCCAGCGCCTGCGTGCGCAGCACTTCCTCGCTGGTCTTGCGGTCCGTGATGTCGTGGACCACGCCGATGTAGCGCGTGATCGAGCCGTCGTTCGACACGATCGGCTGGTTCGCCATGTGCACCCAGCGCGTCTCGCCGCCGAGCGTGCGCATGCGCAGCTCCATCTCGGTGCTCTCGCCGCGCCGGATGCGCTGGCGGCGGCCGATGGCGCTGGCATGGTCGTTGGGCAGGAAAACCTTGCGCCAGCCGACGCGGTTCAGCTCTTCGTAGGGTCCGCCGAAGAACTTGTTCCAGCCGGGGCTGGCCCAAACTACCTGCGCCTCGCCGAACTCGTCGACGGTCGCCTCGTAGACGAAACCCGACGTCAGCTCGGCGACGGTGCGATAGCGGAACTCGCTCTCGCGCAGCGCATCCGCCGCGGTCTTGCGTTCGGTGACGTCGACCGCGACGCCGACCAGCCGCGTGAACTTGCCGGTGCCCGGCTCGGCGATCGGCCGATTGCGGACTTCGATCCAGCGGATGTGCCCGTCGGTGCGGCGGATCTGCGCGGTGAACTCGACGGTTTCGCCCGACAGGTAGCGCGCGGTGCGCGCCAGGCTCTCGGCTTCCCAGCCGTCACCGACGAGGAAATGCCGCCAACCGAGCCGGCGATATTCGTCCTCGCTGCAGCCGTAGACGCGCGGCGCGCCCATCGTCCACTCGAGCTCGTATTCACCGACCGCGTTCATCACGAACTCGTGCACCGCGCCGTCGGAGAGATCGGCGACGGTGCGGTATCGCGCATGATTCAGCGAAAGGATCCGCTCGTCGGCCTTGCGCAGGTTGATGTCGCGCGAGTGCGCGATGATGCCGTTGACCGCCGGGTTCGCGAGCGCGTTGACCGCGACGCTCTCGAGCCAGCACCAGGTGCCGTTGGCGTGGCGGAAGCGGTATTCGAAGCGGTTGAGATCCGGCGCCGCGCGCGCCGACATGATCGAGCGGAACCGCTGGCGCATCGCTTCGGCATCGTCGGGATGCAGGAACTCGATGGCATTCCGGCCTAACAACTCGCCCGCCGGGTAGCCGAGGTGCCGCAGCACGGCTTCGTTGACGTACGTGAACGCCCCATCGTCGTCCTGCACGGTGATGATCTCGAGCGCGTGCTCGGTCAACGCGCGCAGGCGCGCATCCGCATCGATGGACGGCTGGGTCGAGGGTCGGGCTTCGGCGGGCGTCTTTGAAATCATTCGTTATCGGCCGAGTCGGACGGCGATTCTATCCACGAAAACCGCTGGCACCGCGGCATCACGCGGCGCGGCTCCGCAATCCGTCGTGGTGACCGCGCGACAAGATTGTAGGAGCGTTCCCACTCGTCGGGACGACAGCGCGGCCAATTCGTTGAATGCGCGCAGATAGTCGTGAACTCCGACATTCCGTACGCGCTGTGCCGACTTGTTGTTTGGAGGCGCCGGCCGGAGTCTCGCCGCCATTGCAGGAGTTTTCAGCGCTCACGCGCACGCCACCTTCCGCTGGTTCCGGAAGGCAGAGGGTTTCCGCCGCGCAGTCGTTGGTTCAAGCGATCGCGCGCGGGCGCCCCCGGCATTTCCTCTTGTAACCCGATGCGCGGTGCGCACCGGGAACACACGCATGTGGGGAAGACACAATGACTCTCAATCCGAATGTCCGCCGGGCCGTGCGACTCGCATTGCTGGGCGGCGCCGCCGCGTTTCTGGCTAACAATCTTGCTCTCGCGCAGGAGCAGGACCAGGGCGAGAAGAAGCCCATCGAAGAAGTCGTGGTCACGGGCTCGCGCATCGTCAGCCCGAATCTCGAGTCGCCGTCACCGGTGCAGACGCTGACCGCCGAGGACATCGCCGGCACCGGCATCGTCAACACGCAGGAGCTGCTGCTCAAGAATCCGACGATCGGCACGCCGCTGCTGAGCCGCACGAATTCGAACTTCCTGACCTCGGGCGCCGGCGTCGCGACGATCGACCTGCGCAATCTCGGCGTCGACCGCACGCTGACGCTGGTCGATGGCCGCCGCTTCGTGTCCGGCCTGCCGGGCTCCGCCGCGGTCGACTACAACACGATCCCGACGCAGTTCATCGAGCGCATCGACGTGCTCACCGGCGGCGCGTCGTCCATCTACGGTTCCGACGCCGTCGCCGGTGTCGTGAACATCATCCTCAAGAAGAACTTCGAAGGCGTCTCGTTCGACGGCCAGTACGGCACGAGCGAGCAGGGCGACAACGACGAGACGCAGGTCGGCCTCACCTTCGGCACGAGCACCGAAGACGGCCGCGGCAACGTCATGGCCCACATCGGTTACACGAAGCAGGGTGCCGTGTATTCGCGCGACCGCAAGCGTTCGGCGATCGACCAGGCCTCGGTCGGCGCGGGCGTGACCGGCGACCCGACCGAGTTGTTCGACATCCAGCGGCCGTTCTATTCGAGCATCGCGCCGCAGGGCCGCTTCTTCTACTACGCGACGCCCGGCGATCCGGACAGCTTCACGTCGACGACTTACGACTCGGCCGGCAACGTGGTGCCGTGGACGACGAACGGCACGCCGACGCAGGCGGCCACCGGCTTCAACCGGTCGCAGTACCGCATCATCGCGGTGCCGCTGGAGCGCTACCTCTTCGCGGGTCGCGGCAACTTCGAGTTCACCGAGAACCACAGCGCGTTCTTCGAAGGCACGTATGCCTCGACGAACGCGACCTCCGTGATCGAGCCGTATCCGCTCGCCGCCGAGGACATCTACCCGGCGACAGGCGGCCAGATCCCGGTGGAGTTCGACGTCAACGGCACGTTGCTGCGCAACCCGGTCGTTCCCGACTACATCTTCAACCGCGCCGACGACTCCGATGGCGACGGCCTGCGCGACTTCTACTTCACGAAGCGCATGGCGGACTTCGGCAATCGCGGCAGCAACGCGAAGCGCGACACGTTCCGCGTCGTCGGCGGCCTGCAGGGCTCGTTCGCCGAGGAGAAGTGGCACTACGAAGGGTTCTACGCCTTCGGCCAGACGAAGGAAGCGCAGACCTCGGGCGGCCAGGTGAACGTGCTGAACTTCCGCAACGCGCTCGAAGCGGTTCCGGACGTCGACGACATCGA
>DATJTW010000015.1:0-6859 GCA_035502995.1 Steroidobacteraceae bacterium | reverse complement strand
CTCGACGACTTGCATTGAGAAGATGTGAAGGCGCGCAGTGAGCGACGAACGAACGCGAAGGAATTCCGGCCGGAATTCCTTCAAGCGCGATCTCCCGGGGCGAAAAAGAGAGATCGAACGCCACACCGGCGTCCGCGCACCCGATGACTGTCCCCTTTTGCTAGGAAACGGGGACTGTCCCCATTATCGCACGTCCTCGAACTTCCAGGTGAGATCGACCGTCGCCTGACCGCTGTAGCGGCCGGAATGGATCGCCGCGCCCTGGTTCTGCGTCAGCTTCATCGTCGTGGTCTTGTGTCCCGCGCGCACCGGGTGGCGCAGCTGCTCGCTGATCCAGTTGAACGGCTCGCCGTGGCCGAACTCGGTCGCGGTCGACGTCGTGGTCTTGCCGCGCATCGTCGTCGTCTCGGTGCCCTTGTAGTGAGGCGCGATCGCGCCGTCGGTCCAGAACGTGCCGTCCTTGGTGTCGTACACGGCCTGGTGGAAATTGCAGATCAGGCCGAGCTCGACGGGGTTGTTGTCGTAGTTCACCGTCTCCTTGATCGTGTACGGCACGGTGACGGTGTCCGCCAGCGTGCCTTCGATGAGCCGGTCGACGTACGTGTGCACCTTCGCACCGCAGTTGTCGTAGCCGAGATACGTGAGATACCGCGGCGGCTCGTCGCCGGTGTACGCGGGTGAGGCGCCGCTCTCCGTGCCGGCGTTGATGTTCGCCATCATCAGGTCGTTCGCTTCCTGGCCGAGCTTCATGAGGCAGGACGTGTCCGCGCCGCAGGCCGCCTGCTTCTTCGTCACGTAAGCCTGGATCTCTTCCTGCGACATCTTCTTTGCCGGCGCCTTCCCCTGCGCCTGGTTCACCTTCGCGTGCACGCCGGCGGCCATGCCCATCATCTTCTGGCCGTACTGCGGGTCCTTGGTGTTGAACTGCTCGAGATCGCCGTCGGCCTGCAGGTACGTGACCAGCGTGTAGCCCTCGCGGAACTTCGCATGCGTCTGGTCGGCGCCGGTGCCGATCACGCTCTCGGTGCCTTCGACCTTCACGTCGACGGTCAGGCGCAGGCGCTTCGGCGCAGCCGGCGCGGCGTGGGCAACCAGGATCATGAGGGGCGCGGCGATCAGCGCCCCACGGGTGACGTTCGACATTGCAAAGCTCCGTGGAGAAACGACGAGGGCGCGGAGCCTACCGGCCCCGCGCCCGTGTGAATCGTAAGAGAACCCTAAATCTTCTTATTCGGTCTCGAGTGAATCGACCGTGCGCCACCCACGGGGCAACACCGACCCGCGCTGCGCGCGCTGGCCGCGGTAGTCCTTCAGGTCCTTCCACTCGATGGTCATCTTGCGGTCGCCCGAACGGACCACCAGCGCCTTGTCCTTCGCGACCACGGCCATGCCGGTCATGAAGTCCTCGCGCTCGGCGAATTTCTTCGACGGGATGTCGAACAGCTTGTTGCCCTTGCCGCGCGGCAGCTCGGGCACGTCCTTCACCGGGAACACGAGCAGCTTGCCGTCCTTCGACGTGACCGCGACCAGCGCGTCGTCGCCGGGCACCGGCGCCGGCGGCAGCACCAGCGCGCCGTCCGGGATGTTCAGCAGCGTCTTGCCGGCCTTCTTGCTCGCGTACGCCTCCTTGAGGCGCACGGTGAAGCCGTAACCCGCATCGCTCGCGACCAGCCAGAGATCCTCGGGCTCGCCGATCATCACACCGCGCCACTTCGCGCCGTCCGGCGGATCGACGCGAGAGGACAGCGGCTCTCCCAATCCGCGCGCCGACGGCAGCGAATGCGCGACCAGGCTGTACGCACGCCCCGTGGAATCCAGGAACACCGCCTGCTGCACGCTGCGGCCCTTGGCCGAGTGCTGGTATTCGTCGCCCGCCTTGTACTGCAACGTGCGCGGATCGATCTCGTGACCCTTCGCCGAGCGCACGAAGCCGCCCTTCGACAAGACGATCGTCGCGGGCTCGTTCGCCACGAGCTGCGATTCGTCGATGGCCACCGCAGCCTCGCGCTCGACGATCTTCGTGCGGCGGTCGTCGCCATACTTCTCGGCGTCGGCCTCGATCTCGGTGGCGATCAGCTTCTTCAGCTTCGCCTTCGACTTGAGGATGCTCTCGATCTCGTCCTTCTCCTCGGCGAGCTTCTTCTGCTCGTCGCGGATCTTCATCTCCTCGAGCTTCGCGAGGTGGCGCAGCTTCGTTTCGAGGATGGCTTCGGCCTGGATCTCCGAGAGCTTGAAGCGCTTCATCAGCACGGGCTTCGGCTCGTCCTCGCGGCGGATGATGCGGATCACCTCGTCGAGGTTCAGATACGCCGCGAGCAGGCCGTCGAGGATGTGCAGCCGCTTGTCGACCTTGTCGAGGCGATACTGCAGGCGGCGCGTGACGGTCTGCGTGCGGAACGTGAGCCATTCGTTCAGGAGGTCGCGAAGGCCCATCACCTTCGGCTTGCCCTCGAGCGTGATCACGTTGATGTTCACGCGGTAGTTGCGCTCGAGATCCGTCGTCGCGAACAGATGCGCCATCAGCTGCGCGACGTCGGCGCGCTTCTTGGGCTCGATGACGATGCGGATGCGCTCTTCGTGGTCGGACTCGTCGCGGATGTCCTCGACCATCGGCAGCTTCTTCTCGCGCATCTGCGCGGCGATCTGCTCGATGATCTTGTTGCCCGACACCTGGTACGGCAGCTCGGAGATGACGATCGTGTCGTCTTCTTCCTTGTAGACCGCGCGTGCCTTGAAGCTGCCGTTGCCCGTGTTGTAGATGTCGAGCAGCTCGGAGCGCGGCGATACGATCTCGCCGCCGGTGGGCAGGTCCGGGCCCTTCACGTATTTCATCAGCGTGCGCGTCATCGCGTCCGGCTCATCCAGCAGGTGGATGCAGGCCTGGGCGATCTCGCGCAGGTTGTGCGGCGGGATGTCGGTGGACATGCCGACCGCGATGCCCTGCGTGCCGTTCAGCAGCACGTTCGGCAGCCGCGCCGGCAGGAACGACGGCTCCTCGAGCGTGCCGTCGAAGTTGGGTTGCCAGTCGACCGTGCCGTCGGAGAGCTCGGCGAGCAGCACTTCCGCGTAGCGCGTGAGCTTGCTCTCGGTGTAACGCATCGCGGCGAACGACTTCGGATCGTCGGGCGAACCCCAGTTGCCCTGGCCGTCGACGATCGGATAGCGGTACGAGAAGTCCTGCGCCATGAGGACCATGGCTTCGTAGCAGGCCGAATCGCCGTGCGGATGGAACTTGCCGATGACGTCGCCGACCGTGCGCGCCGACTTCTTGTGTTTCTGCCCGGCCGACAGGCCGAGTTCGCTCATCGCGTAGATGATGCGGCGTTGCACCGGCTTGAGTCCGTCCGAGAGGCTCGGCAACGCGCGATCGAGGATGACGTACATCGAGTAGTCGAGGTACGCCTTTTCGGTAAACACGCGAAGCGGGAGTTTCTCCACGCCTTCGAAATTCATTTCGTCTTGCATATGCCTGTCTACGGAGCGACGTCCGCGAGGTTGCCCTTCTCTTCCAGCCACTCGCGGCGGTCGGAGGCGCGTTTCTTGGCGAGCAGCTTGTCCATCAGGCTGTCGCTGTCGTCCTTGGCCTCGATCGTGAGCTGGACCAGCCGGCGCGTGCGCGAATCCATCGTGGTCTCGCGCAGCTGCGAGGGGTTCATCTCGCCGAGACCCTTGAAGCGCGTGACCGACGGCTTCGCCTTCGTCTCCTTGCCGGTCTCTATCTTCTTGAGGATCTGGTCGCGTTCGGCTTCGTCGAGCGCGTAGTAGACGTTCTTGCCGGCGTCGATGCGGTACAGCGGCGGCATCGCGACGAATACGTGGCCGTTCGCGACGAGCGGCCGGAAGTGCCGCAGGAACAGCGCGCACAGCAGCGTCGCGATGTGCAGCCCGTCGGAGTCCGCGTCCGCGAGGATGCAGATCTTGTGGTACCGCAGGCCGGACAGATCGCTGGTACCGGGATCGATGCCCATCGCCACGGAGATGTCGTGCACCTCCTGCGACGCGGCGATCTCGCCCACCGACACTTCCCAGGTGTTCAGGATCTTGCCGCGCAACGGCATGATGGCCTGCGTCTCGCGGTCGCGCGCCTGCTTCGCGGAGCCACCGGCGGAATCACCTTCGACCAGGAACAGCTCGGAGTGTTTCGGATCCTGGTTCGTGCAATCGGCGAGCTTGCCCGGCAGCGCCGGGCCGGCGGTGACGCGCTTGCGCTTCACCTGGCTCGCGGCCTTCGTGCGCTCCTGCGCGTTCTCGATCGCGAACTGCGCGATGCGTTCGCCGGCGTCCGGATGCTGGTTCAGCCACAACGACAGCGAGTCGTGCACGAAGCCTTCGACCAGCGACGCCGCGTCGCGCGTCGCGAGGCGTTCCTTCATCTGCCCGGCGAACTGCGGCTCCTGGATCTTGATCGACAGGACGAAGCACACCTTCATGAACACGTCTTCGGGCGTGAGCTTGAGTCCGCGCGGCACGAGATTGCGGAACTCGCAGAATTCGCGCACCGCGCCCGCGATGCCGGCGCGCAGGCCGTTGACGTGCGTGCCGCCCTCGGCGGTCGGGATCAGGTTCACGTAGCTCTCGCCGATGGCGCGGTCCGCGTTCGGCGTCCACACCAGCGCGTATTCGACGGCGTTGACCTTGTCGTTCTCGTTCTTCGAAAAGATGGGTTCGGCGGGGAGTTTGTCTTCCTTGCCGATCTCCTCCTTCAGATACGCGGCGAGGTCACCGGTGAAGAACCACTCGTCCTTCTCCTTCGTCGCCTCGTTCTCGAACGTGATCTTGAGGCCCGGGCACAACACGGCCTTGGCCTTCAGGTTGTGCTTGAGCTGCGGGACGGAGAACTTGTCGCTGTCGAAGAATTTCGGGTCGGGCCAGAAGCGGACCGTGGTGCCGGTATTGCGCTGGCCGACGCTGCCGACGACCTCGAGCTTCGAGGACAGCTTTCCGTCCTTGAACCCGATGTTGTATTCCTTGCCGTTGCGCTTGATCCAGGTCTCGAGCTGTTTCGACAACGCGTTGACGACGGACACACCGACACCGTGCAGGCCGCCCGAGACTTCGTAGTTCTTGTCGCTGAATTTTCCGCCCGCGTGCAGTCGCGTGAGGATCAGCTCGACACCGGACACCTTTTCCTTCGGGTGGATGTCGACCGGCATGCCGCGGCCGTCATCGGCGACGGACAACGAGTTGTCCTTGTGCAGGATGACGTTGATTTCTTTCGCATGACCGGCCAGCGCCTCGTCGACGGAGTTGTCGACGACCTCGTGGGCGAGGTGGTTGGGGCGCGAGGTGTCGGTGTACATGCCCGGGCGACGGCGCACGGGTTCCAGTCCGGAGAGGACTTCGATGTCTGCTGCGTTGTAGGACATTCGCTTCCGTGGTGAACGCGCGGACGAATCCGCGCGGCGCGGAGTTTAGCAGCGAAACTGCGCGGCGCGAGCGGCGAATCCCGGTGGATTCGCCCGATTGGGCGTCAGGAAAACGACGCGCGGACGCGACGCCCGATCGCCGTGAAGCTGAGCCCGAACACGAGCGCCACGACGCCCAGCACCTGCCCGAGCGCGGTGACGATCTGCGTCACGGTGTCCTCGGAGATCGCCGGCATCGGCACGTTCACGTCGAGATTCACCGCCGGCGCGTCGACGCCGAACGTGCGCAACAGGAAATACAGCGCGACGCCGAGCGTCACGGCGATGCCGATGGAATTGCTGATGGCGAGCCAGCGCGACGCACGCTGCGCGCGCGAAGGCGTGGCTGTCGCCGCGGGATTCGTCGCGCGGGACTCTTCCGCTTCGATGCGTGCCCAGACGGCCGCGTCGAAACTGGCGTCGAGCCGCGGCACGCGCACCTGGTTCTGCAACGAGCGGTCGAGCCGCGCTTCGATGTCTTTCCTGCCACTCATGATTCGGCCTCCGACTCGCCCGCCAGCGCGGCGAGTTTCTTGCGCCCGCGATGCAGCAGCGCTTTCACTGTACCCGTGGGCATCGACAAAAGTTCACCGACCTCTTCACAACTCCGGTCCTCGAGATAAAAGAGGACCACGACCCGCCGGTAGGGTTCCGGCAACCGCTCGAGCAGCGCCGCCACGTCATATTCCGCGGCGGCCTGCCCCGCCGTTTCCGGCCCGGCGCTCTCGCGGCCGAACAGCATGGGATCGCCGTCGTCGTCCGCGGCCTCCGCGAAATCCTCGAGCGGCACCAGCCGGCGCTCGCGCTCCACCGCGGTGAGGCAGGTGTTGCGCACGATCGTGTACAGCCAGGTCGAGAGCGCGGCGCGGCCATCGAACTTGGGCAGCGCTTGCCACACCTTCACGAAGGCGGTCTGCGACAGGTCTTCGGCCAGCGCCGGGTCCCGCACGATCGACACCGCGAGGTTCAGCACCTTCTGCCGGTAGCGCGTCATCAACCCTTCCAGCACGGCACGACGATCCCCGGCCCGGAGGGCTTCGAGGAGGTCGGCGTCCCGTTCCATGGCCGCCGACGGGGTCGGGGCGCTGGGGGTCATTTTCACCGCTGCCTGCACATGCTTGATACTGCGCAGCCGTATAGCGGGTTGCGAACCTTGCCGGCAACCGCGCTGGAACCGGCCGGTGCAACCGGATCGGGAGCTGGCCGGTATCAACAGCGTTCGCAACGTTCACTTGGAGAAATCGATCATGAATCCGGGAGTTATCGGCGCCTTCATCCCCATCGTGGCCATCACACTGGGCATCGGGATCGGGTGCCTCGCCATCTGGTCGGAGCACAAGCGCAAGCTGGAGCTGATCGACCGCATCCACCGCGAGCGCATGTTGGCGCTCGAGAAAGGCGTCGAGCCGCCCGCGTTGCCGGCCGGCATGGTCGGCGATCTCGTCGCCAAGTCG
>DATJTW010000014.1:0-14800 GCA_035502995.1 Steroidobacteraceae bacterium | reverse complement strand
CCGGCTGCGCCCAGCAGAGGGGTCCCGCGAACAAGGCGCTCGAGGCCGTCGAGAGCTCGCTCAAGGACATCCGTGACGATGCGGCGAAGTACGCGCCGGAAGGCCTGAAGAGCGTCGACGCGCAGGTCGAACGCCTCAAGGCGAGCTACGAGGCCAAGGAGTACGACAACGTGCTCGCCGGCACGCCGTCGCTGCAGAAGGCGGTCGATTCGCTGAAGAGCGCCGTCGAGAGCGGCAAGGCGCAGGTCCGCGCCGCTGCCGCCGCGGCGAAGACCGAGTGGGAAGGCCTGAACGTCGAGGTGCCGAAGCTGGTCGACAGCATCCAGGCGCGCGTCGACGAGCTCGACAAGAAGAAGCGCCTGCCGTTCGGCGTGAGCAAGGACGAGTTCGCGGGTGCGAAGTCCGGCCTCGAATCGCTGAAGGCGCTGTGGGCCGATGCAAAAGCCGAGGCCACCAAGGGCGATGCCGTCGAAGCGTCCAGCAAGGGCAAGACCGCGAAAGGCATGGCACAGGAAATCCGCGAGAAGCTGAAGATCAAGGACGCCTGATCCGTTCTCGATCGCCGCAATGAAAAAGGCCCGCCGGGCAGAAACCGGCGGGCCTTTTTTCTGGTTCGAACTTCTGCTTCGAAAAAGTGCTTTGTCAGCGACCCGGCGGGCTCGAGAACGGCACGAAACCGGAGAACGACGTCGCATTCCACGCCGCGTAGCTCGGGCTCACCGAATCGGTGGGCGTCGACGAGTACACGTCGTCGGGGCGCACTTCGCGCGGCTCCGGCTTGAAGAAATTCACGTACGTGAGCCGCTGGATCGAATGGGCGAATCGTTGGATGCGTGGCACGGGGTTCTCCTCCTCCAGTTGCGGTGACTTTAACTGGCGACAGGGCTGTCGCCTATAGGAGTCAGTCCCACAAGAACGTCGGGAATCGCAGACGGCGAGAGTAAATTTTTCAAATCACGCCGTGCGGCGGCTCGCATGCGCAGCGCGAAATGACGCGCGCACGAGCCACGCGTTGCGACGCCGTCTCGCGCGATCCGCGACGCGCTGCCCCGCGCTTCGTGCAACTGCCGGCACATCGCCGCACCTTGTTAGGTGTCGGCGCGCGCAGACGGCCTCACACGTCGCCGAGAATCATGCCGATGAAACGTGGGCCATCGTCCTACGCCCGAAAACATTGCGGCTTCGTAATGTGTCCCTAACAACGGTGAAGAACCGATGCAAGGAGAGTCGAGATGAAGGTTACTCATGCACTGCTGCCGCTCGCTGCGGCGATGTTGATGGCGGCCTGTACCGGCAAGGGCACGGCCCAGAGCGTGATTGCGCAGGCCGACGGTGCCGTGGATGAAGTGAAGGAAGGCGCTGCGATGTACGCGCCGGAAGAGCTGAAGGCGGCGCAGGCCACCCTCACCCATATGCACACGAGCTTCGAGTCGAAGGACTACGATCTCGTCACGGCGGACGTGCCGAAGTTCAACGAGCAGATCAAGGCGCTGAACGACGCGGTGGCACAGAAGACGGCGGAGACCACGACGGCCACGGCCGAGTGGAACACGCTCAACGAGTCGGTGCCGAAAGCCGTGGAGGAAATCCAGGCCAAGGTCGACAGCCTGAAGCCGAACGCTCTGCCCAAGGACGTGACCAAGGAAGAGCTCGAGACCGCGAAGACGGATCTCGAAACCGCCAAGGCCACGTGGGCGGAAGCCACCCAGCTGGCGAACGGCGGCAAGGCCGTCGAGGCCACGGAGAAGGCGAAGGTCGTGCAGGCGAAGGTCGAGGAGCTGAAGAACTCGCTCGGGATGAACGAGCAGCTCGCCCAGGCGGGTTGATCCAGCCGGGTTGATCGAACGAAGGCCCGGGCCAGCCCGTACGCGCTGGCCCGGGTCTTTTTTGGTATAAGGGGCGCCGACCTCCATGCGCCCGTTTCCCCTGGTTTCGCTGGTTTCCATCATCCTCTCCGTCGTCGCGCCGGATGCGCACGCGGAACAACGAGGTCGCGGCGTCGTTCTCGACCCCGGCTGGAGCAGCGAGACGTTCCTCGTCCCCGGCCCGGCGCAACCCGTGGCGCTGCCTTTTTCCCTGAACCTCGCGGGCAACACCGTCAACAGCGTCGGCATCGACAAGGACGGGTTCCTGTCTTTTGCTGCCGGCGATTTCATCGCGCCGTTCCGCGCACCGGTCGCCGCGAACACCAACACGGCTTGCGCGGACCAGTTCAGCCTCGACGATTGCGACTTGTCGTACGCGACCCGTCCGGGAGCATTCCGCGCCAGCTGGGGACTGGTCGGTCGCTGGGATCCGGCCGCGCCTGCGGCCAACCGGACGCGCGGTGTCCACGGCAATGGTCCGGCTGCGGGCGATCGGCTCAACCGCTTCCAGATCATCCTCAAGGACCGGGGCAACGGCGACTTCGACATCGACTTCGTCTACGACTATCTAGAGTGGGGGCCGGGCACCGCCGGCGTGAAGATCGGGCCCGCCACGATCGACTTCGCGAGGTTCTTCGATCGGCTGACCGGCTACAACCTGCCGGACAGCGAAATCCCCGCACCGTTGATGCCGCCGCTGCCGACCTGCGCCGCCGCGCAACCCATCGTCAGGGGCCCGTTCCTCGACCGCTCGGTGCCGTTCGTCTGCAACGCGATCACCGTTCGCGTCACGAACGGAGTGCCGACGTTGCCCGGTTACACCGCGTCGTTGCGCGTCACGGCGCAGGACGCGGCCGGAACGAACTACTCCGGCGAGAACACGCGGTTCGGCTGGGACGTCACCAACGACGGTCCCGACACGGCGACGAATGCGCGGCTCGACGTCGACCTGCCACCCGGCGTCACCTTCATCAGCAGCACGGGCGCCGCGTGCAGCCTTGCTGGACCGCGGCTGACCTGCCCGCTGGGATCGCTGGCTAACGGCGGATCCGCGCCCGTGCGCGTGCTGATCCGTCGCGCGAACCCTGGCCCGCTCGCGCTGGACGCACGCGCCACGGCCGACCAGTACGACCCGGTGGGCGACAACCACGCGATCGCGAACGGCACCTTCGACGCGAACTCGGACATCCACATCGACACCTGCGCCGCCATTGGCACGATCTCCGCGGGCTCGACCGCGACGCTCAGCTGCACCGTCAGCAACAGCGGCCCGCAGGACTCGAACGCCGTGACGATGAAGTACACGTTGCCCGCGCAACTCGCGTTCTCCGCGAGCTCCGACTGCACCGCCAGCGGCAACACGCTGACGTGCAGCGACCCGCAACTCGACATCAACGACAGCCGCACGTTCAACGCGACGCTGAAAGCGACGGGCACCGGATCCGGAACGATCGGCGCGGCGCTGCGCGCCGCGACCCTCGACCGCACGATGGGCAACAACAACCAGGCTGTCTCCGTGGTCGTGAGCCCTTCGGGCAACGGCGGCAGCGCCGGCAAGAGCGGCGGCGGTTCGCTCGAGTGGTGGACCCTGATGTTGTTCGGCGGACTCGCCGTCAGCCGTCGCCGCGAACCGTCACGGTAGCGGATCGTTCGTCAGCATCACGTCGTCCAGCACGATCCGGCCCTTGTCCGAGCCCATGCTCGGTCCGAACCTGAACCGCACGGACACGACATGCGCGAGATCCACTCCCGACGCATTCGTCAGAAAGTCCGTGAGCCGCAGGCGGATCGTCTCCATCTCGTCGAACCACCCGCCCGCCCGCTGGTACGGCTCTTCGATGCCGGCGCCGTACGCGCCGATGTTGATGCGGCTCGTGTGCCCGGCCCCATCCACGAGCTCGACGCTGAACGTCAGGTCGCCGAGCGCCGCGACGGTGTTCGGATGTCGCGTGGCCTGCGCCGCGCGGAATGATAGATAGGTATACGGCGTGAAGTCGCCGGCGCCCACCGCGATCCGCTGCTCGTAGTATTTGTCCACGCCGGTCCAATCGAACGTCACGCCACGCGACGAGTCCACCGCCGTCGCGAAGATGGCGCCGTTGAAGGGATCGGCCGGCGTCCAGGCGAACGTGGTGTCGTTGTCGTCGAGCCGGTCTTCCTGCAGGTTGTCGACGTCGTACCAGACCGATCCGCCCGAACTACTCACCACGTCGGTCGGATTCGACTGGAAATCGTCGATGACGCGGTACGCCGCACCGGCGCGGTATTCGTTCTGCACCTCGATGCACAGGTCGACGTCGAAACCGGGTGGATGGAACATCTCGTACTGCCGCGTCAGGTAGTCGAGCGGCGGCAGGTTGCCCTCCAGATAGTGCTTCAGCATCGCCGTCTCGTAACCGAGCACGGCGAGATGCACCTCGTCCGTCCGCAGCCGGCACGGCCCGCTCACGGTCGGGTTCATGATTTCCTTGCCGAACTGCGACAGCCGCGCGCCGTGCAGCGTGGTCACGAGCTTGAACCCCGTCGCGCGGTCCGCGATCGGCTGGCTCTGCATCGTCGGGTTGGCGGGATCGCCCGACACCACCGGCTCGGCCGCCGGCGCCCACAGGTGGTAGTTGACCTCGTGCGGCTGTGACAGGCCCACACCGCCGGCGCCGTCGGTCCACTCGTAATCCGTCGGGCCCAGGCTGTCGATGAAACGGATGAATTTGCGCGTGTAGGTCTTCGGCACGTAGCCACCGGTGTACAACGCGTGGTACGCGATGACGACGGCCTCGCCGCCGCGCCCGTGGCCTATCCACCCGATGCGGCGCGGCTCGAGATGACCGACGAGCAGCCCGCTCGCGATCGTGCCGGCCTGCGCCTGGTCGATGAACGCATCCGTATGGCCGAGGATCGTCTTCGCCGACGACACCGGCCCGCGCGATGTATCGAGCGCCGGGATCATCACGACGTAGCCCCACGACGCGAGATGCCGGCAGATGTAATCGTAGTCCGCGGGCAAGCCACCGTTGTTGTGGCCGACGACCACGATCGGCAGGCGCTTCAGTCCCTGGATGTTTTCGGGGAAGCAGGCGTCCTCGGCGCGGTACGGGCTCGGGATGTGGTAAGCCAGCGCGACCACGGGCGCGAGGTTGTACGAGATCTTCATCACCGGATACGGCCCGTGTGCCGACGGATCCTTGATCATGTAGAACCCCGGCTCCGTGCCGAGGCCATCGATGAAATCGTCGTTGTCGAGCAGCCCATCGCGATCGCAGTCGAGCACCACGTCGTACGGCACGCCGAGCGTCGCGCCGGCGTCGTCGACGAGGCCCGGCGTACCGGATGGCGTCACCGAGAACGAATTCAGCTGGAGGGTTCCCGCTACGAACGTGCGCGTCATCGCGCCGCCGGGCGTGAGATCGACCAGCGCCGGGCTCGATGCCCACGCGGCCGACGTCTTGTGCGCGACCAGGTAGACGTCGCAGGTCTTCCCGACGATGGCCGGATACCGATTCGGATCGATGCCGACCTTCGGCGGCGACATGCGGTGGAAACTGCGCACATATTGGAAGTACGGGTAGTCCGTCAGAGGCTGTCCGGCCAGCTCGGCCTGTGTGATCGCTGCACGAGCCGGCGACGCGACCGCGGCGGCCAGGACCAACAGACTTGCGATGACGACACGCATGTCAGTTCTGCTCCGGGAGCCGCCACTGGGCCGCGTACGGCGCATCCTGCGGCGAGAATTCGTCGACCAGCGGCGCCGCGACGTCGCGCAGCAGCGCGGACTGATCGCGCACGTCGACCGCCTTGCGCTCTACCTTCTTGATCGCTGCGGCGCCCGGCGGCTTGATGCCCGCCTTGTTCGCTGCAGACTGTTCCGCCTTCAGTTTGTCGGCGGTCAGCGCCTCGGGTAGCGCCGGCGCGCCGAACCAGTACTGCGCGCTGGCGGCATCGGTGCTCGACGGCACGATCACGAGCAGATGTCCGGACTGGTCGCCCTGGTTCAGCGGGATCACCGGCGCGCCGCCCACGTACAACACGCGCTCCAGCGCATCGGTGGGGATCACGGCGCCAGGATCCACGTCGAGCACCAGGAGGATCCCCGCGGACACCTTGAGGGAGCCCTGCGCGACGGGTTCTTCGTACGGCTCCGCGAGCGTGAAGCGTTCGGCAGCGAGAATGCCCTTGATGGGCACGGGTGCGGTCTGGGCGCTCGAGACGAGCGGGAGACCGAGCAGCAGGACAGCGGCGATGACGTCTCTCATGGGAGAGACGCTACGCCCTAACTAATGCCGCCGCGGCGCGCCGGATTCCGGCGGCCGCGCAAAGTGCGACTTATTCCCGCAAGTCGACGCGACGCAGCACGTTCACGGCGCGCCGTCGTTCGTCAGCATCAGGTCGTCGAGCACGATGCGTCCCATCGGCGATCCGTAACTCGGCCCGACCTTGATCCGCACCGACGCGATCTTCGTGAGATCGATCGGCGCGCCGTTGTTCAGGAAATCCGTCACGCGGATGCGGATCGTCTCCATCTCGTCGGCCCAGCCGCCGCCGCGTTGATAGGGCTCTTCCAGTCCGCCGCCATACGCGCCGATGTTGATCGAACTCTTCGCGCCGTTCGCGTCGCGCAGCTCGACCGCGAAAGTCAGGTCCTCCAGCGCCGCCACCGTGTTCGGGTGCCTCGAGGCCTGCGCGCCGCGGAACGACAACACCGCGTACTTCGAGAAGTTGCGGCCGGTCTTCGGGATCGCCCACTGGATGTAACGGTCCGAGTTCGTCCAGTCGAAGGTCACGCCGCGCGAGCTATCCACCATCGTGCCGAACAAAGCGCCGTTGAACGGATCCGCCGGGTCGTGGTTGAAGCTGCCCGTGACGTCGTCGAGACGACCCTCGGTCAGGTTGTCGACGGTGTACGTGACGACACCGGGCGCGCTGCTCATGCCCTCGCCCAGGTTCCACTGGAAATCGTCGATGATGAAATTGCCGGTGTCGGCGCCGTTGCGATACTCGTTGGCGACGATGATGCACGGGTTCTCGAGGCCGATGCCGCGCGGATGGAAGTTCTCGTACTGCCGCGTCAGGAAATCCAGCGACGGCACGTTGCCCTCGAGATAATGCTTCATCAGCGGCAACAGATAGCCCAGCTGGATCGCGTGGCCTTCCGGCACGGTGAGCTGGCAGGGGCCGTCGATGTGCGGCACGTCACCGGGACGGTCCGCGAACGACGTGTGGCCGGCGCCGTGGATCACGGTCACCTGCTTGAAGCCCACCGCGCGATCCGCGATCGGCTGGCTCTGCCAGCGCGGATCGGCGGGGTCGCCCATCACGTCCATGTCGCCCGCGGCCACCCACAGGTGGTAGTTCGCGTCGAGCGGATCGGTCAACGCGGGGTTGCCGTCGCCGGTGGTCCACCAGATGTCGGTCGGCGCCATGCTGTCGACCAGCTTGATGTCGTCCTTCGTGAAGTGCGCGGGCGTGGCCGCGCCGGTGGACAGGTTGTTGTACGCGATGACGACGCCCTCGCCGCCGCGGCTGTGGCCGAGCAGCGCGATGCGGTGCGAATCGACCTTGCCGACCAGCGCGCCGCTCGCGACCGTACCCGTCTCCGCCTGGTCGAGGAACGCGTCGGTGTGGTTGATCGTCGTCGCGGCTGCGGTGATCGGGCCGGCTTCGGTGTCCGTGCTGTGCGCCAGCACGACGTATCCCCACGACGCGAGGTGGTTGGCGATGTGTGCGTAGTCGGTCGGATAGAAGCCGTTGCCGTGGCTGATCACCACCAGCGGCAGGCGCCGGTTCATCGCGCCGATGTTCGCCGGATAGTAGATAGTTTCGGCGCGGAACATCGCCGGGATCGAGTAGTGGGTCGCCGTGGGCATGGCCAGGTTGTACGAGGTCGTGGCGACCGCGTACGGGCCGGGTTTCGTGGTGTCGGCGACCATGTAGAAGCCGGCCTGCGCGCCGAGGCCATCGATGTAGTCGGCATCGCTCAACACGCCGTTACGGTCGCAGTCGAGCACGACGTCGTAAGGAACACCGAGGCTGGCGCCGGCATCGTCGTCGAGCGACAGCGTCGGCGTGACGGACACCGTGTTCGCCTGGATCGTGCCCGCGACGAACGTGCGCCGCAGCGCGCCGCCGGGCGTCACGTCGAGGAGCGACGGGTTCGCGGTCCACGCCGAGGGCGTCTTGTGCTTCACGACGAAGATGTCGCAGGTCTTGCCGACGATCGCCGGAAAGCGGCCCGGATCGATAGCGACTCGCACCGACATGCGCGTGTTGAAAGCGCGGACGTATTCGAAGAACGGGAACCGATCGAGCGGATTCCCGGCCAGCTCGACTTTCACGGGTGCCGCGTGCGCGGCGAGCGAGAGCGTCGAAGCGATCATGAGCAAGGCGAAGCGCATGTCAGTTCGCCTCCGGCAGGCGCCACTGGGCAGCGACCGCGGCGTCCTGCGGGGAATAGCGATCGATCAACGGCGCGGCGACGTCGCGCAACAGCGCGGCCAGGTCCTTCGCCTCGACCACCGGCCTCTCGACGTTCACCAGCGCCCTGGCGCGCGACAGGCGGGAGGCGTCGGCCTTCGTTCTCTCGGCCTGGATCTTCTGCGGCGTCAGCGCCTCGACGACGTCCGGCGCGCCGAACCAGATCCGCGCGCGGTTCACGTCGACGCCGGCCGGCACGATCACCAGCACGTGGCCGGATTGGCCGCCGTGGTTCAGCCGCGTGGCCGGCTGGCCCTCTATATAAAGAATGGGATTCAGCGACTCGCGCGGCACGGCCAGCGCCGGATCGACGTCCAGCACCAGCAACGTTCCCGCGGGAATGTCGTTGCCCGGTTCGGCCAGCGTGAAGCGTTGCGCGGCGAGGATGCCCTTCACCGGCGTTGCCGTCTGCGCGGCGGCTGACAACGAGAATGCGAGTAGCGAGGCCGCGACAGCGGCGGCGAAGACTTTCATGCGAGTCCTTTCTGGAAACGTCCCCCGCGAAAGACGTTACGCAGGACTCGCCGCAGAAAATGTCAGCCGCCGCTCGCCGCGAACCAAAACTGAGAGTCAGGTCGCATATGAGTTTTCGAGCGCGAAGCGTTGCGCGGACGCACGCAGCGGGCGCATCAGCCAGCGATCGTTGTGATCGTGGCCGGTGCGGCCGTGCCTTACCTTGCATTCGCGAAACCCGTGGCGGCCGTAGAACTCCAGCGCACCCTGCATCTGCGAGATGGTTTCGAGGTAGCAGCGCACGAAGAGGAATTGCCGCGCGGCCGCCAGGCAATGCTTCAGCAGCTCGCGGCCGATGCCGCGATTGCGCGCGTCCGGGCGCAGGTACATGCGCTGCAGTTCGCAGGTGAGCTGATCCGCGCCGGACAACGGCGCGACGCCGGCGCCGCCCACGATCTCGTCGGCGATCAACGCCACGAAGTAGAGAGAGCGATGCCGCTGGTAGTTGGCGAACAGCGCGTGGTCGGCGGGCTCGAGCACCTCGACGCCGCGGTCGGCGATGCCGTATTCGCGCCGGGACTCGGCGATGATGGTGAGCAGCGCCGGCACGTCGGCGAGCTCGATGGGCCGGATGTGAAGTCGATCGATGGGCATGGTCGCGTCCTTCGGGTGGGCCACCGCCCGCGGACGCGAGATAAAAAAACGCCTCCGCGAGGGAGGCTGGTTTTCGGATGAGTCGTCAGTGACACGCGCTCAGGGAACCGCCTCCACGATGGGTGGTACCGAGTAATACCAATACGTGTTGCGGGAATGTTTGAGCACGGGGTGAAAGTACTGGCGACGCGTTCGGCTGTCAACGGTCAGGCCGTGACATCGAGGATGCTCTGCGTGATTTCGTCGGACGCACTGATCAGCTTCGCCGCGGCCGCGGTGTAGAGCTGCTGCTGGCGCGAGTCGATCAGCGCGGACAACACATCGCGACCCAGCGGCTCCGGGTCGGCGGCGGCATTCGCAACGACGGCCGCATCCTTGTTCAGATTGGCCTGCGACCGCTGGATCGCGCTGACCGCGGATTGCAACGCACTCGGGATCGAGGTGATGGCGCTCATGGCCATGAGAATAGGAGTAGGCCCGCCCCGCTGCCGTGATCGGCCTCGCAACCGGATCGGCGCAACTTCACTTAACGGCGGCGGCGATCGGGGTTTGCCCGGCTGGCGCGGATCCGCAGCGCGATCGCGACGCCGCACCAGGCGATGAAGAAGCCCGACATCAGGCCGACCGCGGCGTGGAAGAGTTGCGCGTCGTAGCGCCGCTGCATGTACGGCAGCCAGTCGATGCACGCACCGAGGATCGCGCCGGCGCAGAGGATCCAGATCGACCACGCCCGCGCGCGTTCGCTGATCGCGTATGGCCGCATCAGCGAGCGCGCCGGCAGTCGATGCAGATGGCGCGCCCAGTAGACGAGGATCACCAGGCCAACGACGGAGCTGAGACCGTGCAGCAGATGGTAGATAGGCAGCCACGAGAATCCTGGCGTCGGCCCCAGCAACGCCGGAACCGCGTCCGTGGCGAAGGTATTCCGATGCGTGAAGGAATCCCAGATCAGGTGCGTGATCGCGCCGAGCAGGATCGCAACGCAGGCGCGCAGGACCAGGGCCGGCGTGATCGCATCCGTGTGCGCGAAGCGCGTGTGCCAACGATCGGAGAGCAACGTGATCGTCGGCTTCTCGAGGATCGCGACGTAGAACAGCCAGACGAACACTCCGGCCGGCAAGGAGAAGAGGAAGAGCCCGCTGACACTGTGCGTCAACGCGCGACTCGCCTCGGCCGAGAAGAAGTAGCCGAAGTCGGGCGCCATGCTGCCGACCATCAGCGCGGTCAGCGGCAGTTTGAAGCGTTGCAGCGGCAAGACTGCCGCGGCATGTGAAACGGTGAACGGCACCGAGCGAGTCTAGCCCTCAGTCCGGCGGCAGGTGCGTCAGCGCTTCGTCCAGCTTCTGTTCCGTCGCGCGCGGGTTCACTTTCACGCCGGCGTTGTTCACGCGCGTGTCCGGCCGTGCGTCGTGCTCGACGTCCTGGATGTTCGTCGCCGATGTCGTGATCTCCGGCGTGCTCGGCGGGCCGGGGTCCGGCGCGAGTCCGGGGTCACGATCGGGCAGTTGTCGTTCGGCCATGGTTCCTCCTCGGTGAATCACAGCGTCGCAGTCGCGCGCCGCGCCCGTTGGCGGCGCGCGCCGATGGACCGTGTCAGCGGATGCCCGACGCCGGGTTCGGGCCTGATAACATCGCCCGCCCTCACCCCTGGCGAAATCAACGTGGCGCTCGGCGCGACCATCTACACCTTCGACATCGAGCTCGCCGATACGGATCGCGGCGTGTATCAGGCGCTGAATCTGCGCGTGGCGCAGCATCCGAGCGAGACGCCCGACTACCTGCTGACCCGGGTGCTCGCCTACTGCTTCGAATATGCCGAGGGCATCGCGTTCTCGAAGGGGTTGTCGGATCCGGACGATCCGGCGATTTCGGTCCGCGATCTCACCGGTGCGCTGGGGGCCTGGATCGACATCGGTCTGCCCGAACCCGAGCGATTGCATCGCGCGAGCAAGGCCGCGCCGCGCGTCGCGGTGTACACGCACAAGGATCCGTCGCAGTGGCTGGGGAAGCTGGCGGCGGCGAAGATCCACCGCGCCGAGAAGCTCGAGATCTTCGCAATCGACCGCGAGTGGTTGTCGCGGTTCGTCGCCAAGCTGGAGCGCCGCATGCAATTTTCACTGGCGCGGTCGGAGGGTGAGATCTACCTCACCGTGGGAGAAGAGACGTCGCAGGCCGCATTGGCGCGGCTCGCGACCTGACATCGCAGATTGCGATTCAAGTCACCCGGCGCGACGCCTGGCCGCACCGACCCGTGCTGCCTCCAACTACTTCTTCGCCTTCGCCCGCGTCGACTTCGTCTTCTTGCGGACCGGCGCGCTCTTCTTCTTGCCGCTCACCTTGGCCTTGGCCTTCGGCTTCGATTTCGCCTTCTTCTGCCGCGCCATCTCCTTCCCCGTCCGCTCGAAGCGATCGCGGATCTCGTCCGTCAGCAACGCCTCGAAGTCCTCCAGCGAGTTCGTCGGCCGCAGCTCGATCGTGCCTTCTTCGCCCGGCATCGGGTTCGGACACTGCCTGGCCCAGAACAGCGCCTCGTCCATCGACTTCACGTTCCAGATCCAGTAGCCCGCGACCAGCTCCTTCGTCTCGGCGAACGGACCGTCGACGACGTTCGTCACGCCGCCGTCCGAGAACGTCACGCGCTTGCCGGCGCTGCTGGGCCGCAAGCCGTCGGCCTCGACCATGATGCCGGCCGCAACGAGCTTCTCGTTGAACTTGCCCATGTCGTTGAACATCTTTGTCATGACTTCGCTGGGCTGGAAGATGCCCTTCTCGCTGTTGGGCGTGGCTTTGACGAAAACGAGGACTTTCATGGTGTTGTTCCGCTCGGGTTGTTGAGGTCGAAGGTTAGTCGAATGACATCGCGAAAAATCGACATCCTCACCAGATCCGCCACCAGGGCTTACGCGGCTTGCCGATGCCCAGCGTGTTTAGCCAGGCAGCGCATTCGTCGGGAGTCAGCATCCGCTCGATGCTCGCGTCAGCGGGCATCGCTTCGAGATGCGGCCCGAGGAACGCGGCTTCCCACAGCCGCTGCTTCAGGATCATCGGCCAGAGCAGGATCACCTGCTCGCCGTTCACGCGCGGGATGTCTCGCGCCAGCCATTCGCCCCAGATGCTCTGCATGACATCCGGCGTCGGCGAGCTGGCATTGCCGTAGTGCCACCACGCTTCGTCGCCCACCGCTTCCGAGCTCTTGCCGCGCGCGACGAAGGCGACGGTTTCATCGGGAACCCGACCGCCCGGCAGGCTCGTGCCGACCGCGGTCTGCAACAGCGAGAACAGGTGGAAGTTGTTGGACACGTTGGTGTACGACAGCCGCAGGCCGGTGCCGCTCGGCGGGTGCAGCAGCACGAGCGTGCCGCTGCTCTTGACCAGCGCCTCGTGCACCCACCAGGCACCGTTCGAATAGGCGCCGAGCACGTCGAGACGCTGCAGCAACGCTGCGTCCTGACCCATCGAGGCGCGTACGACCGGCATCCGCGCGAGGTGCGTCACGACCGATTGGCAGAGGAACGGAAATTGCGTCAGCAGCCGCTTTTGCGCCGGTGTCGGATCCGGCTTCGGCTGCGTCACGTCGGGCGTCGGCAACTTCGGTAGCCAGGCAAGCAGCTGCTCGAGCACGGCGGGTCCGGTCAATGCGGCCGGACCGCCTCTCTCGACCCAGGTCCCGAACGACAGCGACATCCAGGCGATCGAGCCCGTCGACTGCGCAACGAGCACCGCGGCCGCCTCACGCACCACCGACTCGTCCTTCTCCGCCGCGGCGAGGAACGCCCGCAGGGCACTCAGCATGGCGCCGGTCGGCGCGTCACCGGCCCAGTTGCGGCTGGCGTTCACGACCTCGTCGATGACGTCGGACATCAGCCGTCGTCGAGCGCCGCCAGCAACTTTCCCCAGCGCGGATCCGCGTGCAGTGGCTTGAAGTACGCCGTCACCTGCAGGTTCTCGTGCATCACCCATGCCGGCATCGGTTCGAGCGGGTTCTTCGTGGGCGGACGCGCCTTCTCGAGCCATTCGAAGGCGTGGTCCACGTCGTTCCGGTAGGCGTACACCTCGGCCACGGCCATGGAGATGGCCGGGTCGGCGCCGGGCTCGACGGCGAGCGAGCGCAGCCGCGCGAGCATCTCGTCGCCGCCGCGCGCATCCCCGCTCGCATACCGCATGAGCGCGACGTGTTCATCGTGCAGGTAGCCTTCGGGAATCTTCGCGATCAGCTGCACCGTGTCGTCCGGCCGTCCCTGCAGGATCAACACGTCCGCCAGGCTCGTCAGCATCGACGTGCCGGCCGGGCTCAACTCGAGCGCGCTCTCGAACGCCGCCTGCGCCTCCGGCAACTGTCCGAGCATCATCAACAGCGCACCGAGGTTGCCGCGATTGGCAGCCGACAACGGATCGATGGCGATCATCCGCCGCTGTGTCGCGATGGCGTCCGTGATGCGCCCCTCGTAGATCGCATCCGACAGCGCGATGCCGAGCACGAGCGGATCCTCGGGATCGAGCTCCAGTGCGCGCGCGAACTGCGTCTTCGCGAGGTCGAACTTGCCGACGTGGAGGTAATACTGCCCGGCGCGAACCCGCGCCTCCGCGAGTTCCGGCGCCAGCGCCACCGCGCGCTGCGCGGCTTCGCCCCACTTCTGCATGGCGTTCGGCAGTTCGATCTTCTCGTAGCGCGTGACGAAGTAGACGCCCGCGAGCCCCGCCCAGGCGCGCGCGTAGTCCGGATCGAGCTGCGTGGCCTGTTCGAAATGCGTCTTCGCCTGCAGCAGGTCCGTGCCCGAACGCCGGTTGAACAGCAGGCGGCCCTGCAGGTAGTGCTCGTACGCTTCGGCGCTGGTGGTCTCCGCGCGGCGCGGCGCCGCGCGTGCGAGCTTGACGCGCAGCGCATCGGCGACCGCCGACGCGATCTCGCGCTGCACGCCGAAGATGTCGTGCATGTCGCGGTCGAACGTGTCCGACCAGACGTGCGCGCTGGTCGAGGCGTCGATCAGCTGCGCCGTGATGCGCAGGCGGTTGCCGGCCTTGCGCACGCTGCCCTCGAGCACGTGCGAGACGTCGAGCCGCTGCGCGATCGTCCTGATGTCGACGTTCTCGCTCCTGAACGAGAACGACGAGGTGCGCGCGGTGACGCGCAGGTTGTCCGCGTGGGCCAGCGTGTTGAGGATCTCCTCGGACAGGCCTTCGGCGAAGTGCTCCTCGTCCTGCTCCTCGCTCATGTCGACGAATGGCAGCACCGCGATCGAAGGATGCGAGACGACCGCGGCGCCGGACTCGGCCTCGACAGCCGGCGGCGTGCGGTTCCGCCACACCACCGCGGCAACGATCATCAACACCGCCAGCGACAGCACGACCGCGATCAGCGC
>DATJTW010000013.1:0-39935 GCA_035502995.1 Steroidobacteraceae bacterium | reverse complement strand
TCGGCCGTCGTGACGACTTTGGCGCTTCGTCCGCTGCCGGCGCGGACGCGCTCGAGAGCGTGGGCATCGCCGGCGCCATCGGCGCAATGGGCGCAACCGGCTCGGCCGGTGCCACGGGCGCGACCGGCGCCACACGCTCCTTCACCTCCGCAACGAACTGATATCCCCGCCCGGGCACCGTGACGATGTAGCGATGCTCCCCCGCCTTCTCCCCGAGCACGCGCCGCAACGTGTGGATCGTCTGGGTGAGATTCCCATCCTCGACGACCACGTTCGGCCACAACGCCTCGATCAACGTCTTCTTGTCGATCAACTGCCCCGGCTTTTCCACCAGGAAGATCAACGCGTCGAGCACCCGCCCCGTGATCTCCACCGGCGCGCCCGCACGCGTGCCGAGCACGCGCCGCGAGGTGTCCAGCTCGAAATCACCGAATTCGTAGACCACTTGAGGAGTTTTGAGAACGTTTTAGCGACGTTCGCAGGCTTATTGAGAGGGGGCTGGCGATTCTAACCCCGCAGTTCAACAACTCGGGGAAACCTCCATGACTCTCGCCATCAAACTGACGCGTGGCGCACGCACGATGCTCGCCTCCGCCGTGTTCGCCTTTACCGTAATCCCGGCCGCCCAGGCCCACGACCGTGAGGACTCGCGTCCCGAATGGTCGAAGGCCGTGCCGGTCACCGAAGTGAATTCACCGCAGGCCGACGGCTGCCCGATCGAAAGTCCGGACGGCCTGAGCCTGATGATCGCGTCCGCGCGTCCGGGCGGGTTCGGCGGCAACGACATCTGGGCCGCCGACCGCGACAGCCTGACCGCACCCTGGAGCGCGCCGCGCAACCTCGGCGCCCCGATCAACACGGCCGCCGCCGACTTCTGCCCGACGCCGGTCCGCGGCCGTTCGCTGCTGTTCGTGTCGGAACGCCCGGGCGATGGCACGGGCCCGACGCCCTGCGGCGGTGGAGACATCTACCTCTCTCGCCAGAGCCCGGCCGGCGGCTGGAGCCCGCCGGTGATGCTCAAGTGCGCGCCGGAAGGTCCGAACTTCCCGGGCGCCGAGCGCAGTCCGTCCCTCGTGGAGACGTACCTGGGCACGTTCCTGTTCTACTCGAGCACGGGTAACGGTACGGGCCACGACATCTACGTCAGCCGCATGAAGAAGGACGGCAGCTTCGGTCCCGGCAAGGTCGTGAAGGAACTCAGCACCGAGTTCGACGACATCATGCCGAACGTCCGCGAAACCGAGGACGGCAGCTTCGAGATCGTCTTCGCCTCGAACCGTCCGACCTGGGGCCGCGGCCAGGCCGCGTTCGGCCAGCAGGACATCTACATCTCGCGCGCGTACTGGCCGACCGGTGGCTGGTCGGCGCCGAAGAATCTCGGCGAGAACGTGAACACCGCGGGCGTCGAGCAGCGCTCCACGCTGTCGGCCGACGGCAAGCGGCTGTACTTCGGCCGCGATGGCGACATCTTCATGAGCACGAGAGACGGCACGCACTGATAGGGCGTCGCTCTGGCAGGGTCACCCGGCGGCGGCGAACCAACGTCGTCGGGTGGCCGATCCGTCCACACGTTCGGTGGCGGGTCGTGTCGTGACCGAGTTGCGTCCACGCCTGGTCGCGCTCGGGTCATTCCACGGCCCGCCATGCGAGCCAACGTCAATGCGCCGGGATCGGCGTGCAGGTTCCGACGTCGCCGGAGAAGTTGCCGGCCTTGCCGCCCGACGTGTCGAAGCGTCCCACGCGGCCGTTGAAGCGCTTCGGGATCGACACTTCGAACCAGTGCGAGAACGTGGTGCCGCCGATGTCGTAGTTGCAACGGATGTTGCAGCTCATCGCGGAGTCCGCCTGGTTGTCGACCTCGGCTTCGAGCGTGCCATCGGGCGCGACCACGCAGGCCAGCAGGCGCACCGGTCCGTCGGATTTCGACGGCGGCGTCAACGCGAAGACATCGGCCTGCGTGATCGCCATCGCCGTCAGGGCCAGCCATACCGGGGCGGTTTTCATATCTGCGTTTGAGCGCGCGGAACGGCCGGGGTTCCGCGTACCGCCGCCGCGAGGCCGAGATGCGCCCGCATGTCGGCCAGCACGATGCGATGCATCGCACCCACCACGTAGTCGATCGCGCGACGCAGCGGCCGCAGCCACGCGGCACGCAGGTCGTAGTACGTGATCATCTCGACCACGCAGCCGCCCCGCCCGTCCGGCGTGATCTCGATCGTGCCGCCCTGGAGATCGATGCGGCCCGCGTAACGGATCGTCTGCTCGATCACGTCGAAGTCCACGCGGCCCTCGCGGATCGCGCGGATGCGCTTGGTGAGGTAGCCGCCGTCGCTGTACTGGCAGCTGGAGATGTCGCCGGCCTGGCGATACGCGCCGGTGGTCCGCTGCGGCACCGGGAGCACCGTGCGCAGCAGCCACGTCGGCTGCAGCTCGATGTGTTCGTAGAAGCAGACCTTGTCCCAGGCGCGGCCGGGATCGCAGTCCAGGTGTTTCACGGTGCGGACGACATTCAGATTCGCTTTCATGACATCTCCCTACTTGGTTTCGGCGCTGAACAGCGCCATGCAGCCGACGACTTCGATGCGGCAATCGACGTAACGCGCCTCGAGCGCGGTGTGCAGGTCCGCGACGATGTCGCGGCGGTTGTCGATGACGCGGAGTTGGTTGAGCAGCCCGTGCACGGCGCGGCGGCGCCAGCGGGCGGCGATGTGATCGCTGATCAGCGTGCAGCCGAAGAGCTTCGTGCCCGGGCGTGCCAGCGGCGCCAGGTGGTCGAACACGCGCGCCTTGTCCCGCAGGTCGCCCGCGAGGCAATGCAGCACGCCGTTCAGCGCGATGGAGTCGAACGCCGGGCCGATGCCGCGCACCGGCTGCAGCACGTCACGCCGGTGGCAGTCGGGACGGAAGCGCGCCAGGCGCCGCGCGGTGTGCGCGAGGCAATGCGGCTGCAGGTCGATCAGCGCCAGGCGGCGCAGGTCGACGCCGGCGTGGTCCAGGCAGTACCCGGTGCCCACGCCCACGTCGGCATGGTGGGCGCCGAGGTGTTCGCGGTAGTGGTCGACCAGCCGGGAGGACGGGCAGTCCCAGATCAGGGGCGCCACCCCGTTCATGATCAGCGCGTCGTAGACGGCCAGGCCCAGCGGCGAGTAGGCCTTGATGGAATCCGGTGCGGGTGCGGTGAGTGTGTTCATGGCAGCGAGCTTTTCGCCTGCCACCCCCCGGCCGCTTCTTCATTGATCGTTCCGGATCAGAAAGTCTTTCCGGAATGGTCTTTCCGGAGCGCCGCCTCGCGAAAATCGCCCGGCGACTGCCCGGTGATCTCCTTGAAGGCCGCGTAGAACGACGACTGCGAGCGGAATCCCGTGTCCAGGCTCACCGACAGGATCGACTGGGACGGTGCCGAGACCAGCAGCTGCTTGGCCGCCTCGACGCGCCGCTCGCGGACATAACGCGAAAACCCCATTTTCAGGCGCGCGTTGACCAGTTCGGAGAGCTGGTGACCCGAGATGCCGAGCTCGGCGGCCAGCGACGACAGCGACAAGGCCTCGTTGACGTACAGCTTCTGCGTCGTCATCAGGTCATTCAGCTTGCGCAGCGTCGCGTCCACGTCGACGCCGCCCAGCGTCGAGGCGCCGTACTTGGCGCGCACGGCCTCGGACAGATCGCCGATCAGGTTCGGATTCGCGACGAGCGCCACCAGCAGGATGGCGATGCCGAGTCCGATGGCGTGGGTGTACAGGTGGTAGAACCACGCGTGATCGATGTGCGGCATCGCGAAGCCCAGCGCCAGCACGATCACCGCGAGCGCCGCCATCACGATGAAGTACAGGATCTCGAAGCGGAACTGCTTGCGCTGGTCGCGCAGGCCGTAGACCACCCAGCCCAGCCACAACGAGTAGCCAAGGCCGAAGGTGAACAGCAGCGGCAGCGAGACGCCGAGATCCGGCACGAAGAACAGCAGCACCGGCGCGAGGTTCACCAGCATGCGCGGGCGGAAGGTTTCGGTCGGCAGGATCGCCCAGCGGCCGAAGAAGTAGAACGCGGACGGCGCCGTAAAGAGGCCGAGCCGGTAGTAGACGAGTGTCAGCGGCTCGGGCCCGGCCTGGAAGTAGTTGAAATGCCCGACCTGCAGCAGGAACAGCGCGCCGACCAGCGTCGCGCAACTCAGCACCGACAACGCGGACTTGCCGGGCACGCGGATGAACACCGCGTACGCGAAGAACAACAGCAGCGAACTGACCGCCGAGAAACCGGCGACGGCGAGACTGATCACCCGCAGGTGCTGGACGGCGGCGCGAAGGTGATGCTGCCGTTCCAGCCGAGCTCCTTCATGCCCGCTTCCGTCGCGTAGAAGGTTTCGGCGATCGCGCGCTTGAGATCGTCGAAGGCGCGGCGCACGGGTTCGGTGGCGGGTTGCGTGGAGATCTTCGTGAGCAACCCGTTGGCCTGCTCCGCGGTCAGCGATTTCCACGGCTGGCCGTGCGCGTCGCGGGCTTCCTTCTCGAACGCGCCGAGCACGGAGATCGCGCGCTTCTGCGTGTCGAGGGATTCGACGGCGAGCAGACGGTCGAGGAATTCGGGGACACCGACGGCGCGCGAGCCGGGCACGATCTGGTCGCTGAGCGAGACGAGCGTGTCGAAGGAATGCGCGTCGAGGAATTCATGTGGCGAGCCGGGCGCTGCGAGCGTCGGGGCGACGGCGGCGGCGGCGTGATGTTCGTGCTCGGCGGATGCGGGTGCGGCGAAGACGGCAGCACCGACGCCGGTCGCGAGCGATTGCAGGACCGTGCGGCGATCGATACGCAAACGAAGATGACCCGGCTCGTTGCTCACGTCGTTCACTATCATCTCCTTCCCCGTCGCGTTTGCGCCTCAGTATAGTGCGGATTCTTCACCAGGAGCGCACATGCAAACCCAGCCCCGTCCTGAAGTCTACGATGCCATCGTCGTCGGTTCGGGAGCATCCGGTGGATGGGCCGCCAAGCGCATGAGCGAGGCCGGGATGCGCGTCGCGCTGGTGTGCGCCGGCCGGCCGTTGAACGATGGCGATTACCGCGAGCACGTCCAGCCCTACGAGCTCACGTACATGGGTCGCGCCAACGATCTGATCCGGCGCAAGCAGCCCGTGCAGAAAGATTGCTACGCCTGCACCGAGCACAACCAGAGCTGGTTCTGCAACGACATCGACGAGCCGTACACCACCGCCGAGGGCAAGCCGTTCTCGTGGCAGGGTCGCATGCGCGTCACCGGCGGACGCACGAACGTCTGGGGCCGGCACAGCTACCGCTTTTCGCAGCAGGACCTGAAGGGACATTCGTTTGACGGCCACGGCGTCGACTGGCCGCTCGACTACAAGGACCTGGTCAAGTACTACGAGATCGTCGAGGAGTACGTCGGCATCTCCGGCATGGTCGAGAACGTGCCCGAGCTGCCCGACAGCAAGTTCCATCCGTCGATGCCGCTGAGCTGCGTCGAGACGAAGGTTCGCACGTCGATCAAGGCGAAGTTCGGCCGCACGCTGACGATGGGCCGGCTCGCGAACATCACGAAGCCGATCAACGGTCGCTCGCCCTGCCACTACTGCGGGCCCTGCGAGCGCGGCTGCGTGACGCATTCGTACTTCAACGCCGCGTACACCACCGTGGCCGACGCGCTGAAGACCGGCAAGTGCACGCACATCCCGAACGCGATGGTCTACCAGGTCCTGATGGACAAGAAGACCAACCGGGCGAGCGGCGTGACGTACGTGGATCGCATCACGCGCGAGACGCGCGAGATCCGGGCGAAGAGCGTCGTGCTGTGCGCGCAGTCGCTGGAATCGACGCGCATCCTGCTGAACTCGGACAAGGACGGGCTCGCGAATTCGAGCGGCACGCTCGGGCGTTATCTCATGGATCACATGTGGGTCGCGGGCGGCGCGAGCGGCGAGTTCCCGGACATGCCGGGCAAGCCGTCGCTGAACGACGCACGCCGGCCCGGCGGGCCGTACGTCATCCGCTTCCGCAACACCGCCAGCGGCGAACGTCACAAGGATTTCGTGCGCGGCTACGGATTCCAGGGCGGCAGCCAGCTGAACTTCTCGATGGGCGCGCCCGGGTTCGGCGAGGCGTACAAGCAGGCGGTGAAGGCAGGCTTGTGGACCATGAACATGGTCGGCTTCGGCGAGTGCCTGCCGTACGAGCACAACCGCGCGACGATCAACAAGAGCGTGAACGACGTATTCGGTATCCCGGTGCTGCACATCGACGTGGGCTGGGGCGACAACGAGAAGAAGATGATCCGCGACATGGCGGTGAGCGCCGGCGAGATGATGGACGCGTCCGGCGCGAAGAACGTGAAGACGTTCGCGTACGAGGACCGCATCCCCGGCTACGGCATCCACGAGATGGGCGGCGCGCGCATGGGCAAGGATCCGAAGTCGTCCGTGCTGAACCAGTTCCAGCAGTCGCACGACGTGAAGAACCTGTTCGTGATGGATGCGGCCGGCTTCCCGAGCGGCGCGTGCCAGAACCCGACGCTGACCATCATGGCGATGGCCGTGCGGTCGACGGACTACCTGATGGACCAGTTCAAAAAGCGGAACCTGGGATGAAGAAACGCGCGTTGAGCATGGGCCTGGTGCTGGCGCCGCTGCTGGCCGTGACGGCCTGCGGTGGCGCTGGCGCGGGAACGTCGTCCAACTACCAGTACGTCGGGCCGGCGCAGGGCGCGCCACCGCCGGATCCGCCGCCGCCGTCATCGGCGCCACCGCCGCCGCCCGCAGCCACGCCGACCTGCGAGACGCGCGACGTGTACACGTTATGCACGCGGCAGGATCTGACGATCGTGCCCGCCACCATGCGCAACCACATGACGGAAGTTTTCTTCGACGTGTATCCGCGCCTCGTGCAGCGGTTCAATCGCGGCGCGCCGATGATGGTGACCTTCGTGTTCAACGACAACAACACGCCGGGCGCCGCACTCGGGAACACCGTCTGGTACCAGGCGCAGTGGCTGAACGATCACGCCGAGGATTACGACATCGTCGTGCACGAGGTCATGCACCTCGTCGAGGCGTACGACTTCGGCCTGGTGCCGAGCTGGTTGACCGAGGGCATCGCCGACTACGCGCGGTATCACTACGGCGTGAACAATGCCGCCAACCATTGGTCGATGACGCCACCCTCACCGACGACCTCGTACACGCTGGGGTATGGCACCGCCGCGCGATTCCTCGTGTGGGTGGAAGACAAGTACGACGCGCACGCCGTGGAAGAGCTGAATGCAGCGCTGCGCGGCGGATCGTATGCGCCGGCGATGTGGATGACGATGACCGGCAAGGATGTGAATGCGTTGTGGGCGGAGTACCTGGCGGATACGACGTGGGCGCCGGGGCCGCCGCAGGGGCACTCGAACTAGCCGCGTTCCGCGGGTCGGCGGCGCGTGGCGCCCGGTTGGGAAACGAGGGGAGCGCCCGCGCACTCCCCTCGCCTCGTTCAAGCCACTAACGGATCACTGCACCACCCACCGCTGGCTCGCCCAGTTCTGATTGCTCAGCGACTGCGTGACGATCGGCGCGTAGTACGGATCGCTGGTGTAGTTGCCCACCGTGAGATAGCGGCCACTCCCCACGTTCCGGAATCGCACCTCGGTGCTGCCGACGATCGTCTCGCGCACCCACTGCTGGCGCATCTGCGACGAGTCGGAATTCTTCACCTGCACGACCGCGAGGTCGTTGTTGCTGCTCGCGGTGAGGTACTTGCCCGACCACACGTCGGCGAGCCGCACCGTGTTGCCACCGGCGACGGGCTCGATGATCCAGTCCTGGCTCGGGTACTGGTAGTTGTTGCCCTGTGCCTTCGTCTCGGCGCCGTCGACGTTGTTCGTCGTGGTCAGATAACGATCGCCGAAGGTCGGCGCGTTGGTCCAAGCGCTCTTCATCTTCGCGAGGTTCGCGTCGCTGCGGCAGCCGCGGTAGCGGACCGTGTAGTTGGAACACGTCTGGCCGCTGCCCTGGTCGGAGTTGCGGCACACGAGGCCGCTCGGCGACAGCTGCGCGAGACGATCCGTGGGCGCCGTCGCCTGGTACATCGGGATGCCGTTGGCCAGCACCTGCGCGCGCATCGCCACCGGGTCCTTGTTTCCGCAGAACGCGCGCGCCTCGGCCCAGGCCTTCGAACGCTCTTCGTGGTCGCCATCGTCGGTGTTCGACGTGTCCTTGTTGTAGTAAGGCGTCCACACCGGGTTCGGGCCGTCACACTTGTAGCTGACCTGGTGGTCGTAGCAGCGTGCGCCGCCGGGCTGGTCCGAGTTCAGGCACGTCAGGCCGTCGCGCAGGTTGAACGCGCGCAGCTTGTTCGGCATGTTGACGACATCGATCGACCTGAACACCGCGTCCGTACGCACGGCATTCGCTTCGAGAACCGTCGGGACGCCGCAATAGCCCGTGACCGGGAATTTGCGCTTGGCCGACGTGAACGTCTCGACTTCCACGCCGTCGGCCGTTGGCTCGTCCGCGTTGATCCACTTGTACGGACTGTCTTCCGCCGCCGGCTCCATGCCGTTGCCGCGCAACTCGCGGATGTCCGCCACGATGCTCGGCAACACGACGGTCGCCGCATCGACCGGTGACGTCAGACTGCCGATGGGCGAGAAGAACCGTTCCGTCTCTTCTTTCGCCAGCACATGACAGCTGCTGCTGCAGCCGCCCGTGCGGTTGTGCGTGAAGATCAGGTTGTTCCAGTTGCCGAACGGATGTGTGCCCGGGTCCGTCTGCGTGTGCTCTCGACTGCCCACCACGAAGTAGTGAGCCAGCGCGGCGAAGTTCGAGTAGGTATCGTGGCCGTCGTTGATCAGGCCGAGGTTCGCCATGTACGGCGCGATGCGCGCCGAGATGACGTACGGGCCCTGCGAATGGCAGCGCACGCACTGCAACTTCTCCGAAAATCCGGTCATGCCGGAGTTACCGTCGGAAAACAGCATCTTGTTGTTCAGATCCGAGGGTGGCAGCCAGAAGTTGTTCGCATTCGGCAGATTCGCCGGCAGCGTCGAGAAGTTCGTCGGCGAGACGATCTTCGTGGAGACGGGCTTCGTGGTGGAATCCTGGTCCTTCGCCGCGAAGAAGCAGGTGCCGCCGTTCGCGCGGTTGTGGATCAGCAGCTCGATGCTGAGCGCCTTCGTCATGTTGTTGTAGGGGTTGTGCGCGTTCTCGTCCGGGTCCGGACCGCCGTTGCCCCAACGACAGGCGGCCACCATGTCGACATTCGCATTGACGCGCGAGCTGACGACGAAGTCGTTGACCGGAGTCTTTCCTCCCAACGCGAATCGAGCGCCGGTGTTGCAATCCATCGGCTTCACTTCTGCTGCCTGGAACTGCAGCTCCGTCTGACAGCGTTGAACATAGGTCTGCAGCTCCGTCTGTGCGCTCGCCACGGAGGCAAGGCACGACAAAGCCGCGGCCGCATAAAGGCCGTGCAAGAGTTTCATTGTGAATTTTCCCCTTCTATCCCTGATATGCCGGCGCCTTCCGGCGCCGGAGCTCTACCTACCGGGCCTCGCTAGTCCGCGTGGGAGGCATGGTCGGCGGGACTGTCTACCACAGGCAGGGAACGGCGACTAGTTCGAGAGGGAAATGGGGATCAGGGCGCCTTGAAGTAGTCCTTCTCGAGCAGCCCGGTGACACGCTCGTACAGACCATCGAAGCGCTTTTCGGAGTCGAGCAGGAATTTCTTCAGGTTCGCATCCGGTTCGGCGTCGGCCATCACGGCACAGAGATGACGTTCGTGGTTCAGTCCGTTGGCGAAGCTGAGCAGGATCGTGCGTTCGTATTCACGGCCGCCTTTGCCGACGACCGGCGCGAAGTCCTTCATGCGGTCCTTCGCGATCGCCTTGCGTTTGCGCAGTTCGATCTCGGGAAGCGGTTGCAGATCGATGCGGACGCCGGGGTAGTCCCTGGCGATCTTCTCCAGGTCCTTCTTCAGCTCGTCGCCGTAGCTGGAGATCGCGGTGACGACCGCGTGCATGGAATCGGATTCCAACTTCACGTAGAGGATCAGCTCGGAGAGATCGAGGGTGCCGGCGTCGTGGTAGAGCATGCTGTAGCCCTCGCTCAGCATCTGGCGTTGCTTGCCGAGGCTCTGCGGTTTCGCGGGCGCGGCTTCGGGCCTGGCGGCCGGCTGCTTCGGCGCCGTCTTCGATGTCGCGCAACCCGTGATCAGGCTGGCGGCGACGATCCCCGCCATCAGCATCGATGAGTGGAGCTTCATGCCGAGGACGATCCCCGATTCACCGCGGCGATGCCGTAGGCGAATGCCGAGACCGGTGTCCGGGGACCTACGACACCTGTTTGGCGCGCAGGAAGGCGCGCGTGCGCTCCAGCATCCAGTCCGCGATCTTCTCCGCGTCGATCGGCTGCTCCTTGCGGCTCCACTGCTCGACCAGGTAGATGCCCTTGAAGCCCGCGTCCTCGCAGAGCTGCAGGCAGCGGTCGTAGTCATAGGACAGGTGGTTGCCCTGCGCATCGAAGTCGACGGCCTTGGCGGAGACGACCCAGGCGTACGGCAGGATCTTCGCGAGCGAATCCCACATCGACGCCACCGGATAGTTGCCGAGATCCGGCAACGTGTAGATGTTCTTCGGGCCGGCCTCCGCGCGGATGCGCAGGTGGATGTCCGGGTTCATCTCCAGGCCGAAGTGGTTCTCCGTGAGCAACGGCAGCCGGCGCGCCAAACAGTGCCGGTTCACTTCCTTCATCGACGCGATGCTCTGCTCCACCGAGCCGTTCGGACGGCCCGGATTGATGCGGATCGCGGCGCTGCCCACCAGCGCGGCGGCGTCGATCCACTGATGCGCGATCGCGAGGCTCTGCTGGCGCCGCGTCTCGTCCGTGCTCGCGAGGTCGTAGTCGGCGTCGAGCTGGATGTTGATGAGCTTCGCGCCCGCGGCCTTGATGCGTTTGCGCAGCTCCTTGAGATACGGCCGCCCCAGCGATTCGAAGTGATTGCTCCAGAACTCGAGCTGGTGGACCTCGAAGCGGTCGCGGTAGTAAGCCGGCACTTCGATCAGCGTCAACGGATGCTCGAGCACCGTGCCCTTCGGCTTGGTCTGCTCAAACCGGTTGCGCAGCGACACCGTGCCGAGGCCGACGCGGTCGCGCGGCGGTGTGGCCGCGCCGACCCGCGCGGATGCCATCGTCACGGACAGCGCCACGCTGCCCGTGCCGATCAGGAATGTCCGCCGTTCCACGAGCGCCCTACTTCTTCGGCAACGTCACGGCCGGGACGGTCGTGAACGGCTCGATCCCGAACTTCGGATACGCCTCGGTCGGGTAATAGAAGACGCCGTCCTTCACCACCATCGCGATGGTCTTGATCGCCTTCAGGTCCTTCGTCGGGTCGCCGGGCACCAAGAAGAAGTCCGCGCGCTTGCCCTTCTCGATCGACCCCGAGCTCTGGTCCTCGCCGATGTAGCGCGCGCTGTCGAACGTGGCGCGTTTCAGGATCTCGGGGGCCGTCATGCCGGCCTTCTGGTACAGCTCGAGCTCGCGGTGATACGTGAACGAGCCGCCGGTGTCCGTGCCGAACACGATGAACACGCCCTTGTCGTGCAGCATCTTCACCACGCCGACCAGCTTGTCGAACGCCTGCTCGTACGCCTGCGCGTCTCCCGGCGCCGACGTGTCTATCCACTGCTTCTTCGCGTCGCGCTGCGTGCCGATCGGCATGTGCGACAGGTAGTCCTTCGCACCCGGCGGCACCTGGCCGTCGCGGTTGAACACGAGGTTCTCGTGGATGCCCAGCGTCGGGTCGATCGCCTTGTGGCCGTTCGCCATGAGGTCGATCGTGTGTTGCACCTTCGCGCTGTTCAGATCCAGCGCCGGCAGCCGCTTCAGCGCGGTGAGCCGGAACAACGTGCGCGTGTCCTCTCCCGGGCCGATCACCCAGCCCAACACGAACTGGTTGATGTGCGTCAGCTCGTCGTAGCCCGCGCCGATCATCTGGTCCGCCGTCGCGAACGCCGGGATGTGGCCCGCGACGCGCATGCCGAGGCGATGCGCCTCCTCGACCATCGCCGGCACCCACGCCGGGTTCATGCTGTTGTAGATCTTGATCTGCCAGTAGCCGCGCGCGCCGTACCAGCGCACCGCGTCCACCGCCTTCTCCTGGCTGTCGACGACGATGCCGTTGTTCGCGCTGAACGGGCTCTTGCCTTCGATGAACCCCGAGCGGATCACGTGCGGACCGCCGACTTCGCCTGCGTCGATGCGCCGGACAAGCGCGTCGAGGACGGCGTTGTCGTTGCCCATGTCGCGGACGGTGGTGATGCCGGCGAGCACGTTCAGCAACGCGTCTTCCTGGCCGAGGTGGCCGTGCATCTCGTACAGGCCGGCGATCAACGTGCCGCCGGCGCCGTCGACGGTGACCTCGCCGGGCGTCGCCGGACTATCTACCGCCTCGACCGCCGCGATGTGTCTGCCATCGACGATCACGCTGAGCGGCGCCGTCAGCGCGCTGGTCTTCGGATCGAACAGCCGGACGTTGCGGATGCGCACGGGCGCGCCGTAGTCGTGGGCGATCTGCTTCTGGATCGTCGAGAACCTCTCGGTGCTCCAGTCCGCGGCGAGCTGGCGCAGGCGGACTTCTTCGGCTTCGTAGCCTTCGCGAACCACGACGGCCGTCGACGAGACCGACGCGAAGAGGTCGCCCTTCTCGTCCAGCAGCATCACGTCCGGATCGGTCTGGATGCCCGTGAGGTCGTAACGCGTGACCGTCAGCGGCCCGCCCTTGCCCTGCACCTGCAGGCTCGTGCCCTTCTCGAGCTTCAGCGTGCCGCCCGGCAGCGCGCGCAGCGTCATGCCCGGCGCCTTCAGCAACGCGCGCGAGTAGATCTGCAGCGACCAGGGGCTGCCGACCTGTGCGACGTACAGCGTCGAGTCCTTCGTCGGGGCCTGGCCCTTGCCGGTGGAGTCGACCCAGGTGGCGCGGGTTTTCGTGCGGCTGAAGCTCTCGTTGACCTTGCTGCCGAACGTGGTGGTGCCCGTGATCGACCAGGCGGTCGGCAGGCCGTCGGCGCCGACGTCGATCGTCTCAGCCATCGTCGGGCCGCGGCCGTTGTTCTTGACGTTGTAGTCGATCGTCGTGCGCGTGCCGGTGGTCTCGGCGACGACGTGGCCGATGTTCTGGCCGCCGAAGATGACGGTGTAGCGCGCGGAATCGGCGAAGGCGCCGGCGGAGACGACCAATGCGAAGGCCACCACGAGGAATCGGGACATGGGGTTCATCCGGAGAAGTTGCGATGGTCGCGGATGATACGCCCCGGGAAATCCGCCTGCGTCGCCTCGGGCGCCCGTCGGACACGCGCGTACGCGCGAAAACGGCAGGCTGGCGCCATGCGCTACCTCGCCCTGTGCACCGACTACGACGGCACGCTGGCCCACGATGGCCGCGTCGATGCCGCCACCCTCGCCGCGCTGGAAGACCTGCGGATCTCGGGCCGCAAGCTCGTGATGGTCACCGGGCGCGAGATGCCCGATCTCAAGCGCGTGTTCGACCGGCTGGAGCTGTTCGACCTGGTCGTCGCCGAGAACGGCGCGCTGATCTACGACCCCGCCAGCCGCCAGGAGCGCGCGCTGGTCGAGGCACCGCCCGAGAAGTTCGTGGCCGAGCTGAAGCGGCGCGGGGTCGACCGGATCTCCGTGGGCCGCTGCATCGTCGCGACCTGGGAGCCGCACGAGAAGGTGGTGCTGGAGACGATCCGCGATCTCGGGCTCGAGCTGCAGGTGATCTTCAACAAGGGCGCCGTGATGGTGCTGCCGGGCGGCATGAACAAGGCGGCCGGAACCAAGGCCGCGCTGAAGGAGCTCGACATCTCCGTGCACAACACGCTGGGGGTCGGCGATGCCGAGAACGATCACGCGTTCCTGAACATCTGCGAGTGCTCGGCGGCCGTGGCGAATGCGCTGCCGGCGTTGAAGGAGACGGCGGATATCCAGTTGAAGGCCAGCCACGGAGCGGGCGTCACGGAGCTGATCCGGGAACTGCTGGCGGACGATCTGGCGGGACGCGCCGGGCTGCTGAAGCGGCACGAGATCCTGTTAGGCCGGGATGGCGACGCCGAGGTCACGCTGCCGCCGTATGGCCTGAGCGCGCTGGTGGTCGGTACGTCCGGCGGCGGCAAGTCGACGCTGACTACCGGATTGATCGAGCGCCTCAACCAACAGCACTACAACTTCTGCGTGATCGATCCCGAGGGAGACTACGACGTGCTGGAGGATGCGGCGGTGCTCGGCAGCCCGGACCGCGCGCCGTCCGTCGATGAGTGCATGCAGCTGCTGGCGAAGCCGAATCAGAATGCCGTGATCAATCTCGTCGGGCTCGCGTTCAGCGACCGGCCGGCGTTCTTCATGTCGTTGTTCGGGCGCATCCGCGATCTGCGCGCGAAGACCGGACGGCCGCATTGGTTGATCGTCGACGAGGTGCATCACGTGCTGCCGGCCGAGTGGAAACCCGCCGAGCTGAACCTGCCGCAAGAGCTGGACGGCGTGTTGATGATCAGCGTCGGGCCGAGCGCCGTGTCCGCGACGGCGATCGGGCTGGTCGAGACGGTGATCGTGATCGGCGAGAAGCCGGCGGAGATGCTGCGCGAGTTCGCAGAGGCGAATGGCAAGGCGGCACCGACCTCGCCGTTCGACAAACTACCCAAGGGCGAGGCGCTGATCTGGCACAAGAACGCCGCGGAGGCGCCGCGGCACGTGGTCATCGAGCCGAGCACGACGGAGCGGCGGCGGCACGTGCGCAAGTATGCGGAGGGCGCGCTGCCCGAGGAGCGGTCGTTCTATTTCCGCGGGCCCGAGCAGAAGCTGAATCTGCGGGCGCCGAACCTCATCGTGTTCATGGACCTGGCCGATGGCGTGGATGCGGAGACGTGGCTGTACCACTGGCGGCGGCGGGACGTGTCGAAGTGGATGGAGAGCTGCATCAAGGATGAGGAGCTGACCGCGCAGGTGCGGGAGCTGGAGCAGAAGCTGCGCGACGATGCGGAGGCGTCACGGAAGGCGGTACGCGAGGTGATCGAGGGGAAGTACACGTTGCCGGCGGAGAATTCGGGCGCGAGCTGAAGCCGCCGCGGACGGTTGCAACCAAACGCGCGGGTTGCGCGTCAGAATGGGCTACTACGGTCGTACTGCAGAAGCCCAAGATGAACCCTCGCCCGCTCGCGTTGATGTGTCTGGTGGCGGTTGCGCCGTCGTTCGCGCTGGGTGCCGAGCCCCCTGCTTCGGCCGATCCGCTGTATCAGAAGATCCTGGCGCTGGACACGGAGATGTTCGAGGCGTTCAACACGTGCAGCGATCCCGCGAAGCTCGCGAAGCACGAGGCGTTCTTCGTGAAGGAGCTGGAGTTCTATCACGACAAGGGCGGGCCGTCGTTCACGCGGGATGAGTACATGAAGGGCGTGCGCGAGAACGTGTGCGGGAAGTTCCATCGCGAGCTGGTGCTCGAGACGTTCCGCGTGTGGCCGATCAAGGATTACGGAGCGATCTCACAGGGGACGCACCGGTTCTGTCATTCGGCGACGACGTGTGAGGGCGTCGGGCAATTCACGATGGTGTGGAAGCTGCAGGAGGGGAAGTGGGTGGTGACGCGGACGTTGAGTTATGACCATCGCGAGGAGCTGGTGCCGGCGAAGGGCCGCTGAACGAGAATCGAATCGCGCGTCAGCTTCTTCCGCCGCGCGGGCCGAGAAAGAACCAGAGAATCAGACCCAGCAGCGGCAACAACAACACCAGTAACACCCACAGCAGTTTCCTGGTGTTGGTCGCCGGACTCTGAACGATATTGATGATCGCCCAGACATCACCCACGAGGATCAGCAGGCCCAAGAGGCCGTTGTAGCCGGTGTTGAACATGCTGATCCCCTGGCTCCGTTATTGCGCGGTGAACCCGTTGCCGGTCGCCGCCCAGTAGATACCGCCATACACGTGGTGCAGGAAATTCGTATCGCTCCACGTCGCCGGCAGATGGCCGAGGCCCGTGTAGAACGCGCGACCACCGTCGTACTCCTGATACCACGCGAGCGGATGGAACTTGCCCATGCCCTTGCCCTCGCCGCGCGCGCCCCAGTTCGCGTAGGGCTTGTACGTCTTCTCGTCAACGGCCAGCAGGTAGTGCAGCTTGTCGGAGCGCGAGGCGTCGTACTCGTACCATTCCTCCGTCCACAGGAAGCGCTTCGCGAAGCGGTCCATGCCGGGGAAGTTGTAGTCGACGACGTTGATCGTCGCGGTCTGGATGAGCGGGTGGATGTGGAACATGTGCCCGACCATCTTGTTGTACCAGGGCCAGTCGTATTCCGTGTCCGCCGCGGCGTGGACGCCGACGAAGCCGCCGCCGGCCTTGATGTAGCGCTCGAAGGCGCCCTGCTGCTCGTCGTTCAGGACGTCGCCGGTGGTGCTGAGGAAGATGACGGCCTTGTACTTCTTGAGCTCGTCGTCCTTGAAGATGCGCGTCGGGTCTTCGGACCAGAACACCTTGAAGTCGTGGAGCTCGCCGAGGCGCCGGATGCCTTCGACGCCCTGGAGGATGGATTCGTGGTGCCAGCCGGCGGTCTTGGTGAAGAGAGCGACGGTGAATTGTTCGGCCTGGGCAGCCGACGCGGCGAGAAAGCCGGCGATGGAGAGCAGCAGGAGACGGTAGCGCTTGATCATGGACCCCTCGATGAACAGCAGATCGGATGGACGCGCGAGTATAAGCGCAGGCGGTCGGAAGCAGTCCAGAGCGGCGGTGATGCGCGCCGCGGCGCCCGAAGATCGCCCGCCCGGAGCCGGCCTCCGGGCGAGCGAACGGTCAGCTTCGAATCAATTCGGGCAGATGTGGTTGCAATGGGCCACGACGCAGGCGTTGTACACCTCGCCGGCACCCGGGCTCGGAAAGCCCGCGCCGTTCACGCAGTTCGTGTCGCAGGCCTGGAAGCTGCTCCACTCGTAGCAGGCGAGCGTCGGGTTCTTCTTGTTCGCGCCGAAGTACGCCGTGCGCGTGGTCTGGATGTCCGAGAGGAACCACTTGAGGTACGAGCGCTTGACGCCCGGGCCCACTTGCTGGCACATCACGCCCGCGGTCGGCTTCGTGGTGCAGTTCTTGTTAGGCGGGAATTCGTCGGGCAGCAGCAGGATGTGGCCCATCTCGTGCACGAACGAGTCCGTGAGCGCGCCCATTGATTTCAGCGCGGTGCCGGCGGTGCTGCAGTCGGCCTTCGCGGTGACGGTGACCGTGCCGGAGGCGACGCCGTTCACCGGGGACGCGGGCACGGTGTCGCCCTCGTCCTGCTGGTTGAAGTTGTTGTTCGGGTCATCCAGGCCGCAGATGCCGTTCGCCGTGACGCCATAGGCGTGGATCAGGACGTTCACGTAGCCCGCGCGCGGCGGGACGATGCGGGCGAAGACGTCTACGATTTCCTGGCGGGTGTAGTGCGGCGTGCGCGCCGGCGGCGGCAGGTGGATGGTGGAGACGCCGTCGGTGTTCGCCTGGAAGTTGATGCCGAGGTTGTGTTTGCCGATGTTCTGCAGGCTTGCGAGGAGGTCCCTTTCCATGTTGCGGAACTGGGTGAAGCCGTTCCCGACGAAGGTGTCGTCGAAGAAGAACCGGATCTGGACCTTGCCGTCGGTGTTGAAGCGTTGGGCGCCGTCGGCGTGGGCGGCCTGGGCGGTCAGCCCGGACATTGCCGCCAGGAAGATAGGCAGGAAAAATCTTCTCATCGTTGCTCCCCTCATGTTGTAGACCGCTTCCATGCGGCGGTCGGGGGAGAGACGCGTGGTGGGCGGGAATCCGTTAGGCCGGTGAACGACGGCGCCGGCGCGCGCCCGCCATGAGCGCGAGACCGCTCGACATCAACAACAATGCGCCGGGCAGCGGCACTGGCGCAGGCGGCGGCAAGAAGCCGGCCGGCAGCACGCGCAGGTAGACCTCGGTGTTGTTCTGGTAGATGAACGCCTTGTTGGTGTCGTCGCCGAGGCCGGCGTTGGCGAAGCCGAAGGCGTTGCCGAACTCTCCGTCGAGGGAGAACAAGGTGAAGTAGTTGAATCCGTAGGTCGACGGATCGGCGTCGCCGGCATTGTCGGTGAGTCCGCGCGTGAACGTCAGTGCCAACGGCGACAGCGCCACGCCGTTGAAGCCCAGCTGAACCTGGCCTTCGAGATTGGAGTTCGGGTTCGATTCGTTGGTGACGCTCAACGATTCGAACTGGATGTCGCCGACGACGCCCGCTCCGGCCAATGAAAACGGATTCAGCCCCACCGTGAACGAATTCCCGATGCTGCCGCCGTCGATGTTGAAGATGTTGCGACCCTGGCCGTCGACCGACCACAGGCCGTAGATGCCGCCGAAATCGAACACCGGGCTGACCGGGATGGCGTTTCCATAGTCGATGCCGGGTGCGTTGATCGTCACGACGCCCGCGGGTGAACCGGTCAACGTATAGGTGTACGTGGCGTCGGCGGGGCGCGCCGCGAGCATTTCGGGCAAGGTCGCCCAGCGCTGCCGGCGTTTGAACGCGTCGTAGGCCGGGTTGAAAGGAATGTTTTCGACCGGGCCGCCGTTCACCTGCACCGTCAGGCCCGTGACGTTCGGGAACTGCGTCGAGTCCGACATCTGGTCGAACGCGTCGTAGCCGCGCAGGCCGAGCGTCGACGCACCGGTCTGGTTGTTGAACTGCTCGAGGCTGGCCGAAATGGTGCCTTGCGCCGAACACAGCACCGGCAGGGCCAGCAGGACCAGGAGGATTCCGCGCTTCATGGCTCGGGGCTTCTTCTTGTTAGTTAGAAGACCCGAACCTAGCAATGGCAAATGACGGTTTTCTTACGGAGACGTGACCGCGCAGGGCGGCCGCACCTACTCCGCCGCGACGTGCGCCCCACCCGACTGGCCCGACGGTTTCGTGAACCACACGAACACGATCAACAGCAGGCTCGCGATGGCGGAGATCCAGAAGTAGTCGATGGAGGACAGCAGGTACGACTGCCCGACGAGCTCGCGATTCAGCGTCGCCAGTGCCGCCGTGTCCGACATGCCCAGCGATTTCAGGTGCGCCAACGCGGCCTGCGCGGCCGGGTCGTAGATGCTCGACGCGCCGGCGAGATGCGCCTGGTGCCAGGCTTCGCGCCGGTCCCAGAACGTCGTCGTGATGGAGGTGGCGAAGCTGCCCGCGAGGATGCGCAGGAACACCGCGAGCCCAGAGGCCGCCGGCACGCGCGGCTGCGGGATGCCGTCGAACGTGATCGCGAGGATCGACACGAAGAACGTGCCCATCGCGATGCCGAGCGCGATCTGCGGCAGGATGAAGTCGATCAGCGCCGACTGCGTCGTCAGCCGCGAGCGCATGTAGTAAGAGACGGCGAACGCGATGAACGCGATCGTCGCGACCCAGCGCGCGTCGGACTTGCCGACGTGTTTGCCAATCAACGGCGAGATCAACACCGCGACGATGCCGCCCGGCGCCGCCGCGATGCCGGCCCGGGTCGCCGTGTAGCCGAGCTGCGTCTGCATCCACAGCGGCGTCAGCACGATGTTGCCGAAGAACACCGCGTAGCCCAGGCACATCGGGATCAGCGCCATCGTGAAGTTGCGGCTCTTGAAGAAGCTCAGGTCGACGATCGGGTGCTTCTCGGTGAGCTCCCAGATGAGCCAGGCGATCAGGCCGATGACCGCGACGGCGGTCAGGATGACGATGAACGGCGACGAGAACCAGTCCTCGTCCTTGCCCTTGTCGAGCATGACCTGCAGCGAGCCGACCCAGACGACCAGCAGCGCCAGGCCCATCTTGTCGATCGAGAGTTTACGCGTCGGCGTCTCGCGGTCCTTGAGATAGGTCCAGCAGATGAAGACGACGAACAGGCCGACGGGCACGTTGATGTAGAAGATCCACGGCCAGCTCGCGTTGTCCGAGATCCAGCCGCCCAACAACGGGCCGCAGATCGGCGCGATCAGCGTGGTCACCGACCAGATGGCGAATGCGAGGCCTTTGCGCGCCGGCGGGAAGAGCATCATCAGCAGCGCCTGCGAGCCCGGGATGATCGGGCCGGACACCGCGCCTTGCAGGATGCGGAACGTGACGATGCTGCCGAGGTTCCAGGCGAAGCCGCACAGTAGTGAGGCCAGCGTGAACAGCAGGATCGACGCGACGAACGTGCGCACGACACCGAAACGCTGCATCAGCCAGCCCGTCAACGGAACGCTGATCGCGTTCGACACGGCGAACGAGGTGATGATCCAGGTGCCCTGCTCCGTCGACGTGCCGAGGTTGCCGGAGATCGTCGGGATCGACACGTTGGCGATCGTCGTGTCGAGCACCTGCATGAACGTGCCGAGCGCCAGGGCCACGGCCGTGATGCCGAGCGCCGCGCCCTGCATCTGCGCGGGTTGCGCGGGCGGAGCGGCAGCGGCGGCGGTTGCGCTCACGTGCGCGCGACCGTCACCGGGCGGGAATTCTCGCGGATGATCGCGGCGACGCGTTCGTCGATCGAGGGATCATCGGCCGCACTCTTCTGCTCGGCCTGCGGCGCCGCGCGCACTTCGTTGGCGACCAGCGCGCCCGAGGTGTCGTGCACGTCGATCTCGGCGCTCATGCTCAGGCCCACGCGCAGCGGGTGCTGCTTCACTTCGTTCGGGTCGAGCGCGATGCGCACGGGCAGGCGCTGCACGACCTTGATCCAGTTGCCCGATGCGTTCTGCGACGGCAGCAGAGCAAAGGCGCTGCCGCTGCCCGCGGAGACGCCCACCACCTTGCCGTGGTAGTCGGCGTCGCCGCCGTAGAGATCCGCGTGCACCGTCACCGGCTGGCCGACGCGCACGTCGCGCAGCTGGCCTTCCTTGAAGTTCGCGTCGACCCAGACGTCGTCGAGCGGGACGATGGCCATCAGCGGTGTGCCCGGGGCGATGCGCTGGCCGACCTGCACGGCGCGCTTGGCGACGACGCCGTTGATGGGCGCGGAGATCGTCGTGCGGCGTAGTGCGAGCGCGGCATCGTGGTACTTGGCGGCGGCGGCGAGCACTTCCGGATGCGTCGCGATGGTCGTGCCTTCGATCTGCACCTGCGTGGCGTCGAGTTGCTGATGCGCGCCTTCGAGGGCGGCCTTCACGCGGGTGATGGCGTCGCGCGTGTGTGCGAGCTCTTCGCCGGAGACGGCGCCGTCCGAGACCAGCGAGGCGCGGCGTGCGTAGTCCTGCTCGGCCTGCTGTAGTTCGGTGGAACGCGCGTGCACCTGGGCGCGCAGCTGGTCGGCCTGGGCGTAGAGGCCGCGCACGGCGCGCACCGCGCGCGCGAGGTCGGCTTCGGCCGCGGCGACGCGCACCTTGGCGTCGGCCGGATCGAGCTCGATCAGCGCCTGGCCGTGGTCGACGCGCTGCGTGTCGTCGACGCGGACGCCGAGTACCGTGCCCGGCACTTCGCTGGTGATCTGCACGACGTCGCTCGCGACGTAGGCATCGTCGGTGCTTTCGTAGAAGCGCGCGGAGAAGAACCAGTACGCGCCGTAGATGAGGCCGATGGCCGCAACGGACAGGCCGAGGATGATGAGGCCGCGTTTGCGTTTGCCATTCGCGGGGACTTCGGTGGCTGGGACGCTCATGTTGGATTCCTTGATAGAGCTGGTGCCGCGCGTCAGGCGCGCGAGGAGAAGTTGCCGCCGACCGCGAGCAGCAGGCCGATGCGCGCCAGCGCTTGCGAGTGGAGGACGTCGACGACGCTGGTGCGGGCGTTCAGGACCTGGGACTCGGTGGTCAGAACGACCAGGTAGTTGGTGAGGCCGGCCTGGTAGCGCTTCTGCGCGAGGCGGTACGCCTCTTCCGCCGCGGCCAGCGCCTGACGTGCCTTGTCGAGTTGCTGGGCGCTCGAGCGGACGTACGTGAGCTGGTCGGAGGTCTGCTGGATCGCGGTAACGACAGCGCCGTTGTAGGTGGAGACGGCGAGATCTTCGGCGGCGATGGCGCCGCGGTACTGGGCCTTGAGGCGCGGGGCGCTGAGGATCGGCAGGCTCAACGCCGGGCCGGCGCCGATCGTGCGCGAGCCCCACTCAGTGAGGTTGTCGAGGCCGATGGCTTCGAAGCCGGCGAAGGCCGCGAGGTTCACGTTCGGGAAGAACGAGGCGCGCGCCGCGGTCTTCAGCGACTTCGCGGACTCGGCGCGCGCGCGGGCGGCGAGGATGTCCGGACGGCGGCCTAACAAGTCGGCAGGCAGCGAATCGGGGACCACGAGCGCGGTTTCCACGGCGAGCGTGGGTCGCGCGATGCCGGCGTAGTCCGCGGCGCTGCCGCCGGTCAGTGCGACCACGCGATGGATCGCGACGTCGCGCGCCGCTTCCGCCTGAAGCCGGCCGAGCTCGGCCTGCGGCACGGCGGCTTCCGCTTCGCGCAGCTCGACGTTCGTGTCGAGGCCCGCGTCGATGCGCTTGCGCGTGATGTCGAGGATGCGGCGGCGTTGTTCCTCGGACTGCGCGGCGATGTCCGCGAGCGCGTAGGCGCGATCGAGGTCCAGATAGGCCTCGGCGAGCGAAGCGGTGATCGCGAGACGCGCGGCGGCAGCGTCGAGCCGCGTGGCGTCGGCGCTCGCGGTCATGCTGTTGATCAGCGCGCGCTGGCGGCCCCAGAGGTCGAGGTCCCAGGAGAAGCGGACGCTCAAGTCGCCGGCCCAATAGGTGTTGCCGGCGAGCGGCGGTGGATAGATGTAGTTCTCGGGGTAGCGCTGGCGGGTGGCTTCGGCCGTCAGCGCGGTGTTCGGCTGGCGCGTGGCGGCGGTGGCCTGGACCTGCGCTTGCGCGAGATGGATGCGCGCCAATGCGGATTCGAGCGTGGGGTTGTGTTCGAGCGCAGCGTCGGTGAGGCGGTCGAGCTGGGCGTCGCCGTATTGGTGCCACCAGAGCGCATCGACATCCGGCGCGTTCGTGGTGCCGAGGCCGAGCGCGATGTCGGGGGTCTGGGTGATCTGCGGGGTGTCCTTGGGAGGGAGGACGCAGCCGCTCAAGGCGAGCGCTGCGGCGAACGCGAGAGCTCGCGCGGCGATCCGCGCGTTCACGATTTCACCTTGAGGACCGGCGCGGCCTCATCGTCTTCGCCGTTGAGATCGCCGACGCGCGCGATAATCCGGCGCAACAGCGATTGCAGCTGCTGGACGTCGGCCTTGGTGAAGCCTGCGAGCGCGTCGTTCAGCGTGTCGACCGTGAGCGGGACGAGGGATTCGACCATCTTGCGGCCCGCGGACGTCAGCGCGAGGTTCACGACGCGCCGGTCCGCGGACTGGCGCTGGCGTTCGATGAAGCCGCGCTCCTCGAGCTGGTCGATGAGGCGGGTCATGGCGCCGCTGTCGTGGCGCAGCTCTTCGCACAGACCCGCGGTAGTGGCCGCGATGCCGTCCCGCAGGTGCATGAGCACGACCCATTGCTGGAACGTGATGCCCTGCGACGCGAACACTGTCTCGATGCGGTCGCGCATCAGGTGCTGCGTGCGCTTCACCAGGTAGCCGATGCTGTCCTGGAGGTGGAAGGAATCGGCGGAGTAATGTTGCCTCGACACTGGCTGCCTCGACATTGACTGCCTAGGCAGGCATTAGATCGATATGACCCGCGCGGGGCAAGGCAGTCCGAGCCAGATCGGCGGATATTCGGGGGAGCGCGAGAGTACCTCTTTAGAGGTAGGCCTTTTGCGCTCGACGCCGCAGCCCGCTCCTTCGCCAGCCAGCGCGTCGCATATCCTGGCTACATCAGATACCGAAAGAGTCTCGGTCGATTTGATCCCCGCGATGATGTCCGATCGGCACTGCTCACTCGCATCACCGAGGATCCACTCCGGGCGAGTCATGAGATCGGCGATGACTTCGTCCGTCAAGAATGAACGGACGCGCGAACAATCGATATGCGAGTCGTGATGCATGAAGTCGTGTTGCGCCACCTGCATCATGACCTGGCATCGCAATAGCGATGGACGCGCTCGAATGAACGGACTGATTTCAGAGTTGATGACGCAGGTTGTCGTGTGCGCGTCGACGTGCACGACCACGAACCGCTTCTCGTGCACCCTTCCGTCGTCCATCCGCCGAAACAGCTTGAGAACCACACCGGGCTTCAGCCGTCGCCGGATTTGAGCTTGAAGATAATCGTCCGGAAACCCCGTTCCCAGAGTCATCGCTTCTACAGCTTGTTCAGCTGAGCGACGACTTCTTCCGAGTTCGGCAGAGTTCGAGCGATGTTCTCGACGAGCATTGGGCTCTGGCCCACTTCATCCTCTGCGGCAAGGTCCCAGGCCGCGCGCCACGCAGCGTCGTGACTCAACTCCGTACGTGCTCCGAAGGACATCCCGGCGTAGTGCCGCAAAGCCTCCTCGAGGCAAGCCACGTATGCAGGAGACAGATGAGCCAGATCGACGCTGCGCAACAAACTGATCGTCCGCCGGTCGTCAGCAATCTCGAGTGCTCCACGAGCCAGGCGATAGAAATCCGGGTGGATCCAGCCTGAATCGTCTCCTCGGGCGGCCTTCACCAGGTTGTAGGTACCAGACCCCACGGGACCAAACTTCATCGCTACATAGTCGTCGCCACTCGCAAGCCACCCGTACCTGCCGAGGTGAATCTTGTCCGCAAAGTAGAGAAGCTTGAGAACTTCATGGATAGCCGGCTTGGCCAGCTGATTCGCCACGAATAGCACGGCCTCGAGACTGCGTTCCGGCGAAAAGGTGACTTCAGTGGCGGCCATGGCGTGCGGGTGGCGCGGAAACGGAAGTGAGGCTATCAGCTGGATGGGTGGCATAGCAAAGCGGCGCCTCGCAGCGGTGAAACGAGTGCCGAGCCTGCCGGGGCGGGGACGAAAAACAAATGGCCATTCGCGGCGCGGAGCCGCAGAAATTCAGGGGCTACCTCGCCTGCAACGTCATCGAACCTGCTCCGGCGTGCGGCAGCAGCCAGCCGGCGCGACCGCCGGCTGGCTGCAACGATCATCGAACGCCCTTCACTGCTTGCCCGATCGCGTGCTCATGAAGATGTCGCCATCACGCCCGAAGTACAGGCGCTTGCCGTCCCTCGACAACGTCGCGCGTTGCTCGACACCGGCCGTGTTCACGTCCTCGCCGAGATTTCGCGGTTGCGACCACAGTCCCGTGAGCCACCAGGACCGCGCGATGTACACGTCCTGCCCGCCGAACGCCGCCTGGCCGTGTCCCCACGTCGGGCGATTCGAGCTGAAGACGATCTCGAAGCTGCCATCCTCGCGCTCGCGCACGTTGGGCATGAGGTCTTCGAATTCGGTGCTCAACTCCTCGACGACCTTGCCGGGACCGAACTGACCGTCGCGCCCGAGCTTGCTCATATAGATGTCCTGGTCGCCGCCGTTGCCGTTGCTCGAATAGAACAGGAACGTGCCGAACGAGGTCTCCACCAGCGAGGGACTGCGCTCGGCACCGGGGAAGTTCGGGCCTTCCGGCGCGCACTTCAGCATCACCGGAGCGCTCCAGCCGCCCGCCGGGCTCTGCCGGGAGAGGTAGATGTCGCCGCCGCCGCAGGGAGTCGGGCCGGTGCCGTCCGCCGGACGTTCGGACACGAAGAGCAGCGACCGGCCCAGCACCGGCGTCGGACAGAAATCGGCGGACGCGGAGTTGATGGGCGCGCCGAGGTTGCGTGGTGCGCCCCAGGCCGACGCGATGCTGGCGCGATCGGCGGCCCAGATGTCATTGCCGCCCAGCGTGCCGGTGCGGTTCGACGCGAACAGCAGGCTCAGGCCATCGGCGCTCTCGATGGGACAGCCATCGGGAAAGCCCGGCGCGCTGACCTCGCTGACGAGGGTCGCCGTGCTGAAGTCCGATATCCCCTTGGTGTGCGGCGCCCCGTTCGCCATGAGCGAGGTGCTCAGGACGGCAAGGAGCGTGCCGGTGAGCACGGTGCGGGCCCGGTGAGAGATGTGTGCAGCAGTAGTGTTCATGTGAATCCCCGAGTGATTGATATGCGACGCCATCGGCGTGACGCGAAGATCCCTGCGACGGTCGCGCTGAACCATGTTTCCGGGCTGCAGGTGCGATAAATTGTTTCTGACCCGGATCTGTACCGGCCCAAGCCGTTGACGCTGATGGACAAATGGAAAGCGCCCCGCCGATGAAGACGTCCCGATCGATCGCATTCGATGGCTGGGTGCTCCACGCCGACATCGGAGAACTGGTCCGCGACGGCCAGAAGGTCCGGCTACAGCAGCTGCCGCTGCTCGTTCTCGAGGAACTGCTGGCCCGTCCGGGTGAGCTGGTGACCCGCGAGCAGCTGATTGCGCGGCTGTGGCCGAAGGGCGTCGTCGATTTCGACACCGGGCTCAACACCGCGGTGCGGAAGCTGCGCGTGGCGCTGGGGGATGTCGCGGAGGTGCCGCGTTATATCGAGACGATTCCGCGGAAGGGGTATCGATTTCTCGCGGCGGTCAATGCGCCGGCCGACGGCAGCGTTTCGGACGCGGCCGTGGTGACGCCGGTTGAACCGGCAGTGCCGCCCGCGTTGCCGGGTGCGAACGAGCAGCCGCCGGTGACTGTGGAGAGGCGCGTTGCCGATCGGCGCGATGGGTCGCCGGTGTCGGTCGCGCCGGTTTCGCGTCCGCGCGCCCTCACCGCGCGTCGCGCGGCGGCATTCGCAGCCGGCCTCGTCGCCCTGTTGATCGCGGTCGGCGTCGTTTGGTGGGTGCGCGGGTCGGATCCGGCTCCCGCTCATGAAACCACCGTCCGCCTCTCGGGCTTTCAGCTCCTCTCGGCGGACCTGCCCGCCGCGCTGCCGAAGACAGTGGAGGCCGAGCTCACCGCGGCATTCAGCCACGACGGTGTGGTGGGCGTGTCGAGTGCACCTGCTGCGGCGGCGGGCGCGACGCCTGCCTACTCGCTGGGTGGAACCATCCAGCGCGACGGACAGACGATTCGTGTGATCACCCGCCTCGTCAACGAGCGCTCGGGTGAGACCTTGTGGTCGAACACGTCGACGTACGACGGGATGGAAGTGTCGAGGGTGCCGCGGCACATCGCCGTGGATGCCGGCAATGTCGTGCGTTGCGGATTGTTTGGCGCGTCCACGTATCACAAGCCGCTGCCCGACGGTGTGCTGCGGGACTACCTGCAGTTTTGTCAGGGACACTGGGATCCGAATATCGAAGACGGACGAAAGGCGCTGGTCCCTGCGCAGCGAGTCGTCGCCGCCGTGCCGGATTTTTCGTGGGGCTGGGCGGCGTTGGCCGGGGCGTACTGGAAAGTGGCGTCGAGCGCGGACACCGATGCGTTGGTCGAAGAGGCGCGCGCCAGTGGCCGCCAGGCGGCCGATCGCGCGGTCGCGATCGACCCCAAGAACAGCGAGGCCTTGTACATCAAGTCCATGGTGGTCGACCGACGCGACTGGATAGGCCGCGAAGAACTGTTGAAACGCGCCGTCGCCGCGCATCGGCTCGATTGCGGCTGCGAGCATCATCAATATGGATGGATGCTGCTCAATGTCGGACGGACCAACGAGGCAGTCGAACGGTTGCGCCAGGCCAACGACATGCTGGCGCTGTATGTCTATACGCCGTTGAACCTTGCGCAGGCGCTGGTCGTCGCGGGGAAGCCGGACCTGGCGAAACCGCATTTCGATACGGCGATCGATCTCGCGCCGAATTCAGGCTTCGCGCAGTGGCTGGTTGCCGAGAAGGCCACGCAGCTCGGCGACGTCGAGCTGCTGCTCGATCCGAAATTGCCGATGGACCCTCGAGTGCGGGCTGCGTTGGTACAGGGGTTTCGCGCGCGAGCATCTCGTGATCCGGCCGTGAAGCAGCAGGCGGTCGACGCCCTGCTCGCGCTGAACGAGAAGCAGCAGACGAGCGATGTCGCGAGAGTGCTGGGAGATCTTGGCGCGCAGCGCGACGCGTTTCGAATCGCAGCGCGGATCGTGACCGGCGGGGAATATCCCGGGCCGACGCTTTTGTGGGATCCGAGCTTGCGCGGGATCCTGGCGGATCCGGGATTTCCGGCGCTGGTGACGCAGCTGGGCCTTCTCGAGTACTGGAGGAAGACGGGCACGAGGCCTGACGTCTGCGGCGAAGCAGCGGCACCGGCGTTCTGCAAGATGATTTGAAGCGGGTAGCAGCGACAGGGAGACATGAGATGAAGACTGCGAAGAACACCATTTGTCTCTGGTACGACAAGGACGCCGAGGCGGCGGCGCGCTTCTACGCGGCGACATTTCCGGACAGCGCGGTGACCGCGGTTCACAAGGCGCCGAGTGATTTTCCCGGCGGCAAGGCCGGCCAGGTGCTCACGGTGGAGTTCACGGTGTTTGGTATCCCCTGCCTCGGGCTGAACGGCGGGACCGCGTTCAAGCAGAGCGAGGCGTTCTCGTTTCAGATCGCGACCGATGATCAGGAAGAGACGGACCGATATTGGAACGCGATCGTCGGCAACGGCGGGCAGGAAAGCGCGTGCGGGTGGTGCAAGGATCGGTGGGGATTGTCGTGGCAGATCACGCCGCGGGTGTTGACGGAGGCGATGGAGGCTGGGGGCGCGGAAGCGCAGCGGGCGTTCGAGGCGATGATGAAGATGAAGAAGATCGATGTGGCGGGGATCGAGGCGGCGCGACGGGGATAGAGGAGATCAGCCATCAATCAGTCCGCGTTGGTGGCGACTGGTTGTGATCAGGGGTAAGGCGTGCTCAAGAGCGTCAGGATCGCTTCCGTCCCGGTGATGAAGTGCCCCATGCGCAGGTTCTCATCCCGCGCGTGCTGGTTGTTGTCGCCGTTCACCGTGGACACCAGGACGAATGGCAGCTTCAGTGCGTCCACCAAAACATCCGTCGGGACGGTGCCGCCCATCATGCGGATGCGGACGGGGTCGAGCCCGCTGATTGCCGCGGGCGTCGTCTTCAGCGCCTTGTAGACCCAACGCCCGATCGGCGCATCCATCGGCATGCGCTGCGCCGCCTCGACGTCACCGAGCTCGAACATCGCCAGTTTGTCGTAGCTCGCGCGTTCGTCATCCGTCGGTGGCGCATCGACGAGGTGATAGCCCTGTTTCTCGATGTGCCGCTTCACGAGCTCGAACAGCCGGCGGCCGTCCGCCTCGGGCGTCGTCCTCAGGTCGAGCTCCGCGACCGCCTCGCTCGGAATGATGTTGGCCGCGCGCGCACCCACTGAGGCTGCGGCCATGCCTCGCACATTGAGCGAGGGGTACTGCAGCGCTTCCTGGTAGTTTGCGCCGACGGCCTCGGCGCGTGCGATGCCGATGCGCGCACGGATGGCGGCCTCGTCATCGCCCGTCGCCTTCAGGACTTCGCGGTCGGCCGCGGTGAGCTGGATGCCGTCGTAGTAACCCGCGACGAGCACACGACCCTGGTCGTCCTTCATGGAACTCAGTAACGACGCCAGGCGCATGGCGGGATTCGGCGCGTAGTTGCCGAAATGCCCGCTGTGTAGCGGCGCGCGCGGGCCGAACACGGTCAGCACGGCCTGCGTGACCCCGCGGTTGCCGAAGGCGATCGTCGGGCGGCCGGAAGGATGCTCGGGGCCATCCAGTACCACGAGCGCATCCGCGGCGAACAGCGCGCGATGGGCGTTGACGACTTCCGCGAGACTCGGCGAGCTGATTTCTTCTTCCGAATCGAGCACCACCTTCACGTTGATGGCAGGGGTGCGGCGCTGCGCCTTCAGGAGATCCATCGCCGTCAGCAACATCATGATCGGCGCTTTGTCGTCCGATGCAGAGCGCGCGAACACGCGTAGCTCGGGATCGAAGGGTTGCTGCGTGAGGCGTGCTATCTCGACCTCGATCCAGTTGCCGCTGGAATCGCGGGCCTTGACTACGGGCTCGAATGGACTCTTCTGCGCCCATTCGGCGGGCGTCACTGGCTGACCATCGAAATGGATGTAAAAGAGGACGGTGCGCACGCCTTTGCGTGGCTTGCCGAGCGTGGCGAACACGAGCGGGCGGCGCGCATCGTTGTCGAGTAGTTGCGCTTCGAAGCCGTGTTTGCGGAAGAGGTCGACGAGAAATGCCGCGTTGCGCTGCATGTCGGCGGGCTCTGCTGCCACATTCGGCAGGCGCAACAGCTCGAGGTAATCGGGGAAGTTCTTCCGTGCGGCGGTGACCGTGGCTGATTGGGATTGCGCGTGCGTCGTGGATGAGGCCGCCAGAAGGGAAAGAGCGAGAATCGCGAATGGGAGGGTGCGCATGAGGGTGTAAGTTATCTGACAAAGCGCCGGATTATCGAGGATTAGAGCTCCGGGTTTCTCGTGCATTGTCCGATGCGGGAATCTAGCCATCGCCCAAGATCCGGGAGCGGCCATGACGTTGAAACAATGAGAACTGTCTGAAAATCACTGGATGACTTCCAATGGCAAACCTTCGCATCGACCATGAATCTAAACGTCAACTTAATGCCCGGCTCAATAGTCCTGAAGGTGATGAGTTGCTAGACAACTTGTTTCGTTTGGCAGCGCTGTCGTTAGTTGACGAATGGATACGACGCGGCAAGGGCATGCCGACGCCAGAGCTCGTGGAAAGCGAGCTGCGAGCAGTCGTGCAGCGAATGTTCGGCGCGAACGAAACCACTTAGCTGGTAGCGCGGGCCTGCTTTGTGACGTCCCTACGATCGAACAGACAGCCCGTTTGAAGTAGCACCCAGTTCTCAGGTTACCCCGGTCGCCGCCTGGACCTTGGCCATGACCTCGCTCAATCCTGCAATTACAACCGATTTAGGGGCCAACACGATGCCGGTGTTGTCCTGTGCGTAGCGAAATAGAAATGGCGCCTGGTGGCCGCCATTGAGCTTCGTCGCCCAGCCCGGCATTGCCGCCGTAATCCCAAGGCCGGCTGCGACGCACTTGCTCCAAACCTGGTTGAGATCGTGGCCGAGCAGTGTGGGATTCCTCAGATCCTTCTCGCTTACCCCGATGTGGAGCAGGTACGACTTAAGGGTCAGCTCCAGGCACTGTGCTGCGTCGAATCCGAACGCAGCCGGATTGCTTCCTGGTTCCAGGATCTCGACCGCCCGATAAAAGTCCTGAGCGCCGCGGAAGTATGAAGTGCTTGAAGCACCGTTCACACCGAAGTGGGCCGGCCCTGCCGTGAGGGTCCCAGAGAATGAATGGACGGTCTTCATCGAGGCCCCCTGAAGGATCGCGGCGATGACTCCTGTAGAAATAGAAGTGTTACTCATGCTGCGAATGTAGCCCTCGTAGCCTCACGCGATCAAACCTCGTCTCGCTTCGCCTTCTTCACCGCCTGGGTGCCCTTTGCATTTTGCATGGCATCGAAGATGAACCCTTTCAGCCGAGCCTCGTTCAGATCTCGCGCGACTTGATAGATGTCGTCTGCCAATTGGTTGAGCTGCGTTGCCGTGGGAGCCTTCTGGTGGCCACCGCCATCCCACAGCTTCGCAGCTTCACCTTTGCCCGTCGTCCACAAGGAATGCACGTATCGATTGCGTTTGTCTGTCAGCTTCCCGCAGGAATTCAGGATGGCCGCAAGCTTCAGCGTCGCCTGACTGGTCTTCCCGAACCGCGCGATCGCGAGTTTCTTGATCAATTCGCGCTTTGAACGTGCACCTTCATATTCCAGAGCTTGCTGCGCCTCGGTGGCAGTCAACTCCGCCAATACTTTGATCGTCCCGGTCAGAACTAGATCGAGTAGCGAATGCCGTATGGTTACGCGCCCTAGCGCCGCGAGTACCTTGCTTGACGGCATGTGCAGCGTCACCGTCGTGTTCTGTGCGCCTGACATCTGTTTGCTTCCTCAATCAAGTTTGATAAAACCAGGCCTCTATCGTCTGGTTAGGCCCGCTACTTCATGCCAGCATATATTGCAGTACCTGTTAGATCGCCATGACAGCGTTTTCTGAGGCCCAGGTATATCAACGAATTGGCGAACTCGCCGTGTCATATCAATGGATCGAGAGTCGCCTGCGCGAGATAGGTTGGTTCATACAGGATCCGGACCGAAAGGTTTGGCCGCCGCCAACTTTACGTTCGGAGTCTAGCCAGGAGCTTTTTCGTAAAGTGAGTAGGCTATTTCTTGACGCCCTACCACTTTGCGACCTTGGGCCTGAGCTTGAAGCAGATTTTCGAGGAGCGTGGGCGACGGCGACTAGGCTGTTCGACGAGGTCCGTCGAGCGAGAAATAGAATCCTTCACTCCGCTTTCATTGAGCTCAAGGCAAGTTCACATGGCGAAGTGGCGGGCATTGTGCGCGCCAATCCGAGGCTGGAGCGAGATCCCGAAACAGGCCAGCTGCTCTTCGAGCATGAAATGCTTTCCGACAACTCATTCGACTCCGAGATGCGAATGATCGGGGAGCTTTCGCTGATCTTGAACCGATGCTACATGCAGCTGATAGCTCGCCTACCACACGAAGACGACAAACCCACTGAAGCTTCGCCCGGCTCGAGTGCATGACAATGGGATGATCTGCTTGTGGGCATCCCGAGCTGCAAACTAATGCCCAAGTAGCGCCGCGAGCGCCGACGAAGTCCTCGGGTCGACGACCACAGGTTCTTGCTCAAGCCACAAACCGCGACTAGCTAGCTGGCGCACTAGCGATGGGGCTTCGCCTAGATCGAGATCTGCAGGCCACGCACCCGGCAGGCCCTTCGCCTCAATGAATTCGGTCCAGAACTCCGGCACGAACCACAGCATGTCAGAGCGGAGCGCGCGGAGATGCCGAAGGATGCGCACGCCGTTTGGGTCGAGGTCACCGAAGAGGATAACCGGCACATGGGCCAAGCACTTGAGAAGTCCGGCGACCGTCGCCGTGTCCCATCCAGCCACGTGCACCAGCAACCAGCCATCGACAGCACGCAAATCGCAGAACGCGCCGAGATTTTCTACGAGCAGCACTGCGCGAATCGTTCCTTCGAATTTAAACCCTGCGGTGATGGCACGTTCTGGGATCGACACTTCGCCGAGGACAGACGCTACCGCCGTGAGGTCAACTCTCCCCTGCGGCGTGAGAGCGAATAGTTCTCGCGGTGGTCGGAGCCGTACCGAACCGTCGTGCGTAGCCTCAGCATCGCCGAGCGCTGCCAGACGCCGATCCGTGAGCGATGCCTTTGAATGCGGCGCTACCAGCGCTGCCGCCGTTCGCCGGTTGAGCTGGCCTGGAAGCTGGGGCAGTTCCTCAGCGCGCTGCGCGTCTCCGAGTGCGCTCCAGCCATCGGGCGTAGGTGCGAGGCCGCGCGCAGTCAGCGCTGCGAGCACCTCTCCCCATTCCGGCCAGACGCGATCAAGGAGCGCGACTAGCTCGTGCCGCCACACCTCAACAAGGCCGACTTCGTCGCGTCGCCCCGTGCGTCGGGTCCAAGGCAATTCGTCAAGTGCGTCCCATGCGGATACTTGTGCGCGCCGCCGCTTGAGCGAACCGCGAACGAGCAACTCCAAGAGCGCGAGACGTGCCGCATCGGAGCGCCAGTTCACGCCTCACCCCTCGTCCGACGGCCGCTGACGACCACCTCCTCACGCCCATCGGCAGTCACCTTGCGAACAAGTCGATAGGTTGTGTTGCCTTCCGCACGAGCAACCTCCGGCGCCGCGATCAGAAGCTGCAGGTCGAGCGCTTGGCACAGGTCGAAGAGCACGCCGAGGTTGTCGTGAGAAAGGCGATTAGCCTCGTCAAGAAATAGGAAACGGAGCGAGCCGTGAGACTTCTTGCCCCGAAGAAGCATCGCGTCGCGCTCCCACTCCGTGAGGACGATCATCATGAGCGCTGCGCCGACGCCAATCGTCTCTCCCGTCGAGAGTCGGACGGGATTCGCGATCTCCCAATCGGCACCTGTTTTCCGGCGAACTTCAACCTGCAGATGAACGTACTCGCGATAGTCGAGCAGCTTCTGACCGCCCGTGCGCCCGCCGCCGAAGCGCTGGAATATCTGGTCGAGAGCATCTTCAATCGGTAAGTCGGCCTGGAAGAGGAGCGTCTGGGCGGCACCGTCGCGCAACGCTCTAAGCACCTGCTCCATCTTTTCGACCGAATTCTGACGGACCCGAATTCCCTGGATGCTGCCAAAGCTGACGCCCTCCAAGTTCTTGTTGAGGCGGTTGACCTGCGTCCGCGCCTTTCGAATCTGCACGTCAATGCCGCGCGCGACGTCCTCGCTCGCGCCCCGGAGAACCGATTCCTGGCTATTGAGACGTTCCTCCAATGCCGAAAGCTGATCCCGCAATCGCAGGAGTGCCTCGCGAGGATCATCGACCTCAGCGACCTGCGCTGGCAGACGGCGGCGAAGCCAGTCGCGCACAGCGAGCCAGAGGTCGAAGACGCCCGCGGCAAATTCGCCCTCTGTGGGTGCACGTAGCGTCTCGAGTTCTGCCAGAAGCTGCGCGCCACCTTGCGCCACGCGTAGGCGTTCAAAGAGGAGCGCTCGCCCGGTATTGGCTTTCTGTACGAGGTTTACATGGCCGCGCACATCGGCGAGGTCCTTCGGCACTTCTGAGAGTAGGTCTCCAATGACGCTGAACTTCGCTGCGCGCTCGCGAAGTTCGTCCCACCGCTTCACTGCAGGCTCGGCCTCACTGCGCTCCTTGACGAGCTTCTCCTCTGCTTCCTGGAGACGTCGCGCCGTGTCGGTGACGTTGCCCTCCTGTCGGCCCTTGGTGGTGAGAAGTTCCCCGTGCTTGGCGTCGTAACTGCGATGTTCTTCATCGAGGCGTTCGACCTCCTTCTCCGATGCCTCCAGCGCTTCGTCGCTCGGGTCAGGAATTCCGAGCCGGTCGAATCGCTCAGCCGCTTGAATGCGAACGTGCGTCGCGGCAAGCCTCCTTCCGTCTGCATCCTGAAATGCGGTAAGTGCCGTATTGAAGATTGAATCGGCGTCTTTCGATTCGCGTTCGACTGCGGCCCGGTGTCGCTCAGCCTCTTGAAGTTGTTGCTTGATGGCAGGGACGAGAGCCTGTTCAGTGGCCAGCCGTGCGGGCGCGTCCTCCCACGCCAAAGCCTCGACGTTCGACTTCACATACTCAAGCGCCTCAATGCCCTCTTTCAATCGTTCGCGTCGATTGGTGAGGAGCTGGAGTCGCTCGCGCAGTTTGACCACGTTTTCTTCCGTCAGCGGCACCTGGCGTAGCAAGGTCTGCTGTCGGTCTACGAGCTCGGCGTTCTCCCTTTGGCGAGCCACGAACTCCTTGGCCGCACGAGCTTCTTGAAGATCGAGTTCCAACGTCGTGGCGCGTTCAGCGAAGTCGGGAGGATCCAGGAGCAGCGCTTCGCTAAGCAGAGCGCGTAGTCCGTTCACGCGTGGGCGCACTCTTCGCACCTCCTCCGCATGGCGTACGCTGGCGGTGCGATGAATCCTGAGCTGCGCCTCGGCTTCAAGATACAAACGCCTCACCTCAGCAAGCTCAGGAGCGGGGTCGCCAGCGAACCAAATGTCGTGACCCGCCAACAGTGCTTCGCCATCGGCAACAAGGCGTTCGAGGTGTCGACGACTGACTCTGACTTCTTCGAGCTCGAGAGCCTTCCGCTCAGCTTCACGATTCAGGTCTGCGGCACGCGCTTCACGAGCTCGGCGTCCGAGCCGCGGATGCGACGGGATACGCGAAACGCGAAGGGCAATCCCGTCTTCAACGGCGACGTCTCGATCACCTACGTCGATCGGCTCGCTTCCCGAGGCGAGCTGTTCGAGATCCACCTCCCGCGAGACAAGCAGTACATTCGCCAGAGTGTCCGGCCTCGCGTCAAGCCCGCGGGCAGTTGCTTTCGGATCGTCAACGACGAGCGCCTGCGCAATCGGCCCCAAGCGAGCTTCCAGCCGTCCGGCTTCATCTAGAGCGACATCCTCGAAACTCCCTGCCACCAACTCTGCGCCAAGTTGGTCCTTCAGCTTGAGAAGCTCGGATGCGAATGGCCCACCTTGGGCCAGAAGGTCCCGAGCCTCCATAAGCAGCGCTTCGTGCTCCTCACGCACGATGTCTTCTGCCTTACGTGATGCCGCGAGACTTTCACCGAGTGTGGTGCGTGCGGTATCCAGAGCTGCGCGACTGTCCACTGCTGGAATACCGAGATGTTCGGCAAGTCGGCCCGCACGCTCAGCGAGAGCGCGGAACACTGGCTCGCGGTCGGCCAGTAAGCGGCGACGAGACTCCAGCTCCTTTAGGTTTAGTTCGACGTGCTGGGCGGAAGCCTTGGCGGCGCGCTCTCGATCCTCGTGATCTTTCAGTTCGGCTTCTGCATCGGCAAGAAGCCGCTCGACGAGTTGGCCTGCCGACTCCTTTCCTACGACGACCTGCAGCGCATTCGCGCGCTCGCGCACGCTCGACTGCCTTGTAGCTTGCTTGCGTGCTTCCACCAGATCGCGCTCGAGCGAAGTAAGCCGGCCCGCGCGATCCAGACGAGCTCGGTATTCCTGCAGGACTGAGAGGGCCGTCTCGTACGCCTCGTCAACCGGTACATCGCGGGCGACGAGTGCTTGGAGTGCAGTCATCACCGCTGTGTGTCGCGTTCGATGAGCCTCTGCGTCGTCCAGGAGCGTGGTTGCATGTCGGCGCTCATCATCTACACCGGCCAGCTCGCTGCTCGCTTCGGCGACGCGATTGTCGAAGGTGTGTACAGGTATCGGCAGACCGCCCAGGCTCTCCTCGGCCTCTTGGAGACGCTGGGTGGACTGGCGATACGCATCGGCGCGGCGGTGCAGCTCTTCGAGGCCTTTCTGAAGATCCGCTAGCCCTTCTGCGCTGCGCGCGTAGTCAAGCTCTGCACGCCTGAGAGCCTCTCGTTTTGCCGTGCGCTCGGATTCGGCGGCGTCACGCTTCACGCCCGTTGCCTTCGCGAGTTCCTCCGCCTGTGTGAGGTTGACGACGCACTCGGCGAGATGCTTTGCCGAGGCAAGCGCTTCACGCAATCTCCCCTGCCAAGTACGGGCCGATTCGAGGGCTCTGCCGATCTCGCCCCTTCGACGCTCAAGGACATCGATCGCGTTTAGAGTCTGCGCGAGGGCCTCCTGGGCGCTGCCATTCGCGTCGGCGGCGGACGCCCGCGCCGATTCCGCCTCTTCCACACGACGAGTGAGCTCCTCTGCCCGCTCTCGAGTGGCCATCAACGCCGCTTCAAACATTGTCTGGCCTGCGTCGAATACGCCACCGATCTCGCGCTCGAGCCGACTTGCCTCCTGAACCTCGGTCCTCGTACGCCGGCATGCATCCAAGTTGGCACGCATGCGTTGGAGCGTGTCGGCGAGACCGCCCTCTTCCTTGAGGAGGAACGAACGAAGCTCCGATGTGAGAGCTCGTGAAATGCCTCCGGTCATGCTGGTGCGGAGCATTTCATTCAGTTTGTTGCGTTCTCCGTCGGTGCCGAGACGAAGCGGCGTGACGCCCTGATCGAAGAGAGCTGCAAAGTAGTCGCGTGCTGACGTGAAGGACTGCAGCCGACCACCGAGGCGCACCGCGTTCTCACGGAGCTCCTGCAGCTCGGGTACACCTTCGTTCTCGCCCTGCTTTACGAGCAGCAGGTCTTGCAGCCGAACATCGGCATCGAGTCCAGAGACGATGAACGGAGTCGGCTCAACGGAGGGCTCGCCCTTTCTCTCGAGGTGGACACCCGCAATCAGTCGCCGCGATTCCGGTAACGCGAACTCGACCACGGCATATGACGGACGTCCCGATTCTCCGAGTCGGCCCCAAATTCCCTTGTCTCCGCCCGTGGCACCTGTCTCGCCGACGTTTGTGAACCGCAGGCGCGACATGTCGGGCAACAGCACAACATATGCCGCGATCATCACCGTCGTCTTGCCGGCTCCATTCGCGCCTTCGAGCGCGGTCACATGTCGGTCGAGCCCATAGCGTGCATAGAACACGCCTTTCCAGTTGACCAACGCCAGAGCCTCGGCGGTCGTTCGACTCACGGCGTTGGCTCCTCATCGAGGTTGGAATCCTCTTCGGATGCAGGTTCTCCCTCGTCGAGGGCAACCTCACCAACGCGAACAAGCCGCTCGAGCGCAGCACCAGGTTCGCCGAGACCGCGCACAGGCTCGGCGAACCGCATCAGCGCAGGGCGAAGACGTAGGCGCGTGTCATCGAGAAGATCGACGAAGCCGAGGTCGGCGAGTCTGCGCAGAGCATCGCCAACCTTTGTCCGTACTGCCTCCGCGGCGATGCGTTCATCGTACTTTCCCTTGCGCACATTGCGTGGTGCGATGGTGCGCACGAGGGTGTCTGTGCTGAGCAGAGCCGAAAGTCTTTCTAAAGGAGCCTCTCGGCTGACAGTCCCACCCTGCTGCAACGACGCCGGGTCGAGGTAAAGCAGCGCGAGCATCTGCCCGACTAGCATCTCGCCAGCGGAAAGCTGCCGTCGCCCGAGGCGATCACCCGACGGCAACAAGTAGAAGTACCCGTCGCTTTGCTGGATCAGCTCGCATCCGAATCGACGGTAGAACTCCTCGAGTAACGCCTGGGCGTCGACGAGATACTCGTACATCGTGCCGTCGTCACGGCCAATGTGCCGACCACGCCGGAGCGCGAGGTCGACTTCGGGATAGTGCTCGTCGTCAAGCGCCTCTTCGAGAGTGTGGAAGGACGTTCGGCTCACTGCACGTCCTTCCGCTCGACCGTCCAATCCTCTACCTCAATACGAGATAGCACGGGCGCCCACGCGCGCTCGTGCTCGCCGTGAACCTGGGCAAGGCGAGCGACAGCATCGGCAACTCGACCCACAGCGACGTAGTGCAGCGACTCCGGCATGTTAGGGAGTACGCGCGTGGACACTTCTGCAAGCGTCGATGCCCCTTCGTCGATGGCTCGTGTGACCAACGCCTCGATGTCGGCGTGAACATTCTCGGGCTCGACCCACTCGGGATCAGCTTCACGCTCCGTGTGGGGCCTTGCGACCGGCGGGCGCTCGACGCGTGCCTCAAGCGCCCGCAGCAGCCGTATCGGAGATGCGTCCGCGACGAGAAGGAAGAATTTGAACGTCGGCCACGCTGCGGCCTGATCTCGAAGCCGCTGGCTGAGTGCGCGATCCGGATCGAGCCGTACGACGTCGCGCAGGTATCGGTGGATATATTGGTAGTACTCCGACCACGCTTGCTGTCGCGCGCTACCCCAGGCAGCAATCCGATCGACATGCTCGATCACGCGCTGGACCGTCTCCTCGGCTTCGGAATTTTCCGCCTCCGTGGCGAGCCCTTGGATTTCGAGAAGCAGTGCTACGAAATGATGTGTATCGCGTAAGAGAATCTCATTGAGTTCATTGAGAGTGCTAGTAGTTGTGTCCAGCAGCAACTGGCAGCGGTCGACGGCACTAAACCAGTCCGATTGGAGGAGCTTGGCGATCTCACCCTGCACTTCCTCCTGCTGCGCATCGAGTCCGCGCTGCCTGCGCTCAATTCCAGATACCAGCTCCGAGACGGTGACTCGCAGCGGGCCAGACACTTTGGATCTCCATGAGTCTGTGTCCTCGGACCTCTTCGCGGCCGCGAGAACTTCCGCGAGCTGCGCGCTCAGCGTGGCCGTTAGAAGCGTCAGGCTCTCACGGGTCAGTGCCTCATCCGTCAAGAAGTACTTGATGACAGCCGCTGCGAGTGTCGTGAGCGCATAGTCACCCGTGCGCACGATGCCGGCTCCGTCGACACGCGCGAGCATGCGCTGCTCGCGGAGCCGCTGTATTGCGTGAGTCGCCCGCTTGCGCGGGTTGTCGGCACCCGGTTCTACCACGTCGCAGATTTGCTCGAACATGTCGATCAGAACGTCCTCCTCGAAGGAGGCTAGTGCCGCCTTGTCGGCGCGCAGGTACAGACCAGCGAGGAAGCAGAGATCGACCGTCTTGAGGTCGAGATTCACCTGGTCGCGCGCGAGCGACGCGATGACCCGGTTCGGCTCTTTGGGAGGAGGCGCTTCAGTCACGATTCCTCTCCATGACTACTCGTCCGCCGGATCTGTGGTCTGCAAGTCGAACCGCCGGACCCATCGAGTACGCCCCTCCTTCACCTCGTGAACCGAGACATAGACCGTACGATCCGAA
>DATJTW010000012.1:0-36758 GCA_035502995.1 Steroidobacteraceae bacterium | reverse complement strand
AATCCCCAATTCCGATCCGTTACGATGCGCGCGTGATCTACCTCATCGACGCCTCCGTCTACGTCTTCCGCGCCTACTACTCCATGCCGCCCGAGATGGCGGACCGCGACGGCAACCCCGCCCACGCCACCTTCGGCTTCGCGCGCTTCCTCGGCGATCTCATCGAGCGCGTGCAGCCGCGCTACATCGCCGTCGCTTTCGACGAGAGCCTGTCGACGTCCTTCCGCAACCAGATCTATCCCGCGTACAAGGCCAACCGCGACCCGCCGCCCGAAGATCTGAAGCTGCAGTTCGAACGCTGCCGCGAGTTCTGCCACCACGCCGGCATTCCCGCTTTCGGCCACGTCGAATACGAGGCCGACGACATCGTCGGTTCGTTGATGACGCTCTGTCGCCGCGACGGCCTGCGCGCCACGCTCGTCACGCGCGACAAGGATTTCGCGCAGCTGATCGGCGAAGGCGACGTCTACTGGGACTACACCGACAACGCGCAGTACCGCTATCACCAGATCGAGGATCGCTTCGGCGTCGCGCCCGAGCGCTTCGCCGATTTCCTCGCGCTGATGGGCGACAGCGTCGACAACATCAAGGGAGTGCCCGGCGTCGGCCCGAAGACCGCCGCCGCGCTGATGAAGGAGTTCGCGTCGCTCGAAGAGCTGTACGACAACCTCGACAAGGTCGCCGCGGTGCCCGTGCGCGGCGCCGGCAAGCTGGCCGCGAAACTCGCCGAACACCGCGAGGCCGCGTTCCTCGCGCGCAAGCTCACGGAGATCGCCTGCCACATGCCGCTGACCGTCAGCCGCACGGAGCTCGTGCGGCGCGCGCCGGACCTGGGCGCGCTGACCGCGTTCTTCGACCGGCACAACTTCGGGCCCACGTTGCGCCGCCAGGCCGAGCGCCTTGCATCGCTGCCGCTCGCCGCGGCCGCCTGATCAGTCCGCGCGCTTGTTCTCGGGGATGGTGACCGTGCCACTCACCGAGTCGTGGTCAATCTCGCCCGAGCTGTCCTGGCTCACGGTGAAATTGCCGCCGACCTTGCCGGCGTAGATGTCGCCCGAGCTGTCGGAGTCGACGTCGACGTTGCCCTTCACGTCTTCGACGCGGATGCCGCCCGAGCTGTCCTGCCGGATGCGCACGCTGCCGCCGACCTGCGCGACGTGGATGTCACCCGAACTGTCCTGCTCGATGTCGACGCCGTCGCGGATGCGCTCGATCTCGATGTCGCCCGAGCTGTCGCTGAGATGGACGCTGCCGGCTTCCTCGATGCGCAGGTCGCCCGAGCTGTCGCGCACGTCGGCGAGGCCGGCGATGCGCGAGATCTCGAGATCGCCGGAGCTGTCCTGGATCGTCAGCGCCGCCAGGTCCTGGATGACCGTGTCGCCGCTCGAGTCCGTCGCCTCGACCGGCACGTTCGCCGGCAATGCGATGCCGATGTCGATGTACGCGTAGTCGTTGTTGCCGAAGGACCAGCCGTTGGTCTGGTCCTGCGGCAGGTCGGTTTCGACATAAACGACGTTGCCCTCGCGGCGAACTGTAATTTGCGAGGCGTCGAGCAGCTCCTGCTTGGCCGCGCAGGCCTGGCCACGCGCTTCGACGCGGACCGCCGTCGTGCGGCCGATGACCTTCATGTCGCCCGCGCCGGCGCGGATCACGACCTTTTCGATGCCTTTCGCATCCACGCCCGCCGAGCGGTCCGCGTGGAACTTGCAGTCGTCTCCCCAGGCGAGCGCGGTGGCGGGGCCGAGGGCCAGCAGCAGCAGCCAGAATCTGGAACGCATGACGTATCTCCCGTTGTTCGTGTCGGCGTGTGTGCTTGAGACTGTCCAGGCGGGGTTTCGGTTTACACTCCGCCGCCGTGAATAACCAAAACATCCAGTCCGTTCTCGTCGAAGAACGGCAGTTCGCCCCGTCCCCCGAATTCGTCGCCAAGGCCCGGCTCAAGCCCGCCGACGTGGCCGCGCTGCGTGCCGAAGCCGCCGCCGACCACGAGGCCTTCTGGGCGAAGCAGGCGCGCGCCGAGCTGCGCTGGCACAAGCCGTTCACCGTGACGCTGGATTCCGCCGCGGCGCCGAACTACCGCTGGTTCACCGACGGCGAGCTGAACGTTTCCTACAACTGTCTCGACATCCATCTCGAGGAGAACGGCCACAAGACCGCCGTCACGTTCGTCGGCGAGCCCGGCGACGTGCGACACGTCTCGTACCGCGAGCTGCACGCCGACGTCTGCCGCTTCGCCAACGCGCTGAAGGCGCGCGGTGTGCAGCCGGGCGACCGCGTCGTCATCTACATGCCGCTGACGCCCGAGGCCGTCGTCGCGATGCACGCCTGCGCGCGAATCGGCGCCATCCACTCCGTGGTGTTCGGCGGTTTCTCCGCGCTGTCGTTGAAGGATCGCATCGAGGACGCGGGCGCCGTGGTGCTGGTCACGGCCGACGGCGGCTGGCGCGGCGGCAAGGTCATCGACCTGAAGGAAGCCGCGGACAAGGCGTTGTCGCAGGGCTGCAAGACCATCCGCGACGTCATCGTGCTCAAGCGCACGGGACACGACGTCAAGATGAAGAGCGGCCGCGACGTGTGGTGGCACGACGAAGTCGCGAGCCAGAGCCCGGTGTGCGACCCGGTGTGGGTGAACGCCGAACATCCGCTGTTCCTGCTGTACACCTCCGGATCCACGGGCAAGCCGAAGGGCATCCAGCATTCGAGCGCGGGCTTCCTGCTCGGCGCGAAGCTCACCAGCCAGTGGGTGTTCGACCTGAACGATTCCGACGTGTTCTGGTGCACGGCCGACATCGGCTGGGTCACCGGCCACAGCTACGTCGCCTATGGACCGCTCGCGGCCGGCGCGACCATCGTGCTGTACGAAGGCGCGCCGACGTTCCCGCACGCGGGCCGCTTCTGGCAGATCTGCGAGTCGCAGGGCGTCACCATCTTCTACACGGCACCCACCGCCATCCGCGCGCTGATGAAACTCGGCGACGACATCCCGGCGCGTTACGACCTGACGAAGCTCAGGTTGTTAGGCTCGGTCGGCGAGCCGATCAACCCGGAAGCGTGGATGTGGTACCACGAGAACGTCGGCCGGCAGAACTGCCCGATCGTCGACACGTGGTGGCAGACCGAAACCGGCGCCATCATGATCTCGCCGCTGCCGGGCAACACGGCGACGAAGCCGGGTTCGTGCACGCAGCCGCTGCCGGGCATCGACGCGACCATCGTCGACGCGCGCGGCGACGAAGTGCAGGGCGCGGAGGCCGGCGGTTATCTCGTGATCCGCAAGCCGTGGCCGTCGATGCTGCGCACGATCTGGGGCGACAACGAGCGTTATCTCTCCACCTACTGGGAGACGTTCCAGAACCGCTACTACGTCGCCGGCGACTCCGCGCATCGCGACAAGGACGGCTACTTCTGGATCATGGGCCGCATCGACGACGTGCTGAACGTCGCCGGCCACCGGCTCGGCACGATGGAGATCGAATCCGCGCTGGTCGCGAACCCGAAGGTGGCCGAGGCCGCCGTCGTCGGCAAACCGCACGAGATCAAGGGCGAGTCCGTGTTCGCCTACGTCGTGCTGAAGGGCGACCGCCCGAGCGGCGACAAGGCCGACTCCATGGCGAAGATGCTGCGCGACTGGGTCGGCGAGCAGCTCGGCGCCATCGCGAAGCCCGACGACATCCGCTTCGCGGAGAACCTGCCGAAGACGCGCTCCGGCAAGATCATGCGCCGCCTGTTGCGCGCCATCGCGCGCAACGAGGACATCACGCAGGACCTGAGCACGCTCGAGAATCCGGCGATCATCGATCAGTTGCGCGGCGGCGAAGGCAAGGCGCCGGCGAAGGCGGCCCCGAAACCGTCCACGGCGGCCGAGCCGGTCGAAGCCGTGAAGAACTTCCTCGGCAAACTGGTGAAGAAGGCGAAGAAGGTCGCGAAGCGGCTCGAGAAGACCGCCGCGGCGATCGTGCCGACGAAGTCCGCTGCGAAGAAGCAGGGCGTCGCGAAGAAGAAACCGGTGTCGCGGAAGAAGGTGGTTCTGAAGAAGAAGCCCACGCCGCTGAAGAAGGGCGCGCCGAAAAGGCCGGCGAAGAAATCCGCGCCGGCGCGCAAGGCGGCATCCAGGAAGCCGGCTGCGAAGAAGTCCGCGCCGCGCCGGAAGAAGTAGCCGTCAGCTCGCGGGCGAGCTCACCACGCTCAGCACCGCGATGAAATGCGCCGCCACGCCGCCGAGCACGAACAGGTGCCAGACGGCGTGCGTGTAGCGTTTCGTCTTCCAGACGTAGAACGGCACGCCGCCCGTGTACAGCAGGCCGCCGGCCAGGATCCAGCCGAGCTCCCACGTCGACAGCGATTCGATCAGCGGCTTGATCGCGATGACGGCGATCCAGCCCATCGCGACGTACATCGCGACCGACAGCTTCGGATACCGGAACCCGACGACGTTCTTCGCGATGATGCCGAGCACGGCCAGCGTCCAGATGATGCCGAACAGCGTCCAGCCCCAGGCGCGCTCCATCGCCACGAGCGTGAACGGCGTGTAGGTGCCGGCGATCAGTAGATAGATGGCGGAATGGTCGAGCTTGCGCAGCACGACCTTGAGATCGGGCCGGCTGGCCCAGTGGTAGACCACCGACGTCACGAACATCGCCAGCGCGGAGAGACCGAACACCAGCGCGGTGCCGAGCCGCCACGGATCGTCGAACGACACCCAGGCGAGCCACGGGATCGCGACCGCGCAGGCGACGATGCCCAGCCCCGCGGTCAGCGAATGGGCGAGCTCCTCGGGCCGGGTGTACGGTGCGGTCGTCGTGGTCATGCGGTCACTGTACGGGACCGCGCCGGTCACGCGCCAGCGCGCGGAAGCCCGCCCGCTAGCGCGCGGCGGTCTGCCCGGCCGCCGGGAACTCGGCCTTCGGCAGCTGCACGTCGCCGATCAGGATGCGCTTCAGGTAGTCCGGCGCGATCAGGTGGCAATACTGCCGGCCGTCGCCGGAAGCGGCGCCCGACGTGCTGGTCCGGCGCAGCGAGGCGTTGCCGGCGCGCAGGCTCTTGGCGCGGATGCGCAGCGTGCCGCCGGCATCCGTCTGGACCATCGTGAAACCTTCGAGCCACTGCGCCTCGGTGGCGGACTGCTCGTCCGGATCGAGCGCGACGGGCAGCGCGCCGTTGAACGGCATCTTCTTCCGCTGGCGATCCGACAACGTCAGCATGACGGCGTCGAGTGTGCGGCGATTCAGCCGCGCGCAGGTGGTCGGTTCGCCGGCCGCGGTCGCACCGTATTCGGCGCGGATGCGTTCGGCGCTGTGCAGCTTGCAGGAGATCATGCGCGCCTTCGTCTGCTTGTCGTCGGTGTAACCGACGTATTGCAGCGTCTCGAGCGGTTTGATGGACGGCGTCGCGCGCGAGAACGCGGCGAAGTCGGTGACGATGACGTTGCGCGCCGGCACGCGCGACTGCGCGATCTCGGTCTGCGCGTTGGCGCAGTAGTCGGCCAGCGGCGCGACCTTGATGGGCTGACCCACGACGACGGGACGGCTGTCGCTGGCACAACCGGCGAGCAGCGCGCCGAAGGCGAGACAAGCGACGTTGCGCACCGTAAGCTCGGACCAGCCGCGGACGTTCTTTTTCATGCGCGCCACCCTCCTGGAAATGACCTCTCGATGCCGACGCGAACCTTGCTTTATGTCGCCGCCGGCTTCGTGGGCGCAGTTCTCATGACGACAAATTCGGCGGCCGCGGAAATCCGCCCATTTGTCATAGCGCACCGCGGCGCGAGCGGCTACGTGCCCGAACACACGCTCGCGGGCTACTTCATTGCAATTCAACAGGGAACGGACTACGTCGAACCCGATCTCGTGATCACGAAGGACGGCGCGCTCGTGGCGCGTCACGAGAACGAGATCGGCGGCACGACGGACGTCGCGGCGCACCCCGAGTTCGCGGCGCGGAAGACCACGAAGACCATCGACGGTGAGTCGATCACCGGCTGGTTCACCGAGGACTTCACTCTCGCCGAACTGAAGACGCTGCGCGCGCGCGAGCGGCTGCCCGATCTGCGGCGCGCGAACACGCGCTGGGACGGCGCGTTCGAGATCCCGACGTTCGACGAAATCCTCGCGATGGTCGCCGCCGCCGACGCGCAACGCGCCGCGGCCGCGCGCGCGCAAGCGTTGCCGCCGCCGCCGCGCATCGGCATCTATCCCGAAACCAAGCATCCCAGCCACTTCGCGAGCCTCGGCCTGCACTTCGACGAGCGCCTGCTCGAGTCGCTGACGCGCGCCGGTTATTCACGCCGCGCCGATCCGATCTGCCTGCAATCGTTCGAAGTGGCGAACCTGAAGGCGCTGCGCAGGAAGACGGACCTCACGCTGGTACAGCTCGTGGCGCCCACCGGGCAACCGGCGGATTTCACGCTGGCCGGCGATGCGCGCACCTACCTCGACATGATGAGCGACACGGGCCTGAAGGAGATCGCGACCTACGCCGACGCGATCGGTCCGCACAAGTGGATGGTCGTGAGCTTCGACGCCGGCGCCGGCCAGGACACCGGCCTCGCGCGCCGCGCGCGCGCCGCGGGCCTGGGCGTGCACGTGTGGACGCTGCGCGCCGAGAACGAATTCCTGCCGGCGACGTTGCGCTCCTCGGCCGACACCGCGTCACGCGGTGACATGGGCGCCGAGATCCGCGCGCTGCTCGACGCCGGCATCACCGGTTTCTTTTCCGATTTTCCCGATCTCGCCGTGCGGGCGCGCGACGAGTGGTGGGCCAGGAGATAGTCGATGCCGCAGCCGTTCCATCTCGCGATCCCCGTCCACGATCTCGCCGCCGCGCGCGAGTTCTACGGCAGCCTGTTCGGCTGTCCCGAGGGCCGCAGCTCGGCCGAGTGGGTGGACTTCGATTTCTTCGGGCATCAGGTGGTCGCGCATCTCGATCCGTCGAAGCGCAAACACGTGCATCACAACGAGGTCGACGGCAAGGACGTGCCCGTGCCGCATTTCGGCGTGGTGATGGAATGGGATGCGTGGGAATCGCTGGCGGAACGGCTGCGCGCCCGCGGCACGCGCTTCGAGATCGAGCCCGGCATCCGCTTCGCCGGCCAGGTCGGCGAGCAGGCGACGATGTTCCTCTACGATCCGTCGGGCAACGCGCTGGAGTTCAAGGCGTTCAAGGATCCGTCGCGGTTGTTCGCGAAGTAGTTCGCGCCACGCCGGGCCGGCCAGAGGGATGGAAGCCGCGGGCCGCCTAGCTGCTGGCCCGCTTCGTCTTCGCCAGCGCCAGTCCGACCAGCTTCGCCGTCAACCGCTGCGTGAAGCTCTCCGGCTCCGCGAGCTTGAGCCGCGCCAGGTAACCGCGGTCGATCGAATCGAAATCGCGCACCAGCGCGCTGGCCAGCGTCACGAAGCGGCGCGCGCCCTGCATGTGGTCCTTCAGCCAGCGCAAGGCGTGTGCGAGATCGATCTCCTCGCGCGTGAGGTCGGTGCCGAAGGGATACTCCGAGAACAATCCAGCGGCGCGCGCATCGGCGAACGCGGCTTCGAGCCGCGCGGGCGTGTTGTTGCGGTGCTGTTCGGGGATGCGATACCCGGCGTCGATCTTGTTGGCGCGTTTCGCCGCGGCCAGCAGCGCGTCCTGGAAGCGCGAGTCGGCGATGTTCAGCATGGCCGCGATGCATTCGCCATCGGTGCGGCCACGCAGGTCGGCGATGCCGTATTCGCTGACGGCGATGTCGCGCAGGTGGCGCGGGATCGTCGTGTGACCGTAGCCCGTGACGATGTTGGACGTGAGCTCGCCGTCCTTCGCGCGCGTGGAGCGCACGCACAACACCGAACGCGCGTTCGGCAACGCGTGCGCCATCGACACGAAGTTGTACTGCCCGCCGACGCCGGAGACGACGCGGCCGTCGGCCAGTCCGTCCGACACCGCGGCGCCGAGCGTGGTCAGCATCATCGTGGTGTTCACGAAGCGCGCGTGGCAGCGCTGGGCGACGCGCAGCGGCAGGTCGTCGCCGTACAGCTGGTTGATGAAGCCGACGCCGCGCATGTCGAACAGGCGGCGCTCGGATTCCGGCAATGCCGACAACGCCGCGTAGAACGCGCGCGGCCCGAGCAGGAAGCCGGCGTGCATGACCGTGCCGCCCTGCAGCTCGAGTCCGAGGCACTGGCGCGCGATGGCCGCGCGCGCGACCGGGTCGGCGAGATCCGGCGCGATGCGCTGGCCCTCGGGCGTCACGAGATCGCCGCGGTCGAAGCGGATCTCGGAGCGGATCACGCCGGCGTGGCGCAGCGCGGCGATGTCGGCGGCCTCGAGCACCGGGCTCGCGCCGAGCGCGGCGCGCTGTTCGTGGATGGCGTCGAGCAATGCCGCGTCGACCTTCGTGCTCGAGCCGTTCGCGGCCAGCGCGCGCTGCAGCGGTAGATAGTCGTAGACGCGGCGGCGCAGGATGCCGGCGCGGTACAGGTCGAGCATCTGGTCGACGAACATCTCGGTCGCGCCGAAGAGACCGGTGGCGAACGGCGCGCGGCCGCCTTCGGCGTCGACCAGCGGGGCGGCGTGCTCCGTGCCGGCCGCGACCAGCGCCTGGCGCCAGGCGTCGTTGCGCTGGTGGCGCAGCAGCAGCGAATAGACGATCGAATCGCCGAGCTCGCCGATGCCGATCTGCAGCGTGCCGCCGTCGCGGATCAGCGCGCTGGCATGGAGGCCGATGGCGTGGTCCACCGTCGCGAGCGCCGGGTTCGGCGGTGCGAACAGGTCGTAGTCGTAGCGCGTGTGGTCGAGCAGCAGGTCGAACGTGTCCGCGCCGACGTTCGCGGCGCCGAGCATGAACGGCATCTCGCGGTGCACCTGGCCGAGCATCACCACGGGCCGGCCGGCGGCGCGCAGTTTCGCGACCTCGGGCAGCAGGTCCACGGTGACGTCCGGGTTGCTGCCCAGGCTGATCTCGGTGGCGCCGCCGACGCTGCGCTTCGCCACCAGGTGCGCGATCACGTTGACGCCGCGATGGAGCAGCTCGCGCGCGACGTGCGTGTAGTTCGCCGACAGGTAGTTGGTCTGCGCGTGCGCCGCGCCGAGCAGTGAGCCCGGCTCCAGGAAGAACTCGATGACGCGCACGTTCGGCGGCACGTCGCCGGCGCGCACGGCCTGCAGGTAGTCGAGCTCCGGGTGGTTGCCGAACACGCGCGCCGCCAGCGGTTCGAGGAAACGCCGCTCGAGATCGCTGCCACCCTTCGGCTTGCGCAGCGACAGCGCCGTGACGATGGTGAGATCGAGCGAGGCATCGGCGCGCGCGCGTCGGAAGAATTCGTTCGCGATCAGATTGGGTTTGCCGATGCCGAGCGGCAGGGCCAGTACGATCTTCTTCCCGACCCGCCGTAATGCTTCTTCGACGATTTCGCCGACATCATCAAACAACTGTGGCATGGCGGTAATCTACCGTCACACCGGGAGGCGATCCAATGAGTTTGCAGAAGCCCGCGCTCGATCCGAAGACTCTCGCGCCGCGTACCGGCTCCGGTTATCCCGAGCCGTATCGCTCGCGCGTCCTGCCCCGCGAGAAACGCGCGCTCGGCGATGCGCTCGGTCTCACGAAGATCGGCATCAATCACACGACGCTGATGCCGGGCAAGGAATCGTCGATGCGCCACTGGCACACGCGCGAGGACGAGTTCGTGTACGTGTTGTCGGGCGAGGTGGTGGTGAAGACGGACGCGGGCGAGCAGTTGCTGACGGCGGGCACCTGCGCGGGATTTCCCGCGTCGGCGGATGGCCGCACCGGCGACGGTCACCAGCTGATCAACCGCGGCACCGTGCCGGCGGTGTATCTCGAGATCAGCAATCGGGAAGCGGGCGACCAGGCGTTCTATCCCGACGTCGATCTCGTGTACCACGGCGACGACGCGCCCGCGATGTACACGCGGCGGGATGGCTCGACGTTCTGAGGCGGTCTAGTGCAGCCGGCGTGCGTCGCCAGCGCCGCCGACACGCGGCATCTGGATCACGACCGCTTCGCCTTCGAGCGGCTTCGCCTGCCACAACACGAACCGCTGGTTCACCGGCGACGCCATGGCGTTCGCGATGCCGCGGTGATCGAAGCCGGGTAGTTTGGCCAGGTGCGAGATCAGGTCGTGTTTCGTGGCCAGCTGCTGGCCGACCAGCACGCCCGACGTGCCCGTGCCCGCCAGCACGAACAGGTATTCCTCGCTGAGGCTGACGCCCTGCGTGATCACGATGCTGACCTCGCGCAGTTCGTTCCAGCGCACGTATTCGCTGTCGCCGCGCGCCAGCTTGCGCAACACGCCTTCGTCGGTGATCTGCAGTTCCTCGCCGCGCCGGCGCACTTCCCAGGTCAGGATCAGCGGCTCGAGCGCGAAGATGCCGAACACGGTCAGCGCGATGCCCGGCATCCACCAGCTCGTGGCGCCCGTCCAGGCGGGATACAGCGACAGCAGCGCGACGGCCAGCGAGATGCCGATCCAGACGCGGCGCATGGAGTTCGAGACCGGCACGTCAGCCCTTCGCCATCACGACTTTGTACGTGATCTTCACCGGGTCGCCCGCCGACTCGGTGGACTTCCACTCGCCCTGGCCGACGCCGTAGTCGAGACGCTTGATGGTCACGCTGCCGGAGAGCTCGAGGCCGCTGGCGGTGGGTTTGATGCCCAGCGGCAGGCGCAGGTCCTTCGTCACGTTGCGGATCGTCAGCTTGCCGACGGCCTCGACGCCGCTCGCGCCCCTGGCGAGCGAGCTGGCGACGAACGTGGCGGTCGGGAATTTCGCGGCGTCGAAGAGATCGGCGCTCTTCAGCGTGTCGTCGCGGTCCTTGTCCTGCGTGTCGAGCGAGCCGATCTGCACCGTCACGTCGAGGCGGCTCGCGGCGAGGTTCTTCTCGTCGTAGTCGAACTTCGTCGTGAACTGCCGGAACGCGCCGTTGCTCTGCGCGCCGGCCTGCTCGAAGGCGAAGCCGAGGCTGCTGCCGGCGGCCTGCACGTAGTGCGGCAGCGTGACGGCGGGTTTTGCCGCGGCGGGTGTCGCGGTCGCGGTCGCGGCGGGCGCGGGCGCGGCGGAGGCGGGCTTGGCGGCCGCGGACGGCTTGCCGGGCTGGCCGGATTGGGCGCCCGACTGGGCGCTGGCCGACCCGGCGAACAATGCCAGCGTGGCCAGCGAGACGAGGTAGTTAGTCATGGATTCTCACTTCACGCCGCCGAACGGCAGCATGCGTTTCAGGACTTCGTTGCGGTCGATCACGTGGTGTTTCAGCGCGCCGAGCGCGTGCAGCACCGCGACGCCGACCAGCACGTTGAACAGCAGGTGATGCAGGTCGTGCATGCGCTCGAACGTCGCCTGGCCGGGCGCGACGAGATCCGGCAGCTGGACGAGCTTGAACCAGCTCACCGGAAAATTGCGCGCCGACGACATCATCCAGCCGGTCAGCGGCAGCGCGAAGATCAGGCCATATAAAAGAATGTGCGAGAGGTGCGCCAGCAGGCGCTCCCACGGTTTCGCCAGCCCGTCGAGCGAGGGAACCGGATTCGCCCAGCGCCACACCAACCGCAGGATGGCCAGGAACAGGATGGTGATGCCGAGCGACTTGTGCAGGGCGAGCGTCTGCAGCTTGGCCATGCCGTTCGGGAGGTCGTCCGCGCGTTCGGCGATCAGCCACTGGCCGATGATCATCAGCACGATGAGCCAGTGGAACGTCTTCGAGAGCACGCCCCAGGTGCGGGTGGTGTTGCGAAAAGTCATGCCGGTAAGCTAGCCGCAGGCGAGGGTGAGGGTCAAAGCCATGAGTACGTTGCATGCCGGGTCGAGGTTCCCGCGCCGTCCGGCGCTCGTCGCAGGCTGGCTGCTATGGGGACTCGCCGGGTGCCAGACAAGTCCCGCGCCCGGAGAAAAACCGCCGCCGGTGCCGGTCGTCGCACCGGGCGTGGCGGCGGCCGGTGTCGTTCCGGCCGGCGCGGCGGAATGGCACGTCGTGCCGGAGGAGTCGCTGCTGCAGATCCTCGTGTATCGCGGAGGCGCGATGGCGCGGCTCGGTCATAACCATGTCATCTCGTCGCACCAGGTCGCGGGGACCGTGTACGTCACCGGCGATCCGCTGCAGACGCGCTTCGACGTGTCGATCCCGGTGAACGAGCTGACCGTCGACGAGCCGGCGATGCGCGAGATGAACGGCGCGGATTTTCCGCCCGGCGTACCGCAGAGCGCGCGCGACGGTACGCGCACGAACCTGCTGTCGGAAGCGTTGCTGAACGGCGCGGTGTTCCCCGCGATCCGCCTGCGCGCCACCGACGTGATCGAGGCCGCGAACGGCTACGACATCGGCGTGGAGATCACCTTGAAGGACCAGTCACACGCGGTGCGCGTGCCGGTGGTCGTCGAACGCGCGGAAGGATCGCTGAAGGCGACCGGCGAGTTCACGCTGAAGCAGTCGGAGCTGGGATTGCAGCCGTTCAGCGTCGCGATGGGGACGCTGGTCGTGCTCGACGAGATGAAGGTGCGCTTCGATGTGACAGCGAAATCAGGGTCCGTCCCTCATTGAATGAAATGTGCCGGAGCCCTTTCGAGCTCCGGCACCATTTCCTGGCAAACAGGGTCTGACCCTATTTCTTCGTGAGCTCGGTCATCAGGGCGGTGGCGCCGTACACCTTCGTCAGCGCTTCCTTGATGATCGCCGGGTGCACGGCCACGGAGCGGTTCTTCTCCGTGTCGAACCAGTACGCGCCGGACACCGAGTGGATGTTGCCGTCGAACAGCAGGCCGACCACCTCACCGTTCGCGTTGATCAGCGGGCTGCCGGAATTGCCGCCGACGATGTCGTTGTTCGTCGAGAGATTGAACGGCGTGTTCATGTCGAGCTTGTCCTTCACCTTCTGCCAGCTGTCCGGGATGCGGAACGGATCCGCGCCCGTCGCCCGGTCGAACGCGCGCGACAGCTTCGTGAACGGCTCCACCGGCGTGCCGTTCTCGTTCCAGCCCTGCACCGTGCCCCAGTTGAGGCGCAGCGTGAACGTGGCGTCGGGATACACGCTGGTACCCAGTGCCGCGAACCGCGCCTTCGCGATCTTCTCGCTGGCGAGATCGATCGGCGCTTCGACGTTGTCCTCGTACTGCTTGCGCAGTGCGCGCGCGTCGGGATCGATGGCGCGCGCCAGCTCGATCAGCGGGTCATGCGACGCGGCGACCGCCGCCGAACCACCCTTCCACAGTTCCAGCCGCGCGGCCGGATCGCCGAGCTTCGTCTCCGTCACGAGCCGCTTCGCCAGTTCGTTCGGTCCTTCCTTCGCCAGCAGCTTGCGCACCACCGGGTGATCCGGTCCCAGCCACTCGCGCATGCGTTGCAGGCCCCAGCCGAGACGCAGCGCCTCGAGCTCGGGGTAGATGGGCACCTGCGCGCCGAGCGTCTGCTCGATGCGCGGCAGCGAGCCGTCGGTGTATTCGCGGAAGCGCTGGTCGTTCGGTTTCTCGCGCTCGGCGGCGCCGCGCACCAGCGTGCGCGCGTAGTTGACGAGCCGGCCCTGGAAGCCGCCGCTGTTCTCGATGAACACGTACGGCGCGTAGATGGAGCGTTCGACGGCCAGCGCCTTCTCGATGTCGCCCCACGGATCGCCGAACGACGCGCCGGCGCCCTTGCGCAGCGCCGCCTCGTCGGCCTTCTTGCGCTCGAACAACGCGTCCTCGTGCAACGCGTCGAGCATCTTGCGACGCACCTTGATGCTGTTCTCGATGCCGTTCAGCAGGTCCGCCGTGATGCGCTCGTTCGTCTCGTTCTGCTCCGAGAACTGGATCAGGCGGCCGCGCAGCTCCGAGTAACGCAGCAGCCACTGCGGCCAGGCGACGTTGCGCTGCTCCTCGAGCTGCGCGACGGTCAGCAGGCGGTCCGTGCTGCCCGGGTGTCCGGACACGAACACCGGGTCGCCGGCCTTCGGGCCCGCGAAGTTGATCTTCAGGTAGTTGGTGGGGACGGCCGGCTTGCCGTTCTCGTAGGCGCGCAGGATGCCCATGTCGAGGCACCAGCGCGGGAACTGGAAGTTGTCCGGGTCGCCGCCGTACGCGGCGATGCCGACTTCCGGCGCGAACGCGATACGCACGTCGGTGTAGCGCTTGTACTTGTACAGCCAGTACTGGCCGCCCTGGTACAGGTTCACCGTCTCGCACTTGAGCTTCTCGGTCTTCTCGCAGTCGGCCTCGAGCTGCGTCAGCGCCGCCTTGCGCGCGTCGTTCGCGGCCTTCTCGTCCTTGCCCTCGATGGCCTTGGCGATCTTCGCGGTGACGTCGTCCATGCCGGTCAGCACGTCGGCGATCTGCGTCTGGCACTTCTTCTCTTCGTCGCGCGTCTTCGCGAGGAAGCCGTCCTCGACGTAGCTCTTCTCCTTCGACGACAGCTGCGCGAGGCAATCCTCGACGCAGTGGTGATTCGTCAGGATCAGTCCGTCCTTCGAGACGAACGACGCGGTGCAGTTCGACAGACGCACGGTGGCCGTGCGTACCTTGTCGAGCCAGGCCTGGTCGATCTTCGTATGCAGCGCGCCGTTGAGCTTGGCGAGCGGCGCGCCATGGTACGGCCACATGCCTTCATCGGCCTGGGCCTGGGAGCAGAGGAGGAGGGTCAGGGCGGCGGTGGCCGCGCTCGCGATACGCTTCATTGGATGTGTTCCCCGGCGAGTGAAGCAGAAAGATGAGGGGCGCGATTATCCCCGGATTTCCGCGGGCGCGCATTCGGGCAATCGCGGGGTGCCGCGTGCGGGACACGCTTCGGCGCGCGGCGCAGGTTCCCTCCCGGGAACGAGGGAGCGCTACTCGATCGAGTTGACGAGCAGCAGCGCCGTGCCTTCCGGCGCCGCGATCAGCGCGCTGTGTCGCGGATCGAGTCCGCGCGGCAGGTCCGCCGAGAACTCGACGCCGAGCGCGCGCAGCCTGTCGATGCGCTCGCCCATGTCCGCGGACGCGAACACCAGCATCGGCGCGTCCAGCGTGCGCGGCCGGTGCACGGCGAGATCGATGTGATCGCTGGTCATCGACAGCCGCACGTACGGCGTGTCGTTCTCGCCCATCGCGACGAAACCCAGCGGTTCCCAGAACGCGCTCATCGCCTCGAACTCGCCGTTCGGCATGCTGTATTCGGCGAAGTCGCCGCACAGGGAAGTGTCGACCCCTTCGCCGGCGGCGAAGTGCGTCGGCGCTTCCTGCACGCGGATCGGCTGGCCGGACGGATCGAAGAAGCCCACCTCGTTGAACGCATCGTCACCGACGCGTTTCCACGCGAGCTCGATGCCGTGTTTCTCGAACGCGTGCGAATGCGCGGCGATGTCCGCGTGCACGTACGTGATGGTGGGCGAGGGAAACTTGAACTGGTGCAGGCCGAGGAACAGTTTGCCGTCGGTCAGCACGCCGTAGGGATGCTGCCAGGTGTCGGCGGTGCCGACCTGCGTGAAGCCGAGACGTTCGTAAAAGGCCACCGACTCCGCGATGTCCGGCGTCTCGACGCTGATTTCGTGGAACTTCCCGAGCACTGGCGGCGCAGTGTACTTGATGCCCCGCTTTTCATCGCGCCATTCGTCGGCGTTCAGATACCGCCGATGCAGAGGTACTTGAGCTCGGTGAATTCCAGGATTCCGTACTTCGAACCTTCGCGACCGATACCGCTTTCCTTGACACCGCCGAACGGCGCCACCTCGGTGGAGATCAACCCGGTGTTCAGTCCGACGATGCCGTACTCGAGTGCCTCGCTGACGCGCCACGAACGCGCGAGATCGCGTGTGTACACATAAGCGGCGAGACCGAACTCCGTGTCGTTCGCGAGCCGCACCGCTTCCTCGTCCGTGTCGACGCGGAACAGCGGCGCCACCGGGCCGAACGTCTCCTCGCGCGCGAGCTGCATCGACGGGTTCACGTTCGTCAGCACGGTGGGCTGGTAGAACGTGCCACCGAGCGCATGGCGCGCGCCGCCGGTGATGACGGTGGCGCCCTTCGCCTTCGCATCCGCGATGTGGCTCTCGACCTTCGCCAGTGCCTTCGCGTCGATCAGCGGGCCCTGGTCCGTCTCGCCTTTCAGTCCGTCGCCGACGCGCAGCTTCTGCACGGCCGCGGCGAGCTTCGCGGCGAACGCGTCGTACACCTTCGAGTGCACGATGAAGCGGTTCGCGCAGACGCAGGTCTGGCCGGTGTTGCGGTACTTGCTGGCGATCGCGCCGGCGACCGCGGCATCGAGGTCGGCATCCTCGAGCACGAGGAACGGCGCGTTGCCGCCGAGCTCGAGCGCCACCTTCTTCACCGTGCCCGCGCACTGCGACATCAGTAGTTTGCCCACCTGCGTCGAGCCGGTGAACGACAGCTTGCGCACCAGCGGATTGCCGGTGAACTCGCCGCCGATCGCGACGGCGTCGCCGGTGACGACGTTGAACACGCCCGGCGGGATGCCGGCGCGCTGCGCGAGCTCGGCCATCGCCAGCGCGGAGAACGGTGTCTGCGGCGCCGGCTTCACGACGAACGTGCAGCCGGCGGCCAGCGCCGGGCCGCACTTGCGCGTGATCATCGCCGCCGGGAAATTCCACGGCGTGATCGCGGTGACGACGCCGATCGGCTGGCGCAACACGAGCAGGCGCTTGTCGGGCTGGTGGCCGGGGATGATGTCGCCGTAGACGCGTTTGCCTTCCTCGGCGAACCACTCGATGAACGACGCGGCGTACGCGATCTCGCCCTTCGACTCGGCGAGCGGCTTGCCCTGCTCGGCGGTCATGATGGTGGCGAGGTCGTCCTGGTTCGCGAGCATCAGCTCGAACCACTTGCGCAGGATCTTCGCGCGCTCGCCCGCGGTCTTCTTCGACCACGCCGGCAGCGCGGCGCTGGCGGCTTCGATCGCGCGGCGCGCCTCGGCGCCGACCATGTTCGGCACGTTGCCCAGCACCTCCGACGTCGCAGGGTTGCGGATATCGGTAGTTTGGCCGGAATCGGCGGCGCGCCATTCTCCGGCGATGAGGCCCTGCTGTTTCCAGAGATTCGAATCGGCGAGCTTGATCATGTCTTCTCCAGTGGCGCGGCGAGGAACGCCAGCGTGCGCTCGAGCGCCAGCGCGGCGCTGGCCGCGTCGTAGGCGGCGCGGTCCTCGCAGTTGAACCCGTGATCCGCGGGATACACGTGAAAGGTGCCGGTCGGATCGGCGGCGCGGATCTTGTCGATGTCCGACGGCGGGATATATGGGTCCTTCTCGCCGAAGTGGTAGAGCACCGGACGGCGCGGATGCTTGTCGAGATGCTCCTTCGCGATCTGGCCGCCGTAGTAGGAGACGGCGCGCGACACCGGCAGCTCGGCGGCGGCGAGGTATGCCAAGGTGCCACCCCAGCAATAACCGATCGCGGCGACGCGGCCCGCGTGCTTCACGACGTTGATGGACGCGGCGAGGTCGAGCATCGTCTTCTCTTTCGGGATGCGCAGCCGGTAGCCGCGGCCTTCCTGCACTTCCGCCTCGCTGTAACCCAGCTCGATGCCGCGGCGGATGCGGTCGTAGAGGCAGGGCGCGAGCGTGACGTAGCCCGCGGCGGCGTAGGCATCCGCCACGCGGCGGATGTGGCGATTCACGCCGAAGATCTCCTGGCAGAGCACGATGGCGCCGAGCGCGGCGCCCGCGCCGGCTGGCGGTGCGGCGAGCCACGCGTTGAATTCGTGGCCGTCGCGGGCCATCAAGGTGGTGAATTCGCCCATGGGACGGGATTGTGCCACCAGCCGAAATCTCCGCGCCTGCCTCGAAGGTAGTATCGCGGCGCATCGACTGTAGGAGATGCCCATGTTTTCACGGCGGTTGTGCGGGTTGTTTGTCGTCCTGCTGGTTTCGTCCGGCGTGCGGGCGGACGATCTCGCGGCGCAGGTCCGCGCACGCGAGATTGCGTTCGCGAAGACGCTCACGGATCGCGACCCGAAGGCCTTCGTCGCGATGATCGCGCCGGACACCATCTGGCTCGCCGACAAACCGCTGCATGGACCCGACGAAGTGCTGGCGAGCTGGAAGGCGTACTTCGACGGACCGACCGCGCCGTTCTCGTGGGCACCGGAGATCGTCGAGGTGCAGCCCGGCGGCCAGCTCGCGTTGAGCACGGGGCCGGTGCTCGATCCGACCGGCAAACGCATCGGCACGTACACGTCGGTGTGGCGACGCGAAGCGAGCGGCGAGTGGAAGATCATCTTCGATCGCGGCTGCCCGGTGTGTAACTGCAGGTAGGCCGCTAGACTCTCCCCGGCGGACGAGGGGAGTCACGGTGATCAAAGACGAATCGAGAATCACGCGCCGCGCGGCGCTGCAGTCCGCGCTGGCCTTCGGCGCGCTGTCGGCAGGCGGTTCGCGACTGGCGATCGGCGCGGAGCCGCCGGCCGCCGCGAACCTGTTGTGGTATCGGCAACCCGCGAACGAGTGGGTCGAAGCCCTGCCGATCGGCAACGGCCGGATCGGCGCGATGATCTTCGGTGGCATCGGCCGCGAACGACTGCAGTTGAACGACGACACGTTGTACGGCGGCGGTCCCTACGATCCGTCGAGCCCGGACGCGCTGGCCGCGTTGCCGCAGGTGCGCGCGCTGATCCGCGACGGTCGCTACAAGGAAGCGCAGGCGCTCGCGCAGGAAAAGCTGATGGCGCGGCCGTTGCGCATGCCGTCGTACCAGACCGTCGGCGAGCTCGTGCTCGGCTTCGGCGCCTCGTCGTGGGCATCGAACTACCGTCGCCAGCTGGATCTCGACGCCGCGATCTCGACGGTGACGTACGTGCAGGACGGCATGACGTTCGTGCGCGAGACGTTCGCGTCGGCCGTCGACGACGTCATCGTGATGCGGATCTCGGGCGAGCGGCCGGGTTCGATTTCGATGCGCGCCAGTTTCGAGACGCCGATGCCCGGCGCCGTGGCCGGCGATGCGTCGACGCTCGTCCTGCAGGGTACGAACACCGCGCAGGAAGGGCTCCCCGCCGCGTTGAAATACGAAGCGCGGCTCGCCGTGAAGAACGACGGCGGCACCGTCGCCATGCGCGACGACGCCGTGGTGATCGACGCTGCGGATTCGGTGGTGCTACTGCTCGCGATCGCCACCAGTTACAAGCGCTACGACGACGTGAGCGGCGATCCCGCCGCGACGACGCGGGCGCGGCTCGCGGCCGCCGGCACGAAGTCGTTCGAGGCCTTGCGCGACGCGCACGTGCGCGAACACCGGCGCCTGTTCCGGCGCGTCACGCTCGACGTCGGTTCGACGGCGGCGGCCGAGGAGCCGACCGACCGCCGCATCCGCAATTCCGCGACCACGGACGACCCGGCCCTCGCGGCGCTGTATTTCCAATACGCACGCTACCTGCTGATCTCCTGCTCGCGCCCGGGCGGGCAGCCCGCGAACCTGCAGGGCTTGTGGAACGACAAGCTCACCGCCCCCTGGGGCTCGAAGTTCACGATCAACATCAACACCGAGATGAACTACTGGCCGGCCGAGACGACGAATCTCGCCGAGACGGTGTTGCCGCTGGTGCAGATGGTGCGCGAGCTCGCGGTGACCGGCGCGCGCACGGCGAAGGTGAACTACGGCGCGCGCGGCTGGGTCGCGCACCACAACACCGACCTGTGGCGCGGCACCGCGGCGATCGACGGCGCCAACTGGGGCCTGTGGCCCCTGGGCGGCGCGTGGCTGAGCATGCATCTCTGGGATCACTACGACTACGGCCGAGACCGTGCCTATCTCGCCGACGTCTATCCACTGATGAAGGGCGCCGCGGAGTTCTTCCTCGACACGCTGGTCGAGGACGGCAAGTACGGCTACCTGGTGACGAGCCCGTCGCTGTCGCCCGAGAACACGCACCCGTTCGGCGCGACGGTGTGCGCCGGGCCGTCCGGCGACAACCAGATCCTGCGCGACCTGTTCGCGCACTGCATCCAGGCCGCCGAGATCCTCGGCGTCGACGGGGATTTCCGTGCCGCCTGTGCGGCGACGCGCGCCCGACTGCCGCCGGACAAGATCGGCAAGGCCGGGCAGCTGCGCGAGTGGCTCGAGGACTGGGACATGGAGGCGCCCGAGCCGCAGCACCGGCACGTGGCTCACCTGTACGCGCTCTATCCGAGCGGGCAGATCAACGTGCAGGGCACGCCGGCGCTGGCGGCGGCAGCACGAAAAACGCTCGAGTTGCGCGGTGACCTATCTACCGGCTGGGCGATCGCGTGGCGCATCAACCTGTGGGCGCGGCTGCGCGAAGCGGCGCACGCGCACTCGGTGCTGAAGCTGCTGCTCGATCCGTCGCGCACGTACCCGAACATGTTCGACGCGCACCCGCCGTTCCAGATCGACGGCAACTTCGGCGGCGCGGCCGGCATCGTCGAGATGCTGATGCAGAATGTCGAGGGCGAGATCGTGCTGCTGCCGGCCCTGCCGCCGGCGTGGCCGACGGGTTCGGTGACCGGCCTGCGCTCGCGCGGCGGCTTCGAGCTCGACCTCGCCTGGCGCAACGGTGCGCTCGAGAGCGCGGTGTTGCGCGGCACGCCCGGCGGCCGGGCGAAGGTACGCCTGGGTGGGAAGCTCATCGACGTGCGCGTGGCGAAAGGCGCGACGAAGACGCTGACGGCGGCAAACTTCGGCTGAGGCGCGTGGCCACCGATCATCCCGTCACGATGGCCGTGCGCGTGCTCCGCCAGAACAAGGTGGAGTTCACGCCGCACCTGTATGCCTGGGAAGCGCGCGGCGGGACGAGCACGTCCGCGCGGCATCTCGGCGTCGACGAACACGTCGTGATCAAGACGCTGATCTTCGAGGACGACGCGAAGAAGCCGTTGTGCATCCTCATGCACGGCGATCGCGAGGTGTCCGCGAAGAATCTCGCGCGACACATCGGCACGAAGAGCGTGGCGCCGTGCGCGCCGGAGGTCGCGGACCGGCATTCGGGGTACCAGGTCGGCGGCACGTCGCCGTTCGGGTTGAAACGCGCGATGCCCGTCTACTGCGAGGCGAGCATCGCGGAGCTGCCGCGGATCTACATCAACGGCGGTGCGCGCGGGTTCCTGGTCGGTATCGCGCCGGCGGACCTGCTGCGCGTGCTGAAGCCGGCGCTGGTCTCGGTGGCGACGACCTGATTCGCCTGCGGGCCGGCGGCCGGACGCGGACCGGCGGCCGGATCAGACGGCGTCGCTCCGTACGACTCGATTGTCGAGCGCACCGAAGATGCTGCGGCCCGCATCGTCCAGCATCTCGATCTTCACGCGGTCGCCGAACTGCAGGAACGGCGTGCGCGGCGCGCCAGCCTCGAGCTGCTCGAGCGTGCGTTTCTCGGCGAGGCAGCTCGAGCCGCGGCTGCGGTCGTAGTTGGACACGGTGCCCGAGCCGACGATGGCCCCGGCACGCAGTCGCCGCGTCTTCGTCACGTGCGCGACGAGATCGGCGAAGCTGAACGTCATGTCGGTGCCCGCGTCGGGACTGCCGAACGGCACGCCGTTGATGTGACTGACCAGCGGCCGGTGCAGCTTGCTGTCGCGCCACGCGGCGCCGAGCTCGTCGGGCGTCACGACCACCGGCGAGAACGACGTCGATGGCTTCGATTGATAGAAGCCGAAACCCTTCGCGAGCTCGCCGGGGATGAGATTGCGCAGCGACCAGTCGTTGACGAGCGCGACCAGCTTGATGTGGCCGGCGGCGTCGGCTTTCGTCGTGCCCATCGGCACGTCGTCGGTGATGACGGCGATCTCCGCCTCGAGGTCGATGCCCCAGGCGACGTCGCCGAACGGCACGTCGGCACGCGCGCCCAACAGGTCATCCGAGCCGCCCTGGTAGACGAGCGGATCGGTCCAGAACGACGCGGGCATCTCGGCGCCGCGCGCCTTGCGCACGAGCTCGACGTGGTTCACGTAGGCGCTGCCGTCGACCCAGTGATACGCGCGCGGCAGCGGCGCGAGGCAGTCGGCGGCGTCGAACGGCAGGCTGCCATCGCCGCCGGCTTCGAGCGCGACCGCGCGCTGCGCCAGCTGCGGCGCGACGTGCGCCCAGTCGTCGAGCGCGGCCTGCAGCGTCGGCGCGATGCCGGGCACGAGCTGGCAGCGCGTGAGATCGCGGCTGACCACGGCGAGCCGGCCGTCGCGGCCGTCGCGTTTCAGGGTCGCCAGTTTCACTTCGCGCCCTTCCAGCTATCTACATAGCCGGGCCACTCGATGCCGGTCGCGGCCGGCGCGATCTCGAGCGCGTCGCGCGTGTCGATCATCACGGCGTATTCGTCGGTCGCCGGCTTCGCGGGCGTCAGCACGTTCTTCAACGCCTTCGGATGCGGGCCGTGCGTGAAGCCGCCGGGATGCATCGTGATCATCCCGGGATGGATGTTGTCGCGGCTGAAGAAATTGCCGGCGTGATAGAAGATGACTTCGTCGTAGTCGTCGTTGTTGTGGAAGAACGGCACCTTCATCGCGCCGGGATCCGACTCGAAAGGGCGCGGCACGAAGCTGCAGACGACGAAGCGGTCCGCGAGGAAGGTCGTGTGCGCGGATGGCGGCAGGTGGTAGCGATGGCTCATCAGCGGCCGGATGTCGCGCAGGTTGATGCGCACGACGCACAGGTCGCCGTGCCAGCCCACCGCGTCGAGCGGATTGAATGGATAGGTGACGGTGGATAGGGCGTTGCGGCGCTTGATCTCGACGCGCCACGGGCCGCCGCCCGCCGGGCCGTCGGACTGCTGCGACTTGAAGGCCTCATCGATGCGCGGCGTGTCGAGCATCGCGGCATCGAAGATCGCGTGCGGGCCGACCAGGCCCTTGTCGGGGAGGCGGTAGGAGTTGTTGGTGGCTTCGATCAGCAGTGCGCGCAGCGGTTCGGTGGCGTCGATGCGCCACATCGTGCCGCGCGGGATCAGCACGTAGTCGCCGGCTTCGATGGAGAGATGGCCGTAGTCGCAGTGCAGTTCGCCGCGGCCGGCGTGGAGGAACAGCAGTTCGTCGCCGTCGGCATTGCGCGCGAGGGCCGGCATCCTGCTGGCGAGCGTCCAGTGACGGACGCGGACGGCGGCGTTGAACAGCAGTTCGGGCGCGCTCCACGGCGAGAGCTGATCACCGGGCAGCTTCGTGCAGTCGAACGCGTGCGGCCGCAGCGGGCCTTCGAAGTTCACCCAGCCGGTGGGCGGGTTGCGGTGATACAGATGCGCCGCGGGCCCGAAGAAACCTTCCTTGCTGATCTCGCGCTCGAAGGTGCCCGCGGGCAGGTCGGCGTGGGCCTGGCGCGAGGCCTGGCCTTCGACCCTGGGGAAATGGATGTAGCGCTTCATGGACCACCTCGGGGAAGGCGGTCAGATTAGTTTCAATTGAAACCAATGGGAAGGGAGATTGGTGCCGGCACCAACCTCTTACGCCTTCTCCAGGATCGCCACCACGCCCATCCCGCCCGCGGTGCACACCGAGATCAGGCCCCGCTTCGCCCCCGGCGCCTCGGCCAGCTGCTTCGCGAGCTGCGCGACGATGCGCGTGCCCGTGGCCGCGAACGGATGGCCCATCGCGACGCTGGAGCCGTTCACGTTGAGTTTCGCGCGATCGATGCTGCCCAGCGGCGCGTCGAGTCCGAGCCGCTCCTTGCAGTATTCCGGCGATTCCCACGCCTTCAGCGTGCACAGCACCTGCGCCGCGAACGCCTCGTGGATCTCGTAGAAATCGAAGTCCTGCAGCGTGAGGCCGGCATCCCTCAGCATCGCCGGGACCGCGTAGGCAGGCGCCATCAGCAGCCCTTCCTTGCCACCGACGTAGTCCACCGCCCACTGTTTGCTGAACGTGAAGTGCGCGAGCACCGGCAGGTTGCGCTGTTTCGCCCATTCCTCGCTGGCCAGCAACACGGCGGACGCGCCGTCGGTCAGCGGCGTCGAGTTGCCGGCCGTCAGCGTGCCCTGGCCGGTGCGCCGGTCGAACGCCGGCTTCAGCGTGGCTAACTTCTCGACCGTGCTGTCGGCCCGGACGTTGTTGTCCATCTTCAGGCCCTGGTACTCGCCGACGACGAGATCCGAGAAGAAGCCGCGCGCCCACGCCTTGCCGGCGTTCACGTGCGAGAGATTCGCGAGCGCGTCCTGGTCCTCGCGCGAGATCTTCCAGGTCTTCGCCATCTGCTCGCAGTGCTCGCCCATCGAGAGTCCGGTGCGCGGCTCGAGCACGCCCGGCATCACCGGCTTGAAATGCCGTGGCCGGATCGAGAAGAACGGGCCGATGCGCTGCCCCAGCGTCTTGCCGCGATACGCGCGCAGCAGGATCTGCTGGTACTCGCGTGGATAGACGATGGGCGGATCGCTGACGGTGTCGAAGCCGCCGGCGATTCCCGCGTCCATCTGGCCGAGCGCGATCTTCATCGCGACGGAGATCGTCGCATCGAGGCCGGTACCGCAGGCGCGCTGCATGTCGAGCCCGGGCGTCGCGGGATCGAGCCCCGACGACAACACGCACTCGCGCACGAGGTTGAAGTCCTTCGAGTGCTTGAGCACGGCGCCGCCGGTCACGTCGCCGAGCCGCTCGCCGGCGATGCGGAATTTCGCGACCAGCGCCTGCAGCACCGCGGTGTACATGTCCTGGTTGCCGACCCGCGAATACGCGCCATGACCGCGTGCGAACGGAATGCGCATGCCACCGACGACTGCGACGCGACGAACCTGCGATCCAACCAGCATGTGAGGAGCTCCCGGGAAGAACGGCGCCGTAGGATGCCACGCGACCGGGCAATGGCCCAACAAGGCAACGGTCCGACCGGGCGACGACGCGCCCGCGCGAGGCCAGCCCGCGCACGGCCGGACGGCCACGACCCGATCGTCAGAAGTCGCAGTCGATCTTGTGTTCGGTGCGGATCTTCTGCGCGACGTCGGCCGGCGCGAGCGTCAGCAGCGCGCACTCGGTATAGGCGCCATGGACGCGGCCTTCGCGGGTGTCCGTGTACGTCCAGTCGACGATGTCGGCACGTTTGAACGTGAACTTGTCGCCGCGCTTGAACGCCGACGGCGGGTGGACGTCCTGGTCGACGACGCCTTCGTACAAGGTGTCGCCTTCCCGGAATCCCGAGATCCACAGGTATTCGCCGCCGCCGGCCTCGCGCATCGCGACGCGCACGGAGAAGTTGGACTGGTAGCTCTTCGGCGAATCCACGACCCGGAAGAAGTCGTCGAGCTCGGCGCGCGCGCGGCGGATGGCGCGCAGCATGACGGGCTCGTCCGCGAACATCGTCAGTACCTGGCCTTTCTTGCCGGGCAGCTTCGTCGAGACGCGCGGCGTTGCCGCGGCGAACGCGAAGGTGCAGGCGAGGGAACCGACGCAGAGCAACAGGCGGGCGGTTTTCATGGACTGGTTGAATAACACAGAAAGGCCCGGGTCGGGCGGGAACGCGACAGTGCGGCGACGTGCCTCGGCCCGCCGCGTCGTGCCGCCGCGCCGTGTGCACATCCGGGTGGGACGAGTCCGGCGCGGCGAGACGAACGGGCGTCGCGGCAGTTCCCGTGCATCCCCCGATGTCAACGCGGGACCGGTTGCGTACCATCGCCGCATGAAGAAATTCGCCGTGTTGTTAGGGGTCGCCGCCTTGTCCGCCTGCGCCACCGTGCCGCCGAAGTCGTCCGCCGATGCCGCGCTGAACTCGCTCGTCGAGGAGTACTTCGAGAAGCAGCTCGAGCTCTCGCCGCTGAACGCCACCGCGATCGGCGACACCCGCTACGACGACCGGCTCGACGAAACCACCAGCCCCGGATTCCGCGAGAAGACGCTGGCGGTGGAGCGCGCGTTCCTCGACCGCGCCCACGCGATCGATGCAGCCCGCCTGTCCACAGAGTCGCGCCTGACCTGGGACATCTTCACGAGCGAACGCGAGCTCGCGTTGCAGGGCGCGCGGTTTCCCGAGGAGCTGATGCCGCTCAACCAGATGAGCGGATTGCCGATGGATCTCGCCGTGTACGGCTCCGGCTCGGGACCGCAGCCGTTCGCCACCGCGCACGACTACGACGCGTTCCTGAAGCGACTGCGCCAGTTCCCGCGCTGGGCCGACGGCGCCATCACGATGATGCGCGCCGGCATGTCGCGCGGCGTCACGCTGCCGCGGCCGGCGATGTCGAAGGTGATCCCGCAGCTGCGCGACATCGTCAAGGCGCGGCCGGAAGACAGCCTGTTCTGGGAGCCGGTCAAGGCGCTGCCGCCCGCCATCCCGGCGGCGGAGCGCGAGCGCATCGCGCGCGAATACGCGGCGGCGCTGCGCGACGAGGTGCTGCCGGCGTACGCGCGGCTCGCCGATTTCATCGATCGCGACTATCTACCCGCGGCGCGCACGACCGTCGGCTGGTCCGACCTGCCCGACGGCCGCGACTGGTACGCCTGGCGCATCCACGGCGCCACGACGACGACGCTGACCGCCGACGAGATCCACGAGCTCGGCCTGCGCGAAGTCGCGCGCATCCGCGGCGAGATGCTCGCGGTGAAGGAGCAGGTGGGGTTCAAGGGCGACCTCGACGCGTTCTTCGAGTACCTCGAGGAGGACCCGCGCTTCTACTTCACCGACCAGGCGGAGTTGTTGGGCGCGTACCAGGACGTGAAGCGCCGCATCGACGCGCTGCTGCCGAAGCTGTTCTCGGATTTCCCGAAGGCGGGTTACGAGATCCGCCCGGTCGAGCCGTTCCGCGCGGCGTCGGCCGCCGGCGGCTCGTACCAGGCGCCGTCGGCGGACGGCAAGCGGCCCGGCATCTTCTACATCAACACCTTCAACCTGAAGGCGCAGCCGAAGTTCGGCGTCGAGACGTTGTCGCTGCACGAGGCGGCGCCGGGGCATCACTTCCAGATCGCGATCCAGCAGGAGTTGACGGACCTGCCGCGCATCCGCCGCTTCAGCGGCTACGTGGCGTATTCGGAAGGGTGGGCGCTGTACGCGGAATCGATCGGCAAGGAGCTCGGCATGTTCACGGATCCGTATCAGTGGTACGGCCGGCTGTCGGACGAGATGCTGCGCGCGATGCGGCTGGTGGTCGATACCGGCCTGCATGCGAAGGGATGGACGCGCGAGCAGGCCATCCGCTACATGCTCGACAACTCGTCGATGGCGGAGAGCGACGTCACCGCGGAAGTCGAGCGGTACATCGTGTGGCCGGGGCAGGCGCTGGGTTACAAGCTCGGGCAGCTGCGCATCACCGAACTGCGCGCGAAGGCGCAGGCGGCGCTCGGCCAGCGGTTCGACGTGCGCGAATTCCACAGCCAGGTGCTGCGCGACGGCGCGCTGCCGATGGATGTGCTGTCGGCGAAGATCGAGCGGTGGATAGCGACGAAGTAGTTGGTGCCGGGTGCGGGATATGGGGAGTTTGCCGGCATGACGGTGGGTGACCCGATGTTCGGGAGCCAACTCCCCATGTCCCCCACGCGGCACCAACTCTTCACGGGTTGTAGCCGTACCCGAGAGACTCGATCTCCGTCAGCACCCCATCCTCGAACTTCAGCCGCCGCATCAGCTTGTTAGGCCCGAGGTTGTAGACCCACGCCTCGCAGCGGATCTCGATGAAATCCTCGCCGACGTAGTACGACTGCCCATTCGCCCAGACCATCGGCCGGCGGAACACGCTCTTCAACGGCACCACCTCGGTCGGCTCGCCGCACTTGCGCGTGACCTCCGCGCGCGTGTCTCCCTCGCTGACCAGCTTCGTGCCGCAACGGAGCGCCGCGAACGCCGGCGAGCCGGCGCACAGGGCGAGGACCAGGACGAGGGCGGAGCGCTTCATGCCAGCAACCATAGGCGCGTCGGCCTTAACGGACAATGAACGCTGCCATAATCGCCAGAACTTTTCGGGTCGACGGGGACACTCACTCTTCAACATGGGAACGGCGCGACGACTTCCGGGCCTCTGGCTGCGCCTGTTCCTCGGCTGCGCCGCCTGCACGCCTGCCGCCCACGCCGCCGATTTCGAGCTGACGCCCGCGGAGTCCGCGCGCGTGAACGCCGGCGAGATCGTCATCCGCGCCAGCCTCGATCCGGGCCAGCGCAAGGGCACCGCCCGCGCCGCCATCCTCATCGGCGCCACACCGGACATCGTGTTCCAGCTCATGTCCCGTTGCGCGGACGCGGTCCGTTACGTGCCGCACCTGCGCCTCTGCCGCGTCCGCGATCGCGCCGCCGACGACAGCTGGCAGCTGGTCGAACACGAGATCGACTTCGGCTGGTACGCGCCGCGCCTCAAGTGGGTGTTCCGAGCCGATTTCGTGCCGGACCGGAGCATCGCCTTCAGCCAGGTCACTGGCGATTTCAAGGCGAACTACGGCCTGTGGGAGTTCGAGCCCGTCGACGACGGCAAGCGGACCCTGCTGCGTTATCGCGCCTACATCGACCCGCCGGGTTATGTGCCGAACTGGCTGGCGCGCTCCACGTTCAAGCGGGAGCTGCCGCAGATGCTGACCGACCTGCGCCAGCATTGTGAGGCCGAACAAGCCGCGCGTACGGCGGCGGCGCATTGATCAGAACTTCTAACGAGCTCTCTCCATAGACTGATTGCACAGGGCACCGCGGGACCGGCAAGATGCCGGCCCCTCATGAGTGCCGCCATCGACCGCAAGTTCGAGCAGACCCTGGCGGCGCTGATCAACAGCGGCGAGCCCGGGATCATCGCGGGCGGGCGCAAGGGTCTCGAGAAGGAATCGCTGCGCGTGACGCCGGACGGCCGCATCGCGCAGACGCCGCATCCGCGCGCGCTCGGCTCGGCGCTCACGAACGAGAACATCACCACCGACTATTCCGAGGCGCTGATCGAGCTGGTCACGCCGACGTTCCGCACGAGCTGGGAGCTGCTGCAGTACCTCACCGACCTGCACCAGTTCGTCTACCAGCACATGGGCGACGAGCTGCTGTGGGCCACGTCGATGCCGTCGATCCTCGACGGCGACGACAGCATCCCGATCGCGCAGTACGGCTCGTCGAACGTCGCGCGCATGAAGACCGTGTATCGCAACGGCCTCGGCGTGCGTTACGGCCGCATCATGCAGGCCATCTCCGGCGTGCACTACAACTACTCCTTCCCCGAGACGATGTGGGAGCCGTGGCAGGACCTCGTCCAGTCGCGGCTGCGCGGCCAGGACTTCATCTCCGAGCGCTACTTCCACCTGCTGCGCAACTACCGCCGCCACGGCTGGCTCGTCCTCTATCTATTCGGCGTGTCGCCCGTGGTGTGCAATTCGTTCCTGCGCGGCCGCAACGTGACGCTGCCGCGCCTCTCGCAGGACACGTCGTACGAGCCGTACGCGACGTCGCTGCGCATGAGCGATCTCGGGTACCGCAACCGCAACCAGGCGGGTTTGTCGGTGTCGGTGAACAGTCTCGACGAATACGTGCGCGACCTGTCGCGCGCGATCAGCACGCCGCACGCGCCGTACCAGCAGCTCGGCGTCGACGTGAACGGCGAGTGGCGGCAGCTGAACGCCAACATCCTGCAGATCGAGAACGAGTACTACAGCTTCATCCGCCCGAAGCGCGTCGCGCGTTCCGGCGAGCGGCCGACGAAGGCACTGCGCCGCGCGGGTGTGGAGTACGTCGAGGTGCGCGCGCTCGACGTCAGCGCATTCGACCCGGTCGGCGTGAACCAGAACAAGCTGCGCTTCCTCGAGGTGTTCCTCGCGTTGTGCCTGATGAAGGATTCGCCGCTGATCGACGCCAACGAACAGGACGTGCTCGATGCGAATCACGTGACGGTCGCGCGCCGCGGGCGCGAGCCCGGCCTCACGCTGAAGCGCGACGGCCGCGACGTGCAGATGAGCAGCTGGGCGCGGGAACTGCTCGATTCGATGCAGGGCATCGCCGAGGTCCTGGACCGCGGCGACCCCTCGAAACCCTACTCCGCGGCGCTGACGGTGCAGGCGGCGAAGGTCACGGACGTGTCGCTGACGCCGTCGGCACGGATGTTGAAAGAGCTCGAGAGCACCGGCGAGTCGTTCTTCGATCTCGCGCTGCGCATGTCCCGGCTCCACAAGGAGTATTTCCTCGCGCTGTACGCGCCCAACGTCGAGCGCCAGGCGGAATTCCGCGCGGCTGCCGACGAATCGCTCGAGGCGCAGGCGTCAATCGAGGCCCGGGATCGGCAGAGTGGAATCGGTTTTGAACAGTATTTAGCGGAGTACTCGTCGGGCTGAAAAACTGTGACGCGCCTCTAACTCTTGACATATCCATAAAATCTTGTTCCTGAAGCCTATTTTTTCACAAATGGCGTACTAGAATCCCTGCCCACCAGAAGACCGAACGGTCCACCAAGGTTTAGGGACGACATGAAAACCAAGAATCAGACCGAGCAGAACCTGCTCGAGTTGGCCGCGAAATCCGCCGCGAACGAAGATGGTTTCTCGCCCGCCGAAGCTGCTCGTGAAGCTGCCGCGCGCAAACAGGGCTGGAGCCCGTACGAAGTCTGGCGCACGCGCGTGAAGGCCGCGCCGCGCACGCCGACGGGGAACGCCCAGGCCTAGGGCGTCCCGCGGCAGTTGCGTGTCGACTGCCGAACACTTAAAACGCTGTCTCGAAATCAGGGAGACCCTCCGGGTTCGGGACTGCATGGCGTCCACCAAGCATTCGTCCGCCACGACTGGCGAAGCAGCCCGCCTGCTGGCGAGCGGCTTCCGCTTTCTCAGATTCCCCGAACCCTTCGAAACCGAATTCCGCAACGAGCATCGCGCGCGTCTGCGTCCGTGGAACCGCGTCGCGATCTGGATCGCCGCCTGCACCGTCTGCGGTTTCGCGATCCTCGACTACTTCGTCCTCTCGCCTAACCACGCGCGCATCACGAACATGGTGCGGTTCGGCATGCACGTGCCGGCCGTCATCATCATGCTGGTGTTCACCACGAAGCGTTTCTACACGCGCTGGTACGACCTCGGCATCATGACCGTCGCGCCGTTGTTCGGCATCGGCATCGTGATCATGGCGGCGTTCTCGCCGCCCAACGAGGTGCCGCTGGTCGGCGGGCGCCTGCTGCTGGTCGCGTTCTTCTTCTATTTCATGATCGGCCTGCGGTTCCGCGAGGCCGTGGTCGCGAACGCGATCGTGTTCACGGCGCTGGCCGTCGCGGCCGTCGCATCGTCGATGGCGCCGACCACGTCCACCTACCTGCTGTTCACGCTCTTCTGCGCGAACCTCATCGGGCTCGTCGGCTCGTACACGCTGGAACACGCGAACCGCGCCGCGTTCCTCGAGCACCGCCAGCTCTCCGAGGTGGCGACGCACGACGGCCTGACCACGCTGCTCAACCGCGCCGCGTTCGAGGACCAGATCCGCCGCGTGTGGCAGCAGGCGCAGCGCGACCGGCAGACCATCGCGGTCATCATGATCGATATCGACTGCTTCAAGCGCTACAACGATCGTTACGGCCACATCGCCGGCGACGACTGCCTGCGCCGCGTGTCGAACGCATTGCGCGAAGCCGCGCGTCGCCGGCCGCTGGATTTCGTCGCGCGTTACGGTGGCGAGGAGCTGGTCGCGGTGCTGTACGGCGCGGACAAGTCCTATGGCGAGAGCATCTCGCGCAGCCTGCTGGCCGCGGTTCGCGATCTGCGCATTCCGCATGCCGGCTCCGAGGCGCAGCCGTACGTGACGGTCAGCGTCGGCGTGGTCGCCGTGGATGCGTATCGCCTCGCGTCGCACGATGCCGCGATCGAGTTCGCCGACCAGGCGCTGTACGCCGCGAAGCACCAGGGCCGCGATCGCTACGTCGCCGCGGAGCCGGTGCAGCCGAAGACGGATCTCGCGGCCACCGCGGTGCTGCCGCTGCGCGCTAGTTAGGCCGGCACGTTCAGATCGCCGTTTCCCGCCGGCCGTCGCTGCTGCGCACGCCGCGGAACATCCCCTCGCTGTTGAACTGCATCTCGACGCGGCCGCGTGCATCGAGCGCGATCACGCCGCCGTTGCCGCCCAGCGCCTTCATCCGCGCCAGCGTCGTCTGCACCGCGTCCGCCAGCGGCGCGTGCGCGTACAGCATCCGCGCGCTGATGTCGTGTGCGACCACGGCGCGGATGAAGTATTCGCCGTGGCCCGTCGCCGAGACCGCGCAGCTGGCGTCGTTCGCGTAGGTGCCCGCGCCGATGATCGGCGAATCGCCGACGCGGCCCCAGCGTTTGCCGGTCATGCCGCCGGTCGAGGTCGCCGCCGCGAGATGGCCGTGCGCATCGAGCGCCACGGCGCCGACGGTGCCGGTCGAGCCGAGGCCGTCGTGTGCGACCAGGTCGTTCTCCTTCTCCGCCGCGCCGCGCAGCAGTCGCTGCAACTGCGCCTGCCGCACCGGCGTGCGGAAGTATTCGTTCGACACGAGCTCGATGCCTTTCGATCGCGCGAACTCCTCCGCGCCTCCGCCGACCAGCATCACGTGCGGCGACTGCTCCATCACCAGCCGCGCGAGGTCGATCGGATTGCGCACGTGCTTGAGCCCGGTGACCGCGCCGGCGCCCAGCGTCCCGCCGTCCATCACCGATGCATCGAGCGTGGCGACACCATCGCGATCGAGCACGGCGCCGAGTCCCGCGTTGAACAACGGGTTGTCCTCCAGGACACGCACCGCGGCGACCGCCGCGTCGAGGCTGCTTTTCCCGCTGTCCAGCAACGCGTAGCCCGCATCGAGCGCGGCCGCGAGTCCATCCAGATAGGCCTGTCTCTGCGCGTCGCTCGTGTCCCGGGACAACGTGCCGGCGCCGCCATGAACCGCGATCGCGAACATTTTTTCCTTCCTCGCACGTTCGAAGTGCACGTGAGCGTTATCAGCACCGAAATTGACGCCGGCCCCGCGCTCCGCATTCGCTAGAATTCGCGCGTCCCCGGGGAATTCTAGAAGAAGCCACTCATGTTGACCCGCATCCGCAGCCTCCTGGTCGCCAACCGCGGAGAGATCGCCATCCGCGTCATGCGCGCGGCCAGCGAGCTCGGCATCCGCACGATCGCCGTCTACTCGCAGGAAGACCGCTTCTCGCTGCACCGGACCAAGGCCGACGAGGCCTACCTGGTCGGCCGCGGCAAGGCGCCGGTCGATGCGTATCTCGACATCGAGGACATCCTGCGCATCGCGGTGGAGGCGAAGGCCGACGCGATCCATCCCGGCTACGGATTCCTCTCCGAGAATCCCGAGTTCGTCGAGGCCTGCAACCGCGAGGGCGTCATCTTCATCGGCCCGACGCCCGACATCATGCGCGATCTCGGCAACAAGGTGGCCGCGCGCAATCTCGCGACGAAGGCGAAGGTGCCGGTGATGCCGGCCACGCCGCCGCTGCCGGCCGACATCGCGGAGTGCCAGGCGAAGGCGAAGGAAGTCGGCTACCCGGTGATGCTCAAGGCGAGCTGGGGTGGCGGCGGCCGCGGCATGCGCGTCATCGAGAACGACGCGCAGCTCACCGAACTACTGCCCGTGGCGCGGCGCGAAGCCAAGGCCGGCTTCGGCAACGACGAGGTGTATCTCGAGAAGCTGGTGCGCAAGGCGCGGCACATCGAAGTGCAGATCCTCGGCGACACGCACGGCAACCTCGTCCATCTGTTCGAGCGCGACTGCACCGTGCAGCGCCGCAACCAGAAGGTGGTCGAGCGCGCGCCGGCGGCGTTCCTCACCGATGCGCAGCGCAACGAGCTGTGCGGCTACGCGCTGCAGATCGGCAAGGCGGTCAACTACCGCAACGCCGGCACCGTCGAATTCCTGCAGGACGCCGAGACCGGCAAGTTCTACTTCATCGAAGTGAACCCGCGCATCCAGGTCGAGCACACCGTGACGGAAGCCGTCACCGGCATCGACCTGGTGAAGGCGCAGATCCGCATCGCCGATGGTGCGCGGATCGGCGACGAATCGAGCGGCGTGCCGAAGCAGGAGGATATTCATCTAACTTCCCACGCGCTGCAGTGTCGCGTGACCACGGAAGACCCCGAGAACAACTTCGCGCCGGACTACGGCAAGATCACCGCGTACCGTTCGCCGGCCGGCTTCGGCATCCGTCTCGACGCGGGCACCGCGTACGCCGGCGCCATCCTCACGCGTTCGTACGATTCGATGCTCGTGAAGGTGACGGCCTGGGCGCCGAGCCCGGTCGAGGCGATCGCCCGCATGCATCGCGCGTTGTGGGAGTTCCGCATCCGCGGCGTCGCGACGAATCTGCGCTTCCTCGACCAGGTCATCACGCACCCGAAGTTCGCGCACGGCGAATACACCACGAAGTTCATCGACGAGACGCCGGAGCTCTTCAAGTGGGAGAAGAAGCGGGACCGCGCCACGCGCATCCTCAGCTTCATCGGCGAAACCATCGTCAACGGCAACCCGGAAGTGAAGGGTCGCATCAAGCCGAAGCAGATGACGCTGGCGCGGCTGCCGAAGTTCAACGTGTCGAAGGCGCCGCCGCCGGGCACGAAGCAGAAGCTCGACGAGCTCGGCGCCGCCGGCTTCGCGAAGTGGATGCTCGCGCAGGAGCGCGTGTTGATCACCGACACGACCATGCGCGATGCGCACCAGTCGCTGCTGGCGACGCGCATGCGCCAGCCCGATCTCACTGCGATCGCGCCTTACTACGCGCACCTGATGCCGCAGCTGTTCTCGATGGAATGCTGGGGCGGCGCCACGTTCGACGTCGCGATGCGGTTCCTGAAAGAGGATCCGTGGTCGCGCCTCGAGCAGTTCCGCGCGGCGATGCCGAACCTGCTGTTGCAGATGCTGCTGCGTTCGGCGAACGCCGTCGGCTATACCAACTACCCGGACAACGTCGTGCGCGCCTTCGTGAAGCAGGCCGCGACGTCCGGCGTCGACGTGTTCCGCGTGTTCGACTCGCTGAACTGGGTCGACAACATGCGCGTCGCCATCGACGCCGTGCTCGAGACCGGCAAGCTCTGCGAAGCCGCCATCTGCTACTCGGGCAATCTCTCCTCGCCGAAGGAGACGAAATACACGCTCGACTACTACCTGAAGATGGGCCGCGAGCTGAAGGCGACGGGCACGCACATCCTCGGCATCAAGGACATGGCCGGCCTCTGCCAGCCCACCGCGGCGTACGCACTGGTGAAGGCGTTGAAGGACGAGTTGCAGATGCCCGTGCATTTCCACACGCACGACACGTCGGGCATCGCCGCGGCGAGTGTGCTCGCGGCCGTGGCCGCGGGCTGCGATGCCGTCGACGGCGCGGTCGATGCGATGAGTGGTTTGACGTCGCAGCCGAACCTCGGCTCGATCGTCGAAGCGCTGCGCTTCAGCGCGCGCGATACCGGGCTCGATCCCGCGAATCTGCGCGCGATCTCGATGTACTGGGAGCAGGTGCGCAAGAACTACCTGGCGTTCGAGAGCGACATCCGCGCCGGCGCGTCCGAGGTGTACGTGCACGGCATGCCCGGCGGGCAGTACACGAACCTCAAGGAACAGGCACGTTCGCTCGGCATCGACGATGCGCGCTGGCCCGAGGTCTCGCAGGCGTACGCCGACGTGAACCAGATGTTCGGCAACATCGTGAAGGTGACGCCGTCGTCGAAGGTCGTCGGCGACCTGGCGTTGATGATGGTGTCGAGCGGCATCACGAAGGAGCAGGTGGCCGATCCGAACGTCGAGGTCGCGTTCCCGGAGTCGGTCGTGCAGATGATGCACGGCGATCTCGGCCGGCCCGCTGGCGGCTGGCCGGAAGGCATCCAGAAAAAGGTGCTGAAGGGCGGCCAGGCGCTGGCCGAACGGCCCGGCGCATCGCTGGCCGCGCTCGATCTCGCCGCGGAGCGCAAGAAGCTGGACGAGAAGCTGGGCCGCGCCGCGACGGACACGCAGTTCGCGTCGTACCTCATGTATCCGAAAGTGTTCCTCGACTACGCGAAGGATCGCGCCGCGTTCGGCGACGCTGCGATCCTGCCGACGCCGGTGTTCTTCTACGGCATGGAGCCGGGCGACGAAGTCTCGGTGGACATCGAGCGCGGCAAGACGCTGATCGTGCGCTTCGTGGCCCTGAGTGAAGTGCGCGACGATGGCACGCGCCAGGTGTTCTTCGAGCTCAACGGCCAGCCGCGCTCGATCATCGTGACCGATCGCTCGCAGGTCGCGAAGCGGCCGCCGCAGCGCAAGGTCGAGCATGGCAACGCGAAGCACGTCGGTGCGCCGATGCCGGGCACCGTCGCCACCGTCGCCGCGAAGGTCGGCGCGAAGATCGCGAAGGGCGACCTGCTGCTGACGATGGAGGCCATGAAGATGGAGACCAGCGTGCGCGCGGAGACGGACGGCACCGTGGCCGAGGTGCTGGTGAAGCCGGGGCTGCAGGTCGATGCGAAGGACCTGCTGGTCGTCCTGAGCTGACGCCCGGTCTGCCTACTCCGGCTGCTGCCAGCCGAGTTCGTGCGCGCGCGCGAAGTCGCGCTCGTTGCCGGCGACCAGCGACTGGAACTCGGCGCGCGACTCCGGCGGGATCATTTCGAAACTGGCGTATTTCCGCTGGAACTCGCTGAGCAGCCGGCCCTGCGCGGAAGCGCGCGCCACGAGGACATCGGCGAAGTCGGGAAAGACGCCGAGGATTTCGTTCGCCGCGGCGATCACGGCGCGCGGTCGGCCCGTCTGCTGGTAGTGCTCGATCAGCAGCTCGGCCATGACGGCGACCGTTTCGCGGCGGGTCAGCGCCCGCAGATACGTGCCTTTTTCCACGGCGAGATCCGACATCGGAAGTTGCTCGCGATACCACTCGTCGCGGGTCACGTGCGCGCCGCTGGTCGTCTCGAGATTGAACACGCGGCCCGTGGCCGGGTCCGTGGCCTTGACGAAGAGATGGCTCGGCGCCATCGCGATCGCCACCTTCAGGCCCAGCCGGTCGGCGAGGATCACGTAGAGAATCGGCATCGAGA
>DATJTW010000011.1:0-41063 GCA_035502995.1 Steroidobacteraceae bacterium | reverse complement strand
GGATTGGCCCCAAACGGCCGTTTGGGGCCAATCCCCAATTCCGCCTCAGGCGACGCGGGTGCGGGCGGCGGTCTCGGCGGGCGATTCGGCGCGCCGGTCGGCGCGCTGCAGGGCGGAGTCGATCATCGTCGCGAACAGCTCCGCGGTGTCGTGCAGGCTCTGCGTCGCGAGGCCGAGGTCGCGCGGCCGGCGCACGAGCGTGCGGCAGCAGTTCGCCACCTGCACGTCGCGCGCGGCCTCGCTGTTCGCCCCTTCGGCCAGTGCGCGCAGCGCCTTGTCCGGCACGCCGCCCGCCTGGCACGACTCGCGCCACAGCGGGTACAACAGCCGCGGCATGCGTTCGAAGAACCACAGGTAGCCGACGAGGCCCACCGTGGCGCGCTCCACCAGCTGGTAGTGCGCATACGCCGCGAGCGCAATCGTCTGCGGCAGCGGCGTGAGGGAGACACTGTCGAGCGAGTTCAATCCCAACGCTCGCAGGTCATCGAGGAAAGAGCGTCCTTGCTCAAAAGCCAGCGCTGGAACCGCCAGCAGGTCCTGCCAAGAAACCCAGTCTTCCGGCGGCACCACGTCCGCCGCCACTTCACGCAGGCGCGAATGAACGTTGATCACGTGATTGAGCTCGAGCAACAGCTGTCGATGCGTTGCCGGGCCCAGGGGCGTGGCGCGGAAGCGTTCGAGGATCCTCGCGAGCGACGACGTGCGCGTAAGCATGTCGAACTCGAGAGAAAAGACGTCCGCGCTGTTCATCCGTGGCCTGTGTGCAGTGGTCGAAATCAGGTTCTGGTTAAGTAGTGTCACCACTTCGGGGTTTCTCTCACCTGGTGGTGTCATAACGACTAAGTATTTTCAATCAATGAGTTACTACAAACCCTGCCTACAAACTCCCGCTCTTCGTTGCGGCCATCGCAGGTGCCTGTAAACATTGGCGCCCAGGGCATGGGACTCGCCGCGTACAACGATAAAAAGAGCCTCATCCGGTTGTTCCAGTGGTTGGCGATCGGATGCCTGTTAGGCGTTGGCGGTTGTTCGGGCGGCTTCGAAACCGAACCGCTCGTCGAGTTCTCCACCGAGGTCAACGTTCAGGGAGACGCGCCGCAGTCGCTGGTCCGTCAGTTGCGCGCCGGCACGTATCTCGTCGAGGTCCGCGAGCGGGACATCGACCTGCGCATCGCGGTCGACGCCGCCGATGTCCACACCGAGCTCGCCGATGCATACCTGCGGCACGGGCTGCACCGTACGGTAGTTAGCCTGGAGCGGCCGGCGACGCTGAAGCTGACGTTGTCGAGCGTCGACCAGCGCACCTGGCGTGGCGCTGCCGGCGTGCGCATCCTGCGCTGGCCGCGCACCGCGCCGGACGCGCCGCCCGACGAGCGGCTGCTCGGCTTCACCGGGGTCGGCCAGGCCAACGCGCTGGTGGCCGCCGGCACGCGGACGGCCTGGCAGCAGGCCGTCGCGCCGCTGGCCGAGGCCGAGGCGCATTTCCGCCGCGCCAACGACCTGCGCTCGCTGGCGGAAACCGAGTACCAGCGTGGCTGGATCGAGTTCGACCTGCTGCTCGATTTCGACGCCGCGCGCCGCAGCGCCGATGCGGCGCTCGAACACTTCCGCGCCGTCGACGACGAGTTGTCCGCGCAGCGCACGAACCTGCTGATCGCACTGACCGACGCCAACGTCGCCAGCGAACGCCGCGGCGCCGAACGCGAAGCGCGGTTGCAGGCGGTCAGCCGCCGGCTGGCCGAGGCGCGCCGCTATTTCGAAGCCCACGACCAGGCCACCGACGCGCTGAAGGCGCTCAACCTGCAGGCGATGCCGGACACCATCCGCGGCTTCCCCGATCGCAATGCCGGGATCTACCAGCAGGTGCGCCAGCGCGCGCATGCGCGCGGCGACCGTTTCCACGAGGCCGGCGCGATCCAGAACCTCGCCTACGTCGCCTCCCGCAACGGCGAGATGGGCAAGGCCGCGAGCATGTACGAGAGCGTGCTGCCGCTGATCGAGCGCGACCGCAACCCCGACCTGTACGCGACCATCATCGGCAATCTCGGCTTCACGCTGCTGTCGCTCGGCGATTTCGATCGCGCGCTGATGCTGCAGAGCGAAGCGCTCGAGCTGTTCTCCGCGCGCGGCGACATCTCGCAGACGGCACGCACGCTGACGGCGCTGGGTTCGATCCAGTTCCGCACCGGCAACGTCGAGCGTGCCTACGATTCGCTGCGCAGCGCGCAGCCGCTCTACGAGAAGGCCGGCGACCGCGTCGGCCAGGCGTCGGCCCTGCGCCTCATGGGCAACGCGGCGGCGGCCATGGGCGAACACGATCTCGCGCTCGAGCACCTGCGCGATTCCGAACGCATCGGCGTCGATCTCGAAACCGTGAATGGCACGCGCGTGCTCATCGCCGGCGAGCTGCGCACGCTCGGCGACCTGCGCGGCGCGGAGAAACTGCTCGACGGCGTCCTGGCGACGCCGCACGAACCGACGCGTGCGGCCGCGCTGGCCGAGCGCGCGCGCTTGCGACGCGCACAACACCGCCCGGCCGACGCGCTCGCCGACCTGCGCGCCGCCGATGCGGCTTACGCGCGCCTGCAGCTCGACTTCAGCCGCATCGACACGAGCGCCGCGCTGGCGCTGGCGCTGCTCGAGGCCGGCGACGTCGCCGGCGCGGCCACCGCGGCCGACGCCGCCGTCGCGATGGAGCAGCGGATCCGCGTGAAGTCGTCGAACCCCGAGCTGCGCGCCGGGTTCCTGTCGTCGACCTACGCGCCGTACGAGGCGCGCATCGAGGTCGATCTCGCCGGCGGACCGCCGCGCGATGCGACCGCCGTGTGGCGCGCGTTCCGCACGGCGGAGACGGTGCGCGCGCGTTCGCTGACCGACCGCGTGACCTTCGGCGCGCGACCGCCGACGATGACGCGCGATGCCGCGGCGGAAGCGTTGCGCGAGAAACTGACGGCCCTGCAGATCGAACTGGAGCGCGCCGTGCGCAATGGCAACGACGCCAACGCGCACGCGCTCGACCTGCGCCGCCGCATCGAGGAGACGCGCGTGCGTCTCGAGGCTCGCTCCATCACCGCTGGCGGCATCGGCAGCAGCAACGCGTTGACGATCGCCGAGTCCCGCGACGAGGTGCAGGCCGCATTGCCGGCGGACACCGCGGTGCTCGCGTACTTCGTCGGCGACCAGCGTTCGCACGCGTGGCTGCTGACGCGCACCGAGCTGCGTCACGCCGTGCTGCCCGGGCGGCACACGCTGCAGAACGTGGTCACGACGTTCGTCGAGCGGCAGCGCACCGGCGTGAAATCCGCGCAGGACAGCGTGTTCGCGCCGCTGCTCGGCAACTTGCTCGACGGCATCACCGCGAAACGCCTGCTGATCCTGCCCGACGGCCCGCTGAACGGGCTGCCGTTCGCGGCGCTGCCGCTGGTGCACGGCGCGCCGCGCGAGCTGCTGGTCGATCGCTTCGCCGTCACCGCGGCGCCGTCGCTCGCGCTGGCGTTGCGTCCACGGCAGGAGCGCACGACCGATCACCTGCGCGTCGCCGTGATCTCTGACCCCGTGTATGCGCCCGACGACCGCCGGCTGCCCGTCGCCGGCGCGAGCTTCCGCGGCGCGGAAAGCCCGGACCGCTTCGCGCGACTGCCGTACTCCGCCACCGAGGCGCGCGCCGTTGCGCGGGCGTTCGCCGGCATGGACGTGATCGAGCTCGCCGGCTTCAACGCCACCGCGCGACGCGTCATCGAGCTGCCGTCGCGCGATCTCAACGTGCTGCACTTCGCGACGCACGCGGTCACCCGCCGCGACGCGCCCGAACAGTCCGCGCTGTTCCTCAGCGAATACGCGGCGGACGGCACGCCGCTCGCGAAGGACCGGTTGACGGCCGAGGACATCGCGCGCAGCGGCCTGCGCGCCGACATCGTCGTGTTGTCCGGCTGCGCCACCGGCGACGGCCGCGAGCTGCGCGGCGAAGGCGTGCTCGGCCTGACCTATCGCTTCCTGGCGAACGGCTCGAACACCGTGGTGGCGTCGCTGTGGCCCGTGGAAGACGCGTTCACCGCGCGCTTCATGGAGGAGTTCTACGCGGCGTACCGCGCCACCGGCAACGCGGCCGACGCGCTGCGCACGGCGCAGTTGAAGACGCGCGGGACGGCGGCGGCGGCGGTGTGGTCGAGTTTCGTGGTCCGGGCGAACCGCCTGCCCTGACGCCCGGGACGGCTTCGCCGTCGCCGCGAACGACCGCCCTGACTAACTACTGTCCGCGACCGGAGCCGGATTGTCGTCCGCTGGCGCCGACCCCGCGAAACCCGCGGCCATTCGTTATAAGTGTCACGACTTTTCGATTTCTCCCACTTGGCGGGAAATATTTTTCGTGGCCGTCGCGGCGACTGAACTTACTACAAACCCTGCCCGAATCGCCCGGGAATGCATTGGCTCTGGAGCCGGTCGCCTGTCAACATGAGCGCCCGCTGCGCCGGTTAGCTTGCAACGTCCATGCGCGATCGCGTCGCCATCTGCATCGAAAATTTCCCGCGGACACGTGCTGCCCTCGTCGTCGCGGCCGTCCTCGCGACCATCGTCGTGTGCATCGCGGCGTGCAGCAGCGAAACGCGTCACGACCCCGTCGAGTTGTTTGCCGACAGTGTCGCGCTCGACGGCAGCGGGCCGCGTTCGATTTCGCGCCGGCTCGAACGCGGCACCTACCTGGTCGAGGCCCGCGAGCAGGACATCGATGCGCGAGTGACGATCGCGGCGCCGCACGCCAGCGCGAACCTCGAGAACCGCCTGGCGCGGCACGGCACCGTATACAAGGTAGTTAGTTTCGACGCACCCGGCGAGCTGCGCGTGACGGCCACGAGCACCGACCACCGCACCAAGGCCGGAGCGATCGCGGTGCGGATCTCGCGCTGGTCGCGCGACGTGACCGAGCCGGCCGGCGAGCTCGAGACGGGATACGTGGCCGAATCGGCAGCCGCGGAACTGGCCGTCGCCGGTGCTCCCGAGGACTGGGCGCGTGCCGCCGACAAGATGCACGAGGCGCTCGCACATTTCGAATCCGCCGGCGACGACGCGGCGCGCGCGGAGGCCGCGTATTCGCTGGCCTACATCCAGTACGGGCCACGCGACGAGCACGCGGCGTCGGTGCGCGCCTGCGAGGTCGCCGCCGAATCCTACGCGCGGATCGGCGACGAGGTCGGCGTGCAGAACGCCGCAACGATGCGCGCCGCCGCCGAGATCGAGATGGCTGCCAACATGAACGCGGGAACGCAGCGCGCCGAGCAACGCGCGCTGTACGCGGAGGCGGACCGCCGCCTGGAGAAGGCGGCGGAGTTCTTCGCGCAGCACCAGCTGCCGGTGCGTGCGCAGTACGCGGTGAACATGCGTGCCGTGCGCGCGATCAACGTCGGCGACTACACGGTCTCCGCGGCGCTGTTCACGCGCGCGGTCGAGATGGCGCGCGCGAACCACGACGTCCGCGAGGAAGCGCGCTCGCTCGCCAACGTCGCGGCCGTGAACATCTACCGCGGCTACATGACGCAGGCCGCGCAGGAATACGAGGCGCTGCTGCCGCTGCTCGATCGTGCCGGGCAGCCGTACCAATATGCCGTGACGCTCGGCAACTACGGCATGGCACTGATCGCGCTCGGCGATTTCGACCGCGCGCTGTCCATCCACACCGAGGCGCTCGACATCTATACCGCGCTGAACAAGGAATACGAACAGGCGGTCGAGCTGTCGGCGCTGGGCGGCCTGTACTTCCGCATGGGCGACGCGGATCGCGCCATCAACACGCTGCAGTCGGCGATCAAGGCGCAGGAGCGGCTCTCGGATACGCGCAACCTCAGCGAGACCCTGCGCGTCGCGGGCAACGTCGCATCCGAGTTGGGACGCCAGCGCGAAGCGCTGGAATACCTGCGCCGCTCCGCGGCCATCGACGGCAACCCGGTCAGCGTCGCGCGCACGCGGGTGCGCATCGCGAGCGAGCTGCGGCTGGGCGGCGACCTGGCCGCGGCCGATTCCGAGCTCGCGGATCCGCTGCAGTCGTCGAACCCGCTCGTGCAGGCGAGCGCGCTCGAAGAACGCGGGCGGGTCCGCCTGGCGCGTCGCGACGCGAAGAACGGCATCGAGGACCTCCGGGCCGCCGACCGGCGCTACGCCGATCTCGGTCTCGACCTGAGCCGGGTCGACACGAGCACCGCGCTCTCGCGGGCGTTGCTCGACGCCGGTGACGCGCGCGGCGCCGCGGCCGCGGCCGACGCGGCGGTGGCCATCGTCAGCCGCACCCGCATCAAGTCCGCGAACCCGGAATGGCGGGCGCGGTTCCTGTCGGCGCGCTACGCACCGTACGAGGCCAGCATCGCGGCCGAGGTGGCCTCCGGCGACGCCGACGCCGTCTGGCGTTCGTTCGTCATCGCCGAGGACGTGCGGGGCCGTTCGCTGAACGATGAGCTCAACGTCGGCGTTGGCGCCTCGACGACGCGCGTCGATCCGGAAGAAGAGGCGCTGCGCGTCCGGCTGACCGCGAATGAAACGCGGCTCGAATCGGCCATCCACAACGCGGAGACAGACGAGGCCGCGACTCAAGCCCTGCGGCGCGACATCGAGGAAACCCGCGCGCAGCTCGATTCGCTGCGCACGCGGCATGGAGTCGCCGCGTCGAACGGCCGCGCATTGCCGGCCGGTCTCGCGCGCGTGCAGCGCTCCCTGCCGCCGGACCGCGCCGTGCTCGCGTATTTCGTCGGCGACTACGGCGGTCATGCGTGGCTGTTGACGCGGAACAGCCTGCGCCACGCGGCCCTGCCCGCACGCGACGCGCTCCAGCGCGACATCACGAAAGCGCAGCGCGAGATCCGCGGCGGCACGCTGGGTGCGGCGACGCAGGCGCTCGGCGCGACACTGCTCGGCGATCTCGCCACCGGCCTGCGCGAGACACACCTGCTGATCCTCGCCGACGGTCCGCTCAACGGCGTGCCGTTCGCCTCGCTGCCGGTCCCCGGCGACGCCGGGCAGCTGATGATGAACCGCTTCATCCTCGGCAGCGCGCCGTCGCTGTCGGTCGCGCTCGCCGGCAAGCCCGCGCCGCACTCGGCGAACTCGCGCGTCGCGGTGATCTCCGATCCGGTCTACGCGCCGGACGACCGCCGCCTGCGCATCGCGATGGACGACGCCGGCCGCAACCTGCGCGACGCCGCGCCCTCACCCAACAAGCTCACGCGCCTGCCGTACTCGGCGCTCGAGGCCAGCGCGGTGTCGCATGCCTTCGGCACCGCCGACACCATCCAGCTGACCGGCTTCGACGCGACCACCGCGCGCGTGCTGGCGCTGCCGTCGAAGAATCTGGCCGTGCTGCACTTCGCGACCCACGCCGCGGCGCGCAGCGCGAACCCCGACCAGTCATCGCTGTTCCTGACGGAATACGCGGCCGACGGCTCGCGCCTGCCCGACAGCCGCCTGACGGCCAGCGACATCGCGCGCAGCGGACTGCGCGCCGACGTGGTGGTGCTCTCGGGTTGCGCGACCGGCGACGGCGACGCGCTGCGCGGCGAGGGAGTGCTCGGACTGACCTACGGGTTCCTGGCGAACGGCTCGCGGTCGGTGGTCGCCTCGCTGTGGCCGATCGAGGACGCGGCCACTGCGCGTTTCATGAACGAGTTCTACCGCGCGTATCGCGCGAACGGTCGGGCGGCGGAATCGCTGCGTGCCGCGCAGATCGCCACCCGCGGCAACACGCCGCCCAACGTCTGGTCGAGTTTCGTGGTCCGGGCCAACGAATTCCCGTGAAGCCCGGTAGTTAGATAGTCGAAAAATCGGTCATTAGACCTCGAGGAGTGGCAAATGTATTCGAAGATCGAAGGGATGAAGAGGTTCGGCATGCGCGGGCTCGCCGCCGCGTTGCTGTTCATGGGCGCGACAGTGGCGTCGGCACAGGAGCCGACCACAGACAGCCTCATCAAGGAGTGGCTCGGCAAGGAATTCACCGTGGAGAGTTCCACGGTCAACGACCGCATGCCGCAGGGCGGCAAGCTCACGTTCGTGTTCGACACCGAAGACGACGTCGTGCGCATCTGCACGCGCTCGGTGGACGCCCAGAAGGGCAAGTGGAGCGCGGACTTCGCCAACTCGTGCGCCGTCAAGATGACGTTCACGCGCGGCACGCGTTTCTGCTCGTTCGAGGACGTGAAGACGGGCAACGCCGAGGTGCTGTCGCAATGCCATCGCCTGCGCTCGCGTGACGTCGCGATGCGGCCGGCGAAGGTCAAGGGCACCGTCGAGCTGAACGACATGATGGCGTTCCTCATCGAGGGTGCGGATGGCATGCACTACATGTCGATCCTCGTCGATTCGCCGTCGCGCGTGACCGAAGACGGTTCCGTGGTCGTCGGCTGCTGCCGTCATTGATTCCGCGCCTGCTGCCGCGTTCGATCGTCCGGGCGTCGCTGTCGTCACTGACGGCGATGTTGCTGGGCGTGTCGCTCGCGGCGGCGGCGTCACCCAATCTCTGCATCAACGGCGGACGCTGGCAGGATGCCGGCGTTCGCGCCCCCGCGCCGGTCGCCGGCTACCTCGCCACGCTCGGTGAATCGCGATTCGACCTGCGCGCCGCCTGCGCGCTGTGGGCCCGTTCGTACACGCGCCGGCACCAGGACGCGGTCATCGACGAGTCCGCCCGCCCCGCGCCGCGGCTGATCCTGTTCCCCGCGCCGGGCATCAACGAGCGCCAGCTCGTCGACTGGCTCAAGCACACCGGCTACGTGCGCAACATCGAGCGCGCCGGCCACTTCGTCGTCGCGACCTTCTCCAAGTACATGCCGACCGGGCGGCTGCGCGCGGTGCTCGACGCGCCGCAGATCGAATACGCCGAACCGGACTGCGACGGACCCGATTTCCTGACGACGTCGCGCGAGGAATTCGCCGGCCAGATGAAGCTCGTCAACTGCTGGCAGCGCGGCGCGCGCGACGTGTTCCCGAACGACCCGTGCATGGACGAGCTGTGGGGCCACCAGAAGATAGGCTGGGATTCGCGCGTCGCGGCGCGCTCCCTTCCGAGGCTGGTCGCCGTCCTGGATTCGGGCATCGACGCGGCCCACGAGGACCTGGCGCTCAATGTGCTGCCGCGGCTCGACGCGCACGAGCCGCCGCGCTCGCAGGGCAGCGAGTTGAACGCGCGCTGCGCGACCAGCGGCCGTTGCTACCCGCATGGCACCGAGATGGCCGGCACCATCGGCGGCCGCATGGACAACGGCATCGGCATCGTCGGCGTGGCGCCGAACAGCCGGCTGGTGCCGATCGTCATCGCGCGTGTCGAACACGGACTGCTCGGCCGGCTCTCGACCATTGCCGAGGGCATCGACGCCGCGGTGCTCGACGATGTCGACGTCATCAACATCAGCGCCAAGTGGCCGGTCGACAGCAGGGCCATCTCGGAATCCATCCTCGGCGCGGTGGGCGGCGATTCCGGGCGCCGGCGGCTGGTCGTGACGGGCTACGCGACCAGCCTGGACAGCGACGAGACCGTACGTGAGTACTTCCCTTCGCAGTACCGCTGCCTGCCCGGCGTGGTGGCCGCGGTGCCGACGGACATGCGCGGCCACGATCTGTTCAATCCGAAGCGCCGACCCGATCCCAAAGACGGCAGGATCCAGGCTCCCGGCGTGGACATCGTCGTGACAACCTCGGAGAATTCCGGGCAAGGCTACCTGCTCTCCGGCTCCGCCGGCGCTTCGAGCGCCGCGGCCTACGTCTCCGGGGCGGTAGCGCTGGTCTGGGGCAGCCCGCCGCTGAACAAATGCGACGCCCAGCAGATAAAACAGCTGCTGTTCTGCAGGAGCAAGAGCAGCGACTCAACGCGGTACCCATGGGTCCATGTCGACTTCCTTCGCGAACTCTCTGACGTCGATCCCGGTGCCGACTGCGGCGCCGCGATGCAGAAGCTCGGCTGCGGCTAACTACCTGGCCGCGCCGGGGAGCTCCGTGTGAGCGCCCCGCCGGTCGAGGAAATCGAACGCATCGTCTCCGCCGCGCTGTCCGGCGACCGGCAGGCCGAGTCCCGGATGCTGGTGGCGCTGCGGCCCGGCGTGCTCGCGGTGCTGCGTTTTGGCGCCTTTCACCGCTGGGTCGACGCCGAGGACCTGACGCAGGAGACGCTGCACATCGTCGTCGAGCGCGTGCGCGCGCGGACCATCGACGATCCGCGCAAGGTGTTCGCGTTCGCGGCGGCCACGGCGCGCAACCTCGCGTTGAACGCCGCGCGCAAGGCGCTGCGCCAGCAGACGGTCGTCGATTCGGAACTCGTCGACGAGCTCGCGCAGAACCTCGAGATGGAACAGAGCGACCTGTCCGAACAGGACGATCGCCAGCTCGCCGACGCCGTCGCCGCGCTGCTCGAGGAACTGCCCACCGATCGCGACCGCACGATGCTCATGCGCTTCTATCTAGACGGCACCGACAAGCAGACCCTGTGCCGGGAACTCGGGCTTTCCCCTAAGCACTTCGACCGCGTGCTCATGCGCGCCCGCAGTCGCCTGCGCACGATCATCGAGCGTCGTGCGCCGCACCTGGCCCTGCTGCCCCGCGCCACGTCGTTATTGCTGGCTCTCGCGACAACTTTCACGTTTTGGGTGAGACATTTTGACCACTGGTGACACAAGTCACTCATGAAGTCTCTGGATCGCCAAGCGCTCGAAGATCAGACCCGGCTCGTCTCGCGTTATGTCGCAGGCGATCTGTCCCGGTCGGAACGAGCCGAGTTCGAAGCCTGGCTCATCGCCTCCCCCGAGCTGGCCGCTGAAGTCGAGATGGAACGGCGCATGCGCCGTGGCATCGCCAGCGCCGCGCGGCGCGGCTGGCTGAAGCGTCCCGCGACCACCCGCACCGTCACCCGCGAACGCAGCGTGCGCGTCGCCATCGCCGCGAGCCTGCTCGCCGCGGTGGCCGTCGGCTGGAGCATGTTCATGCCGGCCACCAATGCCGTCGTGGCCGAAGCCCGGACCCCGGTGAGGCGCGCGCCGCTGCTCGCGTCGCGCACGGTGCACATCGGCGCCTCGCGCGGCATCGACGACTCGGCCGACATCACGGTGTCGCATGCCGATGCACCCGGCGAGCTCGTGATCGAACCCGACGTGGTGGCGCTCACCTGCGAAGACGGCCGGATGGAGTTCGAGTGCCCCGGCGGCCTCGCGCCGTCCAAACCGCAGTATCCCGAATACGAGGCCGATCTCGTCGATCGTTCCCGTGCCACGCTGATCTGGCGCTCGCCGCGCCAGACGCCCGTCTCGGGCAACCAGCTGTCGTTCGCGGTCCAGGATCCCGGCGCGCTGCGCACGGGTGACTACGACTTCATCGTGCGCGGCCATTCGCCCGACCACGAGGAAGTGGTCGCGCGCTTCACGCTGCAGATCACGCGGTAATCAGCTCAGGTATTTCTTGATGCGCGCATGCAGCGGCGAATGCCGCGGGAAATGCGCGCGCAGGTATTCCATCTGGTCGGCGAGCACGCGCCGGCCCTTCAGGAAGATGTATTCCGCGTAGGTCGGCGTGAACGGCACGGCGATCAGCTGCATCTTCGCCTGCTCGGGCGTGCGCGACGCCTTCAGGTTGTTGCAGCGGCGGCAGGCGGCAACCACATTGGTCCAGACGTCACGACCCCCCTGGCTGAACGGCCGGATGTGATCGCGCGACAGCTCGCGCACCGGGAAGCGCTGCGCGCAGTACAGGCAGAAGTGCGCGTCGCGGCGGAACAGCGTCTGGTTGTTCAGCGGCGGCACGTAGTCCTGCCGCGTGTTGCCCGGGTTGCCGGTGTGACCGACGGTGGCGACGATCGAGTTGACCTCGAGCACCGTGCGCAATCCCGACGACGCGCTGACGCCGCCGTAGAGCTTGAACAACGGGCTGCCGCAGGTGTACGCGACCTGCTCCTGGAAATAGAGCCGCGCCGCTTCCTTGTAGTCGATCCATTCGAGCGGCATGCCCGAAACGTCGGTCCTGAGCACGAGTTGGGAGAGCGTGCGACTCGAGTAGCCCGCGATCAATCGCAGATCAGAATGGCCGTGATCCGCCTGTTCCAGATCGATGCCCAACATTGGCATGTAAGATAAGCCACTCGTGTGCGAGAATTCAACGCCGCAAGGCGTTCATTTAACACGGGAAAACAAGGGCATTGGTTGCGGAGCCACTGTCACTTGTTCGAAAGACTGGGGGTTTCTCACATGCCGATCACGATCGGCGCGCTTCGCGAGAGCGCGCCCGGTGAAACTCGCGTCGCGCTGTCGCCCGAGGTCGTCGACAAATTCGTCGGCGCCGGCGCGCGCGTGCTGCTGGAAAATGGCGCCGGCCTCCGCGCCCAGTTCCCCGATGCGCTGTACAAAAAGGGCGAATGGGCCGGTAGTTCGGCCGCCGTCCTGTCGCAGGCCGACGTCGTCCTCACGGTCGCTCCGCTGACCGTCGAGCAGATCGGCCAGCTCAAGCCCACGGCGGTCGTCGTCGGCTTCCTGCAGGCCCACGCGCGCCACGCCGAGGTCAAGTCGCTGCGCGACCGCCGGATCACCAGCTTCGCCGTCGAGCTGATCCCGCGCATCTCGCGCGCCCAGTCGATGGACGGGTTGTCGTCGCAGGCCTCGCTGGCGGGCTACAAGGCCGTGCTCATCGCCGCCAACAACCTCGAGAAGTTCATGCCCATGCTGACCACCGCCGCCGGCACCATCCGGCCGGCCCAGGCGCTGATCATCGGCGCCGGCGTCGCCGGGCTGCAGGCCATCGCCACGGCGCGCCGCCTCGGCGCGGTCGTCGAAGCGTATGACGTCCGCAGCGCGACGCGCGAACAGGTGAAATCCCTGGGCGCGAAGTTTGTCGAGACCGGCGTCAGTGCCGACGGCGTCGGCGGCTACGCGCGCGAGCTCACCGCGGAAGAGAAGGCCAGGCAGCAGGAAGCGCTGGATGCGCGCATCGCGGCCGCGGACGCCGTGATCTCCACCGCGTCCGTGCCGGGCCGCAAGGCGCCGGTGATCATCTCGAAGGCGGCCGTCGAGCGCATGCGCACCGGCTCGGTCATCGTCGACATCGCCGCCGAGCAGGGCGGCAACTGCGAGCTGACGAAGGCCGGCGAGACCGTACTCAGCTCCAACGGCGTCAAGGTCATCGGGCCGGTCAACCTGCCGGGCACCCTCGCCTACAACGCCAGCGAGATGTACGCCCGCAACCTGCTCAATTTCCTGAAGCCGGCGATCGACAAGGCCGGCGACCTCAAGATCGACTGGAACGACGAGGTCTTCGCCGGCGCGGTGCTCACGCACGACGGCGTCATCAAACACGAGGCCACCCGCAAAGCGGTGGAAGGTTAAGCAGCCATGACTGGAATCGTCGCGCTCTACATCTTCATGCTGGCCGCGTTCACCGGCTACGAGATCATCGCCAAGGTGCCGGTGATCCTGCACACGCCGCTCATGTCGGGATCGAACTTCGTGCACGGCATCGTGCTGGTCGGCGCCATGGTCGCGCTCGGCGGCGCGACCACGCCGCTCGAGAAGACCATCGGCTTCATCGGCGTGCTGCTGGCGGCCGGCAACGCGGTCGGTGGCTACGTCGTCACCGAGCGCATGCTCGAGATGTTCAAGTCGTCCGGCGCGAAGAAGAAGTCCGGAGGCGGGCACTGATGGACGCGGTAAGCCAGGCGCCGGGCGTCTTTTCCCGGCTGCTGATCATCGACATCAGCTATTTCATCACCGCGGCCCTGTTCATCCTCGGCCTCAAGCGCATGAGCTCGCCGGTGACGGCGCGCAGCGGCATCGTCTGGGCCGGCGCCGGCATGGCGGTGGCGACGCTGGTGTCGTTTGCGTATCCGGGCATGAGCAACTACGAGCTCATCATCGCCGCGATCGTCGTCGGATCCGTCATCGCGTGGTGGAGCGGCAAGAAGGTCGCGATGACCGACATGCCGCAGATGATCGCGCTGTACAACGGCATGGGTGGCGGCGCGGCCGCGGCCATCGCCGCCGCGGAGCTGTACAAGACGGCCTACGCCAACGTGAACGGCGAGACCGCCAGCCACAGCACGGTCGTGATGTCGCTGGCCGTCGTCGGCGGCATCATCGGCGCGATCAGCTTCAGCGGTAGTTTGATCGCCTGGGCCAAGCTGCAGGGCGTCATCAACAAGACGCTGCGGTTCGGCGGGCAGAAGTTCGTCAACGGCCTGCTGTTCCTCGGCGCGCTGGCCGTCGGCGCGATCGTGGTCCTGCACCACGGCGCGGATCCGGCGCACGTCACCGCGATCTTCGCGCTGGCGTTGCTGTTCGGCATCGCGATGACGCTGCCGATCGGCGGCGCCGACATGCCCGTCGTCATCTCGCTGTACAACGCGCTGACCGGCCTCGCCGTGGCGTTCGAAGGCTTCGTGCTCGACAATGCCGCGATGATCATCGCCGGCACCGTGGTCGGCTCCGCCGGCACGTTGCTGACGCAGCTGATGGCGAAAGCGATGAACCGCTCGCTGGCGAACGTGTTGTTCTCGGACTTCGGCTCCGGCGGCGGTGGTTCGACCCAGGCCGTCACCGGCTCGATGAAGGCGATCGAAGCCTCCGACGTCGGCGTCATGATGGCGTTCGCGAGCAAGGTGATCGTGGTACCCGGGTACGGCATGGCCGTCGCGCAGGCCCAGCACAAGGTCTGGGAGATGTGCCAGCTGCTGATCGATCGCGGCGTCACCGTGAAGTTCGCGATCCACCCCGTGGCCGGCCGCATGCCGGGCCACATGAACGTGCTGCTGGCCGAGGCCGGCGTGCCTTACGACCTGATCGCCGATCTCGACGAGATCAACGCCGAGTTCGAGACCGCTGACGTCGCGCTGATCATCGGCGCGAACGACGTGGTGAACCCGGTCGCGCGCACGGACAAGTCCTCGCCCATCTACGGCATGCCGATCCTCAACGCCGACAAGGCGAAGAACGTCATCGTCATCAAGCGCGGCCAGGGCGCGGGTTTCTCGGGCATCGAGAACGCGCTGTTCTTCCTCGACAACACGCGCATGTTGTACGGCGACGGGCAGAAGGCCGCGGCGGAGCTGGTCAACGCGATCAAGGCCGCCGGCTGAGCCTGCGTCGCTGGCTGGGCTCGTTCCGGCCGCATCCTCTCAAGGTCGACGCGCGCGAACGTGCGCGCGTCGTTACGGGTGCGTTGGTCGGCATCGCGTTCACGGCCGTCATCGGTCACGTCATCGGCGGCGCATGGCCCGCCTCGTCCGCCTGGCCGTGGCTGATCGCGCCAATGGGCGCGAGCGCGGTGCTCGTCTTCGGCGTGCCGGCGAGCCCGATGGCGCAGCCGTGGTCCGTCGTCGGCGGCAACACGCTCTCTGCGCTGGTCGGCATCGCCTGCGCCGCGTGGATTCCCGAGCCGCATCTCGCGGCGGCGCTCGCCGTCTCGCTGGCGATCGGTGCGATGTTCGCGCTCGGTTGCCTGCATCCGCCGGGCGGCGCGAGCGCGCTGCTGATGGTGCTGACGCACACGACCGATCCGCGTTTCGCGCTGTTTCCGGTGTTGTCGAACGCGGTCGCGCTGACGCTCGCCGGCGTCGCGTACAACAGCCTCACCGGGCGCCGTTATCCGCATGCAGCCGGCGCCGCGAACTCGGCGCCGACCGCGCGCTTCAGCGATGCCGATCTCGATTTCGCACTGTCGCGCTTCAACCAGGTGCTGAACGTCAGCCGCGACGATCTCGAAGAGTTGCTGACGTTCGCAGAAGCGGCCGCCTACGGCCGCAGCCTCGGCGAGCTCACCTGCGGCGACGTGATGTCACGCGACCCGGTCGCGGTCAGCTACGGCACGCCGCTCGAGGAGGCCTGGCGCATCCTGCGCGAACGCCACATCAAGGCGCTGCCGGTCGTCGACGCCGCGCGGCGGGTGATCGGCATCGTGACCAGCGGGGATTTCATGCGCCTCGCGAATCTCGACCATCGCGAGGGGCTCGGCGAACGGCTGCGAACGGCGATCCGCGCCAGCCTCTCGACGCACACCGACAAACCCGAGGCAGTGGGACAGATCATGACGCGTCACGTCCGCGTGGCCAGCGCGACGCAGAAACTCGCCGAGCTGATGCCGCTGTTCTCGCACGAAGGTCATCACCACATCCCGGTGATCGACGAGCGCCAGAAACTGGTCGGCATTCTGACGCAGTCTGACCTGGTCCGCGCGCTGTATCGCGCGGTGCGCAGCTGACGCGGGATCAGTGATCGCGGTGCTTCGAAAAGGACATCTTGTCGAGCACGCCGAGCAGCACGGCCGAGACGACGAAGGTCAGGTGCAGGATCACGAACCACATGACCTGTTCGTTGGTCACGAGCAGCTGCTTGGTGAGGGGATCGACCTTTCCGACCTGCATGAACACGCGCAATAGGTGAATCGAAGAGATCGCGACGATGCTCGCAGCGACCTTCAGCTTCAACGTGCCCGCATCGAGCTTGCCGAGCCAGTTCAGCGAGTCCGTGCCTTTTGCGTCGATCGTGGAAACGAAATTCTCGTAGCCGGAGAACATCACCATGATGATCAGGCTGCCGACCAGGACGATGTCGATCATCGCCAGCACCGTCAGCACGAGGTCCGACTCTTCCATCTCGATGAGATGGGAGAACACATGCCACGCTTCCTGGAAGAACTTGAACCCAAGCGCGACCAATGCCAGCGATAGCCCCAGGAAAATGGGCGCGAGGATCCAGCGCGACGCGAACAGCAGCTTCTCGGTGACTTCTTCGAGCTTCGACGCCACGCAAATTCTCCGGGGATTCCAGCGTTGGCCCGTATTGTAGCCAATCGAATCCGGTTGGTAGTCTCGGGCGACCAACGAAGGGGACAAATCATGATCACTCGCCGAGATCTCGCCGCCGCCGCGATTGCCACGGGCCTCACGCTGGCGTGCGTTTCGTTCGCCGACGAGGCGAAATCGCTGCTGGATTCCACCGCCTGGCAATGGCAGGACCTCGCGGTGAAGAAGACCGAACAGGGCGAGCGCCGCAACGTGGTCACCCAGCCGACGCGCACGCTGGCCGAGCTCGAGATGCACATCACGACGCTGAACCCGCATACCGCGTCGCACCCGCCGCACACGCACCCGAACGAGGAGATGGTGATCCTCAAGGAAGGCACGCTGCAGGCGCACGTGAACGGCAAGGAAGTGGTGGTGCCGGTCGGCGGCATCCTGTTCTTCGCGTCGATGCAGCCGCACGCCGTGCAGAACATCGGCGACACGCCGGCCACGTACTACGTGATCAACTGGGCCACGCCCGAGACGAAGGCGAAGGCCGCGAAGCTGGGGGCCGAGAAGAAAGCCGCGAAGTAGTTAGCGGTCGGCGTTCGGGCGGTTCAGCCGCTTCTCGCGCATCTCGCGGCGCTTCTCGAGCCAGCGCTGCCGCTCCTCGGGGGTCGCGTTCTGCCAGCGCTCGCGCAGGCGGCGGCGCTGTTCCGGCGAGAGTTTCTTGAAGCGGTGATAACCCTCGCGCACGCGCGCCTGCTGGTCGGGCGGCAGCTTGCGGTACTGCTGCCAGCGGCTGCGCGCCTGCTCCTTCTGCTCGGGGGTCAGCTCCTTCCAGTGCTGGAAGCGCTGTTGTGCACGTTCGCGCTGCTCGGGCGTCATCGCCAGCCAGCGGCGCGTGCCGCGCACCAGCTTCTGCTGCCGGTCGGCGGGCAACGAGCTCCAGCGATCGCCGTACTTGCCGAGCGCCTGCTGCTCCTCGCCCGACAGCGAGGACCATTCGACGGGAACCGCCGGTGACGGCGCCGGCGCATCGGCTCGCGCCCGGCCGGCCAGCGCGCAATGCAGACCGACCGCGAACACGGCGGCGAGCGCCGCGCGGCGCGTCAGCGGGGCCGACTTCGAGCTACTCATGATTCGCGTCCTTCGCGGGCGGCGGCGGGGGCTGCGGCTTCTTCGGCGGCGTCGCCAGCTCGTGGATGTCGTTGTCGGCGAGGAAGCGGGGGAAATCGTCGTCGGCGTCGCCGTTCGACTCGTCGATGTCGCCGAGGAACTCGAGCAGTTCTTCGTCGGGCTCGGGCTTCTTCTTCGGATCGCTCACGTGTCCATCTCGCCGGCGGCCCATTCGTAGAACTCGACGTCGTCGCCATCCTCCGCGAAGTCGGGCGCGTCGCCGTCGGCGAGGATCTCCAGGTCTTCGACGGCGGCGGCACCCTGCGCCGGCGGCTTCACGCCCGGCTGGCCCGTGTACACCAGCACTGCGAGCACGGCCGCGGCCGCGGCGGCGCCCGCCGGCACGTAGGAACGCCACCAGGACCGCGCCGGCTTCTCGAGCTGCGACAGCGCGGCGTGCCGCGCCTGCGTGAGACGCGAGCGCGTGCGTCCGTCGAGGCGCGCGGCGCTTTCCTCGAGAACCTCGTGCGTGCGTTTTTCGAACTCGCTCATGCCCACCTTCAGATGACGTCGCCCAGTTTCGCGCGCAGGGTTTCCAGCGCGCGGAAATAATGCGTCTTGACGCTGCCTGCCGAACAGCCCATCGCCGTCGCGGTCTCGTTGACGTCGAGACCTTCGAAATTGCGCAGCAGGAATGCCTCGCGCTGCCGCGGCGGCAACGCGGCGACCGCCGCCTCCAGCACGCCGATCGCCTCGTCCAGCTCGAGCCGCTTCGCCGGCGTCGCCTCCGGGCTCGGCGCCTGCGCGATCGGATCGTACGGCTCGTCGTCGTCCTCGCCACCACCCACCGGCAGCCACGCCATGATCCGGCCGCGCACGGTGCGCCGCCGCTGCATGTCGCGGACCCGGTTCGCGAGGATGCGATAGAACAGCGGCCGCCATTCCTCTTCCGGCCGAGAGGCATAGGACTGCACGAGCTTCATCATCGAGTCCTGCACGGCGTCGAGCGCATCGTCGTCGTTGCGCAGGCCGAGCTGCGCGATCTTGAACGCGCGCTTCTCCACGCTCGACAGGAATTGATCGAGAGCTCGGCTGGTCGTCATGGATCTCCGGTCCCGGCTTCGCTCGACCTCGAGATCGGCGGCGCCGATGGCCGTGTTATAAACGCCGGCGAGCGTAGCAAAGGCGGTCATACGGCGAGTAACGCACTCCCCCGCCCCGGCGTTGACGCGCACTCGCGCTATTGCGTTTCCGTGAATCAGGAACTTGCGAACACTCCCGGAGGCGCGGTGTCACCAGTCTGCAATAAGACGGGCGTGTGTCGCCGTCCATTTTTGTAACTGGCTGTTTCCATTAGATACGCGTCCATGTGGTCACGATTCGATCATCCGAATGAGAAACTGCAAAAACACCGCGTTTTTGTAGGTACGCACCGACGCCATCCACAGACTTATCCACACACATTGTGGAAAACCCCAGGCGTGAAGTCTTGACGTCATCGACCGTCCTTCGCGTCGCGCTCGACACGCCGCTGCGACGACTGTTCGACTACCTGCCGGCGCGCAGCGACGGCCCCGCGCCGCGACCCGGCGCGCGCGTGCGCGTGCCCTTCGGGCGTCAGCGGCTGGTGGGCGTCATCCACTCGCTGGCCACGCAGTCCGAACTGCCGCGCGAAAAACTGAAGCCGGTCTTCGAAGTGCTCGACGCGGAGCCGGTGATCGACGCGCGCGTGCTCGAGCTGCTCGAGTTCGCCGCGCAGTACTACCACCACCCGCTCGGCGAAGTGATCGCGGCCGCGTTGCCCAAGCTGGCGCGCGAGGGCGCACCGTCGCGGGCCACCACCGAGCGCTGGTTCGCGAGCGCGGCCGGCGCCGCGGCACTGGTCGGACAGACACTGAACCGCGCGCCGCGCCAGCGCGAACTGCTCGCGGCGCTGGCCGCGGCCGACGGCATCACCGCCGACGCCCTGTCGCAGACTCTCGAAGACTGGCGCACGCCGATGCGGGCGCTGGTGGCGCGCGGCTTGGCGAGCTCGGCCGAGTTCGTCGACGAGCCCGGCGTGTTCGACCAGGACGTGGTCCGCAACGGCGGCCCGCCGCTGTCACCCGAGCAGGCCATGGCCGTGAACGCCGTCGACGCGGCCGCGCCGCGGTTCGCGCCGTTCCTGCTGTACGGCATCACGGGAAGCGGCAAGACCGAGGTCTACCTGCATGCCACCGAGCATGCGCTGCGTCGCGGGCGGCGCGCGCTGGTGCTGGTGCCGGAGATCGGGCTGACGCCGCAGCTGGTCGCGCGCTTCCGCGACCGCTTCACGGTGCCGGTGGCCGTGCTGCATTCCGCGCTGACGGACTCCGAGCGACTCGCCGCCTGGCGCGACTGCGTGTCAGGTCACGCGCGCATCGTGCTCGGCACGCGGTCGGCGGTGTTCGCGCCGGTGGCCGACCTCGGCCTGGTCATCGTCGACGAGGAGCACGACGCATCGTTCAAGCAGCACGAGAGCGGCTTTCGCTACTCGGCGCGCGACCTGGCGATCTTCCGCGCGCAACGCGCCGGCGTGCCCATCGTCCTCGGCTCCGCGACGCCGGCGCTCGAGACGTTGCAGAACGTGGCCACGGGCCGCTACGCGCAGCTGTCGCTGCCGCGTCGCGCGGGACAAGCGTTGCCGCCGCGCGCCGCCGTGATCGACCTGCGCGAGCACGCGGTGCGCCAGGGCATCTCGACCCCCGCCGTCGAGGCGATCCAGCGCCACCTCGCCGCCGACGGCCAGGTGCTCATCTACATCAACCGCCGCGGCTACTCGCCGACGCTGGCGTGTTCGGCCTGCGGCTGGATCGCCCCGTGTCGCGACTGCGACGCACGCATGACCGTGCATCTCGCCGCGCACCGGCTGCGCTGCCACCACTGCGGCGCCGATGCGCCGCTGCCGGAGAACTGCCCGCAGTGCGGTTACGAGGTGCGGCACGTCGGCCAGGGCACGGAGCGCGTCGAGGAGACGTTGTCGACCCTCTTCCCGGACATGCCGATCGCGCGACTCGATCGCGACGTCGTGCGCAAGCGCGGCGATCTCGAGGAAGTCGTCGGCCGCATCGCGAGCGGCGCCGCGCGCATCCTCGTCGGCACGCAGATGGTGACGAAGGGACACGACTTCCCCAGCGTCACGCTGGTCGTCGTGCTCAATGCGGACCAGGGACTGTTCAGCACGGACTTCCGCGCGCCCGAGCGCGTCGCGCAGACCATCATCCAGGTCGCGGGCCGCGCGGGTCGCGGCACGAAGGCCGGCGAGGTGCTGATCCAGACCGAGTATCCCGACCATCCGCTGCTGAAGGCCCTGCTCGCCGAGGGTTACGACGGCTTCGCGCGCAGCGCCCTGGCGGAACGCGAGGCGGCCGGCTGGCCGCCGTTCGCGCACGTCGCCGCGTTGCGCGCGTCGGCGACGGAGCTGCCGGTGGCGGTGGATTTCCTGCGCGAGGCCCGCCGGCTCGCGCGCCGCTCGCCGGACGTGAAGCTGCTGGGTCCCGCGCCGGCCGCGATGGCCAAGCGCGCCGCGCGGTTTCACGCGCAGGTGCTGGTGGAAGCGCGCGAGCGGGCGCCACTGCACCGGCTGCTCGGCGAGTGGCTGCCGAAGGTCGACCAGATCAAGGCGCCGCGCGACCTGCGCTGGTCGCTGGATGTGGACCCGCTCGACCTGTTCTGAGCGCGGCCGGACCGTCTAACTACTGGCGCGCCCAGCCGGCATCCCGGGCCTGCGTCTCGGCGGGCGCCGTCAGCGCATCCCCGGCGATGCGCGCCTCGATGGCCTGCATCACCGCCGGCGGGATCGTGCCGGCGGCCTGGCGGTAGTCGCCGCCGGCCGCATCGGCCGCCGCCGTCACCGGGATGCTCCAGCCGCCGCGTGCGCGGCAGGCGAGGCCCGCGGTGCCGCTGCCGCGCAACGTGAAGCTGCGGCAGTAACTGCCGTCGCGCGCCTTGAACGTGAGGCCGATGGCCACCGCCGCGTCCTTCGCGCCCGCGTCGCTGGCGAGCTGGCGGTCCAGCGCAGTGGCCAGCGCGCCTTGCGCGACCAGTCCGCCGTCGCCGGCGGCGATGAGCGACGTGTCGCCGGCGAAATACCGCCACGAGATCGCGATGCCGAGCAGCAGGCTCGCGGCCACGGCGAACCACTCGCGCGCGCGCCACGGCGCCGACGGTGCACGCGTACCACGCGACGGGAACTGCACGACGTTGCCGCGCGGGCGGTCGGCCGGCGCTGCGGAGTCCGGCGCGCCTGCGCCCGACAGGGCGCCGCCGCGTGCCGCATCACGCAACCGATCCGGCACGGGCTGCGCCAGCACCGAGTCGAACGCACCGGCGACCTCCGCGCGCAGCGCGCGCTGCTTCGCGACGCGCGCGGCCAGCGCCGGATCCTGCGCGATCGCGGCGTCGATCTCCGCGCGACGCGCGGCATCGAGCTCGCCGTCGGCGTAGGCCATCAGGGTTTCGTCGTCGTAGTTCACGCGGCTCCTCCCGGCCCGCCGAGCGCATCGGCGAGCGCGGCGCGGCCGCGCGCCAGGCGACTCGTCAACGTGCCCATCGGGATCTCCAGCAATTGCGAGGCTTCCTTGTACGACATGCCTTCCACCAGCACGAGCGCGACCGCCAGGCGCTGTTCCTCGGGTAGTTTGGTCATCGCTTCGGACACCGACCAGAGCGCCGCGTTCGCGTCGCCCGGCGACACCGCCGGGTGACTGCCCGAGTCCTCCGGCAGCGCCACTTCACCGCGCCGCGTGCGCGCGCGGCGATCGTCTATCCACGCGTTCTTCATGATGCCGAACATCCACGACCCGAGATTCGCGCCGGGCTGCAGCTGATCGAGATGCCGCCACGCGCGTTCGATCACGGACTGCACCAGGTCGTCCGCGTCGTGCTGGTTGCGCGACAACGAACGCGCGAAGCGGCGCAGCCGCGGCAGCAGCTCGACGATGCGTTCACCGATTTCCTCCGGCGCTGGACTCATGGTTTCATGAGGATGATACGTCCCGGAGGTCGATTTTCTTCCATGCACGCGCGGGCTTCGAAAAAACGCCGGGCGATCCTCGGTATCGCGTCGCTGCTGTGGGTGCTGGCCGCGCACGCGCAGGTGCTGCCGCGCGTGCCGTTGCCCGGCGTGCAGTTGCCGGCGCTGCCGGTGGAGCCGGTGCTGCGCGACGCCACCGCGACGTTGCGCGATCTGCCGACACGCGCCGTGCGGTCGCGGCAGCTCCTCGAGCAGCATCGCGCCGAGCTCGACCGCGACCCGCGCGGCGAGGTCGTCGTCCGCGCGGAAGTCGTCGCGATCGACATCACGCCGGCCGCGCTCGCGAAGGTGCGCGCCGCCGGCTTCGACGTGAAGCGCACGCAGGACCTGCCGGATCTCGGCATCACCGTCACGGTGCTACAGACACCGCCCGGCACGAGCGCGCGCCGCGGACTGGCGAAGCTGCGCAAGCTCGACCCCGACACCTCGTACGACTACAACCACGTCTATCTGGATAGCGGCGGCGTCACCGGCGCCGCGGCCCTCGCCGGCACGGCCAACGCGGCGCTCTCCGGCGCCGATCCCGAGGCGAGCGGCGGCGGTTCCCTGCGCGTCGGGTTGATCGACGGCGGCGTCGACGCCGCGCACGAGTCGCTGCGCGGGATTCCGCTGCATCGCTTCGGCTGCGATGGCCGGTCCGTTCCGGGCCCGCACGGCACGGCGGTCGCGTCGCTGCTCGCCGGCGCCGCGGTTTCGTTCCACGGCGCGGCGCCGCGCGCCACGTTGTTCGTCGCCGACGTGTACTGCGGCTCGCCGACCGGCGGCGCGGTCGACGCGGTGGCCGCGGCGTTCGGCTGGATGGCGCGCGAGAAAGTGGCGGTGGTGAACGTGAGCCTGGTCGGGCCGCGGAACGCGCTGCTCGAACGCGTGGTGAAGAGCCTGGTCGATCGCGGGCACCTGATCGTCGCGGCGGTCGGCAACGACGGACCCGCGGCGCCGCCGCTGTTTCCCGCCGCGTACGCCGGCGTCGTCGGCGTGACCGCCGTCGATGCAAGACACAAGGCGTTGATCGAAGCGTGTCGCGGCGAACATCTCGATCTCGCCGCGCCCGGCGCGGACATCGCGGCCGCGTCGAGCGGGACCGTGGACGGATATGGCGCCGTGCGTGGCACGTCGTTCGCCGCGCCCATCGTCACCGGATTGCTGGCCGCGCATCTCCCGACCCCCGACCCCGCCGGGGCCGCGCGTGTACTCGCCGATCTGACGGCGCAGGCGATCGACCTCGGCGCGAAGGGCCGCGACGACACCTACGGCGCCGGGCTGGTCGGCGACTCCGCCATCCAGGCGGCCCTGCCCGGCCGGCCCGACGACAAGCCCAATAAATAGAGTGAATTAAGTCAAATCGAGAATCGAGCGGGATCGGGAAGAAATCGGCTGGCCCCGTCGTAGTACCTCCTGAGAGCTGCGGACTGTCCGCGGCGCAAACAGGAGAAAGTCATGAACAAGTTCTTCGGCAAGTCGGCGATGGCGAAGTCCGTCGTCACGCTCGCGCTCGTCTGTGGCGCCCCGATGCTCCAGGCGCAGATCCTCGGCGGCAACGCGACGGGCGGTCTCGGCGGTTCGATCGGCGGCACGCTGGGTGGCGGCATGGGATCGCTCGGCAACGGCGGTCTGGGCGGTTCGGGCAACGGCAGCATGAACGGCGGGCTCGGCGGCACGCTGGATCACGGCGACACGCTGCGCCGGACGACGTCGGGCGCGCTCGATCACACGCGTGATGCCACGGGCCGCGTGCGCGACCGGGCGGCGGGTGCGCACGATCGCGTGCGCGACACGGTGTCTAACGGCACAGGCTCCGTGTCCGGCGCCACATCGTCCGCGAACGGCCAGGCGTCGGGCGCGCTCGACGGTTCGCTGAATGGCGCCGCGAATACGGCGACGAATGGAATCGCCGGCGGCGTGACCGGCGCCGGCTCCGCCGCGGGTTCGGCGCAGCGATCGGCATCCGACACGCCGAACGCGCCGGCATTGCCCGCGCTGCCGGCTGCCGACAAACACGCCTCGGCCAACGGCAATGCGAACGCGAACGGCGGTCTCACCGGTTCGCTGGTGCCGACCGAATCGGCGACGTCATCCGCGCCGGCGAGCGGGACGGGCGCCGCCACCAGCACCGCGCCGCGATCGCTGCCGGTGACGGCCAACGCCGCGGCCAACGCCGATACGAAGCCGAGCGCCGCCGGCAACGCGTCGATGAGCGCTGGTCGGTAACCGCTCGACGCCCGCAAGAAAAAAGGCGGCGGGACCTTCGCGGGTCCCGCCGCCTTCATGTCACGACGCGCCGATCAGCCCTGCGGCGCCGGACCGCGCGGACCATGACGGCCGTGCGCGAGCTCGTCCTTGCTCAACGAACCGTTCTTGTCCGTGTCGAGAGCCTGGAAGCGGCTGGCGAGGCGCGGCATCTTGGCCTGCACTTCGTCGAGCGACAGCTGGCCGTCACCGTTGGTGTCGGCTTCCTTGAATCGCTCGTCCATCTTGGCCTTCATGCCGGCCATGCGCGTGTCGCGCGCCTGGCGCAACTCGTCCTGGGTGACGAAGCCATCCTTGTTCAGGTCGAGCTTGTCGAACCAGTCGTTGCTGCGTTCGGTCGACGCGGCTTCGGCCTCGGCGCGCGAGATCTTGCCGTCGTGATCGGTGTCGGCGCGCATCAGGTCGTGTCCGCCACCGTGTCGCGCGTCGGACTGCGGCGGGTCGCCCGCCATGGCGGACCCGGCGAGCAGCGTCGCGGCCACCAGGGCGCTGGAAAGAAGAATCTTCATGTCGGGGTAACTCCTGTTCGGAAAGAGACCTGCACGGAGATCAACGCGCGAACCGCGGCGGGGTTGACTGGTAAGATCGCGCCCGACATTTCGAGTTCCGACAATAGGTTCCCCGTGAAATCCGATCTTGAGCGCCTGCTCCTGGACGCGCTGCGTACCCTCGTTCCCGCCGTTCTCGCCGAACCGGTCGACCCGGCCCTGGTGGTCGTCGAACGCGCCTCCGACGCGCGCCATGGCGATTTTCAAAGCAACGTCGCGCTGCGTCTCGCCAAGGCCGCGCGCAAGAATCCACGCGAGCTCGCGCAGGCCATCGTCACGGCGCTGCCGAAGAGCGCGCTGCTGGCCGGTGCCGAGGTCGCCGGCGCGGGCTTCATCAATTTCCGGCTGGCCAAGGATGCGCTGGTCTCGGCGCTGACGAACGTCACCGCGCAGGGCGACGCCTACGGCCGCAGCCAGGTCGGAGCCGGCCGGAAGGTGATGATCGAGTTCGTCTCGGCGAATCCGACCGGCCCCATGCACGTCGGCCACGGTCGGGGCGCCGCGTACGGCGCGACGCTCGGCAACCTGCTCGAGGCCACGGGCCACACGCTGTACCGCGAGTACTACATCAACGACGCCGGCCGGCAGATCGACATCCTCGCCGTCAGCGTCTATCTACGTTACCTGGAGCGCGTCGGCGAGACCGTCGTGTTCCCGTCGAACGGTTACAAGGCGGAATACATCCTGCCGGTGGCCGCGGCGCTGCAGGCGAAGCACGGCGACGTGCTGAAGCGGCCGTTCGCGGACATCGCGGCGGGTGTGCCGGCCGATGCGCCCGCGGGCGACAAGGACAAACACGTCGACGGCCTGATCGCGAATTCGCGCAAGGCGCTCGGCGCCGCCGGGTTCGAGGCGATCATCCTGTTCGCGCGCGACGCGATGATGGCCGACATCCGCAACGACCTCGAAGAATTCCGCGTGCACTTCGACCAGTGGTACTCGGAGCGCGAGCTCGCGCAGAGCGGCGCCATCGACAAGATGCTCGCGCGCCTGCGCGACTCCGGCCGCGTCTACGAGAAGGACGGCGCATCGTGGTTCAGGTCCACCGACTACGGCGACGACGAGGACCGCGTGGTGGTGCGCGCCAACGGCGAGAAGACCTACTTCGCCTCGGACATCGCCTATCACGACGACAAGCTGCGGCGCGGCCACGAGCTGCTGATCGACGTCTGGGGCGCGGACCATCACGGCTACGTGCCGCGCGTGCGCGGCGCGCTGATGGCGCTGGGTCATCCGGGCAACTGCTTCGAAGTCACGCTGATGCAGCTCGTGCGGTTGATGCGCAACGGCGAGCTCGTGCCGATGGGCAAGCGCGAAGGCAACTTCGTGACGCTGCGCGAGGTGCGCAACGAAGTCGGCAACGACGCGTGCCGTTTCTTCTATCTCATGCGCAGCCACGACCAGGGCCTCGACTTCGATCTCGAGCTCGCGAAATCGCGCTCCAACGAGAACCCGGTCTACTACATCCAGTACGCGCACGCGCGCGTGGCGTCGGTGATGAAGCAGCTCGGTTCGAAGGGGCTGAGCTACGACGCCGCGGCGGCGAATCTCTCGCTGCTGACCAACGCCTACGAGCAGGCCGCGCTGACGGCGCTATCCAAGTATCCCGAGGTGGTCGAGCACGCGGCGCTGAGCCGTGCGCCGCACGCGCTGGTGCATTTCCTGCGCGACCTTGCGAACGCCCTGCACACCTATTACAACGCCGAACAGTTCATCGTCGAGGATGCGGGCTTGCGCAACGCGCGACTGATGTTGGTACTGGCGGTACAGACCGTGATCCGCAACGGCCTCGGCCTGCTCGGCGTGTCCGCGCCGGAGACCATGTAGTTGGCCGCGAAGATCACCAGCCGCGACTTCAAGCGCGCGCGCCCGGGCGGCCTGCGGCTGGATCTCGGCCGCTGGCGCGAGTTCGGCGTCGGCCTGGCCGTGGGCCTGTCCGTCTCGGTGTGCGTGCTGATCTGGCAGAACTACCGCGAGAAGACCGCCGCGAAGGTCGCAGCCGAGACGCCGAAACCGGAGCCGCGTGCCACCGCCGCGCCCGAGGAAGACACCGCCAAGGCCTACGATTTCTACGACCGGCTGTCGAACTTCGAAGTGGTCGTGCCCGAGAAGGACAAGGAAGTCACGCGCGAGCGCGACAACGCGCCGGCGACCATCTCACGTCCCGGCGTGTACGTGCTGCAGGCCGGCTCGTACCGCAAGCAGGAGGAAGCCGAGCGCATCCGCGCGCAGCTCGAGCGGCAGGGCATCACGGCGGCCGTGCAGCGCGTCGCAGTCGACGACGACGTCTGGCACCGCGTGCGCATCGGCCCGCTGTCCGACCTGACCGAGCTCAACCGGCTGCGGACGCGGCTGCGTGCCGCGGAGCTCGACGCGCTGGTCATCCGGGTGGGTGAATAGTTAGATGAACGCGCGGCTGCTGATCGGCGGCTGCGTCCTCGGATTGCTGGCCGCGTGCGCTGGCGCGCCGCCCGCGCCACCGCTGCCCGCGCCGGGCGCGGGGCAATCGCCGGCCGCTGCGCCGCCGATCCCGCCGCCGACGCACCCGGGACTGACGATCGCCGCGGTCGGCGACATGATGCTCGGCACCGACTATCCCGACGACATCCTGCCCGACGACGACGGCCTGTCGTTCTTCGACGCGGTCGCGCCGCTGCTGCAGGCGCCGGACGTGACGTTCGGCAACGTCGAAGGCGTGCTGCAGGACGGCGGGCTGCCCGTGAAGCAGTGCAAGAACCCCAAGATCTGCTTCCTGTTCCGCTCGCCGGCGCGGTATGCGCGGTATTTCAAGCTGGCCGGTTTCGACGCCGTCTCGCTGGCCAACAACCACGCCCGCGATTTCGGCGAGGACGGCCGCAGCGCCACGATGGCCGCGCTCGACGCCGAAGGCATCCATCACTCGGGTCGCGAAGGCACGACGGCGAGCTGGATCGCCAACGGCCGTCGCGTCGCGCTGGTCGCGTTCGCCCCGAACGTCGGCTCGAACCAGCTGAACGAGCCGGAGATCGCGCGGGCGATGGTCGCCGACCTGGCCGCGAAGAACGACGTGGTCATCGTGTCGTTCCACGGCGGTGCCGAGGGCAATGGCGCGGAGAAGCTGCCGTTCGCGCGCGAGATCTTCGTCGGCGAGGATCGCGGTGACGTGGTCGCGTTCGCGCACGCGATGGTCGACGCGGGCGCGGACCTGGTGCTGGGGCACGGACCGCACGTCGTGCGGCCGATGGAGCTGTATCACGACCGGCTGATCGCCTACAGCCTCGGCAACTTCGCGACGTACTACGGCATCAGTGTCGAGGGCATCCGCGGCATCGCTCCGATCCTGCAGGTCACGCTCGGCGACGACGGGCATTTCGTCGGCGGGCACCTGGTGTCGACGATCCAGAACCGGCCCGCGGGACCGTCGATCGATCCGGCGGGCGGCGTGGTGGCGCTGCTGCGCGCGCTGGACTACGACGCGTTTCCGGATGGGGAGCTGGAGATCCGCGAGGACGGTGCGCTGGCGCGCCGGGTCGCGACGCGGTGAGACGCGCGGCGCGCTGGGTAGTTAGTATCGGCGTCGCGCTGGTGCTGGTCGGCGGTGCGTTCGCCGGCTGGGTGTGGTTCGCCAGCGAGGCGCACCTCGCGTCTTTCCCGCGGCCGGCACCGTTCTCGATCGAGATCCCGGCCGAAGCCGCGGCCATCGCGCGCGGCGATCACCTGGTGAAGACGCGCGGTTGTCGCGGCTGCCATGGCGACGACCTGCAGGGACAGCAGATGTGGGGCTACGCCGTGGCGCCGAACCTCGCGCGGCTGGCGAGTCTCGAAAGCCCGGCGGAGTTCGAGGCCGCGCTGCGTCACGGCATCGGTCACGACGGCCGGGCGCTGTATTCAATGCCGGCGTTCAGCTTCATCCGGCTGCGCGATGCGGACGTCGCGGACATCATCGCGTACCTGCGAACCGTGCCGTCGACGCCCCGCGAACTGCCGCGGGCGACGTTGCCCTGGAGCATCCGTTACCACCTGGCGCGCGGCACCGACCAGGCGATCGCCGGCTTCCTCGGCAAGGTGCCACCACTGCGGCACCAGGACGACGAACGCCTGGCGCGCGGCGAATACATCGCGATGACGACCTGCATCGAGTGCCACGGTTTCTCGCTGCGCGCGGATTCGCTGTTCGACGACGAGACCGCGCCCGACCTGATCGTCATCGCCGGGTACGACGAGGCGGCGTTCACGCACCTGATGCGCACCGGCAAGGCGCTGGGCGATCGCGAGCTGCCGATGATGAGCGGCGTCGCGCGCGGCCGGTTCGCGCACTTCACGGACGACGAGGTGCACGAGTTGTACGGCTTCCTGAGCGACCTCGCGGCGCGCGCTGCCGCGGCGCACTGAAACCCGCGGGATTCGGCCCGGCGACGAACCGCGTCGGCCCGTCGACGGGTCGGCCCTGGGCCGCCGCGGACCGGCGGAATTCGCTCACAGTTTCGGCGCGGATCACGGCCGGTGGACGCGGCGCGCCGGGCCCGCGCGGTGATAGAGTCGCGCCCGAATCGGTCCCCCGGAGTTTCCTGCCATGAACAAGAAGATCGCCCTGCTCGTGCTCGCCGGCCTGTTCGGCGCCAGTCCCTCGTTCGCCGAGATGAACGACCTCGACAAGGGTTACGTCGATCAGCTGATCAAGGGCGGCTGGAGCACGCTGCGCCAGGTCAGCGAGAACATGGTCAACACGTCGTACTCGAACACCGAGGTGCTCGACGTGTTGTCCGAGGTGCTGCTGGAGAAATATCCGCAGGCCGCCACCGACTTCAGCACCGTCGACTCCGCCGCGTGGATGTGCCGCGCGCTCGGCGCGTCGCGCAACACGCGTTACCGCGGCATCCTCGAGAAGATCGAGAACGACAAGACCGTGCACCGCAAGCTGCGGGCGCATTGCGAGAAGGCGGCGAAGAACCTGCCGAAGGGTTCCGACAACGCGTATGTCGCGGGCACGGTGAACCTCGAACTGCTGCGCAACCCGCCGCCGCCTCCGCCGCCGCCGGCTCCGCCCGCCGCCGCGGCGAAGGGCAAGAAGAACGCGAAGAATGCGAAGCCGGCCGCCGAGCCCGCCACCGCGCCGGCGCCTGCTCCGGCTGCCGCCGCGCCGGCCGCTGCCGCGACGCCGGGCACCGTCGATCTCACGAAGATCCAGGTCGGCATGAGCCAGCAGCAGGTCAACGACTTGTTAGGCCCGCCGACCGCGCAGACGCAGCGCCAGACGGGCAAGCAGTGGCAGCCGTTCAACTACGGCGCGCGCGACCTGCAGCGCATGATGTACCACTACAAGGGCGTCGGCCGCGTGGAGTTCTCGCTGAAGTCGGCGTACGAAGGCGTGTTCCGCGTGATCGCGGTGACGCCGGATGCGAACGAGACCGGATATCCCTGATCGAGGGGCGGCCGTGATGCGCGCCGCCCTGTTTTTCCTGCTGCTCGCAATCGCGGGCTGCACGTCGTTCGCCAATCCCCTGGTCACGGATGCGCGCGCGGCGCCCGATCAACGCCTGTTGGGCCGCTGGCAAGGCCAGTTCGAGGACGACGATCGGATCACTCTCGAAATCCGTGCGAACGGCAGGAGTGTCCTGACCACGAGTGCGCCGGACGAGCCGACCGAAAAGGTGTCATTCCGGTTGCGCACGGCGACGCTCGCGGGTCTCGAGATCGCGAACCTCGCGGTCAGAGACCACGGCAGGAAATTCTGGAAGCTTTTCAGATACGAACTCGCGGACGGCGGCGAGCTACGCGTTTTCTCGTGCGACGACAATCGCTGGTACGACGCCATCCGGAGCGGCGCGCTCGGCGGGAAGGCTTCACGCGACCAACATGGATACTCGACGTTCGTCTCCGCGCCGAGTGCGGCGCTGCGAGAATTCGTCGCGGCGTCGCGCGAATCGGTTTTCGACAGCGAACCGCTGGTCCTGCGCCGGACGCGTTGAACTAATCCGGCCCGATTACTCAGGTTCGTCGGTGATGTTCCGGAAGTCGACGCCGAGCGAGCGCAGCTTGCGATAGAGGTGCGTGCGCTCCATGCCGACGCGCTTCGCGAGCTGCCCCACCTTGCCGTTGCACAACAGCAGCTGCTGCTGCAGATAGGCGCGCTCGAACTGCTCGCGCGCTTCGCGCAGCGGCAGTGCCAGCAGATCCTGCTTCACCAGCGGCTCGGCGGTCGGCGCCTGCGCCGCGAGCTCGCGCTCGATCTCCTCGAGGCGGATCTCCTCGCCGCCACCCTGCAGCAACAGGCGCTGCACGAGATTCTTCAGCTCGCGCACGTTGTCCGGCCACGGGTAGTTGCGCAGCCGGTTCTGCGCGGCGACGCTGAACTTGCGGAACGTCAGCCCCTCGCCGTCGACCAGTCGATCGACGTAGTGCCGCAGCAGGTCGGGCACGTCCTCGGTGTATTCGCGCAGCGGCGGCACGCGCACGATCAGCGTGTTCAGGTGCGCGAGCAGGTCGCGACGGAAATCGTCGGCGCGGCCTTCGATGCCCGGCCGCGCGGACGAGATCAATCGCGCCTTCAGCGTGACCGGCGTACTGCCGCCGACGCGCACGAACTGGCCGCTCTCCAGCGCGCCTAACAAGGTGCGCTGCGCCTGCGCCGGCAGATCCTCGAGCTCGTTGATGAACAACGTGCCGGCGCCGGCCTTCTCGAGGACGCCGGGCGCGGTCTGTCCGTTCGACTCGCTGCCGAACAACACCTGCTCGGCGCCGTCGCTGCGCAACGTGCTCGAGATCAGCGTGACGAACGGGCGCTGCGCGCGCGGGCTCGCCTCGTGGATGAAGCGGGCGAAGGCCTCGCGGCCGGTGCCGGTCTCGCCGACCAGCAGGACCGGAGAATCGTTGGTCGCGATCTGCGCGAGATCGGCGCGCAGCTGCTGCATGACGCGGCTGCGGCCCACCGGCCCGCCCGGCGACGCCGCCAGCAACTTGCCCGCATGACGCTTGCGCTTGCCGGCTTCGAGTGCGCGTTCGACGGTGCGCAACAGCTTCTGCAACGACAGCGGCTTCTCGACGAAATCGAAGGCGCCGAGGCGCGTCGCCTCGACCGCGGTCTCGACCGTGCCGTGACCGCTCATCATGACGACGGGACACGACGCCTCGGCCGTGGCGCCCTGCCACTCGCGCAGCAGCGTGATGCCGTCCGTGTCGGGCATCCAGATGTCGAGCAACACGAGATCCGGCAACTGCCGCGCACGCGACGCGCGCGCCTGGCCCGCGTCGCCGGCGACGTCCACGTCGTAACCTTCCTCGGAGAGGATTTCCTTCAGCAGGCCGCGGATGTCGGCTTCGTCATCGACGACCAGAATGTGTGCGGCGCTCATGCTCGCTCCTTCCTGGGTTCTGCGCGTCTCTCGCGCGCGACCAATTGGCGGGATCCATCGGTCATGGGCAAGGATACACGCACGCGCCCGCCACCTTCAGGTCGATTGTCCGCCTCCACGCGGCCGCCGTGCTCCTCGACGATCTTCTTGACGATCGCGAGACCCAGTCCCGTGCCCTTCGGCTTGCTCGTCACGTAGGGATCGAACACGCGGCCGAGGATTTCGCGGGAAAATCCGGGGCCGTTGTCGGTCACCGTGATGGTCACGTATTCCGCTGCGCCTACGCTCTCGAGCTGCGTCGCGGCAACCACGTGACCATCGGGGCGGTTCTCCACGGCCTCGGCGCCGTTCACGATGAGGTTGTTCAGGATCTGGCGCACGCGGCCGCGATCCGCTTCGACCTGGTCGATGCGCGGATCGAGCTCGACGTCCACCTTCACGCCGGACTCCTGCACGCGATGCAGGTCCGCGACCTCGGTGACCAGCGCGTTCAGCGGGAACCTCGTGACCTTCATGTCCGGCGCGCGCGCGTATTCGCTGAACGCGTTGACCATCGCCTTCATCGCTTCGACCTGCTGCACGATCGTGTACGTCGCGCGGTCGAGCACCTGCGCATCCTCGCCCGACATCTGCGCGAGATAACGGCGGCGCATGCGCTCGGCGGACAGCTGGATCGGCGTCAGCGGGTTCTTGATCTCGTGCGCGAGACGGCGCGCGACTTCGCCCCAGGCCGCGTCGCGCTGCGCCTGCAGCAGCGCGCTGATGTCGTCGAACACGATCACGAAGCCGCCCTGTCGCTCCGCCTCGCTCTCCGCGTGTTCGTCGCCGGGCAACGGCGTGCAGGCGCACACCAGTACGCGCGCGCCCGCGGCCTCGGGTTTCAGATCGAGCTGCTCGCGCCACTCTTCCTCGCCCTTGGCGATGCGAACGGCGATCTCGCCGGCGAAGCGCGCGAAGCGCGGATTGTCGCTGGCCAGCGCGTTCAGCGGCTCGCCGGCCGCGCGTTCGAGATCGACGCCGAGGATGATGCTGGCCGCCTGGTTGGCGCTGCGCACGACGAGGTCGCGGCCGAGCGTCACGACGCCGGTGTTCAGACGCGCGAGGATGATCGCGAGACGCTCGCGTTCGCGTTCGACGGCCTGCTGGCTGCGCGTCGTGTCCTCGCGCGCGCGCCGCAGACGCTTCGTCATGTCGTTGAACGAGTGCACGAGGAAGCCCATCTCGTCGCGCGACGGCAGCGGCAGCCGCGTGCCGAAGTCGCCCTTGCCGACGGCACGCGTGCCGGCGATCAGGTCCTGCACCGGGCGCGTCAGCTTCTCGGCCGAGTAGATGGCACCGTAGATGGCGGTGAGCATGGCGAGCAGGAGCACCAGCGTGAGCGTGAGACGGAAACTGTTCTTCACCGGCTCGCGGCTCTCGACCAGGTTGCTGTGCTGCGAATAGGAGTTCTGCACCGCGTCCGCGAGCCGCGCGAGTTGTGGCGGCACCGGGTAGATGGCCACGACGAAACGACCCTCGCTCGCACCCGGTGTCGCGGCAATCGGTGCCGCGGTGTGGATCAGGTAGTCACCTTCCGACAGCGGCTCCAGGCTCCAGTAGACGTTGCCGCTGGCGATCGCGCGCGTCATCTCCGGCGTCGCGAACTTCGGCAGGTTGGTGGAGGTGGCGCCGGCGCTGCTCGCCGCGAGCACCTGGCCGAGCGTGCCGTACACGACGACCTCGAGCGCACCGGTCTCCGCGCGTTGCTGGTCGGTGGCCAGCGTCCAGTTGGAGCCGGGATTGTCGCCGAGCCGGTTGGCGAACAGCTCGGTGTTGCGCGCGTACTCGCGCATGCGCACGTCCATCGCCGAGCGCGACAGCTCGAGCGCGTCGGCCAGGCCCTGCTTGATCTCGACCTTGAACCAGCTGTCGATGCCGCGGTTCAGGAACTCGAGGCTGAATAGATAGACGATGATCAGCGGCGCGATCACCAGCGAGCCGAAGATCGCCACGGTGCGCGCCGTCAGGCGCGAGCCCGGCACCTGGGCACGGAAGGCGCGCACCAGCTCGATGACCTTGCGCGCCAGCAGCACGCTGACCGTCACGACCGCGACGGCGTTGATCAGCAGGATCCACGGCTGCAGGTTGCTGTAGCGGACGGAGTTCTGGACGGACAACGCGAGCAGCAGCAGCAGGCCGCCGCTCACCAGCACCCACAGTGCGATGAGTCCGAGGGTGCCGAGCCTCCTCAGCGCTGCAGGGACCATGAGAACCACTCGCTCTCGCGATGCCAGTCGTCGGTCCAGAAGAGCAGGACGCGCAGGGTATCCGCCAGCTGCCCTCGCCTGACGCCCGCTCTCAGGCTGACCCGGTACTCGCGGCTCGGCGACAGCTGCGACGAGACGAGGATGGGAAACGCGTCGACGGTCCCGAGCGACTCGAGCGCTTCCTCGAGCGTCGCGTAGCTGTGCTGCGGATTCGAGCTGCGCGCGTCGAGCTCGCGCGTGATGTAGCGGTCGCTGACCGCGTGGTACATGAGCTCGCGCTTCATCGTGTAGTTGAAGACGTCGGCGTCCATCCAGAAGCGCCGCTCGCGCGACACGACCATGTCGAGCTCGAACGTCAGCTTGAGGCCGTCCTTGAGCGCGGCGCGGATGTCGTCGTTGACCGGGTACTGCACGCGCGCATAGAGCTGGAACACGCCCTGGTCGATGTTCACGTACGCCGAGCGCACCTCGAGCACGCCGTCCAGCGCATCGGAACGCGCGACGGGCGCCGCAGCCACGGCGAAGAGCGTCGCGAGCAGCAAGGTCAGCAGGTTGTGAGCGCGGCGGGCTCTCATCCGATCCTCTCCAGGCACGCATAGTAGAAGCCATCGGTGCCGGCGTCGCCACCGGGCAGCAACTGCCAGCCGACCGGGCGCTCCCGCAGCCCGGGTGGTGTCCCGACTTTTCCGGTCCAGCCTGCGACTCGCGCGCGGGGCTCGGCATCCAGGAACGCCGCGACGACTTTCTCGTTCTCCGCCGGCAGGACCGAGCAGGTGCAGTACGTGAGACGCCCGCCGACCTTCAGTAGTTCGAAAGCCGTGGAAAGAATCCGGCGCTGGTTCGCCGCCAGCGTCTCGATGTCGGTGGCCCGGCGCAGCAGCTTGATGTCGGGATGGCGGCGGATGACGCCGGTGGCCGAACACGGCGCGTCGACCAGCACGCGGTCGAACGACGCCGGCGCCAGGGACTCGGGACGCGAGGTGAGGTCGGCGACGATCAGGCGGGCGTCGATGCCGGCCCGATCCAGGTTCTCGCGCACGCGCTGCAGGCGCAGCGCGTCGTCGTCCACGGCCACGAGTTCGACGCCGGGCGTGCGCTGGGCGATGTGCAGCGTCTTGCCGCCGGGCGCGGCGCAGGCGTCGAGCACGCGCATGCCGGCGGCGGCGTCCAGCAGCGGCGCGGCGAGTTGTGCGCCGGCGTCCTGCACGGAAACGGCGCCGGCATCGAAGCCGGGCAACGTCTGCACCGGCGCGGGACGTTCGAGCACCACGGCGTCGGCATTCCAGTCGAGCGCGCGCGCCTCGCGGCCCAGCGCGCGCCACGAGCGCAGGAAATCCGCGGCCGAACCCTGCGCCGCGTCGATGCGCAAGGTCATCGGCGGATGCAGGTTGTTAGCCGCGAGCACGGCGTCGGCGGCGTCGCCCCAGGCGTCGTGCAGCGCTTCGACCAGCCAGGCGGGATGTGCGTGGCGCTGCGCGGGATCCTGGTCGGCCGTGGCCAGCAGGTCGGCGCGCTGCGCGACGAACTTGCGCAGCACCGCGTTGACCACGCCGCTCGCCCGGCTCTCGCCGACGACGCGGCTCGCGTCCACGGCCAGGTGCACCTGCGCCTCGGGCGCGCCGCGCGAGTATTCGACCTGGTGCGCGGCCGTGATCAGCAGCGCGCCGACTTTGGGCGACAGCTCGTCGAACGGCCGGCTGACGAGCGGCGCGATCGCGGGCTTGAGCCGCAGGTACCAGCGCAACGTACCCAGCGCGATCGCGCGAACCGCGGCGCGATCGACGCGTTCGTGCGCCGACTCCAGCGCCGCGTCGGCGGAGCGTCCCTCGAACACCACGGCGTGCACGGCCAGGGCGGCGTGGCCCAGCGTCTCCGCACCGGGCGCGTGACGGGCGCGGCGCGGCTGTGGCGGCGGATTGCGGCGGCGGCGTGGCGCTTCCTTCATGTCCCGAACCTCAGGCCGTCGAGCCGCACGGCATTCGCGAAATCGCGCGCGGTCACCGGGCGCTTGCCGGCGCGCTGCAATTCGCGCACCGCGAGCACGCCTTCGCCGCAGGCGACGCGCAGGCCGTCGTCGGCCAGGCCTAACAAGGTACCGGGCGCCGCGTCGCTGGCGGGCTGGTCGGCGACGCGCGCGCGCAGCACGCGCAGCGGCTCGCCGGCGAAGCTGGTCTCGGCGATCGGCCAGGGATTGAAGGCGCGGACGCGACGGTCGAGGTCGGCGGCCGCCGCGTTCCAGTCGAGCCGTGCCTCGGCCTTCTCGATCTTCGGCGCGTAGGTCGCGCCGGCCGCGGGCTGCGCGCGCGCGGCCAACGTGCCGGCGGCCAGGCCCTCGACGGCCTCGGCGAGCGCGGCAGCGCCGAGCTCCGACAATGCGTCGTGCACGTCGCCCGCGGTGTCCTGCGTCTGGATGGGACGGCGGCGCTCGAGCAGCATCGGGCCGGTGTCGAGGCCGGCGTCGAGCTTCATGATGGTCACGCCGGTTTCGGCGTCACCGGCCAGGATGGCGCGCTGGATCGGCGCGGCGCCCCGCCAGCGCGGCAGCAGCGAACCGTGGATGTTCACGCAGCCGAGCCGCGGCAGGTCGAGCACCGGCTGCGGCAATATCAATCCATACGCGACGACGACCAGCAGGTCCGGCGCCCACGCTTCGAGTGCAGCCCGGCCCTCTGCCGTCTTCAACGTCGCCGGCTGCGCCAGCGGCAGGCCGGCCTCCTGCGCGAGTAGTTTGATCGGCGAGGCGCGCAGCTGCTGGCCGCGGCCGGCCGGCCGGTCGGGCTGCGTCAACACGCCGACCACGGCGTGGCGCGACGCGAGCAGCACGCGCAACGCGGGCACGGCGAATTGCGGAGTGCCCGCAAAGGCGATTCGAAGGGAGGTCATGTCGCCCGCAGGCCGTTCAGCGTGCGGATCAGTACGCGCGGGCGGGAGTGGCGGGCTCGCGTGATTTGCTGGCGCGTTCCTTGCGGTCCTTGTCCAGCTTCTTGCGGATGCGCTCGCGCTTCAGGTCGGAGAGATAGTCGACGAACAGCTTGCCCTCGAGGTGATCCATCTCGTGCTGCAGGCAGACGGCCGCGAGCCCGTCGAGATCGACCTCGAAGACCTTGCCGGTGGCGTCCTGCGCCCGCGCGCGAACGGTCGCCGCGCGTTTCACCTCGTCGAAGATGCCCGGCACGGACAGACAGCCTTCTTCGGTCACGCCCTGGCCCTCGGCGCTCAGGATCTCCGGATTGCAGAAGACCATCGGTGCGTCCTTGTTCTCGGACACGTCGATGACGATGAGGCGCTTGTGATAGTCGACCTGGGTCGCGGCCAGGCCGACGCCCGGCGCCGCGTACATGGTCTCGAACATGTCCTCGACCTGCTTCGCCAACGCGGCATCGAACACCTCGACCGGCTGGGCCTTGGTGCGTAAACGGGGGTCCGGGTATTCGAGAATTTGCAGGCGCGCCATGATGTTCCGCTCGATTGCTGCTAATGTTTGGGCGATTCGACCGTGAGCCAAGGTTGAGTGGGCGGAATGGATGACGGATCCCGTGATCCAGCGCACAAACTTGACAATAGATCGTAGGCCCTCGTGCCGCGGCGGATTATAACAGTGGGGTCCGCTTGCCCCACCCACGATTGAGGAGTGGAGGATGTCTTTCAATCAACAACTTACGGAGCCGCGTGTGGCCCTGAACCTGCGTCTCTTTTTCCTGATGGCGTTCGTGGCGGCCGCCCTGCTCGTGGCCGGCTGCAAGAGCGCCCCCGCACCCGTTTCCGAAGCCCGCGAGGCCGCTCCGGCGCCCGCCGCGCCCTCGGCTGACGCCAGCGCCAACGACGTGACCGCCACCGAGGCCGCCATCGCCGGCCTCAATGACGCCGCGTCCACGGATACCCAGGCCGCGCCGACCGCGCAGCTGCTGCGTCCCGACGCGCCGATGAGCTACACGGTCAAGCGTGGCGACACGCTCTGGGACATCTCGGCGGTGTTCCTCAAGGATCCGTGGTTCTGGCCCGAGATCTGGCAGATCAATCCGCAGGTCGAGAACCCGCACCTTATTTATCCCGGTGACGTCCTCTCGCTGGCGGTCGGCGCCGGCGGCGACGCCCGCGTCTTCATCTCGCAGTACAGCGGCGCCCGCCTGCAGCCGCGCCTGCGCAGTGAAGCGATCGAAGGCCCCATCGACACGCTGCCGTTCGCGGCGATCTCGGCATTCCTGTCCAAGCCGACGGTGCTGACCAAGGACCAGGCGCTGAAGGCGCCGCACATCCTCGCCTTCCGCGATCACCACATGATCGGCGGCGCGGGCCACGAGATTTACGTGAAGGACCTGAACGCGCCGCTGAACCAGCGCTTCGCGGTCATGCACGTCGCCGATGAGATCCGCGATCCGGAAGACAACAAGATCGTCGGCTACCAGGCGGCGTACGTCGCGACCGCGGTCGTGAACGCTCCGGGCGACGTGTCGAAGGCCGTCCTCACCGAGGGCGCGCGCGAGGCGCTCGAAGGCGACCGCCTGATCTCCCAGGAAGGCGACACGCCGCTGACGTTCCAGCCGCATGCGCCGACGACCGAGATCAACGGCCAGATCATCGGCATCGCCGATGAAGCGACGCAGATCGGCCAGTACCAGGTCGTCGTGGTGAATCGCGGCGCGAAGCACGGGCTCTCGCCGGGCGCGGTGCTCGCGGTCGACCAGAAGGGCGCGCTGGTGCACGACAAGCACGGTCGCGAGCCGTGGGAGAAGGATCCCTACGGCAAGATGGTGCGTCTGCCCTACGAACGCGCCGGCACCATGATCATCTTCAAGACGTTCGATCGCGTGAGCTACGGCCTCGTGATCGGTGCGCGCGGCCCGATGCAGGTCGCGGATCGCGTCTACAACCCGTAACGATTTTCTCCGCATTCCGGTGAATAAGGGCCAGCCTTCGGGCTGGCCCTTTCGTTTTACGCTGGCGGAATGTCGGAACCGAATCGGCGTCGGCTCGCACTGCTCGCGCGCGCCCCCAATCTCAGCGCCGCGCAGCTGCGCGCGATGGCGGCGGCGGACGCGTCGCTGGGAATCGTCGAACGCGCGCAGGCGGCCGCTCTGGCGCCGTTCGATCTAACTACTCCGACGCGCGACTGGCTGCTCGCGCCGGACGCGGCCCGCCTCGATCTCGACGAAGCCTGGCTCGACTCGGCCGGCGCCGTGCTGCTGCCCGCCACCTCGCCGCACTATCCGCCGCTGCTGGCGCAGTTGCCCGATGCGCCGGCCGTGTTGTACGTGCGCGGCGACGTCGCGGTGTTGTCCGAGCCGCAGCTCGCGATGGTCGGCAGCCGCACGCCGACCGCGGGCGGTCGCGACATCGCCCGCCACTTCGCGACCCGCTTCGCGCGCGCCGGTCTCGGCATCACCAGCGGGCTGGCGTTCGGCATCGACACGGCCAGCCACGAGGGCGCGCTGGCCGGCGGCGGCGTCACCATCGCCGTCCTGGGATGCGGCCTCGATGCGATCTACCCGTCGCAGAACCGGGCCCTGGCGGACCGGATCGCCGCGTCGGGCGCCGTGATCTCCGAGTTCCCGCCCGGCGCACCGCCGCGCCCGGCCCACTTTCCGCAGCGGAACCGCCTCATCGCCGGGTTGTCGGCCGGCACGCTGGTCGTCGAGGCGGCCTGCCGGTCGGGGTCGCTGATCACCGCCCGGCTGGCCGGCGTGGCGGGCCGGGAGGTGTTCGCGATCCCCGGTTCCATCCACAACGAACGGGTCCGCGGCTGCCACGAATTGATCCGGCAGGGTGCGAAGCTAGTGGAGACTCCGGAGGACGTCCTCT
>DATJTW010000010.1:0-67143 GCA_035502995.1 Steroidobacteraceae bacterium | reverse complement strand
GTAGTTGGTCAGCAGCTTGGTCGAGACGTTCCTGCCCAGCGGGTCGTCCAGGTCGTAGACGAAGGGCCGCGCATCGTTCCACTGTCCCGCCGTGTACAGATAGTCGCGCAACGTGGTGAGCCGCTCGCGATCGCCGGCCCGCGGGCCGGCGATCCGGCGGATGTCGTCGGTCATGCGGGCGAGCTCGGCGAGCGACCCGTCGGCGTCGATCGACGGATCGACGAGCGCATCGATGGCCAGCTTGGTCTTTGCCAGGTCGACTTCGTCGATCGGCGTCGCGAGCACGCGTCGCAGCGTGGCCAGATCGGCGGCCTCGTTCGCCGACGCCTTGCAGTCGGCGTGCAGTCCAACCCAAGCTGCCAAGATCGCGAGAAAACTGTTCAGAACGGGCGGGAGAGCGCGCATGCCGGCACCTCGAGACGGGACGCGGCGATTGTAGCCAAGGGCGACCGGACGCCGCGACCCGCGTCGGCCCTCAGGACGTGGGCGCCACCGCTCCGGCCAGGCAATCGACGATCGGTCCGGCGAAGCGCTGCCCGGAGTCGAGATCCGGGTCGTAGATGCAGACGTCGAGGCCGAGCACGCGGCGGGAGCGCAGCAGCGCCCGCAACAGGGTAGATAGCTGGGCGAAATCGAGGCCGGGCTTGCCGGGCGAATCGACCGCGTTCATGACCCGTTCGTCGAGCACGTCGAGGTCCACGTGCACCCATGCCCGGTCGATGCCGCGTTCCGCGAGCCGTGCGAGCACGCGCTGCGCCGTGCGCGGGATGCCCTCGCGCAGGATCTGCTGGATCGTGAGACGCGTGATGTCGGTGCGCACGATGTCGCCGTAGTACTTGTCGTAGTCCGGGTCCTCGGCGTCGCGTTCGCCGACCTGCACGGCGTCCGCATCCACGACCAGCGGGCCGTCGACGCCGGGCCACGTCGTGAGCAGGTCTTCGCCGCGGCCGGTCGCCAGCGCCAGGTCCATGCCGGCGGCAGTGCCGAGCCGCGACTTCGTGTCGTAGTTGCCCGGATGGAAGAAGTCGCTGTGACCGTCGACGTGCACGAGGCCGCGACCGCCGGCGCGACGCGCGCCCGCGAGACAGCCGAGCAGCACGCTGCAATCGCCGCCGAGCACCAGCGGGAACCGCGCCGCCGCCAGCTCCGCCTGCACGTGATCCGCGAGCTCGAGCAGGAACCCGCGCAACGTGTCGCCGTTGCGGATGCGGGTGCCGGGGCGCTCGCCGAAGTCGTAGACGGGCCGGGCCAGCGGAATGAATCGGTGCGCAGAGAGTCGGTCCGCCAGTCCGGTGGCCAGGAGGACTTCCGGCGCGCGCCACGTCCCCGGCTCCTGGCCCTTCGCGCCGGGACGCAGACCCAGGCTGATGGGCGCGGAGATGACACTGATTTCGCGCTTCGCAGCGGCTGCTCCGTTTCGGGCCAGGCCCACACAGGCGGCGCCGAGGGAAAAAGCTCGTCGGGACAACTTCATCGTGACCACCTCAAACCGTTTAAACAGTTTTAAACGGTTTGACGCTTGCGGGTCAACCGGTAAAACGCTAAATACCGGTCATGCAGGTTGTGACACACGAGTTCGTCGCCCGGGACTTCATCGCCGGACACATCGCGCTGGACTTCGCCAATACGGTCACCGCGCGCGACACCGCGCCGCGCGACTGGCTCGACGGTTATGCCCGGTTGCTCGACTGGGCGGTGAAGGCTGGGGTCGTCTACGCGGCAGCCGCGACGCGACTGGGCGCCATCGCGGATCGCTCGCCGCGCGAGGCTGCCGCCGCTCTCGGCCGCGCCCGCAAGGTGCGCGAAGCGCTGCACGACATCTGCGTCGCGCTGCTGACCCGCAAGGACGCGTCCGCCGCCGCGCTCGAGGAGCTCGAGTCGGCCTGGAAGCGCGCCGCCGCGCGCGCCCACATGACGGGCAAGGGCCTGCTGCGTCTGCAGCCGGATGCCGAAACCAGCGGTCTCGACCTGCCACTCGATCTCGTGGTGTTCGCCGCCGTGGATCTGTTGGGCGAGCTCGACGCCGACCGTACGCGAGTCTGTCGCGGACACGACTGCGGCTGGTTGTTCATCGATTCATCGAAGGGTGGCCGCCGCGTGTGGTGCGACATGGGCACTTGTGGCAACGCCGCGAAGGGCGCCAGGTTCGCGCGCGCCGACAAACGCCGGCGCCGCACCGCTCAACGATAACGATAGAACTTCACGCGCTGAATCTGCGGATTCCCCGGCGGCAACCGGACGTGCCGTCCCTGGTGCGTCTGGTCGCCGTTCAACCGCCGACCCGCGACCCACTTCCCTTCGACGAACGCGCCTTCCTCGGCCACGTCGATTCCCACCTTGGCCGGCCCGCCATCCGCGCCGCGGAACGTCACCGTGATCCCCTGGCCCGCAAACCAGAACTCCTCGTCCCCGGTCTGGATGACGAGCCCACCGTGGTTGGCGCTGGTCTGCTGGTCCTTCGGCGTCCACGGATCGACGAACGTCACCGTGAACTCGATGCCGCCCAGTGTCTTCTTCACCGGCGTCTCGACCACCGAGCCGTCCTCGTTGATCGCCGTGCGGAAGCCCGCCATGCGCGCCTTGCCGCGGTTCGCCAGCAGCATCGGCGTGAGTTGCCTCATCACCTCGTACGACCGCGACAACGCATTCGGCGCATCACCCAGCGACTCGATCGAGAACGGCGAGAAACCGAACGAATCCAGCTCGCCGAACTGGAAGAACGCGTTGGCCGGCCCCTGCGGATTCGTCGCGTTGTTGGCCTCGGGCACGAACAAGGTGTTGTCCGCGCGGCGATACCGCGCGGCGAGCGGCGCGAAGTTCGGGAAGTAGATGTCCGGCGCCAGGAAATCCAGCGACGGCGCGCCGGCCTTCCACACGTCGATCAGGTGCGGCAGCGGCCCGCCGCTCGGATACTCCCCCGGCTTGCGCCCGGTGCGATTCAACGCCGCGTTGACGTACATCGGCAGGTCGTACTTCGCCTTGCCGGCCTTCACCAGCGACTCCACGAACCGCGCGTAGTGCCAGGCGGTGAAGATCTCGGCGCTCGTCGTCTCCTCGGTAGAGAGATCCTGCCACGTCTTCGCCGTCGCGCCCTTCGCGCGCCAGATCTCGCGCATCTCCGGCTCGAGTTTCTCGCCGGCCTGCGCGAGCGCGCGCACGAGATCCTTCGGCAGTGCCGCGGCGTACTTCGCATCCGCCACTGCGCCACGCTCGCGCGCGATCGGCAGCATCCCGATCTCGTTCTCCACCTGGATCATCAGCACGGTGCCGGCACCATCCACCTGCTTCAGGTGCTCCATCAGCGCGGCGAATGCCTTCGTGTCCGACTCGAGCGTCGCGGCGCCGAACGCCGAGAGGATCTCCACGCTCGACCCATCCGCGAGCTGCACGCGCGGAAACCGCTTCTGGTCGCGCTTCACCCACGACGGCACGTAGGTGGACATGCTGTTCTTCCACGCGCCGAACCACAGCAGGACGAGCTTGATCTCCTGCGCGCGCGCGTCGGCCAGCATCGTGTCGAGCGATGACCAGTCGAATCGGCCCTCGCTCGGCTCCAGCAACTCCCAGTACACCGGCGCCAGCACCGTGTTCAGGTTCATCGCCTTCAGCCGCGGCCAGTGCGGCTCCAGGTACGCCGCGCTCGACGCGCTGGAATTGCCGAGCTCGCCACCGAGGATCAGGAACGGCTGGCCGTCGACGACGAGGTTCTGCGTCGAGCCCTGTTTCTCGAGATGCGCGGGCGCGGCCGAGGCGGGCGACTCAACGGCGAGCGATGCGCAGGCGACGAACGCGGCGAACGACAAGCGGGAGACGATGCTCGGTTTCATGGCCGCGATGCTAGCAAACGGAATCTACTTCAGCGGGATCACACCGGCCGGCGCGGACTGGAAACCGCATGCTTCGAGATAGAAGGAGCTCAGCGCGGGCTCGAAGTCCACGTGCAGCCACTCGCAGCCCGACGCCCGTGCCCGCTCGATGGCGACATCGATCAGCGCCTTCGCGTGTCCCTGGCGACGATGCGCAGCGGTGACCATCGTGTCCAGGACGAACGCGTGCACGCCGCCATCCCACGCGACGTTGACGAAGCCGATCAGCGCGCCGGCACTGCGCAGGCACACCCAGCCGAGGCTGTATCGTTCGACCTGACCGCGCCAGTCGTCGTCGAGCACGCGGTGCGCGAAACATTCGGCGTGCAGCGCATTGATCTCGGCGTTCTCGAAGGCGCCGCGCCATTCGACGACGGCGCTCACGGGCGCACCTCGGCGAGCCGCGTGCACGCACTGCGCGAGAACACCTCGGCGATCCAGTCGACGAACACGCGCACCTTCGTCGAAAGATGGCGGTTCGCCGGATACAACACGTGCACGGGCAGCGGCGCGGGTTGCCAGTCCTGCAGCACGGGCACCAATTCCGCGTTCGCGCCGCTCGCGGACACCATGAACGAGATCAGCTGGCCGAGCCCGAGGCCCGCACGCAACGACGCGAAGTGCGCGGCGCTGTCGTTCACGGCGACGCGCGGACTGGGCGAGATCTCGATGCGTCTGCCATCGCGCTCGAACACCAGCGGCCGCATGCGGCCGCTGCGCGGGAAGAAGTACCCCGCCAGCGTGTGCCCGGACTCGAGATCGGTCGGATGCGTCGGCCGCGGATGCGTGGCGAAGTACGCGTGCGTGGCGCACGTCATCCAGCGCAGGTCGCCGATGTGCCGGGCGATCAGTGACGGCTCGAGCAACGGGCCGGCGCGGATCACGCAGTCCACGTTGTCGCCGATGAGGTCCGCGGGCCGGTCGCTGACGCCACACTCGACGGCGATGTCCGGATACCTCGCGACGAACTCCGGTAGCGCCGGCAGCACGATGTAGGTCGTCACCGCCGCACCCGCATCGATGCGCAGCCGGCCGCGCGGCTTCTCCTTCGCGTGCGTGACGCTGGACTCGATGTCCTCGAGATCGCCCAACAACCGCACCACGCGCTCGTAGTAGGCGGAGCCGTCCGGCGTCACCGTCACCCGGCGCGTCGTGCGGTTCAGCAGCCGGATGCGAAGGTGGTTCTCGAGTCCCTGGACCAGCTTGGTGACGGTGGGCTTGGGCATGCGCAGCGAGTCGGCCGCGCTGGTGAAGGTCCCGGCCTCGACGACGCGGACGAACACGCGCATGGCCAGCATCTGGTTGAAGTTCGTGGCGGCGTTCATGGGCCGGGATTATTTCCCATTGGAAATAAAGTTGTCACTTCCGGCGGATTTATCGCCGCCCAAACGGGCAATAGGCTCTCCCCAACGCGAATCCACTCGCGAACCAACCAACAACAGGAGAAGGACTATGAACAAGAAACTCACCGGCAAGGTCGCCCTCGTCACCGGCGGCTCCCGCGGCATCGGCGCCGCCATCGCGCGCTCGCTGGCCGAGGACGGCGCGGATGTGGCGATCAGCTATGCCTCGAGCGCCGACAAGGCGAAGGCGCTGGTGCGCGAGCTGCAGGAGAAGGGCGTGCGCGCCGCGGCGTTCCAGGCCGACCAGGCCAGCGCCGACGAAGTCGCGACGCTCGTCCGCAAGGTCGCCGAACACTTCGGCCATCTCGACATCCTCGTGAACAACGCCGGCGTGTTCATCACCGGGCCGGTCGGCGAGGTGAAGGCAGAAGACGTGGCGCGCCAGTTCGCGGTCAACGTCGGCGGCGTGAACGCCGCGGTGCGCGAAGCGGCGAAGCTGATGACGGCCGGCGGCCGCATCATCTCGATCGGTTCGATGGGCGGCACGAGCTCGCCGTGGCCCGGCATCTCCGACTACTCGGCGACGAAGGCGGCCGTGGCCGCGTACACGCGCGGCTGGGCGCGCGATCTCGGCCCGAAAGGCATCACCGTGAACGTCATCGAGCCCGGCCCGATCGACACCGACATGAATCGCGACGACGAACGCGACTTCGTGCAGGTGCTGAAGAGCGGCACGGCGCTGGGCCGCTACGGCAAACCCGAAGAGATCGGCGCGACCGTCGCGTTCCTCGCCAGCAAGGGCGCGAGCTTCATCACCGGCGCGACCATCGCCGTCGATGGCGGCTACAACGCCTGACGCGCCACCGTGCGGTCGTCAGGCCGCGCGGGAATCAGCGCAGCGCCGTTCATTCCAGCCCGGAATGAACGGCGCTTTTCCAATGCGGCGGTCCTATTTCTGCGTCGCGTAGACCTGGATCAGCTCGTGCAGGAAATCGCGGCCCGTCAGCAGCGATTCCACGCTGACGTATTCATTGAGCCCATGCACGTGGCCGAGATCCGGGCCGATGAACACCGGGCACATGCCGTAGGTCGGGATGCCGATCGCGTTGAAGAACGCACCGTCCGTCGCGCCGGCCTGCAGTACCGGAACCACGGGCACGCCGGGGAAGTATTTCGCATTGAGCTTCTCGAACGGCTTTAGGATCGCCGGCGTCAGCGGCGGCACCGGTGCGGCGCCGTTGCGGAACGCGCCGGTCGTCACCTTCACCGCCGGATCGGCCGCGAGCTCGGCGAGCTTCGCGCGGATCACTTCGCGATCGACGCCGGGGAAGATGCGGCAGTTGACGTTCGCGTGGGCGCGTTGCGGCAACGCGTTGGTGGCGTGGCCGCCGTCGAGCATCGTCGCGACACAGGTGGTGCGCAGCGTCGCGTTCCACGACGGATCCTTGCCCGACACGAGCGCCAGCGCCGCCGTGTCGTCGGGATTCTTCAGGAACGCGCGCATCGCGTTGGCGATGTCCTTCTCGCCCTTCTTGTCCTGGATCTCCGCCATCGCGGTGAAGTACGCACGGTTGCCGTCGTTGAACTGCGCGGGGAAGTCGTAGGCGCCGATGCGCGTCAAGGCGGCCGAGAGGTGATAGATCGCGTTGTCCTTCACCGGCCGCGAGCTGTGCCCACCGACGTTCGTGACGTCGACGTCGAAATCCTGCGGCAGCTTCTCGCCGGCCTGCACGAGCATCGCGACCCTGTTGCCGGCCTTGTCGAGCTCGCCCCACGCGCCTTCATTGATGACGAACGCCGCGTCGACGAGCTCGCGTCTGTTCTCGGTCAGCCAGCGCGCGCCGTTCAGCGCGCTCGCGGTTTCCTCGCCGCAGGTCAGCGCCAGCTTGATGGTCCGGCGCGGCTTGAACTTCGCCGCCCGCAGGCGCACCAGCGAGTCGGTGAACATCGCGGCCATCGATTTGTCGTCGATCACGCCGCGCGCGTAGAAGTTGCCGTTTTCCTCCACGAGCTTGAACGGATCGCGCGTCCAGTCCTCGCGCTTCGCTTCGACCACGTCGACGTGCGCCAGCAGCAGCATCGCCTTCAGCTTCGCGTCAGTGCCGGGATACACGGCGACCAGGCCGCCTTCCTTCGGGTGATCCGGCGGCACGAAGATGGTCAGTTCGCTGTCGGCGAAGCCCGCGGCCTTCAGGTGCGCGGCCATCCGTTGCGCGGCCAGCGTGCAATCACCGGCCGAGAGCGAGGTGTTCGTCTCGACCAGCTCTTTATATAGAGAACGGAATTGCGCCTCGCCGGGATGCGGCGCGGCCACGGCGATGGAAGAGACGGCCAGCGCGCAGCCGGCAACGATGTGTCGAAACACGAGAGCTCCCCGGAAAGTTCCTTCCGGGGATGCTCTCGCGCGCGACGCCGCGCGGCAAGCGCGGCGTGCGCGCTACGACCGCGCCTGCAGGAACTGGTACATCGCCGACACTTCGTCCGGCGTCAGTGCGGAGAACCGGGCGACCGCGGTCGGCGACATCAGCTCGGTCCGGCGGCCGCCGAGCGCGATGCCATCGCGCATGAGCTTCGCGAAGTCCGCCTCGGAATAGGTTTTCGCGATGGTCAGCGGCGGAGAGTGCGCCACCTCGCGGCCCCCGAGGTCCTGGCCGTGACATTCGCTGCAGGCGTTCATCACGAGATAACGGCCGCGGCTCACCGCGTCCGCGGGATCGACGAGGATGTCCGCGCTCTTGAACGGTGCGGCGGCCTCGGGTCCCGTCTGGAAGTCACCCATCGCGACGATCATGCGACCCAGCGGCCGCACCTGGGTCTGTTCGGTGATGCCGTCCGACTGCGGCACGGTGCGCACGTACGCGATGATCTTCGCGAGGTCGGCGTCGGAGAGATGCACGAGCATCTCCGACGGCATGAACAGCGTGCCCTTGCCGTCGCGACGGATGCCGCGGCGGATCAGCGTCGCCAGCTGCGCGTCGTCGTAGTGGGGCGCGATCTGCGTGACGTTCGGCGCGACGAAGCGTGCGACGTTGGGGATGTCGAGCGGCGCGTCGCCGGTCAGGGTTTCGCCGTGGCAATGCGTGCAGCCGACGATGCGCGCGAGACGTTTGCCTTCGGCGATTTCGATCGTGCGCGCCGCCGGATCCAGCGACAGCGGTGCGACGGTCTCCGCGACGGCTTCATGCTCGCGATTCAGCGCGCGCTCCGACGCGAAAAAGACCCAGGCAACGGCGATACACAGCACGACGGCGAGACCCGCGACGACGAATCCCAGCCACTTCAGAACTTTCTTCACGATCATCCTCGACACAAGATGTTGACAACGCCCTTCCGCCGAACACAACATCTAGTCGTGTCTGGTTCGCGCGAGAGCGCGATGAAAAGGGAATGCGGTGAGGCGAACTCTAGAGGCTCGCCGAATCCGCAGCTGCCCCCGCAACTGTAGACCGCAAGCGGAATGTGACTTTTTCCCTGTGAAAAAGTGTGCAGTCACTGGAAGGAGAAGACTTCCGGGAAGGCTGAACGTCCCGCGATCGAGCGGTGAGCCAGGAGACCTGCCGGGCACACTTCAACTTCTGATCGGACGGGGTGTTCCGGCAGCAGCGTCGAACTCTGCTGTCTGCAGATCGCGTTGCTTCCGTTCCCCCACAGGGAGAGAGCGACGACATGGCAACACAGACGGCATCCACCTCGCAGAGCGGACACGTGCGCAAGACGCGAACCAAGAACTCCACGACGATTTCGCTGGCCCCCGCGACCGCGGACGGCCTCAAGGCCGCGCGCGCCGCGATCGTCGTGCGGACGGACGAATCGCGCGACGCGCTGCTGACCAACTTCGGCCGCGCGACGCTCGTCGACCGCTATCTACTGCCGGGCGAGACGACGCAGGACCTGTTCGCGCGCGTGGCGCGCGCCTACGCCGACGACAGCGCGCACGCGCAGCGGCTGTACGACTACATGTCGAAGCTGTGGTTCCTGCCGGCGACGCCCATCCTGTCGAATGGCGGCACGGAGCGCGGCCTGCCGATCTCGTGTTTCCTCAACGCGGTCGAGGACAACCTCGACGGCATCGTCGGCACGTGGACCGAAAACGTCTGGCTGGCGTCGAACGGCGGCGGCATCGGCACGTACTGGGGCGGCGTGCGTTCGATCGGCGAGACGGTGAAGGGCTGCGGCCAGACGTCCGGCATCATCCCGTTCGTGCGCGTCATGGACTCGCTGACGCTGGCGATCTCGCAGGGCTCGTTGCGGCGCGGTTCGGCCGCCGTGTACCTGGACGTCTACCACCCGGAGATCGAGGAGTTCATCGAGATCCGCAAGCCGTCGGGCGACTTCAACCGCAAGAGCCTGAACCTGCACCACGGCATCTGCATCACCGACGAGTTCATGGAGTGCGTGCGCGACGATCGTTCGTTCGCGCTGCGCAGTCCGAAGTCCGGCGTCGAGGTGCGCAAGATCAATGCGCGGCAGCTGTGGCAGAAGATCCTCGAGACGCGCCTGCAGACCGGCGAGCCCTATCTTCTCTTCAGCGACACGGCCAACAAGCAGCTCGCGCCGCACCAGCAGGAGCTGGGCCTCAAGGTGAAGCAGTCGAACCTGTGCAGCGAGATCCTGCTGCCGACCGGCCGCGACCATCTCGGCAAGGCGCGCACCGCGGTGTGTTGCCTGTCGTCGGTGAACTTCGAAACCTGGGAGCAGTGGAACGGCGAGCCGCGGTTCATCGAAGACGTGCTGCGCATGCTCGACAACGTGTTGCAGGACTTCATCGACCACGCGCCCGCGTCGATGGAGACGGCGAAATATTCGGCGATGCGCGAACGCTCCGTCGGCCTCGGCGCGATGGGCTTCCACTCCTGGCTGCAGACCAACGGCATCCCGTTCGAGAGCGCGCTGGCACGCGCGGCGAACTTGCGGATGTTCAAGCATCTGCGGCGCGAGGCCGACGCCGCCTCGCGCGTGCTCGCGGACGAGCGTGGCGCGTGCCCGGACGCGGCCGAGAAAGGCGCGCAGGAACGGTTCTCGCACAAGCTGGCGATCGCGCCCACCGCGAGCATCTCGGTGATCTGCGGCGGCACGAGCGCGTGCATCGAGCCGATCCCGGCGAACATCTACACGCACAAGACGCTCAGCGGCTCGTTCAGCGTGCGCAACCCGGCGCTGAAGAAGTTGCTGGGACAGAAGGGGCTCGACACCGAAGAGACCTGGCAGTCGATCCTCGCGCACGAGGGCTCGGTGCAGCATCTCGACGAGCTCAGTGACGACGAGAAGTCGGTGTTCCGCACCGCGTTCGAGATCGACCAGCGCTGGGTGATCGAGCTCGCGGCCGATCGCGCGCCGCTGATCTGCCAGGGCCAGTCGCTGAACCTCTATCTGCGCAGCGACATCCACAAATGGGATCTGCTGATGTTGCACTGGACAGCGTGGGAGCGCGGCGTGAAGTCGCTCTACTACTGCCGCAGCAAGAGCGTGCAGCGCGCCGGGTTCGCCGGCGTCGAGGCGGACAACACGCGCAAACTACCCGTGAAGGCGCTGGGTTCGGAGTCCGACGAAGCCAAGTACGACGAGTGCCTGTCGTGTCAGTAGTTGGTGCCGGGTGGGGGATAGGGGGAGTTAGCGCCCCGTATCCTCGACCGGCGAACCTTCACCTCGGCCAACTCCCCTTATCCCCACCCGGCACCAACCATCATGCAAATCGAACTCATCGCAAAGCCCGGCCTGCTGACGCCGTCGCGTTCCTACAAGCCGTTCCGCTATCCCTGGGCCATCGAATACTGGCGCCGCCAGCAGCAGATCCACTGGATGCCCGAGGAGATCCCGCTCGGCGAGGACTGCAAGGACTGGAACAACCGCATCACCGACGCGGAGCGCAACCTGCTGACGCAGATCTTCCGCTTCTTCACGCAGTCGGACGTCGAGGTGCAGGACAACTACATGGAGCGCTACGCGCGCGTGTTCCGTCCGACCGAGATCAAGATGATGCTGGCGGCGTTCGCGAACATGGAGACGGTGCACATCGCCGCCTATGCGCTGCTGCTCGAGACGCTCGGCATGCCCGACAGCGAATTCACCGCGTTCATGGACTACGCCGCCATGCGCGACAAGCACGACTATCTACAGGGCTTCGGCGTAGACACCGACGCGGACGTCCTGCGCACGCTGGCGATGTTCGGCGGCTTCACCGAGGGCGTGCAGCTGTTCGCGAGCTTCGCGATCCTGCTGAACTTCCCGCGGCACAACAAGATGCGCGGCATGGGCCAGGTCGTGAGCTGGAGCGTGCGCGACGAGACGTTGCACTGCGAAGGCATCATCCGGCTGTTCCACACGTTCGCGCAGGAAACCGGCGCGCTGTCGCAGTCCGTGAAGGACGACATCACCGATTGCGCGAAGACGGTCGTCACGCTGGAAGACCGCTTCGTCGACCTCGCGTTCGAGATGGGTCCGGTGGAAGGTCTCGGCGCCGCCGAGGTGAAGCAGTACATCCGCTACATCGCCGACTGGCGCCTCAAGCAGCTCGGGCTGCCGCAGCTGTTCGGCGTGAAGGAACACCCGCTGCCGTGGCTGACGGCGATGCTGAACGGCGTCGAGCACGCGAACTTCTTCGAGACGCGGGCGACCGAATATGCGAAAGCCGCGACCGGCGGCGCGTGGCACGGGCAGGAAGGCGCGTGGGGGTTGTTCGACCGGCGGGTCGCGCGGAGAGGGCAGCTCGATCTCATCGGCGGACGGGACGCGAACTGACGTCCCGCCCGCCGGCGGTCACTTCGTCGGCTTGTCCCAGAGCACGGAGTAGTTGGACAGGCGGTGCGGCGCCTGCGGCTCGACTTCGAACGTCACGGTGAGCAGGTCGTGCGTGCGTCGACCGCGCAGCTTGCCGTGCAATGCATTCGGCGAGCTCTCAGTGGCGCTCACCAGGTCGAACCCGCCGTGATCCTTGAACATCGTGTCGCGCGCGCTCAGCGCGACGGCGCGGTCCAGCGACGGCGCGAGGTTGTCAGCGAGGTAGGCGTCGAACGCGCCACGGTCGCCCGTGTTCAGCGCCGCAAGGTAGTGAGTCAGCTGCGCACGCGCGGGCGAGGGAGCTTCGCCGGCCGCACACAGCGCGGCGAAGGCGGCCAGCAAGATCAGCTTCTTCATAGAGGTTTCTCCGGTATCGGCACGCCATACCGCCCGCAGGGCGGTTGGCAGTCGCCATTGAGGTAGAGCTCGTAGCCATATCGATTCGCCAGCATGCGCGTGACGGGACGTCGCAGCGCATACGTGTCGAATCGGCCGGGTTCGACGATGCGGCCCGCGATCGTGATGTCGAATCGCTCGCCGATCAGCCAGTCGTCCTTCTGGCTCGTGACGAAATGCTGGCCCCGCACCATGAAGCGGCTGACGCCATAGGCGAGTCCGGCCAGTTCCTGCAACGTGGCGTTGCGGATGAAGACGCCCCCCGCCGTCACTCGGATGCGCATGCGTTCGCCCATGCCGGGCGCGGCCTGCGTCATGACCACGTCCGCGTCGCGCAAGGCGCGCGAGTTCTCGACCAGCAATTCGCGGCCGAAGCGGTGATCCTCGACCGCGCCGCCGATCAGCGGTGTCGAGACCAGCAGCAGCGCGAGCGCCGCGAACAGCGCGCCGCGCAGGAAACCGAGCCCGGGTTCGGTGTCGTCGGGATCGAGCGCGGCGCGCGCCGCCTCGGCTTCGACTCGTCCGTGCTCGAGTCGCAGGTGGTCGCGGATCACGCGCGCCGCGGCGATCGACGCCGCCAGCAACACCAGGACGCAGCCGGCCAGCGCGGGGCCGGCCACCTCGTGCGTGCGCGCCGGCGCCGCGATCGGCGTCAGGCCATCCACCAGCCACGACAGCAATGGCGGCACCTCGTCGGTGGTGAACGCGACCGGATAACCGACCCAGCGCCCGACGGCGAACAAGACCGCGAATGGCACCAGGAATTTCAGCGCGGCGAGGCGCCAGGTCCACAGCCGCACGGCGGCGCTGCTGCCGCGGGCCAGCGCGGCGGCACCCCAGAGCAGCGCGAACACGCCGACGGACTGCCAGAGATGATCGACCAGCGCCGCGGACACGCGGTCACCGTGCGGAATCGGCGACCAGCGTCCCGTCGCCACAGCGCACCTGGCACTGGCGGTTCACGTACAACCCGAGATCGAAGCGCGAGGCGAGTAGTTTGTTGACGACGCCGCGCAGCGCGCGCGGATCGAAATCGTCCGGATCGGCCAGCACGCCGGGGAGCTCGGCGCGGAATTCGTAGCGCGGCGAGTCGAGCCAGTCGCCGCCGCCCGTGACGTTCCAGAGGTGAACGTCGTAGGCCGCGGCGACCAGCTCGCGCAACGAGCTGTTGCGCACGTGGACCACGTTCGCTTCCGCGCCGACGCCGGCGCGTCCACCACCGGCGGGCGCCACGTAGATGACCGCGGAGTCGAGCAGGCGCACGTCGTGCGCCAGCGATTCGCGTCGGCGCGCCGCGTCGTCGACCGCGCCGGCTGCGAGCGGCCCGGCAGCCACTGCAATCGACGCGACCGACAACGCGGCCGCCTTGAGAACACCGAGCGCGCGCGGACGCGCACCACCGAGGATGCCGCGGATGCGCAGCGTGAGATCGCCGGACAGCGCCGACGCGGTGGCGGCGCACCGCGTGGCCGCGAACGAGTGGCGGCAGACCGCGAGGATGCCCTCGGCGTAGGCGGCGCCATCGTGGCCCTGTTCGATGACGCTCTCGTCGCAGGCGCGCTCGCGCTCGTCGACCTGCTGGCGGCCTATCCACCACACGAGCGGATGGAACCAGAACACCGTCTCCACCAGCCGCTGCAGGTGCGCGCTGAGGTTGTCGCGCCGCGCGATGTGCGCGCGTTCGTGCGCGACGATCGCATCGAGCTGCGGGGGCGACAGCTTCGCGAGCAGTGCCGCGGGCAGCAGCACGACGGGCCGGAAGACGCGCGCCACCGCGGGCTCGACATCGGCATCGACGATGCGCACGTCGGCGGGCGAGCCCGGCACGCGGCGCGCCGCGCTCGTGATGCGTTCGGCAGCCCGCCAGGCGCGCGCCCAGCGTACCGCCACCACGACGGCGCCGGTCAGCCACACCGCGAGCAATCCCCCGAGCAGCACGGGCGCCGGATCCCGTGCCGCTTCGTGCAGAGAAAACGCCGGCGATATCACCGGCGTCGCGACCTCCGCGACGCTCAACATTGGGGGGCTGGCATCGACCGGAGTCGCGAAACCGAAGACCGCGCCGAGCGCGAACAGCGCCGAGAACGGCACGAGGAACTTCACCGCCGCCGCCACCCACAGGCCGTGGCGCACCGCGGCGGCGTTGCCGCGCAGCGCCAGCGTCAGCAGCCAGGCGCCGCCGCCGAACAGCGTGGATTGCCAGAGGTGGTCGAGCAGCGCGGAGATCATCCGGCTTCGTCCTTCGCGCCGGCGCTCTTGCCCGCGTGCTCTCGCAGCAGTTTGGCGGCGCCGTCGATGTCGGCGCGCGTGATCTTGCCGGTCTCGACCAGGTGCGCCATCAGCGGCTGCGCGCTGCCGCCGAACAGGCCGAGCAACTCGCGGACCAGCCGCGACTGGACCGACGCGCGCGAGGTGGTCGCTTCGAACACGTGGGCGTTGCCTATCTTCTTCGTCCGCCGCACGGCGCCCTTGGTCTCGAGGCGGTAGACCATGGTCTGCACGGTCGTGTAGGCCGGGCGGTCCTTCTTCGCGACCGCCTCGTGGATCTCGCGGATCGAGCAGGCACCGCGGCTCCACAGCTCGTTCATGATCTTCAATTCCAGCGCGCTGAGTTTCGGATCGGCCACGGTGTCGTCGTCTCCTGGAGCGAGGTCCCTACATCTGTGGTCGACTCTATGACAGATGTAGTAGCGATTGCAATCGCGGTTTTCACCGGCTCCCGAAACTGACTTAATGACCGCCCGTGGACCCGAACCTGGCCGCTTTACGCACGATCAAGGCGCTGCACACCCTGGTCTGGGCGGCGTTCGCCGGTTGCATCGTCGCGATCCCGGTCGTCGCCTGGCAGCGCGAGCTGCGGGCGGCGTTCGTCCTCATCGCGGTCGTGATGATCGAGGTCGGCGTGTTGTTCGCCAACCGGATGCGCTGTCCGCTGACCGACATCGCGGCGCGTCATACCGGCGACCGGCGCGCCAACTTCGACATCTATCTACCGCTCTGGCTGGCGCGCTGGAACAAGCACGTCTTCGGCACGTTGTTCGTGCTCGGCATCGTCTACACGCTGTTTCGCTGGCGCTTTCCCTGAGCCGGTATCGAACGCCGGCACGGTGCAGGTGCTGAACCGTTCCGCCAGGATCTCGATCAGCGCGCGCACCTTGCACGACGCGCTGCCGCCCGGCGGCCTGACCACGTAGACGCCGGCCTGCGGCATCGGGTAGTCCGGCAGCAATGCCACCAGCGCGCCGCTCGCGATGTGGTCCTCGATCAGGAAATCCGGCAGCAACGCGATGCCCAGCCCGGCGAGTACGCCGGGCACGAGCGCAGCGCCGTTGTCGGCGGTGAACCGCGCGCGCGGATGGATGGTGATCTCCTCGTCGCCGTGTTTCAGCGGCCACGTGTCGTTCGTGCGGTTCACCGCGACGTGTGCGTTCAGATCCGCCGGTGTCCGCGGCGTGCCGTGCTTCGCCAGGTAGGCAGGACTCGCGACCAGCCGCCCGCCGAACGTCGCGATCTTCCTCGCGACGAGGTTCGTGTCCTCGAGCATGCCGAGCCGGATCGCGGCGTCGAAACCCTCGGTCACGAGGTCGACGTGCCGGTCGCTGTACGAAGCGTGCACCTCGAGATCGGGAAAGCGGACCGCGAGCTCGGCGAGCACCGGCGCGAAATGCGTGGCGCCGAACGACAGCGGCGCGGATACGCGCAACTTGCCGCGCACCTTTCCATCCGGCGCCACCGAGTCGCGCGCCGCATCGGCCTCGGCCGTGATGCGCACCGCGTGCTCGCGGAAGCTCGCGCCGGCTTCGGTGAGCGCCGCGCCGCGCGTCGTGCGCGACAACAGGCGCGCGCCCAGCGACTTCTCCAGCCGGGCGATCTGCCGGCTGACGATCGACTTGCTGACGCCCAGCCGCTTCGCCGCCGGGCTCAGTCCGCCGGCCTCGGCAACGGCCACAAAGGCCTGAATGTCTTCAATTTCCATGCTTGCGTTCCACTTTTGGCAACACCGGGTCGCAGTTTTCGGGGCTACTCGTCCGATATCAGGAACGCAAAGATGCGTCCCAGGAAAGACGGAATCAAGCAGGAAGGAGAAGGTCATGAAGTCACTACTCGTCATCAACAGCAGCGCGGCGGCCGAGGGTTCGGTGTCCCGCGTGCTCGTCGAAGAGACCGCGAACCGGCTGCTCGATGCGAATCCGGACGCGACGGTCGTGCGCCGCGACCTCGGCGCGAACCCGGTCCCGCACCTCGCCACGGACACGCTGAACGGCGTGCGCGGCACGCCGACGACGCCGGCCGAGCAGCGCGCGCGGGCCCTCTCCAACGAATTGATCGCCGAGCTGCGCGCGGCGGACACGATCGTCATCGGTGCGCCGATGTACAACTTCGGCGTGACCACCGGACTGCGGGCCTGGTTCGACCACGTGCTGCGCGCCGGCGAGACGTTCTCTTATTCGGAAGCGGGACCGAAGGGCCTGCTGACCGGCAAGCGCGCGATCGTCGTCGAGAGTCGCGGCGGTCTGTACAGCGAAGGCCCGGCGATGGCCGTCGACTTCCAGGAGCCGTACCTGCGGCACCTGCTCGGCTTCGTCGGCATCACGGACGTGACGTTCGTGCGCGCCGAGAAGGTCGGCTACGGTCCGGAGGCCCGGGAAGCGGCGCTGACGCAGGCGAAGCGGCACATTGCGGCGCTCGCGGCCCCGGCGCTGCCCAACGCCGCGTGAGCTAGACGCAGTCCTTCAACGGCACGGCCGGATCCGCCAACCGCGCGCGATCCGGCCGGACGCGCGCCGGCACCAGCTTGCGCGCGGCCATCTGGTCCTTCGTGTGGTTCACGGTCTCCACCGCGATCAGCTCGCCGCCGCGCAGGTAGCAGACGCTGAACGCGCGCGTCGCGGGGTCGCCGCGCAGGATCACGTCGTCGTATCCCGCGTTCAGCCCGACGATCACCAGCTTCAGGTCGTACTGGTCGGACCAGAACCACGGCACCTTGTCGTGCACGGTAGTTAGTCCGAGCAGGTTCAGGGCGGCGCTCGCGCCCTGCTCGAACGCGTTGTCGACCGATTCCAGCCGCAGGCGCGCGCCGTAGTGGAGACTCGGATGCCGCGTGACGTCGCCCGCGGCCCAGATGTGCGGATCCGAAGTCCTGCAGTATTCGTCGACGACGATGCCGCCGTCGCAATCCAGGCCCGCATCGCGCGCCAGCGCATCCACGGGTTCGACGCCGATCGCCACCAGCACGAAATCCGCCGGCACGTCGCTGCCGCCGAGGCGCACCGCGGCGACGCGTTGCGCGCCCACCGCGGCAGCGTGCGCCGCGCGCGTGCCGGCCGCCGCGTCCGCGCCGACCAGCGAATGGATGCGCGCGCCGCAGCGCACGTCGACGCCATGCCGCGCGTGTTCCGCCGCGTAGAACGCCGAGACCGCCGGCGCCGCGACGCGTGCCATCAGGCGCTCCGCGGCCTCGAGCACCGTCACCTCGACGCCGGCCTCGCGGCACGTCGCCGCCACTTCGAGCCCGATGTAGCCGCCGCCGACGATGACGCCGCGCCGTCCTGGCACGAGCTCCGCGCGCAGGCGATCCACGTCCGCGACGCTGCGCAGGCTGAAGACGCCGGCGAGCTCGGCGCCGGGCAACGGCAGCGCGCGCGGCCGGCTGCCGGTGGCGATCAGCAACGCGTCGTAATCCACGGCGCTGCCGTCCGCGATCTCGACGCGGCGCCGCTCGCGATCGATGCGCACGGCCGCGAAACCGAGCCGGACATCGATGGCATGCTCCTCGTAGTGCGCGGCGTGCCGGAACGGCAGGCGATCCCGGTCGAACGTGCCGGCCAGGTATTTCTTCGAAAGCGGCGGACGTTGATAGGGCAGCAGCGACTCGTCGCCGATCAACGTGATGGGGCCCGTGTGACCTTTCTTGCGCAGCGTTTCGCTGGCCTGCGCCGCGGCCTGGCCGCCGCCGATGATCACCACGCGTTGTCGGGTCGGGTCCATGTCGCTCCGGTAGGAATCCGCTGTCGCACCATAGTTGGGCGGAAAGAATTCTCGCGCGCTAAATTAGTGCCGCGAAAATCGCCGGCCAGCCCTTCAATCCCTCAATTGCCGCTATGTTGGGCTTTCCGGATACTGGCACGGAAGGTGCACTGCGATTAAGGCTCGCCGGTGTCGGCGGCCAGGTTCACTAAAGATTTGGGAGATAAAGAAATGAAATTGGTCACCGCCATCATCAAGCCTTTCAAACTCGACGACGTGCGTGCCGCACTGTCCGAGATCGGCGTTTCTGGCATGACGGTGACGGAGGTTAAGGGCTTCGGCCGCCAGCGCGGCCACACGGAGCTCTATCGCGGCGCGGAATACGTCGTCGACTTCGTCCCGAAAACCAAAATTGAAGTAGCCGTGCGCAGCGATCTCGTCGACCAAGTGGTCGAGGCCATCCTGAAGGCCGCCAAGACCGGCAAGGTCGGCGACGGCAAGATCTTCATCACCGACATCGATCGCGTCATCCGTATTCGCACGGGCGAAACGGACAACAGCGCGCTGTAAGGCAAAGCGAGCAAAGAGCAATAAAACGCCGGCGCCCCGGGACAGCGGGGCGCCGGGTTCGCTTGAGTCGTTGAAACGCGGTCCTTCCGGCCGCTGACGAGGGGTTGAAAAAAATGAGGTTCTCTATCTACCGGGCGCCGGCGGCGCTCGGCTTGCTGCTGTGCCCGATGCTTTCGTACGCCCAGACCGCGGCCCCGCCGACCGCGAACCCGGGCGACACCGCCTGGATCATCGCCGCCACCGCGCTGGTCCTCTTCATGACGCTGCCGGGACTCGCGTTGTTCTACGCCGGCCTGGTCCGCACGAAGAACGTGCTCTCCATCCTCATGCAGTGTTTCGCGATCACCGGCGTCGTCTCGCTGTTGTGGCTGGCCGTCGGCTACTCGCTGGTGTTCACCGACGGCGGTGACGCGCAGGCGTTCATCGGCAGCCTCGACAAGGCGTTCCTGCTCGGTGTCGGCCGCGACGCGGTCACCGGCACGATCCCGGAATCCGTGTTCTTCATGTTCCAGATGACCTTCGCGATCATCACGCCGGCGCTGGTCATCGGCGGCTTCGCGGAGCGCAAACGTTTCTCGGCGGTGCTCGGCTTCAGCGCGTTGTGGCTGCTGGTCGCGTACGTGCCGCTGGCGCACTGGGTGTGGGGCGGCGGCTGGCTCGCACAGCTGGGCGTGATGGATTTCGCCGGCGGCATCGTCGTGCACGTGAGCGCCGGTGTCTCGGCGCTGGTGTGCGCGCTGGTGCTCGGTCATCGGCGCGGCTTCCCGCACACGGCGATGACGCCGCACAGCCTGCCGTTCACCGTGGCCGGTGCCGGCATGTTGTGGGTGGGCTGGTTCGGCTTCAACGCCGGCAGCGCGCTCGCCGCGAACTCGTCGGCGGGCATGGCGATGCTGACCACGCACATGGGCGCGTCCGCGGGCGCGTTGGCGTGGATGTTCATCGAGTGGAAGAAGTACGGAAAGCCGTCGATGCTGGGCGTCGTCACCGGCGTGGTCGCGGGGCTCGGAACCATCACGCCCGCGTCGGGTTTCGTGGGGCCGCTCGGCGCCGTGGTCATCGGCCTGGTTGCCGGCACGGTCTGCTTCTTCGCCACGCAGCTGCTCAAGCGCCGGCTCGCGATCGACGACTCGCTGGACGTATCGCCGGTGCACGGCGTGGGCGGCGTGATCGGCACGTTGCTGACCGGCGTGTTCGCCTCGGTGTCGCTGGGCGGTTCCGGATTCACCGTGCAGACGAGCATCGTGTCGCAGCTCGGCGTGCAGGCGCTCGGCGTCGCCGTCGCGGCCGCGTGGTGTGGCTCGATGACCTGGCTGATCCTGAAGTCCATGAGTCTCCTGGTGGGGCTGCGGGTCTCCGAGGAGAAGGAGACCGAGGGTCTGGATCTCGCGGAGCACGGCGAGCGGGGCTACTCTCCGTAAACCCCACGAGTTTCCGGAGCTCCCATGTCACGCGCCATCCGCATCCACGAAACCGGCGGACCCGAAGTCCTGCGTCTCGAAGACGTCGAGGTCGGGCCGCCGGGTGAAGGCGAAGTGCAGGTGCGCCACACGGCGATCGGCCTGAACTTCATCGACGTGTACGACCGCACCGGGCTCTATCCCCAGAAGTCGATGCCGGCGGGGCTCGGCCGCGAGGCGGCCGGCGTCGTCGTGGCATTGGGCAGGAAGGTGCGCGGCTTCAAGGTCGGCGACCGCGTCGGCTACGTGCACAACGTGCCGGGCGCGTACTGCGACGTGCGCAATGTGCCGGTCGCGCCGCTGGTGAAGATCCCGCGCGGCGTGAGCGACGAGCAGGCCGCGGTGCTGATGCTGAAGGGCATGACGGCCTGCTACCTGCTGCGCCACACGCATCGCGTGCAGCGCGGTGACGTCGTCGTCCTGCACGCGGCGGCGGGCGGGCTCGGCCTGATCCTGTCGCAGTGGGCGAAAGCGCTCGGCGTCACCGTGATAGGCATCGTCGGCAACGACGAGAAGGCGACACTCGCGAAGAAGAACGGCTGCAGGCACGTACTGGTGCGCGGGCGCGACGACGTCGTCGCGTCCGTGCGCAAGCTGACGAAGGGCGTCGGCGCCGACGTGATCTACGACTCCGTCGGCAAGGACACGTTCTTCGAGTCGCTGGATTGCCTGAGGCGGCGGGGACACATGATCAGTTTCGGCAATGCGTCGGGGCCGGTCGCGCCGTTCGCGCCGGGCGAGCTCGCGAAGCGCGGCTCGCTGACGCTGACGCGGCCGACGCTGTACGACTACACGGCCACGCGGGGAGATCTCGACAAGGTCGCGCGCGAAACCTTCGCGGCCGTGAAGAAGAAATGGGTGAAGGTGCAGATCAACCAGCGCTACGCGCTGGCGGATGCGGCGCAGGCGCACCGCGATCTCGAAAGCCGGAAGACGACGGGCGCGACCGTCATCCTGCCAGGCTGAGGCGCGGCGCCGCGCCTGCCGTCCCTATCTACCGAGAGCGCGGGCCGTTACTCCGGCGCGACCGTCTTCGGCGGCTTTCGCCCCTTTTCGAACACCAGCCGCAGCGTCTCGTCGAGCAGCTGATCGACCGGCACGCGCGTGCCGTTTCCGGTCCATGCGATCGTGAGGCGGCGGTCGGGGAAATGGCAGACGAACGTGTCGAACGCGGCGGTGCGGCCGCGCGCGCCGAGGCACGACGCGCCGGCGATGTCGAGGCTGCGCAGGCCGATGCCCTGCTCGCGCATGTTTCCCAGGCTGTACGGCGTCACGATCCTGCCGGCGAACATGGCGTCCGTGAACGTAACGAGATCGCCGGCGTTCGACAGCAGTGCGCCGGCGCCGCCGCTCAACGACGCGTCGTCGTCGGGCACGGCCTGCCAGCCATCGTTCCAGCGATACGACCGGGCCTCGAGCGACGACGCCAGGCCCGAGCCCGCGTAGTAGGTGCGGGCGATGCCGAGCTTCGCCGCGACCTGGCGCCGGAGGATCTCGTCGTAGGATTTCTCGCGGACCTTCTCCAGTACGTAACCGAGCAGTAGATAGTTCGTGTCGACGACGTCGACGCGTTCGCCGGGCGGGAAGCGCGTGCCGCCGGTTTCGATCAGCTTCAGCAGGTCCGCGTGGCTGCGCGGCGTCGCGCGCGCATCGGCCAGCGTCGGGGACGCGGCATAGTCGGACAGGCCGCTGCGATCCTGCAGCAGCTGGCGGTAGGTGATGTGTGTCGCGTTCGGCAGGTCCGGGTAGAACTCGGCCAGCGTGTTGTCGAGCGTGATCGTCGCGGACTCGGCGAGCTGCATCGTCAGGGCCGCGGTGAACAGGCGCGACACCGCGCCGATGCGGTACCGCGTGCCTTCATCCGCCGGCTGCGGCCGGCCGTTCTCGATGCTGGCGAAGCCGAGCGGCCGGCTGAAGCGCACCGCGCCGCGCTCGGAGATCGCGATCGAGCCGTTGACGAGCCCCTGCTGCTGCAGCAGGTCGAAGTACGCGTCGAGCTTCTTCGTTGCGCCGGGCAGGAGATCGGCGGCCGACGCGGTCGAGACGACGAGGAGGCAGAGCACCAGGCGCAGGCGGATCATGGGCGCAGGATAACCGTGCGTGGCCAGGGAAACGCTGCCATTTCATGGCAGCATGCGCGGCATGTCGCGCGCCGAACGTCTGCTCGAGCTCATGCAGGTATTGCGCCGTCACCGCCGCCCGGTGAGCGGCCTCGCGCTGGCGCGCCAGCTCGACATCAGCCTGCGCACGTTGTATCGCGACATCGCCTCGCTGCAGGCGCAAGGCGCGCACATCGACGGCGAGCCCGGCATGGGTTACGTGCTGAAACCCGGCTTCATGTTGCCGCCGCTGATGTTCTCGGAGGAGGAGATCGAGGCACTGGTGCTGGGCTCGCGCTGGGTGGCGGATCGTGCGGATTCCGAGCTGGCGGAGGCCGCGCGCAACGTGCTGGCGAAGATCGGCGCCGTGTTGCCCGCGGACCTGCGCCGCGAGCTCGACGGCGCGGCGCTGCTGATCGGGCCCGGCGCGTCGCTCGCGGCCGGAGACCAGCAACTGCCGAAGATCCGGCGCGCGATCCGCACGCAGCGCAAGGTCGAGATCACGTACCGGGATCTGAAGGGCGTCGAGTCGTCGCGCACGGTGTGGCCGTTCGCGCTCGGCTTCTTCGACCGCGTGCGCGTGCTGGTCTGCTGGTGCGAGATGCGCCAGGCGATCCGGCACTTCCGCACCGATCGCATCACGGCGCTCGGCGTCTCGCGCCAGCCGTATCCGCGCAGCCGTCACCAGCTGCTCGCCGAGTGGCGCGCCCAGCAACGCCTGCCGGGCGACTGATCGACTGCTGCCACTTTCTGACAGTGGCTCGGGAGAAGCTGCGCGGGTCGAAAACAACCCCGGAGACTTCCGTGTCGCACCCGAACTTCGTCATCCTCTACGTCGACAGCCCGCCGCGCAGCGCGGCGTTCTATTCCGCGCTGCTCGGTCGCGCGCCCGCCGAGTCGTCGCCGACCTTCGCGATGTTCCCGCTGGATTCGGGCGTGATGCTCGGGTTGTGGTCCAAGCACACGGTCGAACCGCCGGCGGGCCGCGACGCGGCGCCGGGCGGCGGCACCGAGCTGGCGTTCGCGGTGGAGGGCAACGCGCGCGTGGACGAGATGCACGCCGACTGGCGGGGGCGCGGACTGCCGATCCTGCAGGCACCGGTCACGCTGGATTTCGGCTACACGTTCGTGGCGCTCGATCCGGACCAGCACCGGCTGCGCGTGTTCGCGCCGGGTAGTTAGCGCGGCGCGCCGACGCGCGGCGGACGCCTCAACGTACGACGTGCAGCGCGCGCGCGTTGCGGCCGACGGCCAGCGCGCCCGAGCGAACCACTTCGACGAGCTCGGTGCGTTCACCGAGATCCGACACGAACTGGTTGACCTCCGCCTCGCTGGCGGTCAGCTCGACGACGAAGCCGTCGGGCGACGGCTCGAGCACGCGCCCACCGGCACGCACGACGTAGCCGCGCACCGAGTCGACGAGCTGCGGCTCCACGCGCAGCTTCAGCACGACGAGCTCGCGCTCGATGTGCTCGCCGCGCGTCAGGTCTTCGACCGCCACGACGTCGATCAGCTTGTTGAGCTGGTTGACGATCTGCAGGATCACGCCGTCCGCGCCCTGGGTCACCAGCGTCACGCGCGATACCGACGGATCATCCGTGGCCGCGACCGACAGCGACTCGATGTTGTAACCGCGGGTACTGAACAGGCCCGCCACGCGCGTCAGCGCGCCGGCCTCGTTCTGCAGGTGGATGGCGATGATATGACGCATGCTGGCGGCAGCTTTCGTGGGGACGGCATTGCTCATGAGGGCGGGCAGGATAGCCGTTTGCGCGCGGTCCATTCAACGATTCCCTGCAAACTGATAGTCTCGGACCCGCCATGCCAAAGACGCCCAAAATCCGTGACTTGAACGCGCCGGCCACGCCCGCGCCCTCCATCCGCCACCCGCTCGCCGGCCAGAAGATGACCGGCGCCGAGATGATCGTGCAGGTATTGGCGGACGAGGGGGTCACCACGATTTTCGGCTACTCGGGCGGCGCGATCCTGCCGACCTACGACGCCGTGTTCGTCTACAACGAAACGCGTGCGAAGAACGGCGAGAAACAGATCCCGCTGATCGTGCCGGCGAACGAGCAGGGCGCCGGGTTCATGGCCGCGGGTTACGCGCGCGCCAGCGGCCGCGTCGGCGTGTGCGTCGTCACGTCCGGTCCGGGCGCGACGAACACCGTCACGCCGATCCGCGACAGCATGGCCGACTCCATTCCGATGGTCGTGATCTGCGGCCAGGTGCCGCGCAGCGCCATCGGCTCCGACGCGTTCCAGGAAGCGCCGGTGTCCTCGATCATGGGATCGGTCGCCAAGCACATCTTCCTCGTCACGGATCCCGAGAAGTTAGAGGCCACCGTGCGCACCGCGTTCGAGATCGCGCGCACCGGTCGTCCCGGCCCGGTCGTCATCGACGTGCCGAAGGACGTGCAGAACTGGCAGGGCGATTTCAAGGGCAGCGGCACGTTGCCGATGCCGGGTTACCGCAAGCGCCTCGAGACGCTGACCACCGACATCATCGACGGCACCGAGGCCAACCACTTCTTCGAGATGCTCGGCGAGTCGCAGCGCCCGCTGATCTACGCCGGCGGCGGCGTCGTCAACGGCAACGCGTCGAACGAGCTGCGCGAATTCGCGCGCGCCTTCGACATCCCGGTGGTCACCACGCTGATGGGCATCGGCTCGATCGACACCACCGACACGCTGTCGATGCGCATGCTGGGCATGCACGGCGCCGCGTTCGCCAACTACGCCGTCGACGATTGCGATTTCCTGATCACGATCGGCGCGCGTTTCGACGACCGCGTCGCGGGCAACCCGGCGAAGTTCGCGCCGAACGCGAAGGCCATCGCGCACTTCGACATCGACCGCGCGGAGATCAACAAGGTGAAGCGCGTGCAGTGGAGCCACGTCGGCCTGCTGCCCGAGGCGCTGCGCATGCTGACCACGCACGGCCAGCGCGCCGGCTTCAAGCGCGACCGCTCCGCCTGGCTCGCCTACCTCGGCGAGCTGCGCACGAAACACGCGTTCAACTACGACCGCGCCAGCGAGAAGATCCAGCCTTACTACGTGCTCGAGGAGATCAATCGCATCACGCAGGGCGAGGCCATCATCTCGACCGGCGTCGGCCAGCACCAGATGTGGTCGGCGCAGTACTTCGACTTCAAGCACCCGCGCCTCTGGCTGACGTCCGGCTCGATGGGCACGATGGGCTTCGGTCTGCCGGCCGCCATCGGCGCGCAGTTCGCGAATCCGCAGAAGCTGGTCATCGACATCGATGGCGACGCCTCGGTGCGCATGAACATCGGCGAGATGGAGACCGCGACCACCTACAACCTGCCGATCAAGCTCGTCGTCCTCAACAACAACGGCGACGGCATGGTCAAGCAGTGGCAGAAGCTGTTCCACAAGGGCCGCCTGTCCGCGTCCGAGAAGACGCTACATACCAAGGACTTCATCAAGGCCGCACTTGCCGATGGCTACAAGTACGCCGTGCGGCTCGACAAGAAAGCCGACGTGCCGAAGGTGATCGCCGAGTTCCTGGCGTTCAAGGGCGCGGCTTTCCTCGAGGTAATCATCGACGCGGATGCCGGCGTGTACCCGATGGTCGGCCCCGGCCAGCCGTACGAGGCGATGATCACCGGTGACTGGATCCCGTCGCGCAAGAAGGTGGACGTGAAGCCGCCGGGCGCGAGCGAGATGTTCTAGCTACCCGCGCTCCCATGAAATACCTGCACACGATGGTTCGCGTGACCGACGTCGACGCGTCGCTGCGGTTCTATCGCGACGCGCTCGGCCTCGAGGTGCTGTCGAAGCGCGACTATCCCCAGGGCAAGTTCACGCTGATCTTCCTCGCGGCGCCCGGCGACTCCACCGCGCAGGTCGAGCTGACGCACAACTGGGAGCCCGAGGCATACGGCGGCGGGCGCAATTTCGGCCACCTCGCCTACGCGGTCGACGACATCTACGCCACCTGCGAGCGCCTGCAGAAACACGGCGTGACGATCAATCGTCCGCCGCGCGACGGCCGCATGGCCTTCGTGCGCTCGCCGGACGACATCTCCATCGAACTGCTGCAGAAGGACGGATCGCTGCCGCCGCGCGAGCCCTGGGCATCGATGCCCAACACCGGCGTGTGGTGAGCGCGGCCGCCGCCGCGCGGCGCGCCACGTTCCGCGCCGGGCAACGCGAGATCCTGCATGCCTTGCCCGGTTCCGCCGCGTGGGGACTGATCAGCGGCGTCGCGATGGTGAAGGGCGGGCTGTCGGTGCCCTGGGCCACGGCGATGACGCTGTCGGTGTACGGCGCTTCCGCGCAGCTCGCGGCACTGCCGCTGATCATGGCCGGCGCGCCGCTGTGGGTGATCATCGCCACGGGCTTCATCACCAACCTGCGCTTCGTGATCTACAGCGCCGCGATCCGCCCGTACTTCGCGCACCTGTCGCTGCGCCGGCGCGCGGCGCTCGGGTTCTTCATGACCGATTTCGCGTTCACGTTCTTCATGCGTGCCGCGCAGGAGAACCGGCTGCCGGAACGCGACCGCGACGCGTGGTTCGCCGGCATGGCCGCGAACAACTGGTTCACGTGGCAGACCTTCGCCTGCACCGGCATCGTCGCCGCGGGCTACATCCCGACGGACTGGGGCCTCGAATTCACGGGCACGCTGGCGTTGATCGCGCTGGTCGGCCCGGCGCTGAACGCGCGGCCGGCGATCGTCGGCGCGGCCGTGGCGTCGATGGTCGCGCTGCTCGCGCATGGCCTGCCATTCAAGCTCGGCCTGTTCTGCGGCGCGCTCGCCGGCATCGCCGCGGCCACGCTGACGGACGGGCTCAGGCGGCCGCCACCGGGCGCGGAGTCCGCGGCATGAGCGGCGCGGTCAGCGGCATCGCGCTGGCGGTGGTCATCGCCGGCCTCGCCCTGTCTACCTTCGTCACGCGCACGTCGTTCCTGCTGGCGGGCTCCAGGCTCAAGCTGAACCACCACGTCGAGACGGCGCTGCGTTACGCGCCGGTGTGCACGCTGGCGGCGATCATCGTGCCCGACGTGCTGATGCACGGCCCCGGCTACGATCTCTCGCCGTTCAACCCGAGGCTGGTCGGCGCGCTGGGCGCGGCGCTCTGGCTGTGTTTCTCGCGGAACATCCTCGGCTGCCTCGCGAGCGGCATGCTCGCGTACTCGCTGGCGCGCGTGTTGCTGTAGATCGCCGCGGCCCGCGGCGCCAGCATCTTCGAATACAGGAAGACCAGCACGAGCCACGCGATGCCGGCGCTCGCGAGATCGTGCGAGAGGAAATGCGCGCCGCGCGCTTCCTGGCCGAAGGCGAAGACCACGCCGGCGACGAGCGCGCCGAACAACGCGACGCGTGCCGCGCGCGACGCGCGGTCGCGCAGCGCGAAGTAGATCGCGAACAATGCGAAGCCCGACGACGAATGCGCGCCCGGGAAACAGGCCGCGGCGCCGAGCCCGGACGGCCGCGAGTCGAACAACGCGACGTACGGCCGCGTGCCGCCGAAGCCGGCGAGGTCCCACGGGCAATCGACGTTCGTCAGGTGTTTCAACGCGCCGACCAGCCCGATCACCAGCGCCATGCCGAGCAGCACGTAGGCGGATTCGCGCCGCCACGGCCGCAATACCGCCGACCGGTACGAGGCGATCCACGCGATCAGCGCCAGCACCGCGACGCCGCGCGGCAGCCAGCGGCCGCCCTGGTGGATGAGATCGCGCGCCCACCACTCGCCGGCGCCCGCGCCCAGCCAGCCACTATCTACCCGCCAGAACAGGGCCTGCGCGATCGCGCGATCGAAATGGCCGATCTCGAGCGCCGCGAACGCCGCCAGGAATCCCAGCGTCGGCCACGCGGCCAGCCGCCGCCAGTCGCGCAGCACCAGCATCAGTGGCGATCGGCCCGCACGACGGCGCGATAACTCGCGCCGCGGCAGCCGTCGAACACGTCGCGGTCCGCGCGATACGCGGACGTGCCGACGTCGAGCAGGCCGAGCACGGAGTGGAACAGGTTGTCGTGCGACAGCGGGGCATGGGCCTTCTCGCGCACGCAGCGCTCGATGACGTCGCCCGAGGTGATCGCCTTCGACAACCACAGGATCATCGGCACGTGGGTCTGCTGCTCGGGCGCGATCGAATACGGGATCCCATGCAGATACAGCCCCTTCTCGCCCAGCGACTCACCGTGATCGGAGACGTACAACATCGCCGTGTCGAGACGCGCGGATTCGGCCGACAACGTGGCGATGACGCTGGCCAGCACGTGGTCGGTGTACGCGATCGCGTTGTCGTACGCGTTCACCACCTGCTCCCGCGAGCAGTCGCGCAGCTCGGCGGTCGCGCAGTCGGGCACGAAGTGGCGGAACGCGGCCGGGTAACGGCGGAAATAAGCCGGGCCGTGGTTGCCCATCATGTGCAGCACGAACACGGTGTTGTCGCGCACTTCCGGCAGCTCGGCCTGCAGGCGGCGCGCCAGCACCTCGTCGTGGCACTCGCCGTCGCTGCACAGGTCGGGCGCCGACTTCGGGTCTATCTTCTCGTACTCGACGCCCGCGCCCTTGCACACGCCTTTGCAGCCCGACTGGTTGTCGATCCAGCGCACGCGATACCCGGCGCGCACCAGCACGTCGAGCAGCGTCTCGGAATTGCGGATGCGGCGCTCGTCGTAATCGGCGCGGCCGTACGGCGAGAACATGCAGGGCACCGAGATCTCGGTCGACGTGCCGCAGGACTTCACGGCGGAGAATGCGGTGACGCCGAGGCGCGCGAGCTCGGGGTTCGTGTCGCGCGCGTAGCCCAGCAGCGAGAAATCGGCGGCACGCGCGGTTTCGCCGACGACGAGCACCAGCACGTGCGGCGGCGTGTTCAACGCCACGCGCAGCAGGTGCGCATCGGTGCCGACGCTCTCGCGCGGCGTGTGCGCATCCTTCGCGTCGCGGACCGAGTTCGCCGCCAGCCCCCACAGGTAGTTGGCCGGCGTGATCAGGTAACGCGCCTCGCGCTGGTTGCGCATGAACGAGGAGATGTCGCGCGAGATCGGCAGCACCGCGACCACGGCCAGCACCAGCGCCGCGACCACCGTGCCCGCGCGGGTCAGCGTCGCGCGCAGCGCCGGCAGGCGCCGCAGCCGCACCAGCCAGATGAATGCCACCGGCAACACCGACCAGCCGACGATCCACGCCGCCATGTCGACGTTCAGCAGGTCGCCGGCCTCGTTGCGATCGGTGCGCAACACGTTCTGGATCATCGTCGGATCGAGGATCACGTTGAACGCGTGCATGTAGTAGGACGCCGCGGCCGACAGCACCACCAGCAGCGACAGCAGCGGTCGGATCGTCCAGCGGTTCGCCACCGGTGCGATCAGCACGAAATGCAGCGACACCAGCGCGACGAAACACGCGCCCATGAACAGCCAGTTGACGGCGTGCGACCAGTCGCGGCCCGCGCTCACGGCGTTCCACCACGCCCAGTTCGTCGTGGCGACCAGCCAGGCGACGACCACCAGCACCAGCGTCTCGACACGGATCATCGGCCGCAACCGCGTGACCACTCCCAACATCAGAAACTCCTTTTCGTTTCGACCAGGAACTGCATGCTCCTGATGGATTTGTCGCCATCGAGCGGGAACGCGACGTCGACGTGCAGCACGTTCGCCAGCGCGGACCGCGAATTGGAAAAACGCAGGCCGAAGCCGACGTCGCGCAACGTGCCGAGGTTCGGCACGTCGAGCGCGCTGGGCCCGAAGCTGCGGCCGATGTCCGTGAACACCGCGCCGCCGACGTGGAACAGCCGGAACGGGTACCAGTTCGTGTAGAAGCGCTGCTCGAGCGTCAGGAGCGCGCGCGACGTGCCGGCCTGGTAGCGCAGTGGATAGCCGCGCAGGCCGTTGTCGCCGCCGAGCAGCTGGTCGTTGTCGAGATCGAGCGCGTGGCCGACGTCGCCGCTCAGCGAGACGTGGAACAGCGAGTTCGCGCTGGTGCGCCAGTCGTAGCGGGCACTCGCGGAGAACAGCGTGTTGCGCGCGGCGCCGCCTTCGTAACGGCCGGCGAATCCGGCGCCGAGGAACAACGTGTGGTCCTCGTGCAGGCGCCAGCCGCGGCTCGCATCGGCGCGCAGCAGCGTGGCGGAATCGTCGCCACCGAACATCGAGTTCGCGTAGCCGACCTCGACGCGGAAGCGCCGGCCGAATTCGAAATCCTCGGTGCGCTCGATCTGGTCGACGTTCGTGTTCGTCGCGAAGTCGTCCTGGATGAACTCGACGCCGGCGTACGGATACGCGAACGAGCGGTCGCCGGGCAGTCTCGCACTGGGAGCGACGCCGGGCGCGTCGGAGAACCGCGCTTCATCGAAACGCAGGCCGGTGGTGAAACGCCGCACCCAGCCGTCGTCCCAGCCGCGCGACGTGCCGACGTGCAGGTCCGCGGTGCGCGCTTCGCGCCGGAACGCGTCGTTGCGCTCGCCGAGCGAGTAGCGATGCTGCACGCCGTCGTCGCTGGCGAAGCCCAGGCCGGCGGTCCAGCGCGTGTCGAACGAGTAGAAAGGCCGTTCGACGTCGAGCGCCATGCCGTTGCCGTCGTCGTTGGCGGAGTAGCGCGCCTCGGTGGTCCAGCGCGTGCCGAATACGTTCGGGTCGCTCCACAGGAACGAGGTCGAGCTGCGGTCGACGTCGCTGTGCTCGCCGATGGACAGCCGCTTGCCCGTGCCGAACACGTTGTAGTCGTCGAATTCGAAGCTGGTCGTGTTCGCGCCACCCTTTCGCCCGTACGACAGGCCCGGGCTCAGCGTCCACACGTCGGCGGCGGTGACCTCGAGGTCGACCACGCCGTCGTGCCGGCCGACCACCTGGATGTGCGGCTCGCGCACGTAACGCAGCCGGCGCAGCGCGCGCTCGGTCTCCTCGATCACGCGCGGCGAGTATGCGTCGCCCTCGCCGAACAGTAGTTGGGCGCGCAGCGCGTCTTCGCGCGTGTCGACGTGCAGCCGGTTCGCCAGCCGGTAGACGGCCTTGTTCTCGCCCGGCTTCGTCGTGTCGAAGATGTCCCGGACGCGCACGGAGATCGTGCCGATGCGTTCGCCCTCCACGGGTACGAGGTCGTCGGCGGAGGCCGCGCCCGTGGTGAGGGCGAGGCAGGCGAGCGTGCGCAGCGAGTGGCGAACCATGCGGGTGAGACCGCCCGGCGCGCGCCGATCAATCGTGAAATTTCCGTAACCGGATGAGTCGCAAGGGAAACCCGGTGCATGGCGATTGATTGTCCGGGGCCGCGCCGTCTAACCTGCGTCGAGATGGAAGACGATCGGCTGCTGGTGCAACGGCTGCTGGCGGGCGATCAGGTCGCGCTGCGGCAGTTCTTCGACGAATACTTCGACCGCTTGTACCGGTTCGCCTACGCACGCCTGCGTGGCGACGCGACGCTGGCGGAGGACGCGGCCCAGAACGCGCTGGTGCGCGCGCTGCGCGGTCTCTCGACCTGGCGCGGCGAGGCGAGCCTGTTTTCCTGGCTCGCGCAGATCTGCCGCAACGAGATCGCGGATCTCGTCGAAAAATCCGCGCGCATCGCCGCGCACACGGTGAGCCTCGATGCGGAAGGACAGGCACGCGACGCGGCGCGCGCCGTGGCCGCTCCCGAAGGCGCGGCGGACAAGGCGCTCGCGGGCGCCGAGAGATTGAAATTGATCCGGCAGGTCCTCGATGAGTTGCCGGGCAGGTACGGTGAGATCTTGGAGCTGAAGTACATCGAAGAGTGGGACGTCGAGCGCATCGCGCAACGCGTCGGGCTGTCGTTCGAGGCCGCGCAGTCGCAGCTGCAGCGGGCGCGGGCGGCCTTTCGTTCGGCGCTCGCGGTGCGCGGGTTCGCCGCCGGAGACCTCCTGCCATGAATACGCCGACCGACGACGAACGCGAAACCGCCGCGTTGCTGGCGCAGCTCAAGGTGGCGCCGCCGCCCGCGGCGCGCGAGCGCGCGTTCGCCAAACTACAGGCGGAGTTCGCGGCGCAGCACGCGCCGGCGGTCGCATCCCCATCGTCGCGCCGTTCGCGCGTGCGCTGGGCCGTCGCGGCCGGCGTCGTGGTCGCGCTGCTCGCCGGCCTGACCTGGCGCGGTTCGCAGCCCCGGGACCTGGTCGCGCGCGTCGAGTCCATCGACGGCAACGTCGAATCGCGCGGCGCCGGCTGGCTGGACGGTCGCGACGCGCTGGCCGACGGCGGCACCGTCGCCGCCGGCAGCACGCTGCAGGTGGCCGCGCAGGGCGGCGTCCTGCTGCGGCTGTCGCCGGACCTCACCGTGCGCCTCGCCGGCAACACACGGGCGCGCTTCGTCGCCGCCGACCGGCTGGAACTGTCTGCGGGCCAGGCCTTCGTCGATGCGACGCCGGGCGCGCATGCGCCGCTGCGCATCGTGACGCCGTATGGCGAAGTGACGCACCTCGGCACGCAATACCTCGTGCGCGTCGGCGCCGATACGGCGCCGCATGAAGTCGAGGTCGCCGTGCGCGAAGGCCGCGCGCAGCTGACCATCGGACAGTCGCAGCGCGTCGCCGAAGCCGGTCACTGGCTGCTGCGTCGCGACGGCGCCGAGCTGGTCGAAGGCACGATCGATCCCGTCGATGCGCGCTTCGAGTGGATCGGCAAGCTCCCGTCGTCGTTCAAGCTCGAAGGTGCGACGCTCGCCGGCTTCCTCGCCTGGTTCCAGCGCGAAACGGGACTCGCACCGATTTACAGCGACGGTGTCGACGCCGGACAATTCTCGCAGGTGCAACTCAAGGGCTCGATCGACGAGCTCGAACCGGTCGAAGCCCTGAGTTACGTGCTCGCAACTGCGGATCTCGCCTGGCACCGCGAGGGCGCGAAAGTCGTCATTGAGAAACGTCGGGCGGCGGCCGGCTGATCGAACCCTGCTTCGCGGCACCACGCTGTCGTTGGCGTGCGCGTGGTTGTGCGCGCGCGTCGCACTGGCCGCGACGGTCGGCGAGCCCCTGACTACCGCGCTGGCCGATCTCGAGCGGCGCGGCCTCACCCTGATCTGGTCGTCGGTGCTCGTCACGCCGGACCTGCGCGTCACTGCGGATCCGGGGCGTGGCGCCGCCGAGGACGTGGCGCGCCGGCTGCTCGCGCCGCACGGTCTCGCGCTGCGGCCGATCCGCGCCGGCACGTTCGCTATCGTGCGCGCCGAGGAAGTCGCCGCACCGGCGGAAAAGCCCGCCGCCGGGCCCGACACACCCGCGTCGCCCGAAGCGCCGCTTGAGGAAATCGCCGTCTACGCCAGCCGTTACCGCGTGTCGACGCAGCGCGTCGCCGGCGCCGCCGAGCTGTCGCGCGACGACATCGAGGCGTTGCCGGGTCTCGACCAGGACGTGCTGCGCGTCACCAAGTACCTGCCGGGCACCGCGACGAATGGCGTTTCCTCGCGGCCGTACGTGCGCGGCGGCCGCCAGAGCGAGCTGGCCGTCTACTACGACGGCATCCCGCTGTTCGAGCCGTTCCACTTCAAGGATTTCCAGGGGTTGTTGGGCGTGCTCGATCCGGCCGTCGTCGACAGCATGGATTTCTACAGCGGCGTGTTGCCGGTGCGGTTCGGCGACCGGCTCTCCGGCGCGCTCGACATCGTGCCGCGCCGCGCCGACGACACCGACCGCTGGATCTTCGGCCTCTCGCCGCTGTTCCTGTCCGCCGTCACCAGCGGCCGCACCGACCAGCACGGCCTGGAGTGGCTGGGTGCCGCGCGCGTCAGCTCGCTGGGCCTGGTCGACGAGGTCAACGACCGCATCGGCGATCCGGATTTCACCGACGTGTTGGGGCGCGTCGAGCTGCCGGTCGGAGACAGGAACAAGCTCGTCGCCGGCTGGCTCCTGCTCGACGACAAACTCGATTTCGATGCCAGCGACGACGAAAGCGCCACCGCCAGTTATCGCGACGCCACCGGCTGGCTGCGCGGCGAGTTCGCGTTGGCCGACCGCTGGCGGCTCGACACCGCGCTGTCGCACACCGAGCGGCACACGACGCGGCGCGGTTCGATCGCGCGCGACAACGCGTTCGGCAGCGTCGACGACGTGCGCCGCCACGACGCGAGCACGCTGCGCGCCGAGCTGTCGCACAGCGTGCGGCACGCGCAGCTGGCGGTCGGCATCGAAGCCGCGCACTACGTCTCCGAATACGAATACCGCAGCGATGCGATGTTCGAGCCGCGCTTCGCGGCCGCGTTCGGCCGGCCGCAGAGCGTCGCCTACGCGCGCAATCTCGACACCGGCGGCGACTCGTACGCGGCCTATCTGCTGTACGCCTGGCAGCCGCTGGACGCGCTGACGATGAGCGGCGGCCTGCGCTGGGACGGCCAGCGCTACGACGGCTTCGACGCGAACCAGTTCTCGCCGCGCCTGCTGCTCGAATGGCACCCGCTGCCGCGCTGGCGTTTCCGCGCCGCGTTCGGCCGCACGCACCAGTCCGAGCGCCCCGACGAACTGCAGATCCAGGACGCGGAGCCGGTGTTCCACGAGGTGCAGCGCGCCGAGCAGGGCGTGCTCGCGGTTGAGCACCAGCTGCACGAGGACTGGTCGCTGCGCGTCGAGGCGTTCCGCAAGCGTGTCTACGATCCCGTGCCCATCTACGAGAACCTGCTCGATGCGCTGGTGCCGCTGCCGGAGCTCGAGGTCGATCGCGTGCGCGTCGCGCCGACCGGTGCCAGCGCGTACGGCGTCGAGTCCACGCTGCGCTGGCAACCCGCGGAGCGCTGGGCGGGCTGGCTCGCGTACAGCTGGACCGAATCGCAGGACGAGTTCCCCGGCTTCAAGGTCGCGCGCACCTGGGACCAGCGCAATGCCGTGAACGCGGGGTTGTCGTGGACGCGTCGCCCGTGGCAGCTCTCCGGCACGCTGCAGTGGCGCAGCGGCTGGCGGCGCAATGCGCTGCGGCTGGTCGACGCGGACACCGGCGAGATCGAGCTGCTGCCGCGCAACGGGCTCGCGTATCCGCGCACCACGTCGATCGACCTGCGCGCCACGTGGACGATGGCGCTGCGCGCCAGCGCGCTGCACTTCTACGTCGACGTCAACAATGCCGGCAACCGCCAGACGCCGTGCTGCACGAGTTATTCGCTGACGCAGGACGATGGCGCGTGGACGCTGAACCGCGACTACGACAGCACGTTCCCGCGCTACGTGTTGTTAGGCGTGAACTGGGAAATCCCGTGACTGGTAGACTGCCGGCCATGGACAAACCGTCGCTCAACATCGTGCGCGCCGCGGACATCGCCGCGCACGCGCAGGAATTCAGCCATCCGTGGAACCCCGACTCGCTGATCCTCGGCACGCAGCTCGCGCGCAGCGTGGGCCTGAAACGCACCGGCGTGAACTTCATCCGCGTGCCGGCCGGCAGGGAATCGACCGTGTATCACTCCCACCAGAATGAAGAGGAGTGGATCTACGTGTTGTCCGGCCGTGCCGTCGCGACGATCGACGGCGAGGACTACGACATCGCCGCCGGCGACTTCATCGGCTTCCCCGCGCCGTCGGTCGCGCACCTGCTGCGCAACCCCGGGCCGGACGACCTCGTCTACCTGGTCGGCGGCGAGAACCGGGAGATCGAGGTCATCGACCACCCGACGCTCGGCAAACGCGTCACGCGCAACGGCAAGCTGTTCGAGGTCACCGACCTCTAGCTACTTTCCGCCCGGTGCGGCGTACGTGCCCACCCAGTCCTGCACGGTGCGGTACCAGAACAGCGAGTTCTGCGGCTTAAGCACCCAGTGGTTCTCGTCGGGGAAATACACCAGCTTCGAAGGCACGCCTTTCTTCTGCAGCGTGTTGAACAGCTCGACGCCGTGGTTCAGCGGCACGCGCAGGTCGAGCTGGTTGTGGATCACCAGCGTGGGTGTCTTGAAGTTGCCGGCCGACATGTGCGGCGAGTACTTCTCGAACTCCTGCGGCTTGTCCCAGAAGTCGAAGAAACGTTCCTTGTCCGAGCCGTAGTCGGAGCCCTGCTGCGTGTACAGGTTGTACACCGCGGCGTGCGCCACCAGCGCCTTGAACGGGTTCGGCCGGCCCAGCAACGTGGTCGCCAGGAAGCCGCCGTAGCTGCCGCCGGCCGCGACCATGCGGTCCTCGTCGATGAAAGGTTTCGCGGCCATGAAGTCCGCGGCCTTGATCGTGTCCTCGTACGGCATCGTGATCCAATCCGGATTGATGCTGTCGGTGAAGTCGTTGCCGAAGCCGCTCGAGCCGTGGAAGTTGTGCCACGTCACGACGTAGCCCCAGCCCGCCATCACCTCGGCGTTCCAGCGCCACTGCAACGCGTCGGTCATTGCGCTGTGCGGGCCGCCGTGCAGCAGCATCAGCAGCGGGTATTTCTTCGTCGCGTCGAAGCCGGGTGGATAGACCACCCACATCTGGATGTCGGCGTCCTTCGCGCCCTTGTACGTGACGCTTTCGTAGCGGCCCTGGTCGACCGCGGCGAGTGCCTCGTCGTTGAACGTGGAGATCTTCTTCACGACGCCGCGCGGCGTGATGGACACCAGCGTCGGCGGCTCCGTGAACGTCTGGCGGATGCCGACCAGTGCCGAACCGTTGCGCGCCAGCGCGAGGCTGCCGATCGTGCCGTCCTTCGTCAGCGGCTCCGGCACGCCGCCGTCGAGGCGGAAGCGGTAGACGCGGCGCAAGGCGGAATCCTCGATGGCGCCCAACAACGTGCGCGAATCGCGCTCCCAGACCAGGTCCTCGACCGAGCGGTCGAAGTTCTCGGTGACGCCGACGATCTTGTTGGCCGCACGATCCAGGATCATCAGCCGGTCGCGGTCCGCGTAGAAACGCGTGATGCGCTGCTGCGTGAACGCGAGCCGGCGGCCGTCGGGGCTGTACAGCGGGTTGGTGTCGTCGGCCTTGCTGTCGGGCGTCAGGTCGCGCGCCGGCTTGCAGCCGCAGGTGGGCAGCAGGATGAGGTCGAGGTTGCTGTCGACGCCGCTCTTGTCGACGTCGGCGGAGAACGCGACTTCGAGGCCGTCTGGCGAGATGTCGTACGACGAGCTGCTGTACACCTTCTTGTAGAGGAAATAGCCGGACTGGCGCGTGATCGCCTGCGGCTCGCCGCCGTCGACGGAGATCGAGAACAGGTGCGCCTCGCGGTCGTCGAGGAAGTGGTCGAAGTACGAGATCGGCGCCTTCGTCCAGACGCGCGCCGTCATCTTCGAATCCGCGCGTTCCTTCTTGCGCGCCGCCTGGTCTTCCCAGCGCACGAGATCGGGCCAGATCTCGGTGACGAAGGCGAGCCGCTTGCCGTCCGGAAACCATTTCGGCGCGTCGACGCCGGTGGGCACGTTCGTCACGCGGCGCGCTTCGCCGCCGTCGATCGCGATCACGTAGAGCTGCGTCTCGGTGTCGTCGCCGCGCTTGGACAGGAACGCCACCCACTTGCCGTCGGGGCTCACGGTCGGCTGCGTGTCGCTGGCCTTGTCGCTGGTCAACTGGCGCGCGGCGCCGCCGGCCAGGGGCACCAGCCACAGGTCGGTGGATCCCTTGTTCTGGCCGATGTCGTAGCCGGTCACCGGGACCACGGCGAGCTTGCCATCGGCCGTGATCGACGGCTCGCCGAGCCGCTTCATCGCCCACATCTTCTCGGCGGTGAGCTGGCGGGTACCGGGAGCCGGCAAGGTCTGCGCCACGGCGGCGGCGGACATTAAAAGGAGTGCGCAGAGAGCGGTGAGACGCGGCATGGAATTCCCTGGAGGGTTGGCGCGAGAGCCGCGCGGCATGAACCATTCTGCCGAGCGCGATTTCGCCGGCGCAAGACGGGCGGCCACGTTTCGGCGAAGTGGCCCTTCGCCCCGGCTCGGTGCCGGCCTCACAATGGCGGCCATGAGCATGAAACCCACGGCGAACGATTCGCACCGCTTCAACGAATTCGGCCAACCCATCGGCTTCGACGTGCCGGACTGGACGCCGCCGCCGTTTCCACCGCACGAGCCGAAGGACGGCCGATACGCACGGCTCGAACCGCTCGATGCCGGCAGACACGCGCGCGAGCTCTACGCCGCGCAGGCCGAGGACGTGCACGGCGAGCGCTGGACGTATTCGTTCTCCGGCCCGTTCGACGGGTTCGAATCGTTCGAGAAATTCCTCGTGACCTCGCAGGCGTCGCGCGATCCGCAGTTCTACGCGATCGTCGACAAGACGACGGGACAGCCCGCCGGTTATGCCACGTGGATGCGCATCGAGCCGAAACACGGCGTCATCGAGGTGGGCAACATCTACTTCTCGCCGCGCCTCGCGCAGACGCGCGCGGCCACCGAGGCCATCTATCTATTCATCGCCAGCGCGTTCGAGCTCGGCTACCGGCGCTTCGAATGGAAGTGCGACAGCTGCAACCTGCCGTCGCGCCGCGCGGCGACGCGCTTCGGGTTCACGTACGAGGGCACGTTCCGCCAGGCCATCGTCAACAAGGGTCGCAACCGTGACACCACGTGGTTCGCGATCGTCGACAAGGACTGGCACGGCGGCCTGCAGGATGCCTATCTACGCTGGCTGGACCCGTCGAACTTCGACGCGAACGGCAGACAGCGGCAGAAGCTGTCGTTGCTGACCGCCAGGTTCGTGCACGCGCTGAGCTAGCGGGCGTCTCTTCGACGCGAGACCCGGTTACGCGAGGAACGGCGCGACGTGTTTCGCCACCAGCGCCGCGTTGTTCTCCAGCAGGCGCTTGTCCTGGTCCGGCATGTCGATCACCTTCGCGGCCGTGAGGTACTTCGTCACGCGACCGCCGGCCTCGTAGAAGTTGTCCTTCGGCCGCAGCACCAGCAACGCCTGTTTCAACAGCGGCAGCCGCTGCTCCGCTTTCCAGTCGATCACGGCCGCGCGCGCCCACAGCGCGCCCTGCGGCAGTCCTTCGGGCGGCGACAGGTCGCGATACGTCTTGCGCTCGGTCTCGTCGAGCACCGGCGCGCCGATCATCACGACCTTGCGCACGACCTTCGGCCGCGCGATCGCGAGCTCGGCGGCCAGCGCCGCGCCCGAGTGCACGCCTAACAAGTCGACCTGGCGGAAGCGCATCGAGTCGAGGAAGTCGCCGATCGCCTCGGCATACCCGGCGATGTTCAGCGCCTTCGGCGGCCCGTCGGATTCGCCGCAACCCGGCGTGTCGGGGCTGTACACCGAACGCGTATTGCCGAGCTGCCGCGACAGCTCGAGGAAACTGCGGCCGGTCGAGCTGCTGGAATGCAGGCAGATCAGCGTGGTCTGCTCGTCGAAACCGCCGCCGGCCGGGATGGCGTTGTGCACGTGGAGCTGGCCGTAGCGGCACTCGAAGTACGCGCGGCGCAGGCGGGGCGACAGGGTCTCGGGGCTCATTGGACCTAACGATAACCCAGCGACCCGCCGCATGGGGCCGCCCGGTGGGCACCTTCCTACGCCGCCGGCCGCGCCATTTGACCAAAGTGAGAAGCGCATTCGCCTTTCGACCGGAGGACGAAAAGTCCTCAGCCAACCGGTCACGGGCGGGGTCTAGAATCCGGCGCAAACGAGAATTCTTCGGGGATTTCCCGCGATGCCACCCGTCAATCCGAGCACGAATCCACCGGAAGTCGACAACGAGGCGACGGCCGAGCTGCCGATCCTCGACATCACGGCCTACGAAACGACGCTCAACGAACCGGGCGCGCATACGGACACGTGGGTGCTGCCCGCCGCGGCGGCCGTCGTCGAATCCAAACCGCTGGCCGACGCCAGGCCGGTGCCCGATCTCGAGATGACGGCCGAATTCCCGCATCGCCTCGAGAGCAGCGTCACGATGGAAATGCCGTCGCTGCCGCCGTTCCGGAAGACGGACAAGGTCGCCCGCGTGACGGCGAAACCCGCGGCGGCGAAGCCGCCCGTGGCGAAGTCGGCGCCGGTGGCCGTGCAGCCGGCCGTTGCCGTGCCCGCGGCGATCGCGCCGGCAGCCGTCGCGCCGGTTTCTGCGCCGGTGCCTGCGCCCGTCACGCCCGCCGCGGCCGCGCCGCCGGCGCCGCGCGTTTCGACCACCGGGTCGTTCGTCGTGCCGCCGTCGCCGCCGATGATCGAGGAGCTGCGCAACTCGCTGGCCGCCGCCGAGCGCCGCATCGAGGAGCTGAACGAACGCGCGCGCATCGCCGACGTCGAGCGCACGGCCGCCGTCGCCCGCGCGCAGGCGGAGACCGCGCAGCTGCGCGAGCAGTTAGGCCTGGATCTCGAGAAGCTGCAGACGTTCACCGCGCGCCTCGGCGTGCAGCGCACCGACGAGACGGAGCTGCAGGACGAGCTGTTCCGCCGCGCCGACCGAATCAAGCAACTCGAGGCCGAGATCGCCCGCCAGTCGCAGGTCATCGACGAGAAGATCGGGCTGCTGGGCACGAGCGTGCGCCGCGGCGAAACGCTCGACGCCGAAATCGTAAACCTGCGCGCCTCGATCGCGCGCCGCGATTCGCAGATCGCCATCATCGAAGCCGACCTGCAGGCGCGTTCGAACCGCGAGCGCGAGCTCTCCGCGCGCCTCTCGGACGCGCTGGCGAAGATCGATCCGAACATCCCCGACCTGCGCCGCGACATCGACGCGCGCGACGAACAGATCCGCCGGCTCACGGTCGAGCTGAAGTCCGCGCAGTCGCAGCTCACCGAGAAGTCCGACGACCTCGTGGTCGCCGAGGAGAGCATCCGGAATCTCGAGAACGACGTCCGCGACAAATCGGGCAAGCTCGAGGAGGCCAGCGTCACCGTCGAGGAATGGCGCGCGGTCATCGCCGAGAGCCAGCGCTCGATCCTGCAGCGTGACAGCCGCATCCAGCAGCTCGAGACCGATCTCGAGAAGAAGTTCGCCGCCACGCTGGACACCGCCACGGGCTCGCCCGCGGCGTCCACCGCGCAGACCGGCGAGGAGATCGCGCTCGAAGGCCCGGCGCGCGTGCTGATCCGCACCGACGGCAACACCGATTTCGTCCACGTGCTCGGCCGCCGCACGCGCATCGGCCGCGGCAACGACAACGAGCTGGTCCTCGACACCAAACACGTCAGCCGCTACCACTGCGTGCTGCTGGCCGGTCCCGTGCATACCTCGATCGAGGACCTGAACTCGACCAACGGCGTGTTCGTGAACGGCAAACGCGTGTCCCGGCAGGTGCTGAAGGATGGCGACCGCGTGACCGTCGGCCGCACGAACTATCGGTACACCGTCCGCGACTGACTCCCGTTAGACTGTCGGTCCGCCATGACCGACAACTACATCGAGAGAATCCTCAAGGCCCGCGTCTACGACGTCGCGATGGAATCGCCGCTCGAGGCGGCGCCGCGCCTGTCCCGACGCGTCGGCAACCACGTGCTCTTCAAGCGCGAGGACCTGCAGCCGGTCTTCTCGTTCAAGCTGCGCGGCGCGTACAACAAGATCGCGCATCTCTCGGACTCGGTCGCCAAACGCGGCGTCATCTGCGCCTCGGCCGGCAACCACGCACAGGGCGTGGCGCTGGCCGCGCAACGGCGCGGCATCCCGGCGACCATCGTGATGCCGCAGACCACGCCGTCCATCAAGGTAAACGCGGTGCGCGCGCTCGGCGGCGAGGTGGTGCTGCACGGTGACGGCTACGACGCCGCGTTCGAACACGCGCAGACCATCGTGCGCGAGCGCAATCTCGCGTTCGTGCATCCGTTCGACGATCCGGACGTCATCGCGGGGCAGGGCACCATCGCCGTCGAGATCCTGCGGCAATCGCGCGGCGACGTGGATGCGATCTTCGTGCCGGTCGGCGGCGGCGGCCTGATCGCCGGCATCGCGATCTACGCGAAGTTCCTGAATCCCAAGATCAAGATCATCGGCGTCGAGCCGGTGGACGCGGCGGCGATGTTCGAGTCGCTGCGCGCGAAGAAACGCGTCGTGCTCGATCACGTCGGCATCTTCGCGGACGGCGTCGCGGTGAAGAAGGTGGGCGAGGAGACGTTCCGGCTGTGCCGCGAGCACGTCGACGAAGTCGTGCTGGTCGACACGGACGAGATCTGCGCCGGCATCCAGGACATCTTCGAGGACACGCGCTCCATCGTCGAAGGCGCCGGTGCGTTGGCGGTGGCCGGCATCAAGAAGTACTGCGCGCTGAACCACTGGAAGGACAAGCGCATCGTCGCCGTCAACAGCGGCGCGAACATGAATTTCGACCAGTTGCGCTACGTCGCCGAGCGGTCGGACGTGGGCCAGGCGCGCGAGGCGCTGCTGGCCGTGGAGATCCCCGAGCAGCCCGGCAGCTTCCTGCGTTTCTGCGAGCTGCTCGGCTCGCGCGCGGTGACGGAGTTCAACTACCGCTACGGCAGGAAGGAGCGCGCGCAGATCTTCGTCGGCTTCGGGCTGTCGCGCGGCAAGGAAGAGCGCGATGAAGTCGTCGCGTCACTGAAGGCCGCCGGTTACGGCGTCACCGACATGACCGACAACGAGATCGCGAAGCTGCACGTCCGCTACATGGTCGGCGGCCACGTGAACGGGTCGGTCGCCAACGAGCGACTGTTCCGCTTCGAGTTCCCGGAACGGAAAGGCGCGCTTCTCAACTTCCTGCAGGCCGTGGGAACGCGCTGGAATATCACTCTGTTCCACTACCGGAATCACGGCTCCGACTACGGCCGCGTGCTCGCGGGCATCGACGTCCCGCCCGCTGACATGACGGACTTCCTCGATCACCTCAACGTCCTGCACTTTTCCTACAGCGACGAGACTAACAATCCGGTCTACCGGATCTTCCTGGGATCCTGAGACGGAACGAGCCCCGGCTGGGGAACACGGGCCGCCCGCGGCGGTCTGTGTAGAATGCCGCCGGCTTCCGTCATCAGGTCCCTGTTGGTGTTCGACGAAAGTCACCCGCTCTTCCGCACCTACAAGATCGCCAAGCGCATCGCCATCGGCATCGTCGGTGGCTCGGTGCTGGTCGTGGGCGTGTTGATGATCGTGCTGCCCGGCCCGGCCTTCGTCGTGATCCCGGTCGGCCTCGGCATCCTGAGCCTCGAATTCGCCTGGGCGCGGTCGTGGCTCAAGAAGATCAAGGACCGCGCGCAGGGCATGGCGCGCAGCGCGGCGGGTCGGCCCGCGAAGCCGCCCGAAGCGCCCTAACTACCCGCCCCGATCACCCGATCGGCAGATCGAACATCAGCTCGCGCGCGAAACGCACGGGCGGCGAGCCGTACGACAGCACCTTGTCGTGATACGCCTTCAGGTCGAACGCCGCACCCAGCTTCTGCTCCGCCTCGGCGCGCAGCGCCATGTGTTCGCGCGCGCCGACGAAATACACCGGCAGTTGCGCCGACGTCAGCTGCGCGCGCACCCACTTGCCCGCGGCCTCGCGTTCCTCCTGGAATGCGTCGTCCTTCAGGAATTTCAGCGCCGCCGCCTGCGTCATGCCGTCGACGTGCACGGCCTGGTCGAGCAGCGCGTTCGCGATCGAGCGCACGTACCACTTGAGCTGGATCAGCTTCATCAGCGGATCGCCGTCGAGATAACCCTGGTCGGCCATCACGCGCTCCGTGTACACCGCCCAGCCCTCGATGAACGGCCCGGAGGCGAGCACCGCGCGCAGCGGTGACGGGTAACGGTTCGCATGCGCGAGCTGCAGATAGTGGCCCGGCATGGCCTCGTGGATCGTCAGGTTCTGGATCGAGCGGTCGTTGTATTCGCGCAGGAACGAATTCGTCTGCGCCTTCGACCAGCTCTTCGGAATCGGCGAGACGGCGTAGAACGTCTTCTGCCCCTTGTCGAGCGGGCCCGGCGAATCGCAGTACGCCAGCGCGACACCCTGCTGGAACTCGGGCATCTCGATGATCTCGAGCGGCTCGTCCGGCACGGTCACGATGTTCTTCTCGCGCACGAACTTCGTCGTCGCGACCAGCGCGTGACGCGCGGCGTCGAGCACGGCGTCGCGCTTCGGCCGTTCGGCGTAGGCGAGCTCGAGCGCGGCGCGGATGCCGCGGCGCTGTTCGTCGGGCGAGGGTTTCTCGGGTAGTTTGGGCGCGCCCCTGTGGTTCTTCAGCACCTGCCGCGCGATCTCGTACATCTGCGCATGCGTCTTCGCGAGCTCGGATTCCGCCTGAGCGCGGATCTCCTGGCGCGACAGCGGCGAGAACAACGCGAACGCGAGCTTCTGTTCGTAGAGCGCGGCGCCGAGACGGAAGTCGCCCTTCGCCTCCGGCAGCAGCCGCTTCTCGAGCCAGATCTGGTGCTGGTTGATCGCGCTGCGCGCCTTCGCCAGCGAGGTCTTCAGCTTCTCCAGGTCCTCGGCCGGCAGCGACGAGCCTTGTCTCGCGATCTCGTCGAGGATCGACAGCAGGCCGGAGTTCTGGCGCGCGGCGGTTTCGGCGTGGATCTTCGGCACGCGTGCCGGCTCGAGCACCTCGCGTTCCTGCGCGAGCAGCCGCGGCAGCTCGTCGAGACGGCCGGCGGCGTTCTTCAGTCGTTCCGGCAGCGGCGCGAAGTCGCGCGCGACGAGGTTGTTCAGACCCTCGCCGGCGATGCGCGTGTAGACCAGCGGGTTCCACTTCCAGTCCTCGAGCGTCGTCAGGCGCCAGCGATCGGACTCGAGATCGTGCTGCAACAGCAGCGCATCCACCTGGTTCGCGCGCGACAGCTTCGAACGGTCGATCGGCGCCAGCGCGGATAGATAGAGCTCCGTGAACACGATGCGCGATTGCCAGCCGGCGGCGCCGACGTCGTCGAGACGCGCGTCGAAGCGGTGATCGCCGAGCCCGGTGGCGTTGACCGGCGACTGCTCCGGGGCTTCCCGCAGGTAACGCGCGGCCAGCGCCTCGAACTGCTGGTCGGCGGACGGCGGCGGTGGCGCGGGCGGCGGTGGCGGCGGCGCGACCGGCGGTGCCGGCGTGCAGGCGCATAGCAGCAGGAGCGTGGAAACGACGGCGAGATTGCTCTTCATGGCACTAACCTCCGGCGGAGCGCGACGTTACCAGTTAAAGTGCGCCTCCCCCAACACCCCGCCCGAACTTGAACAGCACGTCCCGATCGCCTGGCCGACAGGCTCTGAGCCACCCCGACTTTGCGCGTTACGCGTACGGGCGCTTCGCGGCCACGCTGGCCTGGCAGATGATCGACGTGGTGCTCGGCTACCAGGTCTGGCAGCTCACGCACAACAAGGCCTATCTCGGCTACATCGGCCTCGCGCAGTTCCTGCCGTTCGTCGTGTTGCTGCTGCCGGGCGGGCAGATTGCCGATCGCTTCGACCGCCGCCTGATCATCGGGCTGGCGTACGGGCTCGAGCTGATCGCCGCGGCGTCGCTGCTGGTGTTCACGCTCACCGGACGCTCCGAGGTCTTCGCCCTGTTCCTGATCGCCGCCTTGTTAGGCGTCGGCCGCAGCTTCTGGGCGCCGGCCGGGCAGGCGATGGTGCCGAACCTCGTGCCGAAGGAATTGCTGTCGGGTGCGATCTCGATGAACACCCTGATGTTCACGATCGCGACGATCACCGGCCCGGCCGTCGCGGGCCTCACGCTGATCGCCGGCATCGACTGGTCCTATGGCATCGCCGTGGTACTGCTCATCGTCGCGATGTTCATGATGTTCGGCGTGCGGCCGGTGCGCGCGAAGTCCAGCGCCGAGTGGCAGTGGCGCGATTTCCTCGGCGGCTTCGTGTTCGTCTGGCAGAAGAAGCCGGTGCTCGGCGCGATCTCGCTCGATCTCTTCGCCGTGTTGTTCGGCGGCGTGGTCGCGTTGCTGCCGGCGTACGCGGACGAGATCCTGCACGTCGACAGCGTGGGGCTCGGGTTGATGCGCGCGGCGCCGGGCGTCGGTGCGGCGATCGTCGCGGCGTGGCTCGGCGTGCGGCCGATCCAGAAGCACGCCGGTACGTGGATGTTCGGCGGCGTCGCAATTTTTGGCGTGTGCATGATCACGGTGGGGCTGTCGACCAGCCTCTATCTGTCGATGGCCGTGCTCGTGATCGCCGGCGCCGGCGACATGGTCAGCGTCTTCGTGCGTGGCATGCTCGTGCAGCTCGAGACGCCCGATGCGATCCGCGGCCGCGTGAGCGCGGTGAATTCGATGTTCATCGGCGCGTCGAACGAGCTCGGCGCGTTCCGCGCCGGCATGCAGGCGAGCTGGATGGGCATCGTGCCGTCGATGGTGTGGGGCGGCGTGTGCACGCTGGCCGTGGTCGGCAGCTATCTCGGCCTGTTCCCGCAGCTGCGGAAGCTCGACCGCTTCCCCGAGGCCGTGCACTAGCAAGATTGGGGATTGGCCCCAAACCGCCGTTTGGTGCCGAACCTCGACTCATCCAGTAGAGCCGCCCCTCTCGTACTGGATTTACGCGCGGTCTGTACATAAATACAGTCCGCGCATGTCGAATGCGCTCAAAGGCCGCGGTGCGTTGTCGAACCCTCCGGGTCGTTTCGACACGCTGACCAAATCGTTGGAGCACGACGGCTGGTTCGAAGAAGAACCGCCGGAGCACGTCGCCACCACCGTGCTGCCCGAGCCCGCGCGCTCGATCATCAGCCGCAACGATTCCCCCGACATCGGCTTCGGCCAGTCGATCAACCCGTACCGCGGCTGCGCCCATGCGTGCATCTACTGCTTGTCTGGCGACACCGCTGTCCTGATGGCCGACGGCTCCCACAAACCCATCGAGCAGTTGAAAGTCGGCGACGCCATCTACGGCACCGAACGCAGCGACTGGCAGCGCCGCTACGTCAAGACGCGCGTGCTCGCGCACTGGCAGGTCACCAGACAGGCATATCGGATCACGCTGAGCGGTGGCGTCGTGCTCGTCGCCGGCGCCGAGCATCGCCTGCTGACCGATCGCGGCTGGAAGTTCGTCGCCGATCCCGCGGCGCAAAGCCCGCACCGCGCGACGCTCGTCGCCGGCGATCGGTTGATGGGCACGAACGAACGCGACCTCGAAGGGAAGATCGTCGGTAGTGAGCCCGGTTTCGCCGTCACCGGCATCGAGCCCGTGAATGGGCCACAACGCCTCTTCGACATCACCACCGGCACCGAAGACTTCATCGCCAATGGCGTCATCAGCCACAACTGCTACGCGCGCCCGAGTCACGCCTATCTAGGCCTCTCTCCCGGCCTCGACTTCGAAACGAAGCTCTTCTACAAGGCCGACGCCGCCAAACTACTCGAGTCCGAGCTCGGCGCGAAGAACTACAAGTGCTCCACGCTCATGCTCGGCGCGAACACCGACCCCTATCAACCCATCGAAAAGACGCAGCGAGTCACGCGCTCCATCCTCGAAGTCCTCGCGCGCCACCGCCACCCCGTCTCCATCACCACGAAAGGTGCGCTGGTCGCACGCGACGTCGATCTGCTCGCCGATCTCGCCAAGGATGGCCTCGCCCGCGTCATGTTCAGCATCCCGACACTGAACAACGAGCTCAAACGCATCCTCGAACCCCGCGCCGCTTCCGCTACCGCCAAGCTCAAAGCCATGCGCGTCCTCGCCGACGCCGGCGTCATCGTCGGCGTCAACGTCGCGCCCATCATCCCCGTGCTCACCGAGCACGAGATCGAAGCCGTGCTCGAAGCGTCGCGCGAATCCGGCGCGACACACGCCAGCTACACAATTTTACGATTGCCATACGAAGTGAAAGATCTGTTCCGCGAATGGCTCGCGGAACACTTCCCCGACCGCGCCGCGCACGTGATGTCGATCGTCCGCGCCATGCGCGGCGAGCGCGACAACGACCCCGATTTCGGGACCCGCATGCACGCGACCGGCCCGGTCGCGCAGCTGATCCGGCAGCGTTTCCAGCTGGCGACACGCCGGCTCGGTTTCTCCGACGACCGACGCTACGAGCTGCCGACGCATCTGTTCCGCCCGCCCCGGCGTAGTACTCCGCAGCTGTCGCTCGACCTCTGACGCGCTTCCGGGAACCGGAGCGGACAGACGAGGTCACAAAGGAGTGGTGCTGCGTCGTGGCATACTTGCCGCGCCCATCGACATTCCCGCATCACCCTTGGGAGCTCGCATGAACGCAATCCGCTTCACCTCCGCGCTGGCGGCAGGCCTGGTGCTCAGTGGTTGCATGCAGGCGCGAATCGAAGAATCGCGCGAGCTGGCCACGCCCATGGAAAAAGGCGATCGCGTCGTCATCCTCGCGAAGCCGCAGATCGAAGGCGCGGGCGCGGAGGACGAGTTCATGGACTGCGTGAGCCACGGCCTGGCGGGTGGCGTCCACAATCACGTGGCGGTGCACGACAACAACGAATTCGTCGATCGCATGTTCCCGTGGTTCGAGCCGTCGACCGCCCCGCAGCGCCCCGAAGCGATGAGCGCGTTGCTCGCGCGCCCCGGCGTCTCCGACCAGGTCTCGGCGAGCGGCGTGCGTTATGTAGTCTGGCTCGACGGCAGCACCCGCAAGACGGACGGCGGCGGCAGCCTCGCCTGCGGCGCAGCGCCCGGCGGCGCGGGCTGCATCGGATTCGGCTGGTGGCAGAAGGAATCCGCCTACGAAGCCACGATCTGGGATTTGAAACAGGCCAAGTCGGCGGGTAGCGTCGGCACGAATGTCACTGGAACTTCCGCCATCGTCGGCGCAATAGTTCCTTTGCCTTTCATCGCGCGCGTGCAGGCGACGGCGTGCAATCGCATGTCGAACCAGCTGCGCAGCTTTTTCACGGGAACCGACGCGCAGGCGGCGGGAACGCACTAGACGAGGAGGCGCGCATGCGCAAACCAACCGTTCTTTCGCTGGCCGGATACCCGGCGGTGGTGCTCGTCGCCGCCGTCCTCCTCGGCTGTGCGTCCACGCAGAGTGGCGGCGGTGGCGGCGGCGGCATGCCGAGCCCCGGCGGCGGTGGCGGCATGCCCGGCGGTGGTGGCGGATTGCCCAGCCCCGGTGGCGGTTCCGAGGGCGGCGGTGGAATGCCCGGCGGCGACAGCGGCGGCGGCGGTTCCTCCGGCGGCGAGAGCTCCGGTCTGCCCGGCCTGCCCGGCGGTTCGAGCGGCATGCCCGGCATGCCGGGATTGCCCGGCGACCCCACGTCCCTGCCGTCGGCCGGTCTGCCCGGCGAATCCGGCAACGGCCAGAGCAGCGACGGCTCGACCAACGGCTCCAGCTCCGCCGAGTCGGGCGGCAAGTCCGGCGGTGAATCCGGCAGCGCGAGCCCGGAAGGTCCGGGCGGCGCGCAGACGTCCGACGAACGCCGCAAGTCCGGCGAGAAGGCGCTCGACGATTCGCTCGGCGACTTCGACAAGACGCTGAAGAAGGAACAGGAGCGCGTCGCGAAGGAGCGCGATGCCAAGGGCTCCGCGCAGGGCGAAGGCAGCGAGAACGGCGACGGCAGCGGTGATGGCGGCAGCGGCGGTGGCGCCGGTGAGCCGGGCACGCGCAACGGCGACCTGAAATCCTCGAGCCAGTCCGCGTCGAACAACGGCAGCGGCTCGAACGACGGCAACCCGGGCGGCGACGCCGGCGAAGCCGACGGCGACGGTTCCGGCAAGAGCGCGAAGGGCGGCGGCGCGGGCCACAAGAAGATGGTGACCGGATCGGATGACGACATCGTCGCGCGCCGACTGCGCAAGGCCGCCGAGGAAGAGACGGATCCCGAGCTGAAGGAGCGTCTCTGGAAGGAATACTACGACTACAAGAAGGCGTCGGCCTCATGAACAAACTACTGGCGGCCACCGTCCTCGCCGCATCGTTCGCGGCCGCGGGTTGCGTGACGAGCGAGACGCGCCCGGTGCCGAAGGTCGAAGCGAAGCAGTCCGCGGTGCACATCCCCGACGCCGAGCTGCTCGACGTCGGCGTGCGCGTGTTCAACCCCGGCATCCCGAAGGAAATCGAAGGCGACGACGAGGCGCTGGCGAAGAAGCGCATCTATCCGGACCTGCGCAAGGCCGAGGCGCGCTACATCCCGACGCTGCTGCGCGAGACGCTCGAGGGCACGTCGCAGTGGGGCGCGGTGCGCGTCATCCCGAACACCGCGGAGTTCGTCGACGTCATCGTCGACGGCCAGATCGTCGAGTCCAACGGCGGTTATCTCGAGCTCGCGGTCTCCGCGCACGATGCCGCGGGCCGCACCTGGATCAAGGGCAAGCGTTACTCGAGCCTCGTCGATCTCGGCGCGTACAAGACCACCGCGTCGATGAAGGCGCGCGATCCGTTCCAGAACGTCTACTCCGAGATCGCCAACGACCTCGTCGCCGCGCGCGACAAGCTGACGTCGCTCGACCGCGAGAACATCCGCAAGGTCGCGAACCTGCGCTTCGCGCAGGACCTCGCGCCGGACGCGATGGCCGGCATGACGGCGAAGGACAAGAACGGCGTCACGCAGGTCGTGCGCCTGCCCGCCGACGGCGACCCGACGCTGGGTCGCATCGAGCGCATCCGCGAGCGCGACACCGCGGTCGTCGACACGGTCAACGATTACTACGCGAGCTTCCACGACAACATGGAAGACTCGTACGGCAGCTGGCGCCAGACGAGCTTCACCGAGCTCGAGAAGGAAATGCGTGCTCGCTCGAGCGCGCGCACGCGCACGGTGCTCGGCGCCGCCGCGCTGCTCGCCAGCATCTTCGCCCCGAACACCTGCGGCACGTACAGCTACGACTGCCGCCGCATCCAGAACGCCGCGCGGAATGCCGGCGCCATGGGCGGCATTGCCGCGGTGCTCTCGGGCATCAAGAAGTACGCTGACGCACGCACTCACGCGGACGCGCTGAAGGAGCTCACGCTGAGCTTCCAGTCGGAAGTCGCGCCGCAGGTCGTCGAGGTCGAGGGTCACACGCTGCGCCTCACGGGCACGGCCGAGGACCAGTACCGCGAATGGCGCAAGCTGCTCAAGCAGCTGTACCTGGAAGAGACGGGCGCGGCCGCCGCACCGCCGCCGGAAGCGCCGCCCGCCACCCCGCCGCCGACCACCACCGCGAATACGGCGAAGACGCCCCCCGGCTGACGCAGGAATCGTGACAAACCAGAACCAGGCCGGCACGAAGCTGTGCGGCCGCTTCGTGCTCATCGAAAAGCTCGGCGCCGGCGGGTACGGCGAAGTCTGGCGCGCGCGTGACGAGCTGAAGGACGCCGATGTCGCGCTGAAGATCCTGTATTCCCAGTTCCGCGATTCCGAGCCGGCCTGGCAGGTGTTCCAGCGCGAGTTCACGCTGACCGCGCGGCTCAATCATCCCGGCGTCTTGCGCGTGCACGAGCCGGTGCGCGACGAGAACGCCGCGGTGCTGCCGATGGTCCTGGCCACCGGCGGCGACCTGCGCCAGATGCGCGGCGCGTCGTATACCCGGATCCTGCCGCTGTTGATCGACGTCGCCGCCGCGCTCGAACACGCGCACGCGCGGCGCATCGTCCATCGCGATCTCAAGCCCTCGAACGTGCTGCTCGACGCCGCGGGCCGTCCGCTGCTCGCGGACTTCGGCGCGGGCGCCAGCGAAGGCGAGGCGTCCGGCGGTCCGCCGGGCTCGCCGTTCTCCGCGAGCCCGCAGCAGCTGGCCGGCGAGCCGGCGAAACCGGCCGACGACATCTACGGCCTCGGCGCGCTCGCGTACGAATTGTTGTCGGGCTATCCGCCTTTCTACCCGGCGTTCGACGCGCGCAAGATCGCGACCGAGCCGGTGCCCCGCCTGAAAGCGGTGAAGCCGATCCCGCCGCGGCTCGACCTGCTGGTCTCGTGGCTGCTGGCGAAGCAGGGCCGCGAGCGCCCGCCATCCATGCGCGCCGTCGCGGATGAAATGAACGCGGTGCTGCAGGACACGCTCGGCCTCGACGGCACGCCGAACGAAGTGGACTCGCAGGCCGAAGCCGCCGTGCTCGGCGCCGCCGCCGAGAACCTCACGCCGGCCGTGATGGCCGAAGACGATCTGCCGATGATGTCCGCGCCGGTGCGCGAGCTCGAGGAGATCGATCCCGCGCTGCTGCCGCAGGTCGACGAGCTGCGCATGCGCGCGATGCGCGAGCAGCGTGCCAGCAACCGGCGCCGCAACTGGATCATCGCCGCGGTGCTGGTCGTGGTCGCCGGCGGTGTCGCGCTGCTGCTCCCCGACATCGCGGACAAGGCGAAAATCGACATCTCCGCGCTGAACCTGCCCGCGGCCGTGTCGCCGGCGCAGGACGCCGCCGAGAAACGCATCGAGCAGTACACCGAGCAACACGTCGAGCTCGAGAAACGCGTGACCGAGCTCGATTCGCGCGCGGCCGCGCAGTGGGGCGGCACCGAGTTCGCCGCGGCCCGCAAGTCGATCGACGACATCGGCGGCATGCTCGACCGTCGCACCTACGACGCCGTCGGCCCGGCGCTGACCGCGCTCGACACGCAGTTGAAGGACATCGAAGCGAAGGTGCCGGCCGCGCTCGCCGCGCAGGTCACCGAGGGCAAACGCGCGCTCGACGGCGGCGAGTTCGAGAACGCGCGCCAGGCCTTCGACAACGCGCTGAAGATCGATCCGGGCAACAAGGACGCCACCGAGGGCCTGGCGAAGGTCGCGACGGTCAGCGGTGTCGTGCCGACGCTCGCCGACGCGGAGAACGCCGAGCACGGCGCCGACCTGCCGAAGGCCGAGACGTTGTTCGCCGACGTGCTGAAGCGCAACCCGGGCAACGCCGCGGCCACCACGGGCCTCGCGCGCGTCCGCCAGCAGCGCGCCGACGACGCCTTCAACGCCGAGATGGGCGCCGGCCTCACCGCGCTGAACGCCGGCCGCCTGCCCGAGGCGCGCACGCATCTCGAGAAGGCCCGCGCGATGCGCCCGGGCAGCGCCGACGTCGCCGCGGCGCTGCAACGCGCCGCCGATACCGGCAGCGGTCGCGGTGTCGCCGAGGAACAGCAGCGCGCCGCCGCGCTCGCCGAGGAAGAACGCTGGAACGATGCGCTGGCCGTCTACGACGCGGCGCTGCAACGCGACCCCACGCTCGAATTCGCGCGCAAGGGCCGCGCCACCGTCGCGCCGCGCGCCGAGCTCGGCAACCGGCTGCAGGCGCTGATCGACGGCCCGGACCGCCTGGCCGAGGACAACGTCCGCCGCGAGGCCGAACAACTCCTGCTGAAAGCGCGCGCCGTCCCGGCGCCGGGTCCCGTCATCCGCTCGCAGGTCTCGCGGCTGGAACTCCTGCTGCCCCAGTTCAATCAACTGGTGATGGTCGATCTCGAATCCGACAACGCGACGCAGGTGGCCATCCAGCGCGTCGGGTTCTTCGGCTCGTTCGACAAGCGACAGGTCGAGCTGAAGCCGGGTCGCTACACGGTCACGGGAAAACGCGCGGGCTTCCGCGACGTGCGCCGTGAAGTCACCGTGACGCCCGGGCAGATCGGCCAGACCCTCGTGATCCGTTGCCTCGAGCCCATCTGATGGAACCGTCACTCTCGTTCGACCCGACCATCGTCGTGCGCAGCCCGCAGGGCGAGTCGCGTTACGGGGCGCGCGTCGTCATCGAGCCGGCCACCGGCGCGATGCAGGCGGACCACGGCGGCGATGCGCTGCCGTCGGCGGACGGCACGGCCAACGCCACGTTGCGCGCGGTCAACGGCCGCTGGCTGCTCGATGCGTCGCCGGAGAGTCGCGTCAGCATCAACGCGGTGCCGGTTGGCGGCGCGCGCGTGGTGATCGCCGGTGACGTCGTCACCATCGCCGGCTCGCAGCTGCTGGTCGAAGAAGCGTCGCCGCAGACGCTGGCGTTGCGCCGCTTCGAGCTCGAGGGCACGGAGACGCTGCCCCCGGTCGGCGACAGCGTGCAGGCGCTGGCGCCGCCCGCCGAGGATTTCGACATCGACATGGGCGCGGTGCCCAGCATCGACGGCGTCGTCGCGCCGCGCGCCGCGCCGCGGGCGCCGCGCAGCGGCTGGAACTACGCGGCCTGGGTCATGGGCGCGCTGCTGGCCGGCGTGCTGGTCGTGTTCATGATGCTGAAGCCGATCGAGATCGACCTGAAGCCCGCGGACTCGCGCGTGAAGTCGATCAGCGGGTTCTCGTGGCAGTCGGCGTCGAGCGTGTTCGTGTTCCCCGGCGACCACGTGCTGCGCGCCGAGCGCAAGGGCTACGAACCGGCGCAGGTCGGCGTGAAGGTGGGCGGGCCCATGCCGGCCACCGTGCTGATCCACCTGGTCAAACTACCCGGCAAGCTGAAGGTGGACTCGGGCGGCGTCGCGGCCGAGATCTCCGCCGACGGTGCGCGCATGGGCAAGGTGCCGGGCGTGGTCGACGTGCCGGCCGGCGATCGCACGCTGACGTTCAAGGCGCCGCGTTATCTCGATCACGTCGAGCGCCTGACGATCATCGGCGGCGGCGAGAAGCAGGATCTGAAAGTCGCGCTGCAGCCGAACTTCGGTGTCGTCACGGTGAGCTCGCAGCCCGCCGGTGCGACGATCGAAGTGGACGGCCAGCCGGCCGGCGTCACGCCCGCGAAGGTGGAGATGGATTCCGGCATCCGCCGCGTCGTGCTGACGTCGCCGGGCCTGCGCCCGTGGACCTCGAGCATCGTGATCACCGCCGGCCAGCCCGCGAACATCGGCCCCGTCACGCTCGGCGCGGCCGACGCGCACGTGACCGTGCGCTCGGTGCCGTCTGGCGCACAGGTGACGACGGGCGGCAGTTTCCGGGGCATCACGCCGGTGACCATCGATCTCGCGCCGGGCGTGTCGCACACGATCAGCGTCGCGCGCGCCGGCTACGCGCCGTGGACGCGCGAGCTGTTCGCCGAGCCCGACAAGACCTCGACGCTCGACGCGCGCCTCGCGGCGCTGCTGGTCGACGTGCGCATCCAGGGCACTCCCGAGGGCGCCGAGGTGTTCCTGAACGGCGAGTCGCGCGGCAAGGCGCCGGTGTCGGTGCAGCTGCCGGCCGCGCGGCACAAGCTCGAGCTGCGCGCCGAGGGCTACAACCCGCAGACCAGCGATCTCGTGCTCGCGCCCGGCATCGCGCGCACGATCGACTTCAAGCTGATCAATCCGAAGGACGTCGCCGGCAATTCGCCGAAGGTCGTCACGACGAAGGGCGGCATCAAGCTGCTGATGATCACCGGCGGCACGTATCTCGCCGGCAGCGATCGCCGCGAGCAGGGCCGGCGTCCGAACGAAGGTGGCCACAAGGTCACGCTGCTGCGGCCGTTCTATCTCGGCGAACGCGAAGTCACGAACGCGCAGTTCCGCCAGTTCAAGGAGAGCCACAATTCCGGCTCCGTCGGCACCTTCTCGCTCGACCTCGACAAACAACCCGTCGTGCGCGTGACGTGGAACGACGCCGCCGAGTTCTGCAACTGGCTGTCGCAGCAGGAAGGCCTGCCGCCGGCGTACAAGCCGGCCGATGCCGGCGAGTTCTCGCTGGTGGTGCCGGTGAACAACGGTTATCGACTGCCCACCGAGGCCGAGTGGGAGTTCGCCGCGCGCGCCGCGGCGACGGGCAAGCCGCTGAAGTATCCCTGGGGCCAGGACCTGCCGGTGCAGTCCGGCACCGCGAACCTCGCCGGCGCCGAGGCGGCGCTGGTCGTCGGCGCGGTGCTCGAAGGGCATCGCGATGAATTCCCGGCCGTCGCCGCGCCCGCGTTGTTCGCGCCGAACGCGATGGGGTTCTACGACCTCGCCGGCAACGTGTCCGAGTGGACCAACGACCGCTATCTCTCGTTCGTGCCGTCGACCGCCAGCACCGATCCGCTCGGCCCGGACGACGGCAAGAACCACACTTACCGCGGCTCGAACTGGCGGTCGTCGACCACCGTCGAGCTGCGCTTCCCGTGGCGCGAAGGCGCCGCCGACGCCAGCGACGTGATCGGTTTCCGCGTCGCGCGGTACGTCGCGCCGGAATAGGAGCCCGCATGCGTCACATCGTCCTCAGCCTGTTCGCGATCGCATTGGCCGCGGTCGCCGCCATCGCCGCGACCACGGCCATGCTCAACACGCCGGTGCGCGAATCCACCGTCGCCGCGTTGCCCGTGAACAATCCGGCGCCCGCCGCGACGCCGGCCACCGCCGCACCCGCCGCCGGCAATGCCGACACGAAAGCCCCCGCGCCCGCGGACAAGAAGCCTGAGGCAGCGGGTGGCGCCGCGCCCACGGGCGATGCCGCGAAGGACGCGAAGGAAGACGAGGCGGACGCCGATCCGTACGAAGGCATCGCGCCCGAAGAGCTGCCGCCGGACCTGCAGTACAGCGCGGACTCGAGCGTCAGCTTCCCCACGAACATCTGAGCCGGATAACTAGTTAGACCCATGTACGGCCTGCACTTCGATCACCACACCTTGTCCATCGCCCGCGATGGCGAGTTGCTCGCGTCCGAGCCGCTGGCGGTCGAGATCTCGGCGAAGGAGCCGCGCTTCGGCCGGGCGGCGCTGTCCGCCGCGCGCGGCCGTCCGGACCTGGTGTCGCTGACGCACTGGCGCGAGCTGGGCCGGAACGAAGACGCGGCGCGCAACGTCGCCATCGAAGTCGCCGCGCACCTGCGCGCGCTCGGTGTCGCCGAGCGCCTCGATGCCATCGTCGCCGTGCCCGCCGATCTCGACGCCGGCGCGCTCACGAGCCTGCGCGGTGCGCTGAATGCCGCCGGTTGCGACGCGCGCGATTTCGTCGACGCGGCCACGGTCACCGCCGCCGCGGTCACGGATCGGCCGCACTACGTGATCCTCGAATCCGGCTGGCGCTCCGCGACCGCGACCCGCGTCACGGGCGGCGCCGAGTGCGCGTTCGAGGAAGCGTTCGTCTCCGAGCGCGCGAACCTGCTCGACGTCTACGACGCCTGGCTGGCCGCCGTCGCCGCCACGATGGTCAAGAACACGCGCTTCGATCCGTTGCTGAGCCTCGACGTCGAGCAGCGCCTGTACGCCGAGCTGCCGGCGGTCGCGGCGCGCGCCGCCACCGAGGGCAAGGGCGAGGCGGCGGTCGACGCCGATGGCGCGCGTTTCGCCGTCGAGGTCGACGCGCAGTTGTTCGCCGACGGCGCGATGCCGTTCTACCGCGAGCTGATGCGCCTCGCGCGCTCGGCGCGCATCGCGGGGCAGGGCGCCGCGCTGGTGCTGCCGGCCGAGTCGCGCCGCTGGCCGGGATTCCTGCCGCGGCTGCTCGAGCTCGAGCAGGACGGCCTGGTCATCGCGCCGGCCGGCCTCGCCGCCGTCGCCGCGAGCCTGCGCAGCGCGGATCCGTCCGCGGCGCCGAGATTGCGCCGGCACGTGGCGCGCATCGCCGATCACGGCTTGTCCGGCCACATCGAATACGTCGCGTCCGTCGCCGCGCCGTCCGGTCGTTCGCTGCCGGTCACGCACATCCTCTACGGCGGCGATTCGATGCGCTTCCCGGAGGTCGGCCTCGTCATCGGCACCGAGGAAGTCTCGAACGAGCCGCACATCGTGCTGCCGCGCGCCGCCGCCGGCGTCTCGCGCCGCCACTGCTCGCTGCGCCGCGAAGGCGAGCGCACCGTGCTGATCGATCACAGCCGCCACGGCACCTGGGTGAACGGCGCGCGCGTGCGCGAACGCGCGCCGGTGCGGCCGGGCGACCGCGTGCGCATCGGCACGCCCGGCGTCGAGTTCACGCTGATCTCCGCCCATGCATTCGGAGCCGCGCCGTGAAGAAGCGCCGCGCCTTCGAAGTCTTCACGCTGTCGTTCCTCGACTGCATCTGCTGCGGCTTCGGCGCGGTGGTGCTGTTCTACACGATCGTGCAGGCGCAGAGCGGCATCGAGGAAGTGCGCCGCATCGACGACCTCACCGGCGAGGTGAAGAAGCTCGAGGAAGAAGTGCTGGTCGGCACGCGCAACCTCGTGCAGCTGCGCAACACGCTCGAGAAGACCGACGAGGACGCGACGCAGGCCGCCGCGCGCCGCGCGCGCATCCAGGAAGAGCTGAAAGTGCGGCGCGAGGAGTCGAGCGAATACGAAGGCGAGAGCATCGCCAAGCGCGAGCACATCAACAAGCTGATGGCCGACATCAAGTCGCTTCAGGAAGGCATCAAGCGGCTCGAGGGCGGCGCGCTCGACAAGGCGCCGGCCGGCACGCGCGTGAAGGCGTTCCGCGGCCGCGGCAAGCGCCTGTACATCAGCGCGCTGCAGGTGAAGGGCAAACGCACGCTGGTGCTGCTCGACACGTCGGCCAGCATGATGGACGAGGACATCGCGAAGATCCTGCGGCTGCGCAACCAGCCCGAGGCCGCGCGCCGCTCCGCGTTGAAGTGGCGGCGCGCGCTCGACATGGTCGAATGGATCACCGCGCAGCTGCCGGACAATTCGCAGTTCCAGGTCTACGGCTTCAACACGAAGACGAAGGCCGTGCAGCCGGACACGCAGGGCAAGTGGCTGCAGTCGAACGATCCGCGCGCCATCAACAACGTGCTGACCGCCGCGCGCAACATCACGCCCGCGGACGGCACCAGCCTGGTCAACGCGCTGCTGACGATGCGCACGATCGATCCGCAGCCCGACCAGGTCATCCTGATCACCGACGGCCTGCCGACGCAGGGCTCGGTCGCGCCGTCGCGCAAGTTCATCAACGCGCGCGAACGAGAGAAGCTGTTCGACGACGCGGCGAAGACCGTCAACAAGGACATCCCGATCGACGTCGTGCTGCTGCCGATGAAGGGCGACCAGCCGGCGTCGTACGCGTACTGGAAACTGGCGCGCAAGACGGGCGGGTCGTACGTGATCCCCTCGCGCGACTGGCCGTAGGACGGAAGCACAGACATGGCCATCGGCAAACGCCGCGAATTCGAAGTCTTCACGCTGTCGTTCCTCGACTGCATCTGCTGCGGTTTCGGCGCGATCATCCTGCTGCTGGTGCTCACCGACGTCGGCAAGCCGATCGTCATCGAGAAGAGCGAGAAGAACCTCAACGGCCAGATCGACGCGTTGCAGCGGCAATTGTTCGACCTGCGCGGCGAGACGGACGTGCTGAACCGCGAGCTGCAGGGTCGCATGGCGATCCTGAACACCGAGCAGGCGCGCCTCGCGTCGATGTCGGGCGATCTCTCCAAGATCCGCGGCGAGTTCAAGGCCAGCAAGGGCGATGCGTCGGTGGCGAACACCGTCGAGACCGCGCTGGTCGAGTCGTACCAAACGCTGACCGCCGAGATGCAGCGGCTGCTGAAGAACCAGCCGCGCAAGATCGACACGACGCTCGCGGTCGGCGGCATCCCGGTCGACAGCGAATGGATCATCTTCTGCATCGACACGTCGGGCAGCATGCAGGCCGACAACTGGGAGAACGCCCAGAACGTCATGAAGGAGATCCTCGACATCTATCCCAAGGTGAAGGGCATCCAGGTCCTCGACGACGAGGGCAAGCCGATGTTCCCGAGCACCAAGGGGCAATGGCTGCAGGACACGCCGGTGCAGCGCGCCAAGATCATCTCGACGATGGTCAACTGGAAGCCGTACAGCAATTCGAGCCCGGTCGAGGGCATCGGCGCCGCGGTCCAGGGTTGGTGGTCGGCGGACAAGAAGATCAGTGTTTATGTCATCGGCGACGACTTCACCGGCAGCTCGGTTGAGGCGGCACTCGCGGCCGTGCGTAAGTACAACCCGGTAGACCGGATGGGACGGCACCGCATCCGCATCCACGCCATCGGCATGCCGGACGGCCCGAGTTCGCCGCCGTTTATTAATCAGCGCTTTTCCGTTTTAATGCGCGCCATGTGTGACGAGAACGAAGGCACCTTCGTCGGGCTCACCGTCGGCGGTCCGAGCTGCGCCGTGAAGGTCGACGTGCTCGGGCAGCCACGCTGCATCAGTTAGGCCGGGCGCCGGCCGGAGTAGGGAGCGAGACATGAGCCGCGCGATCAAACTGCTGCTTCCCGCCGCGATCCTCTCGATCGTCGGTTGCCAGAAGGTCATCGTGCGCCCCGAGGGCGACCTGCCGCGCGCGCTGGTCGTGCCGACACCCGCGAAGGTCGCCGTGGTCGTCACGCCCGAGACCGCGAACTACACGCACAAGGAATCCCGCGCGAACGTCGATTACGAGGCGCAGCTCGGCGAGTCGCACAAGCACCTGGTCGAGCAGATCTTCAGCGCCGAGTTCACCGACGCCAAGGTGTTCGACAGCGTCGACGCCGCGCGCAACGAGCCCGGCGTCATGGCAATCTTCGAGCCGCGCATCGAGCAGTTCTCGTTCGCGAACGCGAAGGAGACCGGCGGCGTGTACTGCGCCGTGACCATCCGCTACCAGATCGGCATCTACGCGCCGAACGGCGAGTCGGTGGATACGCTGACGCTGACCGGGTACGGCAGCGGTCCCGCGGCGTCGATCGGCAACGGACAGGACGAGCTCGCGATCGCCGGCTACGCGGCGATGCGCGACGCGGCCGCGAAATTCCTCACGCAGTTCCCGATGCTGGACGTGGCGAAGCCGTTGCTGGCGGCGAAGGCGTTGTCGCCGAAGGCGCAGCCGTTGCCGGGCACGGCGGAGGCGGTGGCCGCCGCCGCCGTTCAGACCATCGAAGCGGTGCCGATCAACGAGCAGCCGGTGGCGGCGCGGAACCAGGCGGTGCCGGGCTCGGCGCCGGCGACGCCGGCTTCGACGACTCCGTCTTCGCCGGGTTCGACGTCGGGTCCGACTTCGACTCCGGCGCCTGCGAATCCTCCGGCTTCTTCTCCGCCGCCGAATCAGCTGGCGGTGCCGACTCCGGCGACACTCTGACCAGCACGCGTTCGCGGAACACCACGTCCGTGGTGGGCACCGCGGCGCCGTTCTCGATGCGCGGCGCGTAACGCGACCGCTTCATCGACATCATCGAGTTCTTCACGATCGCGTCGGGCACGTCGGTGGTCGGTGACGTCACGTCGTCGACGCGGCCGTCGCGATCCACCCGGAAGTGCAGCTCGACGACCTTCACCACGGACTCTTCCGGATCGAGCTGCGAGCGGTCCACCGAGCTGATCGACGGACGGTACGCGAGGATGCGCGGCGAGTCGAGCAGCTTCGTATCGTTGACCTGCGTCAACGCCTTCCACGCGTCGGCGTAGGCGTCGTAGGCGCGGCGCGTGGCGTTGGACGTGAGGTACCAGTCGCCGAGATCGGTGAGGACGATGCCGCGCAGTCCCTGGTCCGCGGGCGGGTTCGCGTCTATGACGTCGAGCGCGGCGGCCAGCGCGGTCTCGCCGCGGCGCTGCTGCGTGCCGTCGGCGAACACGGGCGCGCCGTTGCCGCTGGCGTTGAACGTGGCGCCGGTATCCGCGCCCTCGACGCCGTAGAACGATTCGAGCCGGAACGAACGCGCGATGCCGCGCAGCGGGTTCACCTTGCGCAGGTCGTTCGGCGGCGCGCCTTTCTCGAGGATGGCGAGCGCGCGTTCGTACAGCGCGCGTTCCGTGGTGTAACGGCGGCTCAGCTCGAACCAGCGCGCGAGCTTGTCGAGCCGGTCCATGAGGTTCACGGAGCTGCGGCCGTACGCCGCTTCCTCGACGCGCATCGCGTACTGCGCTTCCTTGTCGGCCTCGGCCCAGCGGCCCGTGTTCGCGTAGGCCTCGATCAGCGCGTCGATGAACTCGACCTGGTTGATGTTGAAGAGGCCGTCCGTGTTGCGGGACAGGTCCGCGGCGCGCTTCAGCGCGACGACGGCGGACTCGTAGTCGTTGTTGTTCATGAACGCGATGCCGAGCCCGTGCAGCGGCCCGATCTGCGCCTTGTCCGCCATCGTCGACTTCGCCTGCAGGATGCGCAGCGAGCGCTGGTAGGTCTCGATGGCCGCCGGGAAGTTGCCGAGCCGGAACTGGACGGTGGCGAGATTCGACAGCGGGTTCGTCAGCTGCAGCTCGTCCGTGCCGTATTGCTCTTCGGTCAGCTGCACGAGGCGTTCGGCGAGCGGTTGCGCGGCGGCGTACTGCTTCGCGTCGAACTGCGTGCGGAATTCCTTGTAGACCGCGACGCGGTCAGCGTCCGTGACGGCGAGGGCGGGCGCACAAGCGCCGGCCAGCAGCGCGGCGCCGAGCCACGCGAGAGTTTTGACGGAGCCCATGGCGGACGACTCTACCGCTTTTCAAACAGGTAATGCGAGACGAGCCACTCGCGGCCGCGGTCATATCCCCACAGCTCCGCGCAGGACATGAAGAACACGCGCCAGTACACCCACCAGCGCAGCGCCGCGGGTGCGCCGTAGGTACGTACCAGCACGGGCATGATACGTTCCCGCTGCCGGTCCATGTTCTGCAGCCAGGCCTCGCTGGTCAGCGAGTAGTGCCAGCCGGGCACCTGCCAGTGCTCGAGCAGCGTGACGTCGCGCTGGAAATACAGCAGCAGGTCGTCGCTCGGCATGATGCCGCCGGTGAAGAAGTACTTCGCCATCCAGTCCGTGTCGTCGCGCACCTCGAACGGGTAGGCGAAACGGCGGTGCGTGAAGATGTGTACGAAAAGTGTCGCGGCCGGCGCCATCCACGACGCGATGCGCGCGAGCAGCGTGCGGTAATTGCGCATGTGCTCGAACATCTCGACGGAGACGACGCGGTCGAAGCGCGTGTCCGCCGGGAAGTCGAGCGCGTTGACGTCGCGGGTGATCACCTCGAGGTTCGCGAGGCCGCGCTCGCGCGCCGCCGCGTCGATGTGTTCCTTCTGTGTGCGCGAGTTGGAGACCGCCGTGATGCGCGCGTTCGGGTAGTTCGACGCCATCCACAGGCTCAGCGAGCCCCAGCCGCAGCCGAGCTCGAGGATGCGCTCGCCGTCGGCCAGCCGCGCGCGTTTGCAGGTCAGCGCCAGCATGCGCGCCTCGGCGGCGTCGAGGCCGGCGGCGGGTGCGTCGGCGGGAGATTCGAAGTAGCCGCTGGAATACTTGAGGTGTTTGCCGAGCACGTGCCGGTAGAACTCGGTGGGCACCTCGTAGTGCTGTTCGTTGGCGGCGGCCGTCTCGATCGCGACCGGGCTCGCGGCGAGCTGCTGCACGAAGTCCTGCAGGCGCTGCTGCTGCCGCTCCGGATCGCCGAGGTCTTCCTCGCGCAGGCGCGCCGCGAGCAGCGAGCGGATGCGGCGGCGGATCAGGAAATCGGGCACGAGGTCGCGCTCGAGCAGGGTCATCGTGAGTGAGGTCATGCGGCGGGTGCGGGAGTGGCGGGGGCGCGCGGCGCCAGGCGTCGGAACACGGACTTGAAGATCACGTAGAGCGCGACGGCCGCGAACGGCGCCAGCACCAGCCAGCCCAACGTCGCGTGCACGATGGCGTCCCACAACACGCGCACGGCGTTCACGACGCCTTGCGAGATCAGCGCCAGGCCGGATTCCAGCGTCACGCGGAATTTGGGCGCGCCGGCCAGCGCTTCGCCGAAGCGCAGGAACGGGATGATCAGCAGCAGCTGCGCCGGCGTCAGTAGATAGTTGACCAGCTGGATCGCCGCCATGTTCAGCCGCAGGCGCAGCGCGAGCAGCGCGCAGAGGACCGTCGAGACGCCGAGCACCGGGATCACCGCGACGATGGCGCCGAGCGCCACGCTCAATGCCAGCTTCTCCGGCGTCACGCCCTGCCGCAGCAACGACAGCAGCGGCGCGACGACGCGGCGGCGGAACCAGTCGCCCATGTCAGGCGTTGCGCGCGGACAGCAGGACGGCCGGGGAGTCGTCCGGTTTCAGCCGCGCGAGCTGGCGCAGGACGTAGGCGGCCATCGCGATGTTGCCCAGGGCCATGATGGCCACGAACCAGAGGGCGCGCGGCAGAACCCGGGTCTCTTTCCAGAGTACCCACACATAGAAGGTGACGAAGCCGTAGTAGGCGTCGATCAGCGTGGCGATGGTCCAGAGGTTGTCGGGCGGGGTCGTGAGGCCGCCCCAATCCAGGACGGACTGCTGCGTGCTGACCCAGATGTTCCAGGCGGTCAGTGAGACCAGGATGAATCCGAACAGGAGCTGCAGGGCGCGTTTGTGCATCGCGACGGCCTTGGGTAAAGGAGGCTGCCGATGATACGGAACGGGGTGGGCGTTGGATGCATCGACATCGCCGCCTTCCTACACGCTGGCGATTGCGAATTTGAGATCATGCCGCCCAAAGAGGAGTGTTGAATGCCCAAGCAGATCGGTTACGTCATCGGCAGCCTTCGCAAGGACTCATACAACCGCAAGCTGGCCACCGCGCTCGTCAAGCTCGGCCCGCCGGACTTCACCTTCAAGGAACTGCGCATCGGCGATCTGCCGCTGTACAACCAGGACGACGACAAGGCCCAGGCACCCGAGGTGCAGCGCCTGAAGAGCGAGGTGCGCGCCTGCGATGGCGTGATCTTCGTGACCGCCGAATACAACCGCTCGATCCCCGGCGTGCTGAAGAACGCGCTGGACCACGCCTCGCGGCCCTATGGCCAGAACGCCTGGATGGGCAAGCCCGCCGGCATCATCGGCGCGTCCATCGGCGCGATCGGGACCGCCGTGGCGCAGTCCCACCTGCGCACCGTGCTGGCGTTCCTCGATATGCCGCTGCTGCACCAGCCCGAGGCATACATCACCGTGAAGGACGGCTTCTTCGACGAGGCCGGCAACTTCGCGAACGCCGAGACGAAGAAATTCCTGCACGGCTGGATGGACAAGTACGCCGCCTGGGTCAAACGCCTCACCGGCTGAGGGTCGAGCCGAATAACTGCCCATTCCGGGCAGATATATAAGTGTCGCCGTCCGGGGTGGTCGTGGCAGAACGCCGCGATGGTCAGCCCCAGAACGCTCCCGGACATGCTGGCGGAGCTCCGCGCACTGCTGCCGCTGCGCCGCCGACGCCGCGCGTCGTCCGCCGATGCCATCGTGCTGCTCGCGCGCGTGCTCGAAGCCGGTCGGGTGATCGACATCGCGGAAGGGCCGGGTGGCATCACGTTCCGCCTGGCTCTCGACGACGAACGCCTCAGCTGCGTTCTCCATCACCCGTCGCCGGCGCCGCTCACCGCGGTCGAAGCCGCGGTGGCGGAGCAGGTCTGTGAAGGGAAGACGCTCGCGCAGGTGGCGCGGCTGCGCGGCGTCTCCGTCAACACGGTCAAGTCACAGGTACGCCAGATCTTCCGCAAGCTCAATGTAGATAGTCGCGTGGGCCTGGTGCGGCGACTGGCGCCCTGATCACTTTGGCAATTGCCTGAAGAACACGTCGACCATCGCCGCGCGGCCGCCGCGCCCGGCCGACAGCGCCCAGCCCCAGTAAGGCAGCACGTTGCCGGCTTCGTCGACGGTCTTGCGGATGCGCGGGATCGTCTCGAGCGCCTGGATTCCCACCGCGGGCAACGAGCGCATCTCGTCGCGCGTCGAGACGCCGTCGGCGTTCGCATCGACCCAGACGCGCAGCTGCGGCCAGATCGCGTCGGCGTCGGTGATAAGCCCGTCGTCGTTGCCGCCCAGCTCGCGCCGGTCGTACTGCGCGAGGCCGACGAAACCGTTCGGCGCGTTGCCATTGCCATCCAGCACCAGCGGTGTACCGACACCGAACAACTCGGCGCCGTCGTCCACCACGCCGTTGCCCGTGCGATCGAGCGCGAGCAGTCCTTCGTCGCCACCGCGCCGCGTCCACTGCACGTGATCGACGACGCCATCGGCATTCACGTCGAAGTACACGCCCACCCCCGGCTTGCCGAGATCGAGCCCGTCGCGCCCGAGATCGATGACGATGGGACTGCAGCCGCCGGCCCAGGCATTCGCCGAGGCGAGCGCCGCCAGCAGGAGAGCGACTCCTGCTCCTTTGATCGAGGTATTCATGGAAACCTTCCTTGGTTATGGGGAGATCAGGGGATGCACTTGTTGAAGTCACCCGTGCCGGTGTCGCCCGGCACGCTCATGGTGAACGGTTTGAAAAAGCCGTCGGCCCGCTCTCCGTTGCCGGTCTGAAAACTGATTCCGTTGAAACCGATCGAATAGCCACTCTCGACGGCGCGCGATGTCCAGGTGTACGTGCAGTTGACGGTATCGCCGCGGTTCAGCGAATAGAACCCCGGCATGTTGACGATGGCCGGCTGATTCGTCGGGATGGTCACAACCAGGGACGTTCCACCGCCCAACGTTTCGGCAGACAAGGTCCGCTGGCCCGACGCTGGCGACATCACGGAACTGATGCAGCTGGCGACGAACGTGCCGCCAGCGATCAGCCGGTTGTAGACGGTCGTTGCGAGGACGGTGTGGCCGAGATTGACGCCCGCGCCATTGCCGACTTGGTAGATAGGCGAAACATAGGTGTTCATGACCGGAACCGCATGCGCGGGTTGGGTTCCCATCAGGAGAGCGGCCGCGATGGCTGCGGCGAAGGTGGCGATGGATTTCATGGCGTCACTCCCTTGGCTTCGGCGGCAAGTTTCTGTTCGAAATCGGGCAGTCTCAGGTTCGCGAGCAACCCGTCGATGCCGGCGCGTTGGTCGCTGGGTGCATAGACTCCGGAGTTCTGCATCTCGCCGAGATAGGACTGCAGCACTCGTGTGCCGGCGGGACCGACCGAATCGAGCAGAGAAGACGCGAGCTTCCGTTGCGTCTCTGCCGCAACGCCCTCGCGTTGGTAGATGTAAGCCATCACGAGCGCATCCGGCACTGGCCGCTTGAGCTTGTCGAACTTCTTGACGACCCGACTGAAGCTGACGCTGATCGGCGCAGTCGCTGCAGCGATCGTCAGCTTCGCATCATGGGTCTTCAGGAATTCCTGCAGTTTCGCGAGATCGTCGGCCTGCATCCCGCGGCGGGTGAGTTCTGCGCCGAGACCCGGTGGATCGAGTGCCGGCAGGAGCCCGGTGAGCGTTACCGCGGGATCGCCCCATTCGGGATGAGCGACGAGATCGACGCTGTAGCTGCCGTCGCCACGATCGATCAGACCCTGTTCCGACAGATCACCCAGCGGACGTTTTGCGTCCAGCGCGCGCTGCAG
>DATJTW010000009.1:0-4964 GCA_035502995.1 Steroidobacteraceae bacterium | reverse complement strand
CGAGCACGTGCCGGCCGTTCACCGCGGGGATGGTGAGCTCCTTGTAGTCGTGGTCGAGCAGCTCCTCGCGCACCGTGGACAGGCCGGCCGATTCCAGGGCGTTGCGCACGCCGGAGCCGGCGCCGTCAGTGGCGATGACCGGGCCTGCCGGTGGCCGCGTCGACCGGCCCAGCGCGGCGTCGAAGATCTCGACGCATCGCCCGTCATCGGTGAGCCGCGTCGCTTCCTGGCCGAACTCGAACTCGACGTCGTGTTCGTCCGCCGCCTCGAGCAACACGCGGTTCAGGGCGCCGCGCGAGATCGAGTAGATGACTTCTTCGGGCCGCACGCCGTACGGCTGCAACGTCGCGGCGCCGTCGTGCTCGTGGACCATTCGACCGCGCATCGGGATGGTCAGCGGCATCACGCGGTCCAGCACGCCGGCGCGTTCGAGTCCGCGAATGCCGCGCGCGGCGAGCGCCAGGTTGATCGAGCGGCCGCTGTCGACGTTGGCGAGGCGCGGATCGCCGCGCTTCTCGAAGACGGTGACCTTCAGACCACGGCGGGCGAGCAGGATGGCGAGCAATGACCCGGCGAGTCCGGCGCCGACGATGTTGACGCCCGCGGCCGCGATGACGCTGCCGCCGCCAGGAAGCGCCTCGCTCAAGCAATCTCCTTCAACGCCACCACCAGCTGCTCCACGAACTCGAACACGTCCTCGAACCGGTTGTACAGCGGGACCGGCGCGATCCGGATCACATCCGGCTCCCGCCAGTCGCACACCACGCCGTGATCCCCGAGCGCATCGAAGATCCGCCGCCCGCGCCGCGACCCGCCCGCGATCCGCAACGACAACTGGCAGCCGCGCTCGACGGGATCCCGCGGCGTCAGCACCTCGACCTGTGTGCCGGCCCGCTCGACCAGCAATCTTTCCGCGTAGGCGGTGAGCCGCATCGACTTCGCGCGCACCTCGTCCATCCCGGCGCTGCGGAAGATCTCCAGCGACGCCAGCAACGGCGCCGCCGAGAAGATGGGCGGATTGCTCACGGCCCAGCCGGCCGCGCCGGCCGCGGGCCTGAACTCGGGCAACATCTGGAACCGCGTCTGCGGTTCGTGCCCCCACCAGCCGGACAACCGCGACGGCGCCGTCGCGAAGTGCTTCTCGTGCACGAAGCACCCGCCGATGGCCCCGGGGCCGGCGTTCAGATACTTGTACGAACACCACACGGCGAAATCCGCCTCGGCCTCGTGCAACGCCAGCGGCACGTTGCCGATCGCATGCGCGAGATCGAACCCGGCCAGCGCGCCGACGCGATGCGCCGCGCGCGCGATGCGCGCGACGTCGAAGTTCTGCCCGGTGCGGAACTGCACGCCGGGCCACAACACCAGCGCGAGCTCGTTGCCGAGCTCGGCGATCCTGGCCTCGACATCCTCGATGCGCAGCGTCTCCTCGCCGGTGCGCGGCGCGATCTCGACCAGCGCGTCCGCGGGGTCGAGCTGGTGCCAGGCGAGCTGCCCGAGCACCGCGTGCCGATCCGACGAGAATGCGCCGGCCTCGATCAGCACCTTGTCGCGCATGCCGACGGGCCGATAGAACGACGCCATCATCAGGTGCAGGTTCACCGTCAGCGAATTCATCACGACAACCTCGCCCGGCAGCGCGCCGGTGAGATGCGTCAATCCCTTCGTGAAGTTCGCCGCGTAGTCGATCCACGGCCGCGTCGCGGTGTGATGGCCGGCGACGCCGAGCTGCGCCCACTCGGCGAGTTCCTCGCTCACGTAGTCGAGCGCCGCGAGTGGCGCCAGGCCCAGCGAGTGGCCGCAGAGATAGACCAGCGTCTGGCCGGCCGAGCCGCGCGGCAACGCGAACTGCTTGCGATACGGCGCGAGGATGTCGGCCGCATCGCAATCCACCGCGAAATCACGCGAGCGCGTGAACTGCGGCAGCAGGTCCGACGCGAGATCCCGAACCGACGCGTTCATGGCGCGAGAGGGTACACGATCGGCTGGCTCGGCACGGCGTCGCCACCGAGGGCGGGCACGGCCAGCGACAGCACGCAGGGTCCATCGACGACCTCGTCGGGCACGAACGCGAGCTCGGTGATGGTGGCGCGCGATCGCGCCGAATCGCCACGCGAGTGACTGCCCGGCGGCAGTCCGAAGAACAGGCGATGACCCACGAGGTGCCCCTCGTCATGCGTGCGGTCGACCGACGGCACATCGACCACCAGGTGTTCGATTCGTTTCTCGACCAGCCACTCGACGGCCTCGCGCGTGAGATAGGGCGGCACGGAGTCCGTGTAGTCGCGCGCGCGTTTGCCGCCATCGTTCGGCAGCGTGCGGATGATGGCGGCGACCGGCTCGATATTGCTCGCCGCGGGCCGCGCCATGGGCCAGGCGGCGCGCAGCCGCCGCTTCGTGATCAGCGTGTCGGTGCCCCAGGGCTGCGGATCGGTGCTCTCGTTCGATTCGCGCGCCGGCTCGGGCAGCACGCTAACTACCACCGCGGGCAGCAGGCCGCGCGGCACCACGCGCCAGGTGTCGCCGGGTTCGCGCGTGAGATGCGCGACGCTCTCGGTGTGCGTCATCTGGCAATGCGGATTGATCGTCAGCACGCTGCAGTTGCACGACGCGCCCGTGGCGACGCTGCCGCTGAATGCACCGACCGAATACGGGATCGCCGTCGGCGCCGGCGCGCCGAAATGCCGCGGGCCGGGCGCGCCGAACTCGACGGGAATCGCGAGACTCACGCCGCGCTCCATCGCCACGCGCAGCTTCTGCCCGCCGAACTGCAGCTCGGCGATCACTGGCGCGGCGACTCCATGACGGTGCCGCAGTGCTTGCAGACGAGGTTCGCCGGGTTGCCGAAGAACCGGTCGAACACCGGCGGCAACTGCGTCTCGATGTTCGTCACCTCGACGAATTCCTCGTACAGCTTCGTCGCGCAGTTCTCGCAATACCACTGGAAGCCGTCCTGCTCGCCCGGACGGCGCACGCGTTCGATGACCAGCCCGACGGTGTTGGCCGGGCGGCGCGGGGAGTGCGGCAGATTCGCCGGCAGCAGGAAGATCTCGCCTTCGCCGATCGGGATGTCGACGCGTTTGCCGTCCTGCATCGTCGCCAGCGTGATGCCGCCCTCGAGCTGGTAGAAGAACTCCTCGCCCGGATCGACGTGGAAATCCTTGCGGCTGTTCGGACCGCCCACGACCATGATGATGAACTCGCTGTCCGTGAAGACCTGTTTGTTGCCGACGGGCGGCTTCAGCAGGTGACGGTGATCGTCGATCCAGCGCCGGAAATTGAAGGCCTTGAGCTCGCGCATAGGCCGCCGAGTTTATGCGCTGGCGGCCCCATGATGTGATCCCCTCCACAAATGCCGTCGCTGTCGCCGCGTAGCGTCGCCGTGGGCGGGATTTCCGGCCGGCAGGCCGTGTTATGTTTGCCGCCCATGAAAGCCCGTCTCGCACTGCTTGCCGCCTGCTGCCTCGCGCTCACGGCCTGCTCGACGATGTCGAAGCTGTGGCCGTTCCACCGCAAGGCGAAGACCGGGCCCGAGGCCGTGCACGAGCTGAACCTCGTGAACGCCGACGGCTCCGAGGCGACCTATCCGCAGTACTGGGTGCGCAACACGCTGGTCATCGACCTGTCGGGGATCGGCGGCCAGGGCAGCGTCGCCGCGCGATTGCCGGAAGAATCCACCTGGCCCGTGCGCGTCGCGGTGCGAGTGCGTCCGGGCAGCGTCGAGCAGCTCGAGGTGCAGGGCGAGGAACGCAACGTCCTGCCGGTCGGCAAGGACGGCGTGAAGCCCGTCGACATCACGCTGGGCACCAGCGTCTACACGCCGAAGACCGCGGCTATCTACCTGACCTGGGGACCGATGCCGGTGTTCGCCGAGGTGGCGGCGCCGACGCCGGAACCGGGTTACGTCTCTCCGCAGACGCTGCCGCCGGGTGCGCCCGCGGAGGCGACGCCGAGCGCCAGCGAGATCATCCCGCCGGGCTCGGTGCCGGCTCAGCCCTCGCCGCCGCCCGGCAACTGATGACCCCGGCAGGCGAGCTGCACGGGAGCCGCCTCCGCATCGAGGTTCACGGCAGTCAGTGAACCGCCCCACACGCAGCCCGTGTCGAGCGCGATCAGGTCCTGGCGCCGCTTGAATCCCAGCGTCGACCAATGCCCGCAGACGACGCGCACGTCGCGACTCGCCCGTTCCGGCGCGTCGAACCACGGCACGAAGCCTTCGGCCTGTTCGCCGGGCTTGCCCTTCTGCTTGAGATCCACGGTGCCATCGAGCGACACGTAGCGCATGCGCGTGAAGACGTTGATGACGAAGCGGAGCCGGTCCATGCCGCGCAGGTTCGCGTCCCACTTGTTCGGCTTGTTGCCGTACATGCCGTCGAACAACGTGCGTGCATCCTCGCGCAGCACGGCCTCGACCTCGCGTGCCAGCTTCGCCGCCTGGCGCGGCGTCCACGCCGGCGCGATGCCCGCGTGCACGAGGAAATCCCCGCGCGGCTCGTCGTAGACCGCCAGCGGCCGGCCGAGCAGCCATTCGAGCAGCTGGTCGCGGTCGGGTGCGCCGAGGATGTCGTCGAGCGTGTCGCCATCCTTCTGCTTGCGGCGGTTGCCGTAGGCGAGGGCGAGCAGGTGCAGGTCGTGGTTGCCGAGCACGACGGTGGCGTTGGCGCCGAGCGCGCGCACGAACCGCAGCGTCTCGAGCGACTGCGGACCGCGGTTGACGAGGTCGCCCACGAACCAGAGCTCGTCGCGGTCGGCGGAGAAATCGAGGCGCGCGAGCAGCGTCTTCAGTTCGTCGCAGCAGCCCTGCAAGTCCCCGATCGCGTAGCGCGCCATGTCAGCGGCGGGAGATCAGTGCAGCAGCCCGGGCATCGCCAGCCGGAAGGCGGCGATCGGTGCGTCGAACTGTTCGCCGTCGTCGGCGACCATCTGGTAGCTGCCCTGCATCGCGCCCACGGGCGTCTCGAGCA
>DATJTW010000008.1:0-13678 GCA_035502995.1 Steroidobacteraceae bacterium | reverse complement strand
GGTGGCGCCGCGATCGCGCGTCCAGTTGCGCCATTGCTCGCGCTCGGGCCGGTTGGGACGGTCGCGCACCACGACGTTGATCTGGTTCACGTAGGTCGGGCTCGCGCGGAACCACGGCTCGTAGCGATCCCACGGCGAGAGCGGGTACCAGCCGACCGACGGGCCGCTCGACACGCTGATGCTGGCGCCGGCGCCGCCGACCCAGCCCACCAGCGCGGGGGCCCACGCCGGGCGCTCGACGCGGTTGCCGGGGCTCCACGCCCAGCGGTCGCGCACGTAGACCCAGCGGCCGTAGTGGAACGGCGCGTAACCCCAGGGCGCATCGTCGATCCACGTCCAGCCCCACGGGCCGACGTACACCCATCGGCCGTAGCGATACGGCGACCAGTCGACCGCCACGCGCGACGGCGTCCAGACGTAACCGTACTCCGGCTCGTTGCTCCACGAGCCGTTGTCGTCGAGGTCTTCGTAACCGGTGACATCGGGCGCGACGTACTGTGCCGAGCGCGACCGCGAGGCTTCGTCGTCGCGACGCTCGCGGGCCAGCGCCCACGAGTCGAATTCGTCGGGCGAGCCCAGCGAGCCGAACTGCGCGACGACCTGGTCGGTGCCGCGGAACGTGGCGCTCTGCTGCGCATGAACGATGACGTTCTGGCCGATGCCGGAGGCTTCCGCCTCGCCCTCGCTGATGCGGACGACGGTCGTGTCGCCGGCGTCGTTCACTTCGACGCGGTAGTTGCCGGGCCGCAGCAGCGACACCGCGACGTTCGGCGTGTCGACCTCGATGTGATCGTTGCCGCCGAGATCGCGCACGCTGACGTTGATGACGCCGGCCGTCATGCGCATCTGGATGGTGTCGTCGTCGACGTTGAGGAACGAGAAGCCGGTGTCGGAGCCGAGTCGCACGGCGGCGGGGCCGACGTAGATCTCGGCGCGGGCGCCTTCCTCGGTCCACAACTTGTCGCCGGTGGTGAGCGGGCGGTTGAGGATGGCGGGCGCCCAGTCGTCTTCGCCGGCGGGCTGCATGGACACGTCGCCCTGCAGGTAGCTCAGGCGCGCGGCGCGGTCCGGGGGATCGGTCTCGTAGGTTTCGGTGTCCTGCGCGCGGGCGAGGCCGAACACGAGGGAGAGCGACAGCGCCGCGAGCAGGCGCATCGTCCGGAAGGACTGCGGTTGGGTGGTCATGGCAGACATCATAAGCGCGGCCTCTGAACGAACACTGAACGTACAACGCGCGGCTTTACCGCGACGTTGAGTCAGTTGCGCGCCAAAGGCGCGGATTCGTTCAGGAAACGTCGGCGCCAGATGACAGAAAAAGAGGGTCCGTCCCCATTTACGTTGTCACGAGACGTGCGGCGCGGGTCTTCCACAGCGCGTTGGCGACATAAATCAGCAGGCCGATCCAGATCAGCACGAAGCCGGTGATCCGCTCGGCGCCGATCGATTCGCGGAACACGACCAGGCCGCAGACCAGCTGCAGGCTGGGCGCGATGAACTGCAGCACGCCGATCGTCGAATACGGCACCTGCCGCGCGCCGAATGCGAACAGCACCAGCGGCACCGACGTCACGACGCCACCCGCCATCAGCAATCCGTCGACCAGCCCGCCCTGGTGCGTGAACGCGGCGACGCCGCTCGACTCACACCACAGCAGGTAGATCGCCGCGAACGGCGCCAGCAGGATCGTCTCCACCGCCAGCCCCGGCAACGCGTCGATGCGCACCGTCTTGCGGATCAGCCCGTAGAACGCGAACGACGAACCGACCATCAACGCGATCCACGGCGCCCGGCCGGCGATGAACGTGAGATACGCGACGCCCGCGGCCGCGAACGCCACCGACACCCACTGCGTGTGATTCAACCGCTCGCGCAACACCCAGATGCCGAGCATCACGTTCAGCAATGGGCCGATGAAGTACGCGAGGCTGACCTCGAGCACGTGATGATTGTTCACCGCGTACGCGAACCCCACCCAGTTCACCGCGATGAAGAACGCGCTGGCCACCAGCCGCAGCAACACGTCGCGCTGCGAGAACGCGGCGCGCAGCTTCGGCAGCTCGCGCACCACCGCCAGCCACGCGAGCACGAACACCAGCGACCAGACGATGCGGTGCGCCGTGATCTGCATCGCGGAGACGTTGCGCAGGCCGATCAGGTACAGCGGGAACAGGCCCCACGCACCGAAGGCGGCGAGGGCGGCGGCATAACCGCGCCCGACGGCGGGCAGAGAGCTGGCGGGACTGCGGGTCATGGCGCGTATTGTCGCGGAAACGCGCGCGGCGGCGCGTCTATCCAACGGTAGAGCAGGCGTCACCCTTTGGGTCAGAATGCGCCGCATGAACGCCGTCACCCGCCCCGAAGAAGCCGTCGGCTCGAACTACGACCGCGCCGGCATGCTCGAAGCCCGCCGCCAGACCTTCATCGCCATCGAACGCATCGCCGACCAGATCCGTCCCGGCATGCGCGAATCCGAAGGCCTGGAGATCGCGCGCACGACGCTGAAGGACATGGGCATGTTGCGCGGCTGGCACGGAATCTACGTGCGCTTCGGCGAGAACACGCTGTGCACCTACAACGAAAAGAATCCGCCGGACCGCGTGCTGCGCGAGGACGACCTCTTCTACGTCGACATCGGCCCGGTCTACCAGAAGTGGGAGGGCGACGGCGGCGACACGTTCGTGCTCGGCGGCGATCCGGAGATGCACCAGGCCAAGCGCGACGTGCGCGAAGTGTTCGAGCGGGTGCGCGAGAAGTGGATCAGCGAGCGGATCAGCGGGCGCGCGTTGTACGAATACGCGGAGAGTGTGGCGGCGACGCTGGGCTGGGTGTTGTACACGGAAGTCGCCGGGCACCGGCTCGCGGATTTCCCGCACAAGGCATTCCACTCCGGGCCGCTGGCGCAGGTCGGCTTCACGCCGTCCGCCGATCTGTGGGTGCTCGAGATCCAGATCCGCCATCCGACGCGCCCCTTCGGCGCGTTCTACGAAGACCTGCTGCTCGATCGTTAGTAGGGACGCGAAGCCGGCTCAGTGCTCGAATCGATAGCTGAACTTCACCAGCAACTGCTCGTCGTCCCGCAGGCTGAAGCTGTCTCCCAGCAATCCGCCCGCGCCATCGCGCGAGTCGTCCTGCCGATACCCGCCGCGGCCGTACACCACGTATAGATAGGACAGCGGCGCCACCTCGTACCGATACCGCAGCTGCACGCCGAGGTTCCGCACGCTGAGATCGTCGATCGCGTCGTCCGTCTCCAGCGCGCGGCCGGCCGCATCGACGCGATACGCCTGCCACGCCTTCGCGTTCAACCCGATCGCCTGCAGCTTCAGCCGCAGCTCGTGCCGGCTCGTGATCGTCCAGTTGAACCCGACCCGGAAGTCGAAGAAGCGCTGGTCGTAACTGCCGAGCAGATTGTCACCCTTCCACAGCACCCAGTCGGGATTGCGCCCGCCGCGGAAGTCGACGGACACATTGAACGCGTCGCTGACGTAGTACCGCGGCTCGATGTCGAGCGTGTAGCCGATTTTGCGGTTGCCCGAGAGTCCGCCGCTGTCGACGTTCAGCTCCGCCTCGTACGACCAGTTGCCGATGCGCGGCCGTTGGTAGTCGAAGTAGCTGTTGAAGTTCGCCGGCACGTTCACGTACCCGTTGCCGCGCAGGATCAGGTCGTCGATGCCCGCGCTGTTGACGTTCACCTGCCCGTATTCATAGCTGCCGTTGCGCAGCCGGCTCTCGCGGCTCATGCGGAACTGGCTGTACAGCTCCTGCCCGCGGTCGTTGCGATCCTCGGTCACGCGCCAGCGCCAGTCCTTCGACGCGTAGCGCGAGCTCTCCGGCAGGTCGGTGAACCGCTTGTTCAGCTGGTATTGCGAGTAGTTCTGGTCGGCACGCTGCAGGTAGCCGGCATCGTCGATGTCCAGGTCGTTGCCGAAGTGCATGAGGATCACCTGCTGCCGCCAGCCGTGATCCATTTCATACGCCGCCCAGAGCGTGGCGCCGTCGCCGTGCGTGCTCGTGCCCGAATCGTCGATGGCGCTGGCGATCCAGCGCGTCTGCACGCTCCAGCGCGCCGACGGCCGCCAGTTGTGGTCGATGCCCGCCGTCGTCGCCTCGCGATCGAGATACGGCCGGTCGACGTGCGTCGCCATGAAGCCGAGGTTCTGCGACGCGAAGTCGCGCACCAGCCGCACCGCCTCGAAGTCGCGGCCCACGGACTCGCGCTCGTCGGCGGCGAACAGGCCGTACTTCGTGGCGCCGACGCTGCCGTTCAGCTTGACCGCCGCGAGGATGTCGCCGAGCCCGCGGCCGTCGTCGGCCGGTCCGCCGATGCGGCGCGTGTACAGCAGCTGGCTGTAGTCGGACGGCGTCGTCAGCTCGAAGATGCCCTGGTTCTCGGTGAAGAACGGGCGCTTGTCGCTGAAGAAGGTTTCGGTGGCGTCGAAGTTCACGACGAGGTCGTCGCTCTCCACCTGCCCGAAATCGGGGTTCACGGTGGCGGTCAGCTGCGTCTGGCCGTTCGGCTTCCAGAACACGTCGACACCGGCGCTGCCTTGATCGTGTTTGCCGACGTTGTCGTGCAGGCCGGAGACATACGGCGTGATCGCCAGCAGCGACTGGCTGTAGTTCTTCACCTCGACCGGCGCGAAGTCCGAGAGGAAGCGGGGACGTTCGAAGCTGGCCCACGGCCAGGCGACACGTTCGCCGCTGGCCACCGTGACGCGGTCGATGAACACGCCGATCGTGCGCTGGTCGGCGGCCTCGCGCATCGCCGCGATGTGCCAGGGGATCAGCACTTCGGCGGTCCAGCCCTCGTCGTCCATCGTCGTGGCGTGGCGCCAGTTGCCGTCCCAGTCGCCGTTGAAGTTGTTCTCGTTGGTGATCGTCCCGTCGTAGATGCCGCCGGTCGAGCTGAGCCGGAAGACGTAGCCGGTGCGGTGGTCGCCGTCGAAATCGATCATGACGTTGACGCGGTCGACCTGGTCCTCGAAGTCGCGCTGCATCTTCTGCAAGGTGCGCGGGATCGAGACGGGCTGCGTGCAATGCACGGCGACGGCCAGGCCTTCCGGCGTCGAGAGGATCCATGCCTCGGTCGGCAGTGACGAGGGTTCGCCGTTCAGCGGGATGATCTTGCGGAACCCGTCGATGTGCCGGGCCGCGTCCCATTCCCCGGGGGAAACCTTGCCGTCGATCTCGACCGCGAACGCGGGCGCGGCCAGCAGGGCTAACAGCAGGGGCGCCAAGCGCCGGTCGACCTTCATCATGCCCCCTAAGACGACGCAGACCCCGGAAAGGTTGGCATGGACGATGCGATTGCGCACGATTGGCCACCGGAACTGTGAGGACAAACTACATGCACGTCTGGCAGTGGCTGATCACGGGAATCGTCGCGGGCGTCATCGCCCGGTTCGCGTTGCGCAAGTCGACCATCGGTCCCGGCGGCGACCTGGCGCTCGGCGCCCTGGGCGGACTGGCGGCCGGCGCGCTGCTGCGCTTCGCGGGGTTCACGGACGCGGGCGACAGCGCCGTGCACATCGCCGTCGCCCTGATCGGCGCCATCGGCGTGATCGCCGCGATGCACGGGCTGGCGCGGCTGGCGTATCACGCGCACCGGACCATCGTCGCGCCGGCGCGCAGCGGCGACTTGAAGGCGCGCGTCGCCGCGGCGGACTCGCTCGAACGCGATGTCGTCGAGGCGTTCCTCGAGCGCGAACCCGTCAGCCGCGATCTGCACCGGGAGCAGGCCGAGGTCGGGACGATGGGCCAGCGAGTCGCCGACCGCGTGGCGCAGTTCGGCGGCAGCTGGGCGTTCATCGGTCTGTTCGCGGCGGTGCTGTTCGCCTGGATGCTCTACAACGTCGAGGAACGCAAGGCGTTCGATCCGTACCCGTTCATCCTGCTGAACCTGTTGTTGTCGTGCCTGGCCGCGATCCAGGCGCCGATCATCCTGATGAGCCAGAACCGCCAGTCGGAGAAGGACCGGCTGCATGCGCAGGCGGACTACGCGGTGAACCTCAAGGCCGAGGTCGAGATCCTGGCGCTGCACGCGAAGATCGACGAGCTGCGCGAGCAGGCGTGGCGCGAGCTGCTCGAGCAGCAGGAGCGGCAGCTGGCGATCCTCGAGCGGCTCGAACGGAAGGGCGCGTGAAACCCGCGCCGGTCGAGGCCCACGGCCGCTGGCGATTGCTGGCGCGCATCGCGTTCCCGTTCCGCTGGCAGTTCGTGTGGGTGGCGGTGCTGTCGCTGCTGGCGACGTCGACGGACCTGTTGTCGCCCATCATTTATAGAGAGGCGGTCAACGACATCGCCGGCCTGTTCGTCGGCGCGCCCGGCGAAACCGGCATCGACGAACTGCGCAGCGAAGCCGAAGGCGACGGCGAAGACTACGTCGCGCCGAAACGCCAGGCGCACGAACGTGGCAAGGTGGCGCCGCGTTCGCCCGAGCAGGCGTTGCGCACGTTGTTGTGGGCGGTCGCGTTGCTGTTCGCCATCAACGTGGTGTCGCACTGGTTCTCGCTGCGTGCGGATCAGCGCACGGTGGAGCTGGCGAGCCGCATCGAGGCCGGCGTCATCCAGAAGACGTTCCGGCACGTGCTCGCCTTGCCGCTGGCGTTCTTCAACAAGCGCGCGAGCGGCGGCATCGCCAAGCAGATCGATCAATCCGACCAGGTGGCGCCGCTGGTATCGGCCGCGGCGCACGACGTCGCGCCCGAGCTCATGCGCATGCTCGGCGTGCTGATCATCATGTTCACGCAGAGCTGGAAGCTGACGCTGATCGCGCTGGTGCTGCTGCCGCCTTATCTCTGGGTGGTGCTGCGCTCGTCGCGTCGGCTGGAGACGGGGCTCGAGACGTACTACGAGATGTGGGATGCGGTATCGGCGCGCATCCAGGATGCGCTCGGCGCGATCAAGACGGTGAAGCTGTCGGGCGCGGAGTCGCGCGAGGTGGCGCGGCTCGCGGTCTCGTCGGACGCGGCGTACCGCACGTACACCGAGCGCAACCGGCTCGCGAACTTCTATCTCTTCTGGCAGAACTCGCTGAGCTACCTGACGCAGGCGCTGGTGCTCGGGTACGGCGGCTGGCTGGTGTTCGAGCACCAGCTGACGCCCGGCGACGTCGTCATGTTCGTCGTGTACCTGGACAAGCTGTATTCGCCGATCGAATCGCTGACCGGGCTCACCGTGCAGCTGCAGGAGCATCTCGCCGCGCTGACGCGCGCCGCGAAACTGCTCGAGGCCGAGACGGAGACCGCGGGCGGCGCCGCGTTGCCGCCGGGACCCGGGCGCGTCGACTTCGAGAACGTGACGTTCGGCTATCTACCCGGCCGCGACGTGTTGCGCGGCGTGTCGTTCACGCTCGCGCCCGGCCGGACGACCGCGCTGGTCGGCCCGTCCGGCGCGGGCAAGACGACGACGGCGGACCTGCTGCTGCGGCTGTTCGAGCCCGGCGCCGGCTGCATCCGCCTCGACGGCGCGGTGCTCGGTTCGCTGGCGCCGGCGGCGGTGCGCGCCGAGGTCGGCGTGGTCGCGGCGGATGGCGCGATCTTCCGCGCGACGCTCGCGGACAACGTGCGCTACATGCGGCCGCAGGCCAGCGATGCCGAGGTGCTGGCGGCGATGCAGGCCGCGGGCCTGTCGGCGCTGCTGGACCGTCTGGCGGACGGGCTATCTACCGAGATCGGCGAGCGCGGCGTCGGGTTGTCCGTGGGGGAGCGGCAGCGACTGCAGATCGCACGCGCGCTGGTGGCGCGGCCGCGCGTGCTGATCCTCGACGAGGCGACCGCGAACCTCGACTTCGCCACGGAGCGCGAGATCCGGTCGGCGCTGCTGGAGAGCGAGGACCACGCGACGACGCTGGTGATCGCGCATCGCTATTCGATGGTGGAGTGTGCCGACCACGTGGTGCTGCTGGAAGCGGGCCGGGTGATCGACCAGGGCACGCCCGCGGAGCTGGTCGAGCGCAATGAATGGTTCGCCGCCTTTGCCGAGAGCGGCGGCGGAGCGGGGGCGGACGAAGAAGAAGAGGACGAGGAAGAAGAAGAGGAAAACGAAGAGGAAGACGAGGAACAACGATGAGCGAACCGGACTCCACGCGCTGGTCGCGCCTGCGCACCTTCCTGGCCGGCGCCTCGAGCGCCGCCGTCGTGCTGCTGGCGTTCCTGATCCCGTCGCTGCAGGACCAGTGGGACCGTCGCGAGGCGCGACAGGCCGTGGATCGCTACGCCGAGGTCGGCTCGCGACTCCTCACCGGCGGTCATTACGCCTCGGCGGAGCAGGCGTACACCCGTGCCGTCGAGCTGGCCGGCTATCAACGGCTGGATCTCTACGAGCGCCAGTTGATGGCGCGAGTCATGCGCGTCTACGAAGACAGTGCCTGGCGCGGCAAGGTCGCGGACGAAGTGACCGAGGCCGATTTCCTGTACCTGCTGGAATTCGATGCCGCGACCAACCGCGTCCACGAACGCGCCGACGTGTTGACCGCCTACGGTGCGTACCTGGCGAGCCAGCAGCGCGAGGAGGAGGCTCAGGCGAAGCTGCTCGAGGCGGTGCGTATCGCTCCGCAAAACGCGGATGCGCACGTGCAGCTCGGCAACGTCCACGACGACCTCGCGCGCCCGGTGGATGCCGAGCGCGAATATCGGCTCGCCCTCGCGCTCGATCCGAAATCCGCCGCCGCGCATTACAACCTGGGCCTGCTGCTGCTCGATCTGAATCGCCCCGACGATGCCGGCGGCGAATTCCGCGCGGCGCTGGCCCTGCGGCCCCGCGACACGGAAATCCGCCGGGCGCTGACGGAAGCCGAGAAGGCTCTGAACCGCGCCGATCGCGAATCTCCCGGGTTGCGCTCCGTTGTCCGACATCCCGCTAAGACGGGCGCGGACACGTCGCGGTGGGGATTTGAAAGCCATGTGGTGATGCCCTGTAAATCGTTCTGCGCCCGCTGAATGGGCACTCTGTGCCGGCAAAGGGAGGCCGGCCGACTCGCGGATTCCCTCGTCACGAAAGTCACCGTTTCGTTCAGAAGGGATCACGCACATGCGCAATATGTATCGCGGCGGCACGGCCGCCATCTCCATCCTGTTGGCTTCCAGCCTGGCCGCCTGTGGCGGCGGAGGCAGTGGTGGTTCGTCGCCGCCGTCTTCGAGCGCGCCGCCGCCGTCGACTTCGCCGGCCCCGGCACCTGCACCTGCTCCTGCTCCGGCCCCCGCGCCGGCTCCTGCTCCCGCTCCCGCGCCGCCGCCGCCGCCGGCCTCTGCCGTCGTCGTGCCGCCCGTGTCGGCGACCGTGCAGGACATCACCGATGGCCATCACATCGGCACCAATCACTGGGGCAACCCGGAGACGACCGGCGCCGCCATCGGCGACTTCACGTGCAACGTGAATCCGCCGCAGACGAACGCGTACCACGCGCACCTGTCGATCCTCGTGAACAACGAGGCGATGACGATTCCGCAGTACGTGGGCGCCGCGCCGTCGGGCACGACGCACTGCTTCTACACGCTGCACACGCACGACGCGTCCGGAAAGATCCACGTGACGCCGACGACGTCCGGCACGTTCACGCTGGGTCAGCTGTTCCAGATCTGGAATCAGCCGCTGACGAGCGCGAACGTCGCGGGTTACACCGGCCTGCCGGTGGAAATCTTCGTCACGGACAATGGCACGGTCACGAAGGTGGAAGAGGCCGACTGGGCCAACATCGAGCTCAAGAGCCATCGCGAGATCACGATCGGTCTCGGTGCGACCGTGACCGAAATCCCGAACTTCACCTGGTCCGATTGATCCCGAACTCCGGCCGACGCGCGCCCCCGTGGCGGGCGTCCGGCCGGTGCAATTCTCCATCACAAGGTAGTTAGATAATGCGCAAAGTCGTCCGCGGCGAGCTCGTCGCCATCTCGATCCTCTTGGCCGCCGGTGCCGCCGGCTGCGGCGGAGGCGGAGATGGGGGCTCGTCGCCGCCGTCGTCCAGTGCACCACCGCCGTCGACATCGCCTGCGCCGGCGCCAGCTCCTGCGCCTGCGCCTGCTCCGGCTCCAGCGCCTGCTCCGGCACCAGCTCCAGCGCCGGCGCCGCCGCCGCCGCCGCCGCCTTCATCCGGAACCACGGTGCCGCCGCAATCGACCACCGCGATCAACATCGACGACAACCACCAGGTCGGTGTCGATCACTGGGACAACGGCGACACCCCGACCGGCGGGCAGGGCGCGACCACCGCGGGCCTCGACTGCAACATCAACATGGACGAGTCGTATCACGTGCACACGCACGTCTCGATCTTCCTGAACGGCGAGGCGCTGTCGTTCCCCGGTGACGTCGGCATCGCGCCGGTCTCACCGGGCGTGCGTTGCTTCTACTCGATCCACACGCACGACAAGTCCGGCAAGATCCACGTCGAGGCGCCAGCGCCCGGGCTGTTCACGCTGGGGCAGCTGTTCCAGATCTGGGGACAGCCGCTCGAGACGACGAACATCGCCGGCATCACCGGTCTGCCGATCACCGTCTACGTGACCGACAACGGCAACGTCACGGTGGCCACGGACAACTGGGCCGACATCGAGTTGAAGTCGCATCGCGAAGTCACGATCCAGATCGGCACGGCGATCACCGAGATCCCGAACTTCACCTGGAGCGCGATGTAACGAACCCGCGGGCATGGGGTATCGTTCGCCCATGCCCGCCGATTCGATCCGCTACTTCCGCCTGCCGGTGACCGGCATCGACGCGATGAACGCGTCGACGGCGCGCGCGTTTCCGCGGCACACGCATGATCTCTACGGCATCGGCCGCGTCGAGGCGGGCGGGCATGCGTCGTGGAGTGGCCGCGGCAAGGTCGAGGCGGGGCCGGGGACCTACATCACGACGAACCCGGGCGAGGTGCACGACGGGATGGCGGTCGGCGGCACGCCGCGGTCGTGGCGGATCCTGTATTTCGAGCCGGGGGCGCTCGGTGCGTTGCTGGCCGACGTGAACGAAGGCGCGGGCCGCGAGTACGAATTCTCGGCGCCGGTGTTCGATGACGGCGCGTTGCGCGAGGTGTTCGATCGCGCGTTCTCGTTTGCGACGGCGGACGCGCGTGCCGGCGCGGAAGCCGCGTTGGCGTGCGAGAGCGCTTTGCTCGTTCTGGCTGCGCGCCTGCGCGGCCATGGGGATGGCGCGCGGGCACGGCCGGGCATCGCGGCGCCGGTCGTCACGCGCGCGAGGGCGCGAATCGACGCGGATCCGGCCGCGCCGCATGCGCTGACGACGCTGGCGCGCGACTGCGGCGTGTCGCGGTTCCAGTTGATGCGCGGCTTTGCGCGCGCGACCGGACTGACGCCGCATGCGTACATCGTTCAGCAGCGGCTGGCGCTGGCGCGCCGGCTGATTCGCGCCGGTGGCGATCTGGCGCAGGTCGCGCTGGACGCAGGCTTCTGCGACCAGAGCCATCTCGCGCGTTGCTTCACCCGGCAGTTCGGCGTTCCGCCGCGGCGATACGCGGCCGCGGGCTAGCGCACTTTTGTCCTAGATCGGCGCGGCCCCGGCGCGGCACGCTCGCGCCCATGAAAACCCTGCGCGCCATCCGGCCTGACGACTTCGATCCCCTGCTGCGCATCGTGAACGCCGCCGCGGAGAAGTACCGCGGCCAGATCCCGGCGGACTGTTTCCACGAGCCGTACATGACGGCAGAACACCTGCGCCGCGACATCGACGCCGGCGTGACGTTCACCGTGTGCGAACTCGACGGCGTGCTGGTCGGCGCGATGGGCCTGCAACGCGTCCGCGACGTCGACCTCATCCGGCACGCGTATGTCTCGCCGGCTGCTCAAGGCGGTGGCATCGGCGCCGCCCTGATCGACGATCTCAAACGCCGCAGCTCGCACCGCCTGCTCGTCGGCACGTGGACTGCCGCCACCTGGGCCATCCGCTTCTACGAGCGCAACGGCTTCGTCCTCGCGTCCCCGGCCCGCGCCGCGGAGTTGTTAGCCCGGTACTGGTCGATCCCCGCGCGCCAGGCCGACGTGTCCGTCGTCCTCGAGTTGGTGCCGGGTGGGACTTACGGGAGTTAGTTGCGCTGCTCGTCATCGCGACTCCGCCTCCGTCCGCACCGCCGCGGACCGACGCCGCGGTTACGCGCGAAGAAGATCTGCGACGAATGCTTGTTGGTCTTCCCTCCGGTCGACCGCGGCGAAGCAATGGGGACATTCCTGATTTCTTAGGAAACGGGGACAGGGCTGATGTCGGTGGTGGTCGGAGCGTCGTTCGGTTTGTCTATTTCGCCCCTGGAGATCGGCGAGGAGTGAACGGCCGCGCGCCGCTGTAGTGCTTACGAAGGCTGGCCGTTTATGAAGGTGTAAAGGCGCGCAGTGAACGACGAGCGAACGCCAAGAAAGTCCGTCCGGACTTTCCTGAAGCGCGATCTCCCGGGGCGAAATAGACAAACCGAACGACGCTCCGACCCGCGCCGCGCCCGAGCCCTGTCCCCGTTTCCTAAGAAATCAGGAACGGCCGAAGCGGCCTGACCCCATTATTCGATGGTGAACCATTGGACTTCGACGCGCCGGTTCTGCGCCGCATCCGTCGACTCCGTCGGCTCTTCCCAGCCACGGCCCACGGCTTCCACGCGTCCCTTGTCGATCTCCGGAAACTTCGCCAGCAGCGCATCGTGCACGGTCATCGCCCGCTGCCGCGAGAGCTCCATCGCCTTCAACGCCATGCTCTGCACCAGCTGCTCGCCACCGGACTTGCGGAATTCCTCGATGCGCGCGTTGTCGACGTGTCCGCGCAGCACCACCGTCGAACCCGGGCTCACCTGCAGGAACCGCTTGATCGTCGCGAGATACTCCTGGTTCTTCGCCTCGCCGCGATCGAGCGCCGACGAGTTCGGTTCGAAGAAGAAACGGATGTCCTTCGACAACAGCGGATCGCCCTCGAGCGCGGCCGGCGCATTCGCCGTGCGGATCGGCGCGATGGCGATGGTCTGCTCCGAGAACGGCGCGCGTTTCGCGATCTGATCGAGGAACGACGACTCGATGAAGCGCGACGGATCCGTGGGGTTCTTGATCACGTTGCCGTACGCCAGCACCGACGACTGGAAGATGCCGCCGAACGAACCGGCCGAGTCGATGGTGCCCGCGAAGAACGCGCGGTTCTCCGGCGCGTTCGACAGGTGCACGTGCGCCAGCTCGTCCTTCGCTTCCTGCTCGCTCCACTTGAACGCCTTCGCGACCACGGCGAGGTTCTCGGCCTGGTTGTCGCGCAGGCGGCGGTTGCCTTCGAGGATGCCGTGCACCAGGCCCTGGACCATCTTCGGATTCGCCTTCGCGAAGCCCTTGTTCACGGCCAGCACGTCGGCGACCACCAGCAGGTTGCGGTTCGACACCAGCGCCTTCGCCGCGCCGTTCGAGGCTTCGATCACCTCGTCGGTCTTCGGCGTCCAGCCGACGCAGCCGTTCAGCCGGCCGCTGCCTTTCGCCAGCTCGTGTTGATAGGCGTCGCAGGCGACGAACGCGTCCTCGTAGAACACGAGTCCCAGCGAACCCGCCGGCGGATGCGAATCGAGATCGCGCAGCACGGTCACCGGCACGCCGGCCTCCTGCGCGAGATAGCGGATGAAGAACTCGCTTTCATTGAACTGCGATGCCGCGAGCGTCTTGCCGGCAAGCTGGTTGACCGAGGCGATACCGCGGTCCACGACGACCATGTC
>DATJTW010000007.1:0-18912 GCA_035502995.1 Steroidobacteraceae bacterium | reverse complement strand
GCAGAGCTCGAAATGCAGGCTGTGGAAGTTCTCGCGGGTGCCCCAGTAGCGGCCGTACAGAGCCTCGCGGTTCCAGTAGAACACCGCGGCCGCCACGGTCTCGCCGCCGTGCCGCGCGCGCTTGATCAGCAGCGATTCGCCGAGCGCCGCGGGCAGCGCACGGAAGAAGTCGCGCGTCAGGTAGGGCTCGTGGCCGTGGCGCCGGAAAGTGTCGCGGTGCAGGTCGTAGACCTCGTCGAGCCCGGCGCGGTCCAGCTCGGGACCTAACAAGGTGTCGATCGTGATGCCGGACTCGGCCACACGTCGGCGTTCGCGTCGCGCGTTCTTGCGGAATTTCTGCGTGAACGTCGCGAGGAACGCCTCGTAGTCCGCGTAGCCGCCATTGCTCCAGTGGAACTGCACGTCGCTGCGCGACAGCCAGCCGGCGGCGTCGAACGCCGCGCGGTCGCCGGCGGCGAGGAACAGCCCGTGCGCCGAGGACAATTCGCGCGCCTCGGCGAACTGCTCGATGGCCGTGACCAGCTTGCGACGCCACGCGGCGGCATCGAGATCGGGACGGACCAGCAGCCGCGGCGCGGTGGCCGGCGTGAACGGCACGCCGACGACGAGCTTGGGGTAATACGCGAGGCCGTGCTGCGCGTACGCCTGCGCCCAGGAGAAATCGAACACGAACTCGCCGAAGGAGTGGGCCTTGATGTACGCCGGCGCCGCGGCCGCGAGCCCGTGTTCGTCGTTCAGCGTGATCGGCGCCGGCGTCCAGCCGGTGTGGCCGCCGACGCAGCGCGTGGCCTCGAGCGCCGCCAGGAATCCATGCCGCAGGAACGGCGCGCCGTCACCGACGAGCGCGTCCCACGCGGCGGGCTCAATGCCCGTGATGCTGGTCGAGGTATTTGTCCGCATCGAGCGCCGCCATGCATCCGCTTCCTGCGGACGTGATGGCCTGACGATACACGTGATCGGCGACGTCGCCGGCCGCGAAGACGCCGGGCACGCTGGTCGCCGTGGCGGCACCATCGCTGCCGCTCTTGATGGTGATGTAACCGTCACGCATGTCGAGCTGGCCCGCGAAGATGCCGGTATTCGGCGAGTGGCCGATCGCGATGAACGCGCCCGTGACCTCGACGTTTTCGATCGTGCCGCCGTGCTGCGTGGGCTTGATGCGCACGCCATTCACGCCGCCGTCGTCGCCGACGATCTCGTCGACGGTGTGATTCCACGCGATGCGCACCTTCCCGGCCTTCTCGAGCGCGAACAGGCGGTCCTGCAGGATCTTCTCCGCACGGAACCTGTCGCGACGATGCACGACGGTCACGTGGCTGGCGAGGTTCGATAGATAGAGCGCCTCCTCGACGGCCGTGTTGCCGCCGCCGACGACCACGACCTTGTGCCCCTTGTAGAAGAAGCCGTCGCAGGTCGCGCAGGCCGAGACACCGCGGCCGCGGAACTTATCCTCGGACGGGATGCCCAGATACTTGGCGGACGCGCCGGTGGCGATGATCAGCGCGTCGCAGGTGTACGAACCGTAGTCGCCCTGCAGCGTGTACGGCCGCTTCGAGAAGTCGACCGTGTGGATGTGGTCGTTGACGATCTCGGTGTTGAAGCGCTCGGCGTGCGCCTTCATGCGCTCCATCAGCGCGGGGCCGAGGAGGCCGTGCGCGTCACCGGGCCAGTTGTCGACCTCCGTGGTCGTCATCAACTGGCCGCCTTGCTCGACGCCGGTGATCAACAGGGGTTTGCGATTGGCGCGCGCCGCATAGACGGCCGCCGTGTATCCGGCCGGGCCGGAACCGAGGATGACGAGAGGGCTGTGTCGAGAAGTGCTCATGTATAATTTTGGCCATTCGAATGGCGTTTAAGCCAGTGAGATTGCGCGCCGGGCGCCATTTTTCAAGATTGCATCGGGTCAACGGGCATGCGCGCTGTCCGCTCCGGACCGGCACACATGTTAAGAGATCGTAAACCCCATGCGTATTGGAATTCCCCGTGAGTTGAAACCCCGCGAGGGGCGAGTCGGCCTCATACCCGCGGCCTGCGTCGAGCTGGTGCGAGGCGGACACGAAGTGTTCGTCGAAACCCAGGCCGGCGAGAAGAGTGGTTATGGTGACCAATCTTTTCGTGATGTCGGCGTGACGGTGCTGCCGGGCGCGGACGAACTGTTCGCGAAAGCGCAGATGATCGTCAAGGTGAAGGAGCCGATCGAGCCGGACCTGAAACGGCTGCGCAAGGACCACCTGCTGTTCTGCTACCTGCATCTCGCCGCGCTGCCGGATCTCACGCGCCGGCTCTGCGACATCGGCCTGACCGCGGTCGCGTTCGAGACCGTCGAGGATCGTCTCGGCCGCCTGCCGCTGCTGGCGCCGATGAGCGACATCGCCGGGCGCCTCTCGATGCAATACGCCACCACGCTGCTGCACCAGCCGCAGGGCGGCAAGGGCATCTTGTTAGGCGGCGTGCCGGCCGCGAAGCGCGGGCGCGTCGTGGTGCTCGGCGGCGGTGTCGCCGGCGGCAACGCCGCGCTGGTCGCCGCGGGGCAGGGCACCGAGGTCATCGTGTTCGACAAGGACCGCGACAAGATGGTGGCCGCGCGGGCGCTGGGCCCGAACGTGACGGCGCTGTATCCGCACGTCGCCGACGTCGCGGACGCCGTGCGCGAAGCGGACGTGGTCATCGGCGCGGTGCTCGTCACCGGCGCGCGCGCGCCGCACGTCGTGTCGGCCGAGATGGTCCGCACGATGGAGAAGGGCAGCGTCATCGTCGACATCAGCGTCGACCAGGGCGGCTGCATCGAGACCACGAAGCCGACCACCTGGGAGGCGCCGACGTACCAGTGGGAAGGCGTCACGCACTTCTGCGTCACCAACATGCCGGGTTCCGTGCCACGCACGTCGTCGCAGGCGTTGTCGGCGGCGATCGCGCCGTTCGCGGTGCGGCTGGCCGATGGCGACTGGAGAGACGACCCGGGCATCGTGAAGGGCATCAACGTCGAAGCGGGCAAGATCACGCATCCCGCGTTGATGGCCTGACCCTCCCCCGAACGCATCCGCATCTTTCAGAGGTAACCCCGTTGGCCGACACCACCTACGATCGCACCAAGCCCGCGAAGCGATTCACCGCGGCCGTCTCGCGCGGCTTGCGCGAGAGCGCCGTGCTGGCGATCGGTGTGGTCGCGCTGGTGCTGCTGGTGGCGCTGGCGACGTTCAACGAGAGCGACCCGGGCTTCTCGTCGACGGGCAGCACCGATCACGCCGTGCAGAACGCGATCGGCCGATTCGGCGCGTATCTCGCGAGCCTGCTGTTCTGGTTGTTCGGCCGGCCGGCGTACCTGTTCCCGATCATGCTCGGCGTCGCGTGTTTCGTGATGTTCAAGCCGCCGTCCGACGAGGACGGGCGCACGCGTTTCAACACCGCCGTGCGCATCGGCGGCTTCACGTTGATGCTGATCGCGAGCTGCGGTCTCGCCACGCTGCACTGGAGCGCGGGTTCGTTGCCGGCCTCGGCCGGCGGGGTCGTCGGGCACGTGGGCAAGGGGCTCGAGTCGGTGATGAGCTTCCTCGGCGCCACACTCGTGCTGCTGGCGTCGTGGATGGCCGGCGTGTCGCTGGCCTTCGGCGTCTCGTGGCTGACGATCATCGACAAGCTCGGCGCCGGCATCTGGCAGTTCATCAGCTGGATACGCGCGCGCCGCAGCGTCGCGCGCGACGTCGCCGTCGGCGTCGAAGCGAAGAAAGCGCGCGTCGAAGCCGCCAAGGTCGAGGAGAAGAAGGCCGTCGCGCGGGTCAAGCCGCGCATCGAGGCGCCCGCACCGGTCGTCGAGAAGAGCGAGCGCGTGGAGAAGGAACGGCAGGTCCCGATGTTCGACGTGCCGAAGGACGGCGCGTTGCCGCCGCTCAAGCTGCTCGACGATCCGCCCGCGCGCGAATCCGGCTATTCGTCGGAGGCGCTCGAAGCGATGTCGCGCCTCGTCGAGCTCAAGCTGAAGGACTTCGGCATCGAGGTCGAGGTCGTCGCGGTGCAGCCCGGTCCCGTCGTCACGCGTTACGAGATGCGGCCGGCGCCCGGCGTGAAGGTCAGCTCGATCACTGGCCTCGCGAAGGACCTGGCGCGCTCGTTGTCGGCGATCAGCGTGCGCGTGGTCGAAGTGATCCCCGGCAAGTCGGTCATGGGTCTCGAGATCCCGAACGAGAAGCGCGAGATCGTCACGCTCGGCGAGATCATCAAGTCGAAGTCGTACGACGACGTCGTGTCACCCCTGGCGCTGGCGCTGGGCAAAGACATCGGCGGCAACCCGGTCACGGCCGATCTCGCGAAGATGCCGCACCTGCTGGTGGCCGGCACCACGGGCTCGGGCAAGTCCGTCGCCATCAACGCGATGATCCTGTCGCTGCTCTACAAGAGCACCGCGGAGCACGTGCGCCTGATCATGATCGATCCGAAAATGCTGGAGCTCTCCGTGTACGAGGGCATCCCGCACCTGCTGGCGCCCGTCGTCACGGACATGAAACACGCCGCCAACGCGTTGCGCTGGTGCGTGGCGGAGATGGAGCGGCGTTATCAACTGATGGCCGCGCTCGGCGTACGCAACATCGCCGGCTTCAACCGCAAGGTGAAGGACGCGAACGACGCCGGCAAGCCGATCCTCGATCCGGTAATGATCGCCGCTGCCGCGAACGATCCGTCGATCGACCAGAAGCTGATCACGACGCTGACGCCGCTGCCGTACATCGTCGTCATCATCGACGAGCTGGCCGACATGATGATGATCGTCGGCAAGAAGGTCGAAGAGCTGATCGCGCGTCTCGCGCAGAAGGCGCGCGCCTCCGGCATCCACCTCGTGCTCGCCACGCAGCGTCCGTCGGTCGACGTGATCACCGGCCTGATCAAGGCGAACATCCCGACTCGCATCGCGTTCCAGGTCTCGGCGCGCGTCGACTCGCGCACGATCCTCGACCAGATGGGCGCCGAGTCGCTGCTCGGCCACGGCGACATGCTCTATCTGCCTGCCGGCACGTCGGTGCCGACGCGCGTGCACGGCGCGTTCGTCGCCGATGCCGAGGTGCATCGCGTCGTCGAGGCGCTGAAGAAATCCGGTGCGCCGAACTACATCGAGGACATCCTCGACGGCCCGCGCGGGCCGGTGCCGGGCCTGGCGCCCGAGCCGGGCGAGGTCGATGCCGCCGGCGGCGGCGAGCAGGACGCGCTGTACGACGAGGCGGTGAAGATCGTCACCAGCGAGCGAAAGCCGTCGATCTCGTACGTGCAGCGCCGCCTCAAGATCGGCTACAACCGCGCCGCGCGCCTGCTGGAGAGCATGGAGCAGGCCGGCGTCGTCGGCCCGCTGCAGCCCAATGGGTCGCGCGAGATCCTCGCGCCCGCGCCGGCCGGCAACGACTGACATGGGCAAACTACTGCGTTCGCTGCTCGCCTCGTTGCTGCTGTTGCCGGCCACCGGCTCGTTCGCGGCGGCCCCTGCCGCGACGCCGCTCGACGATTTCCTCGGCCAGATGAAGACGTTGCGCGCCGAGTTCTCGCAGACCGTCACCGACGGCAAGGGCGAGACGGTGCAGAACGCCGAGGGGAAGCTGGTCATCGTGCGCCCCGGAAAATTTCGCTGGGAGCTGACGCCGCAGGGCAATCCGTCCGCGCAGCTGATGATCGCGGACGGCAAGAACCTGTGGTTCTACGACCGCGACCTCGAGCAGGTGTCGGTCAAGCCGGCCAACGTGTTGACCGCCACGCCCGCGAGCCTGCTGTCCGGTGCCGGCGACGTGCGCACCCTGTTCACGGTCACGCCCGCCGGAAAACGCGATGGACTCGACTTCGTGAAGGTGGTGCCGAAGCAGGGCGACGCGGATTTCCGCGAGGCGCAGCTCGGCTTCACGCGCGGTGAACTGAAGCGCATGGTGCTCAAGGACAAGCTCGGTCAGACGGTGCGTCTCGACTTCCGGACCAGCGAGCGCAACGTCGCGGTCGCCGATACCGAGGTGCGGTTCACGCCGCCGGCCGGCGCCGACCTGATCGGCACGCCGGCGCCATGAATCTGAACCGGCTCTGGTGGATCCTGGGCTTCGTGCTCGTGGGCCTGGTGCTGTTCGTCTGCCTGATCCCGGGCAAGGACGTGCCGAGCACGCCGCTCAGCGACAAGGCAGAGCACTTCATCGCGCACTTCGCGATGGCGGCGTGGTTCGCCGGCCTGGTGCCGCGCCGCGGCTGGTGGAAGATCCTGCTGGCGCTGGTCGCGCTCGGTGTCGGCATCGAGATCGCCCAGGGCCTGATGCACGAAGGTCGTCAAGCCGACTATCGCGACGAGCTCGCGAATTTCTGCGGTGGCGTCGCCGGCCTGGTCGTGTCCTGGTTCGGGCTGTCGCGCTGGCCGGAGTTGCCAGCGTGGGTGCTCGGCCGGCTGCGCGGCGACGCGGCCTAGCTACCCGCCATGCCTTCCCGCGCCGGCACAAGTCAGTCCGATTTCCTGAAGGAGATCCCCGCCGATGACGGCCTGCGGCCGCTCGCCGACCGCATGCGGCCGCGCACGCTCGACGACTATGTCGGGCAGGAGCAGGTGATCGGCGCCGGCAAGCCGCTGCGCACCGCGCTCGAACGCGGACAGCTGCATTCGCTGATCCTCTGGGGCCCGCCTGGCACCGGCAAGACGACGCTGGCGCGTTTGATCGCGCAGCGCGCCGACGCGGAGTTCATGCAACTGTCCGCCGTTCAGGCCGGCGTAAAGGACATCCGCGACGCCGTGGACAGGGCGCGCACCGTGCGCGCCGAACGCGGCCGGCGCACGGTGCTGTTCCTCGACGAGGTGCACCGCTTCAACAAGTCGCAGCAGGACACGTTCCTGCCGTACGTCGAGGACGGCACGCTGACGTTCATCGGCGCGACCACCGAGAACCCGTCTTTCGAGGTCATCAGCGCGTTGCTGTCGCGAGCGCGCGTGTACGTGCTGCGCTCGCTGACGGTCGCCGACATCGTGAAGATGCTGCGCCGGGCGCTCGAGGATCCGGAGCGCGGGCTCGGCAAACGCAACCTGCTCATCGACGACGAAGCGCTGATCGCACTGGCGCATGGCGGTGACGGCGATGGCCGGCGCGCGCTCGGCATGCTCGAGATCGCGGCGGACCTCGCCACCGAGCGGGACGGCCGCGCGACGATCACCCTCGAGCAGGTGCGCGAGGTCGCCACCGGCGGCCGCCGCCGCTTCGACAAGGGCGGCGAGCAGTTCTACGACCAGATCTCGGCGCTGCACAAGTCGGTGCGCGGGACGGATCCGGATGGCGCGCTGTACTGGTTCGTGCGCATGCTCGACGGCGGCTGCGATCCTCACTACCTCGCGCGCCGCATCGTGCGCATGGCGATCGAGGACATCGGCCTGGCCGATCCGCGCGGCCAGCAGCTGGCGCTCGACGCCTGGGCCACCTACGAGCGGCTCGGCTCGCCCGAAGGCGAACTCGCGCTGGCGAACGCTGTCGTGTATCTGGCCGTCGCGCCGAAGAGCAACGCCGTTTACATGGCGTACAACGAGGCGCGCGCGGATGTCGAGGAATTCGGCACGCTGGATGTGCCGCTGCACCTGCGCAATGCGCCGACCAAGCTCATGAAGCAGCTGGATTACGGCAAGGGATATCGCTACGCGCACGACGAGCCCGGCGGCTACGCGAAGGGCGAGCGCTATCTACCCGAGGGTCTGCCGGACCGGCGCTACTACCGGCCCGTGTCGCGCGGGCTCGAGATCAAGATCGGCGAGGCCCTCGCCAGACTGCGCGCAGGTGATGGACAACAGCCGCGCGACAAGGGAGAGGAATCATGAACTGGTTGTGGGTGGCGATCGGCGGCGCACTGGGCAGCGTGGCGCGTTACGGCGTGTGGCGGCTCTGGCCCTCGGTGCCGGGCGGATTTCCCGTGCCCACGATTACGGTAAATCTGCTCGGCAGCTTCGCGATCGGACTCATATATATATGGATAGTCGCCCGCGCCGACGGCGGCGATGCGCTGCGGCTGTTCCTGATGACCGGCGTGCTCGGTGGCTTCACGACGTACTCCGCGTTCGCGCTGGAGTCGACGTTGCTCGGCTTCTCGCCGACGGGCATTGCCTATCTGCTGATCACGATCGTCGGCTGCTTCGCGGCCGCCTGGGCGGGACGGCTGGTCGCGACGGCGCTGTTCGTCAACGGATGACGCCGCCGCGCCGGCGCTGGTGGTTCGCCGCCGAGCGCGGCTCGTTCGTCGACTACTGCCTGATCGCCTGGCCGCTGGCGTTGATCCCGTCGATCCTGCTGGCGGCGCTGGCGTATGCGGCGTTCGCCGGCGCGGGTGCGGACGTCGAGGCGATCCGCAAGCCGATGCGCGACGTCGCGCAGCGCCAATTGTGGATCGCGTTGCTCGCCGCGCCGATCATCGAGACGCTGGTGCTCGCGCTCGTCATCCAGCTGATCGGCCGGCTGACGAAACACCGCGAGGCCATCGCCATCGCGTCGGCGCTGCTCTGGGGCGCGCTGCATGCGTCGTTCTATCCGCTGTGGTTCTTCGGCACAGTGTGGAGCTTCTACGTGTTTTCGCGCGGCTACCTTGCGTGGCGGCCGGTTTCAGTCAAACATGCGCTCGGCGCGGCGGCCGTGCCGCACGCCCTGGTGAACTCGTCGGCCCTGTTGCTGCAGTTCATCGCCACACACTGAAGAGGATTCCGTGCTCGATTCGAAACAGCTCCGTGCCGACGCCGCCGGCGTCGCCGCCAATCTCGCGCGTCGCGGCTTCACGCTCGACGTCGCCGCGTTCAATTCCCTCGAGGAGCGCCGCAAGGCCGCGCAGATCGAGTCGGATCGCGTGCGCGCGGAACGCAATGCGAACGCGAAGGCGGTCGGCATGGCGAAGGGGAAGGGCGAGGACGCGGGCGCGTTGCTGAAGCGCGCGGAGGAGCTGACCAGCCAGCTCGCCGCGAGCGACATCGCCATCGCGAACGTCCAGGCCGAGCTCGACGACCTGCTGCTCGGCATCCCGAACCTGTTGCACGATTCCGTACCCGAGGGCCGCGACGAATCGGCGAACCGGGAAGTGCGTCGCTGGGGCGAACCGCGCAAGTTCGACTTCGCGCCGCAGGATCACGTCGCGCTCGGCGAGAAGCTGGGTGGCATCGATTTCGAATCCGCCGCGAAGATTTCCGGCGCGCGGTTCTCGGTGATGAAGGGCGGCGTCGCGCGGCTGCACCGGGCGCTGGCGCAGTTCATGCTCGACCTGCACACGCGCGAGCACGGCTACACCGAGCTGTACGTTCCGTATCTCGTGCTCGGCACGGCGTTGCAGGGCACCGGCCAGTTGCCGAAGTTCGAGGCGGATCTGTTCCGCGTGCAGAGCGAGCAGGGCCACTACCTGATTCCGACGGCGGAAGTGCCGGTGACGAATCTGGTGCGCGACCAGATCGTCGACCCGAAGAACCTGCCGATGAAGTTCGTCGCCCACACGCCGTGCTTCCGTTCGGAGGCCGGCGCGGCCGGCAAGGATACGAAGGGCCTCATCCGCCAGCACCAGTTCGAGAAGGTGGAGCTGGTGCACGTCGTCCGCCCGCAGGATTCGTACGCGGCCCTCGAGGACCTGACCGCCAGCGCGGAGAAGGTGCTGCAGAAGCTGGAGTTGCCGTATCGCGTCGTCGCGCTGTGCGCCGGCGACATCGGCTTCGGCAGCGCCAAGACATACGACATCGAGGTCTGGCTGCCGGGGCAGGACAAGTACCGCGAGATCTCCTCGTGCAGCAACTGCGAGGCGTTCCAGGCGCGGCGCATGCAGGCGCGCTGGCGCAATCCCGAGACCGGCAAGCCGGAGCCGCTGCATACGCTGAACGGTTCGGGCGTGGCCGTGGGTCGTGCGCTGGTCGCCGTGCTCGAGAACTACCAGAACGCGGATGGCAGCATAACGGTGCCGGCGGTGCTGCGGCCTTATCTCGGCGGCGCGGAGAAGATCTAACTCCTCGCGGTCGCCAGCACTCGCAGCCCCAGCGCCACCATCGCCACGCCGAACGCGCGGTCGATCCAGTGTCCCGCCGCGGTCAGCCGGTCGCGCACGCGCGGATGCGCGAACACCAGCGCGACGAGCGAGAACCACAGCCACTGCAGCACCATGATCCACGCGCCGTACGCCACCAGCGTCGGCACCGGCAGGTCCGGCGACAGCACCACGGTGAACAGCGCGAGGAAGTAGATAGGCGCCTTGGGGTTCAGCGCGTTGCACAGGAACCCGCCGCCGACCTGCCGCCACGCGGACGCGGGCAGCGCCGCCGCGGCAGCCGGCGCCGCGCCGCGCGCGCCGACGCCGGAGCGCAGGCCCTGGTACCCGAGATACAGCAGGTACACGCCGCCCACGAGCTTGATCGCCGTCATCCACTGCGCCGAGTGTGCGATCACCGCGGCCAGTCCCGCCGCCGAATACACGATGTGGATCGACAGCCCGAGCGCGATGCCGAGCGAGGCTAACAAACCGGCGCGCCGGCCGTGCACCAGCGACTGCCGCGTCACGTATGCGAAGTCCGGTCCCGGCGATGCCGCCGCCAGCAGGTGCACCACCGTCAATACCGCGAAGCCGTGCCAGAACGTCATGGCATGACTAGACCAGCTCCGCCTCGCGCCTGCAAGACGGCCGGCGTGTTAGCCTCGTCCCGAATGCCGGCCAGCAACGACATCGACCTGGAAAACCGCATCGGCGCGGAACAGGTGCGCTCCGCCTACGCCAACACCGCACCCGGCATGACCGCCACCGCCATCGCCGCGGCGCTGGTCGCGACGATCCTCGCGGGCGTCGGGGCCGTCAGCATCGCGCTCGCGGTGACGTTCACGGTGTTCATGTTCGCGCAGATCCTGGCGCGGCTGCTGCTGATCAAGACGTACCGGCAGCAGCGCCCGCCCGACCACGAATGGCGCGTCTGGGCGCGGCGCTTCACGCTCGGTGTCGTGGTGGCGAGCGTGGGTCTCGGCATCTTCTCGCTGTTCCTGCTGTCGCCGACCCACTTCGCGATGCAGCTGCTGGTGATGCTGTTCCTGTGCGCCGTCGCCAGCGGCGCGATCACCGCGTTCGGCCCGCTGCGGCCGGCGATCTTCTGCTCGATCCTGCCGATGCTGCTGTTCCCGACCGTGTGGATGTTCGCGCAGCGCGACTGGCTGCACGTCGTGCTCGCGTTGATCATCCTCGGCTGGCTGTTCGCCATCACCGACCAGGCGCGCCGCTACGGCGCGCAGTTCAGCGAGTCGGTGCGGCTGCGGTTCGCGAACGAGGAACTGATCGCGCGGCTGCGCCAGGAGAAGGGCGTGGCCGAGGAGGCGAGCATGGCGAAGTCGCGCTTCCTCGCAGCTGCGAGCCACGACCTGCGCCAGCCCGTGCACGCGTTGTCGCTGTTCGTCGCGGCGCTGCGCCCGCGCGTCACCGATGGCGAAGCGAGCCGCATGCTCGACCACGTTGACAGCTCGGTGCAGGCAATGGGTGGGCTGTTCAACGGCCTGCTCGACATCTCGCGTCTCGATGCCGGCGTCGTCGAGGTCAACGTGCAGACGTTCGCGATCCAGCCGCTGCTCGAGCGCATCTGCCGCGACTTCGCCGCCGAGGCCGCCGCGAAGCGGCTAGAGCTGCGGCTGAAGCCGAGCCGCGCCGCCGTGTTCAGCGATCCGCTGCTGATCGAACGCGTGGTCCGCAACATCGTCGCGAACGCCATCGCGTACACGGACGAGGGGCGCATCGTGGTCGGCTGCCGGCGCCGGGGCCGCACGCTGGTCGTGCAGGTGTGGGACACCGGGCGCGGCATCCCGCCGGAGGAGCAGGCGCACATCTTCCAGGAGTTCTACCAGGTCGGGAATCCGGAGCGCGACCGGACGCGGGGAGTGGGCCTCGGGCTGGCGATCGTGAACCGTCTCACCACCTTGTTAGGCCATCCGCTGTCGCTGCGCTCGCGGCCCGGCCATGGTTCGGTGTTCCTGCTCGAGCTGCCGTTCTCCGACGCGCCGCTCGAGTCCGCGCCGCGCGCGGCCGACGTCGAAGAGGCGGCGGTCGGCAACTCCGGCCTCGTGCTCGTCGTCGACGATGAAGCCGCCATCCAGATCGCGATGAAGAGCCTGCTCGAGGGCTGGGGATTCAGTGCCATCACGGCGAGCTCCTGCGAGAGCATGCTCGAGAAGCTCGCCAGCTGCCCCGACCGGCCGGCGCTGATCATCTGCGATTACCGCCTGCGCGCGCACGAGGACGGCATCCGCGTCATCGAGCGGCTGCGCTCCGAGTACAACGACGACGACATCCCCGGCATGCTGATCACGGGCGACACCGCGCCGGACCGGCTGCGCGAGGCGCAGGAAAGCGGACTGGTGTTGTTGCACAAGCCGGTGCCGAACCACCGGTTGCGCAGCGCTATTGCCCACCTCGTGGCTGTTCCGAATCGTGCAGGAACTTCGCCGCCTGCGTCCGGTTGACCACGTTCAGCGTGCGGAAGATCGCGGCGATGTGCACCTTCACGGTTTTCTCGGCGATGCCGAGGTTCGCCGAGATCTCCTTGTTCGTCAGACCATCCTTCAGGTAACGCAGCACATCGATCTGGCGATCGGTGAGCTGCGAGAGCGCGCGCGGCGCGTCGTGGCCGCGCGGGTCCGCGCTCGTCGCCGCGGATACGAGCAGCGGCGGCACGTAGACGTTGCCCGACAACACCAGCCGCAGCGCCGAGACCACCGTCTGTGCCGTCGCGGATTTCGGGATGTAGCCCGACGCGCCGGCGTTCAGCACGCGGCGCACGTCCGACGCGTTCTCCGAGCTCGACAGGATGATGACCGGCACGTCGGGATGCCGGCGCCCGAACTCGCGTACCGCGGCTTCACCGCTCATGCCCGGCATCATCAGGTCCATGAAGACGGCGTCGACGACCTGCTCGTCGACGACGTTCAGCGCGTCTTCGGTCGACGACGCCTGCAGGATGGTGACTGCCGCGTCCGCCTGGCGCAGCAGCGCAGCGAGCCCGTCCCGGAACAGCGGATGGTCGTCGACGATGAGCAGTTTCATCGGCCGGCATCTTAGCGCGCGGCCCGGCGATTCCGGGCCGGTAGCCCGGAGGGCCTAGGTCTTTCGGTCGATTGACGCGTCCGGGTCGAGTGGCTGGACCGGACAGGGGCTTTGCAGTAGGTTGCGCCCGCAATCCGCACACCGGAGAGGTGGCAGAGCGGTTGAATGCTCCGGTCTTGAAAACCGGCGGGCTCGAAAGGGCCCCGTGGGTTCGAATCCCACCCTCTCCGCCAGATTCCGCGTCGTCCACCATGCTCACCACCATCGCCACCCACGCCGCCCACCCCGACGGCGTCGAAGACGATCTCCTGCTCGCGTCGGCCCTTCGCGCTGCGGGTGCCGACGTGCGCTTCGCGGTTTGGAACGACCCCACCGTCGACTGGTCGCTCGGCGACGTCACCGTCATCCGCTCGACCTGGGATTACCACCTCGACCCCACGGCGTGGTTTGCCTGGCTGGATCACGTGACGCGACGCACCCGCCTGGTCAATCCCGCCGGCCTAGTGCGCTGGAACAGCGACAAGACCTATCTCTTCGACCTCCTGTCCCGCGGCGTCGCCGTCATCCCGACCGTGCTACTCACCGGCCGCGTCGACACGCGCGCGCTTTGCGCCGAACACGGCTGGGACGACGTGGTGATCAAGCCGACGGTCGGCGCCAACTCCGACGGCGCCCGTCGCTTCCGCGGCGACGCCATCGGGGGCGAGGGCGTCGCGCATGCGGCCGCGCTGCTCTCGTCCGGCAAGGCGCTGCTCCAGCCCTATCAAAGTGCCGTCGAGGATCAGCGCGAGCGATCGCTGGTATACATCGATGGCGAGTTCCGCTACGCGTTCACCAAGGCCGCCTTCAATGGCAGCGAGGGCGAGCAGTCGAAGCCGCGACACCACGCCACGCCCGACGAGCGGGCGCTCGCGGCCGCAGTGCTCGCGGCGCTGCCGATACAGCCGACGTTCGCCCGCATCGATCTGCTGCCATCGCCGCGCGGACCCTTGATGATGGAAGCCGAACTCGTCGAGCCGCAGCTGGTTCTCGAACACGATGCCGGCGCCGTCGACCGTTTCGCAAAGGCGTTGCTCCGGGCGGCGACAGCGCGCCCGCCGCAGTAGGCACCCCCTCACAACGATCCGCAGCGCCGGCGGACAGTCCCGCGGTGCCCGGCGACGTACGCTGGCCCCATGAAGTCCATCCTCCAAGCCACGTTCGCCGCGGTTCTCTCCGGGATCCTCGTCGGCGTGCTGCTCTCGAACAAGATCACGGTCGCGGTCAAGCGCTGAGCGTTCGCGGCGAGGCGGTATCATGCCGCCTCCATGCGTTGGCTCGCGTTTCTACTGCTGCTGTCGTTTTCCGGCGCGAACGCGCTCGCCCAGTCTTCCGGCACGGAGGAAGACGCGGCCGTCGGCCAGTCCATCAACTACGTCTTCGCGACGGACCTCGGCTCGGGCGTCTACGACCTCGACGGCCGGTCGCTGCAGATCTACCGGTTCACGTACGAGAAGGGCCTGCGCGAGACGCGCGAGGACCAGCTCGGTGTCCGCTTCGTGTTGCCGGTCACCGCGGGCTTCTTCGACTTCTCGCCGGTCGACGTCATCTCCGAAGGTCCGCCGACGCGCGTCGACAGCTTCAGCGTGGTGCCCGGGCTCGAGCTCGATCACCTCATGGCGAACGACTGGCACTTCATCCCGTATGCGCGCGCCGGTTTCAGCGTCGCGTCGAGCCAGGTCAACGGCCTGCTGTACGGCGTGGGCTTCCGGCTCGAACGCCGCTTCGACACCGGCCCGTGGAACGCCTTCTACCGCACCGAGTTCGTCTACGCGGGCGTGCGCTACCGGCACGAAACGCCGAACGACGAGTTCTCGCGCGTGCGGCAGGCGTTCGACTTCACGCGCGGCACGGGCTGGAAGATCCGCGGGCACGAGCTCGAGTTCGGCGTGTACGCCATCTGCGATGCGATCCTCGATCCGCCGACCGCGCCGGTCGCCGATGCCGGCAAGGAGCCGGGGCAGATCGAGTTCGGCGTCACGATCGCCACGCGGCCGCGCGTGAAGATCTGGAAGTTCGACACGCCGCGGCTCGGCCTCGGCTACCGCATGGCGGGCGATCTCTCCGCGTTCCGCATCGTCCTCGGCGTGCCGTTCTGAATCGGCGCGGGGCTCACGCCGCCGGCGCGTATTTCACGAAGTTCGCCATCTGCGCCGCGAGCGCGCGCTGGAACGCCGGCCGCGCCTCGCAGCGCGCCTTGTACGGCCCCAGCACCGGGTGCTGCTCGACGAGTGTCGAGTGCCGCAGGAATCTCAGCACCGTCGTCATCAGGAGGTCGGCGACGGTGAACGAGTCCACCAGGTACTCGCGATCGCCCAGCGCGGCGGCGACGGCGTCGAGTCGCGCGACCGCGAACTTCTCCGCGGCCGGCCGGCGCGCCTTCGCCCACTCCTCGGCGGCATGGAACAGGTCGATGCCGACCAGGTTCTGCACGTGCGGCTCCACGGAGTTCAGCGCGGCGAACATCCACGTGCGCACGCGCGAGCGGCCGGCGGCATCGGCCGGCAGCAGCGCCGGCGATTGCTCGGCGATGTGCATCAGGATCGCGCCCGACTCGAACATCACCAGGCCATCCTGCTCGAACACCGGCACCTGGCCGAACGGCTGCAGCGCGCGGTAGGCGGGCGTGTTCTGCTCGCCGGGCGTCAGCAGCTTCTCGCGATACGGCAGGCCGGCTTCTTCGAGTGCCCAGCGGACGCGCAGGTCGCGCACCAATCCTTGGGCGAAGGGCGGCACCCACTGGAACGTGGTCAGGGTGATCTGGGTCATGGCGGGTCTCCGGCAGGTAGTTTGGAGTCGGGTGAGGCGAACGCGGCCATCTGGGCAGCGAGCGCGCGGCGGAAGGCGGGACGTGCTTCGCAACGATCGCGGTACGCCGCGAGCGTCGGGACGGACGAGACGAGGTCCGTGTGGCGCAGCGCGCGCAGCACCATCGTCAGCGTGATGTCGGCGGCCGAGAACTCGCCGACGAGATGGTCGTGTTCGAGCCGCGCGGCGACGGATCGCAGGCGCTCGAGCAGGCCGGCCGCGAGCGCCGGGCGGCGTTCGCGCGCCCAGGCGGCGTCGGCCGCGAAGTGATCGATGTCGCCGAGCGCGATGATGTCGGGATCGAGCGAGTTCAGCGCGGCGAACATCCAGGCCTTCGCGCGCTCGCGCGCCGCCGGGTCGCGCGGCAACAGGCCGTGACGCTCGGCGATGTAGAGGACGATGGCGCCCGACTCGAAGATCTCGATGCCGTCCTCGCGATAGACGGGGATCTGGCCGAAGGGCTGGCGCGCGCGGAACGCCGGCGATCGCCGCTCCTCGTCGGACACCTGTCGCACCCGGTACGGCAACCCGGCTTCCTCCAGCGCCCAGCGCACGGACAGGTCGCGCACCTGTCCCTGGAAAGCCGGCGGCGCCCAGCGCAGCGTGGTCAGTTCGATGTCGGGCATCACAGGTCCGCCATCGAGCCGCAGGTGAGGTTGACGATGCCGCCCGTCATGGCGCCGGCGCGATCGGAGGCGACGAATGCCGCGGTGTCGGCAACCTCGCGCAGCGTCGGCAGCCGGCCCAACAACGTGGATTTGCGGCCGTGCTCGGCGAGCATGTCGTCGATGGAGATGCCGAGCTTGTCGGCGAAACCCGCGAACACTTCGCCCGAATGCGAGAGTGTCAGCGCGTCGGGAATCGCATCGGGCCGCAGGCAGACGGTGCGGATGCCGAAGCCGCCGAGCTCGGCGGCGAGCAGCCGCGAGAACGCCTCGGTGGCGGCGGAGAACACGCCGTTCGCGAGGAAACCCTTGCCGGTGATGCGTCCGCCCGGCGTGGTCATCGTCAGGATGACGCCGGCGCGGCGCGCGATCATGTGCTTCGCCGCCGCCTGCGCGGGCACGAACTGCGCGCGCGCGTTCGCGGTGATCGGCGCTTCGAACTCGGCCAGCGACGTCTCGGCGAAAGATTTGCCCTGCACGTGCGCAATGCCGACGGCGTTCATCAGGATGTCGATGCGGCCCGCGACCTCGGCGACTCGATCCGCATGCGCATGCACCGCGGCTGCGTCGAACACGTCGAGCGTCGCGACGTCCGCGCGCCCGCCGGCCGCCGTGATGTCCTGCGCGACGCGCGCGAGCTTGGTGGCCGTGCGCCCCGCGAGGAAGACCTGCGCGCCGTCGCGCGCGAAGGCGCGGGCGCACGCGCCGCCGATGGCGCCGCCGCCGCCCCAGACGATCGCGACCTTGCCGGCCAGCGAACCGTCGCTCATGCGCGCCCCCGGGTGCAGGTCTCGTCGAGGTGGGCGAGTCCGCCTTCCCATCCCTTCGAATGCGAGGGGCGTGCGCTCTCCGGCAAGAGTTCGTGCGTCACGACGACTTCCGTGCCCTTCGCCACCTCGATGAAATCGACGGTGACCAGCGTGTCGGCCCCGGCGGTGTGCGGCGAGAACCACGTGAACACCAGGCGCTTCGGCCGGTCGATGACGCGGTACTCGCCGGAATGCGGGATCGGGCCGTTGTCGCCCTGCATGGTGATCTCGTAGCGGCCGCCGACGCGGGCGTCGACGCGCGCGAGCGTGCTGCGGATCGTGCCGGGCCGCATCCACTCCGACAGCGCCATCGGATCGAGGAACGCGTCGAACAACATCTCCGCGGGCGCGGCGATGGTCCGGCGCACGACGACGGCGGCCTGGGGCAGGGTGGCGGCATTCATTTGCGTTTCCTCGGCGGCTTCGCCGCGGCTTTCTTGTTCAGGACGTATTTCTCGAGAGCCGCGAGGCGGCCTTCCCAGAAGCGCCGGTAGTGCTCGATCCAGCCCGACGCCTCGGCCAGCGGCCCGGCGTTGAGCGACAACAGGTGCTCGCGCCCGGCCACGGAGCGGCGCACGAGGCCGGCACGTTCCAACATGCGGATGTGTTTGCTGATCGAGTTGAGCGAGATCGGGAACTGCGCGGCGATGTCGGTGACGCGCGCCTCGGTGTCCGTCAGCCGCGCGAGGATCGCGCGGCGCGTCGGATCGCACAGCGCGTTGAACACCGAGTCGAGCCGCGCGTTTTCATGTTCACCCATATGGGTGAATATAGACGCGGCCCACGACGCGAGTCAATCGCCGAAAGCAGGGCGTCACAGGTCGATGCGGATGCTGACCGGGCAGTGGTCCGAGCCGAGGACGTCGGCGTGGATCTTCGCTTCCTTGACCTTCTTCCGGATGGAATCCGACACGAGCACGTAGTCGATCCTCCATCCGACGTTGCGCGCGCGCGAGTTCGCAAAGTGGCTCCACCATGAGTAGTGGCCATTGCCCTGCGTGAACAGGCGGAACGTGTCGACGAATCCGGCCTTCACGAAGTTGGTGAAACCCTCGCGCTCCTCGTCCGTGAATCCCTTCTTGCCGCGATTCGGCTTCGGGTTCGCCAGGTCGTCCTCGGTGTGCGCGACATTCAGATCGCCGCAGAAGATCACCGGCTTCTTCTTCTCCAGTTGCTTGCAGTACGCGAGGAACGCTGGGTCCCAGTGCTCGTGGCGCAGCTTGACGCGCGACAGGTCGTCCTTCGCATTCGGCGTGTAGACGGTGACGGCGTAGTACTTCTCGAACTCGGCGGCGATCACGCGGCCCTCGTTCCACGAGTCGCGCTTCAACTCGTCGGCGAACGTGTATTTCTTCGCGAACGCGTCCGGGAATCCGTTGATGACCTTGAGCGGCTCCTCCTTCGAGAAGATCGCGGTGCCGGAATAACCTTTCTTCTCGGCCGAGTTCCAGTACTCGTGATAACCCTTGAGATCGATTTCCGCCTGGCCCTTCTCGGCCTTCGTCTCCTGCAGGCAGAGCACGTCGGGCGAATGCTCGGCGATGAATTTCTGGAAGGTGCCTTTCTTCACGACG
>DATJTW010000006.1:0-99335 GCA_035502995.1 Steroidobacteraceae bacterium | reverse complement strand
AAATCGTTGGGACCGCCGACGATCTTTCGCCCGATTCCCTTAGGTTTGTCACGGTCTTCCTCAAGAGCTCGGCTCTCGAACCAGGCGACTACGAACTTTCAGTACTTCCCGAATCCACCAGTCACGCCGCGGATCGATCCGAATTCATCCTCCGCGTGGAATAAGGAACGCGCAATCTCACTCATTGGGCTCACGTACTTGCGCCGCTACCCTGCATTGATTCGAGTTCTTATTGCTTAGACAGTCATTGATCCAATTGGAGTGCCAAGCGATGCGGGCGTAGCCGTCTAACTTTCCAGCGGGAATATTGGCTATTCCGACGAGCCGTGAGTCTCCCTCCATCACCGTAGTTAGCCCGCCACCACTATCTCCTTCATCGATTCCCGCGACGAACAATCCCCTGCCTCCTGCGCAGGAAAACCTCTTCCCAAACAATCCGTCGCATTGGTCACGGCCGCTCTCGCTGACCTCGGTGAATACGAGTCGATCATCGCAGTCGAAGACCCGGAAGGTCAGCCAATTCAGCGCTTCCGTCACTGGCGAATTGCATGCCCAACCGGCAACGACAAGATCCTGCGGGAAACCTTCGTGACCGGCCTCGACTAATTTAATTGGCGGGAGAGTCCGCAACGGCGGGAATTCGAGATTCAGTAGCGCTACATCGTACGGCCGTGACGTGCGCACAGACGTCGTCTTCGGAAATTTCGGATGCTTGATGATCTCCGCCACCTGGATTCCCGAATCATCCGCGGGAGTCTTGTCAGCTAGGACCACGCGCACCTCTTCGGCAGTCTTGTTTTCTACGCAGTGAGCGGCAGTCAACACCCAGTCTTTGGCAACAATGACGCCGCCGCATTCGACCGCCGAGGTATAAACAAAAACCTGCCAAGGAAAACTGTCTTCCGGCGCGTAGTGTATTGCTACTGTGTGGTTGATCGTTGCGCCGACGACGCCCGCGCTGATCAGTGACAGAGCCATACGGCGAGTAAGCAGCAAGTTGGACAACGCCCGAAGCTGCGAACTGATTTTTCTTTTTTCCACCTGATTTCTCTTCGACTGCAAGGCTGCTCTCAGTCGCGTTGGAGAGGACGAGAATTGACCCTTGGCCCGCCGGCCAGTCCGCCGGCACCGCCCTCTCCTCCCTGCTCTCCCAGGCGTGCCACGTCACGAACCGTGACGTAAAGCTCGTCGTTATCTATGTTCGTTTCATGTGGCGACGGATTCCCTTTTGCCACTCCTTCGTGAACTCCCACATAGACGCAAAAATCCCGCCCGTTGTGTTTCATTGGACCCATTAGATTGATGTACGACTTCGTGCGCTTTGGGACCAGTTGAGCGCATTTGCCAAGAACGGTGTCATCAGGGGGATCGGGTAGATTGAAATAGTCCGTGTCTCGGCATTTGCGGCGATCCAGTGATTCGGGTGGGCCGCACGTCAATCCTTGGTTGATCGGTATCAGGCTCACGCCGCCAAGCGGTTCTTTGAACTTGAGTCCCTCGGCCCCGAGAGAAATCTCCTTTCCCACGAAGTACTGCCGCATCACTTCGATTTCAGTCTCCTTGAGAGCCGTCATCAGCCTCTCGTCTTTGTCGAGGATCCAGCTGGAACCGGCGTGCATTCGAATCCTTTCAGTTGCGTCTTGTTCTCTCAGGTCTAGAGCCCCGCAGGCCGCGACTAAGGTCGAAGCAATTGTCGCTACGAGTTTTTTCAACCAGGCCGTTTTCATCTTGTTCTTCCTCGTACTTCGCTTCCTATCAACGTGTATGCCGCCCAATGCGCTGGGCTTCTCCAGATTTCTCGCGATAGCATTTCGATCTGCGCGTCTTGAAGTGCGGCGTCCGGGGCCTTCCCGCCGTTGATCATCGCCCCGTAAATGATGGGCATGATCGACGCGCTCCCTGAATCTGCGACCGGCCACAACGTCGAAAGCACGTTTCGACTTCCTCCGACCAACAGGGAGAAGGACAGGCCAAGCGCACCTTCTCCGCCGAAACGCTTTCCGCCCGCCGTCGTACAGCCACTCAATACGACGAGTTCAGCTGGCAGAGTTCTCGCAAGAAAATCACTCGCCGTCACCGTGCTGGGATCGAGTGGGCCGAGTTTCGAGAATGCGCTCAAGTGAATGGCGGAGCGCTGCGGAACCACCGTGTCAGCAGTTGCGTGGGTTGCAAAGTGAACGAACTGAAACCCTGGGGAGCCGGTGGATCTCAGCACGCTGTCCCGATTCGCATCGCAGCCCACGAGAACTTTGGGACTGAGTCTGCGAGCGCGGAAAACAGCTGCGATGTCATCAATCTCCCGGGCGGATTTCGGGAGTCTGCTCATCACTTTCAGGTATCCGACGGCGCGAGAGTCGGCTCCTCCGCATCGATCGCGCGCGTCCTCCCGATCGTAGACCGGGTCTCCAACCAGCATCGCCGACCCCGCAGGTGCGCCCACGTCTCGGCTGGCCATTTGCGTCGCAGCGAAAAAGAGTGACGGCAACGTAGCCGTGCTCGCGCGCTGCACCAGATACCGCTTGCCGTCCCACAATGCAGCGAAGGGTAGTTCGACGAGCGATCCGTCAGGAATGAACAGGAGCCTCTTTGCATCCGAATCAGGCACTACCGGCGCAACGATCAGTTCATAGGCGCGCCGTAGATGCTCCTTCATCTCCTGTGGCCGCTGACCGCTCTCCAAGACATCTCTGACTTCAGCGACCACTCGATCGATTTCCCCTGAAGGAGAAAGATCCACTCGTCGAATCGACTCTTGCCGGATGATCCAAGCGTGGCTGCGCTTCTCGCCCAGGAAATATTCGACAATGGCAGTGTCACCAGCGAGTGCCCTCTGCAACTGACGGATCTTCTCCATAACAATCCGCCGTGAGCCGGCGTCGAACAATTGGCTTCGAGGCCCTAAAGATGCACTCAGAGACAACTCAGACGCAGTCGCATTTCTCGACAAGGCCTCACATTTCGGCGTGGATTGTCTTGCAGCAGCATCTTGCAATCGCGCCGGCTTTTCTTCGTAACCGACGCGGTAGGTGGTCGATAGCTGAGACAACAGTCGACTCCTGCTTCGTTCGCTGATCACCAGAGATTCGATGGCGGCGGCATCCGAAGCCGCGTGTTTAGTATTCGAGAGGGCAATTTCGATCCAAGACTCGTACATTTGCCGACCTGACTCGAAGAGGCTTGCGCTGAACGTAGGATCTAGACTCAGCAAGCGAACTCTCTCGAGAGCTGAATCGGCCTCTGAAAAGAATCGGTCCGCACGTCGGTCGCGCTGCTCCCAAGCAAGCGAAGCACGAGCCACTTCAGCGGAGAATGCTCCTTCGTAGTTGCACCCCGCCTCATGGTCTTTGGCTGCAGTGGCGAACGTTGAGTACGCAGCTTCATAGCTACGATCGGCGCGCTCGAGCTGACCTTTGACTTCTTTGTCGTACGCCTGGTACCAAGCGCCCGCGGATTCTCTGCTTGGACTGAGGGTCATGTAGAGATCGCGAGCTTCCTTTCGTCGCTTGAGGTCCAAAAGGTCTCTCACAACCTCCAGGCCCACTCCCAAACGATATTTGTCTAAATTCGCAAAGTTGACTGCGAGTTCGTGGCAGCGCAGCGCAGTTGAAGCATCGCCTTGTGCGCGCGCGTGATTGCCGAGGTCCCAGTCTGCCCACATTGCGATGTTCTTGTCGGCATCGTCGCGCCGGACGGGCCTTGCCGTGAGTTCGCAAAGCGAGCGGATAGAAAGATCGTTGCTTGCTGCGACCGCAATCGCTTGATCGGCACTTGCGCCTGAGCAAACGCGCTCTAATGCCTGCCGGTAGTAGTTCATGGCCCGCTCGGACTCGCCGATGCCGAGCAGCGAGAGCCCTAGCCCATAGAGTGAGCGTGACTTGCCACTGCACTCACCGAAGTGCGTGTACGCTTCGAGTGCTCGATGGTGAAATTCGATCGCGCTGTCGAAATCCCCGGTCATCCTTAGCGTGAACGCGAGATTGTCGCTAACTTGGGAATACGCGACCGAGTCAGTTGTCGGGTCCAGGTCCCGGAGCGCTCCCCGCAAGAGATCGAGGGCAATCTTGTAGTCGCTGTAGTGGCCCCTGTCCCTGACCAAGATGGCTTCCGCGGACGCGGCGAGTGCGGCGCATGAGATTTCGCCCAGCGAGTCGCACTTGTTCCGCACTCGTTCGAGCGTTGCAAGCAGCGCCGGCGAATCCTTGCCGTCGTATCGGAGGACCGCCTCAAACAACTCTCCCTCGGCGAGACCCACCTCAGAACCTTCTGCCTGATTGATGCTGCGTGCTTCTGCAAGCGCTGCGATCATCCGGCCGGACTCCTGCGCTTCACCAAGCGCGACAGCGAAAAAATTCAGTGTCGACGCCAGCAACAGCGGATCGTGGGCAGCTCGAAGGGTGGAGGTACTGCGTTCTCCATAGCGAACTGCCAGGTGAGCATCCGATGCGGTCTCGTTCGTGATGTAGAGCGCCGCGAGATATGCCAGGCCTTCTTCGCGGAATCTGGACGCTCTGCGGAATTCTTCGCCCGCCCTCAAGAACAAATCTGTACGCCTCGAAACCGCTACATTCGCGCTGGATGCTTCGGCAAAAAGCTGGTCGGCCACGGCGGGACGGGCAAGGCCTTCGGCCTTGAGCCGGTATGTGCCGGACACTTTGGGAAACCGGGGTGCAACTACCCGAACCACATACCGGCCGCCGCGGACGATTTTGATCAGGCCTCGGTCTTCACCAAATCGTCCGGTGAATGACTCGAACACACCGACCTCGGCTTTTCGCGCATCAAAGAGATGCAACTCAAGGTCGAGTCCTCGCTGCTCCAGAACCAACTGCAGCCATTCTCCGTCTCGCACATCAATCGGGTGCGATGCATCGAATCTGCCCGTTATCGTGCCCGCTGCATCAAGAATGGTGCGACGCGTCTCATGTTCAGGTCCCGCACAGCCGCACAGAAGATAGGCGATCACCGAAGCGAGGACGCGGTGTACCGAAAAGTTTTTTCGAATGGATAGACTCATGCCTGTACTATGGCGCGCAGGTCTTCTTGTTATGTCGCCGGCCCAACAAATATCACAGCCGCGATCGAACGAGAATGGCCCTAACAGCAAAAGTTAGCCTCTGAACATCGGGACGCCGGTGGCGCCCAACAACCAGAAGGTCACGGTCCATGTCACGCAGCCTCGGCAAACTGACGTTGTTCGTCGTAATCGCACTGCACTGCGCCAGTGCCCATGCGCAGCACTATCGTTTCGAATCCCGGGATCCCACTGCCAGCTGGTTTGCTTATGGCGGCTTCGACTGGCAACGCGACCGCGAGACCGACACCAACCTGGATGCGAAGACGCTCGAAGTACGAATGTCGCTGCCCAGCTACCTGGAATTTTCGATCCGCGGCAGCGAATTGCGAAAGGAGACGGACGCCGGAAGCGTCACCGACTTTGGCGATACGACGATCAGCGTCACGAAAGGAACGCGGCGCATACCCCACCTGACTTACGCGTCGATCGAGTACGGCGAAGTTGCGGGCACCGCACCACGAGCATTGCGAAGCGAGACAGACAGGTACGCGCGGGTGCGCGCCTTGTTCGGTCCGACGCTGCTGACCTTTGACGTCAGCGTCACGGCGCTGCAGCTGAACGAGCCATTGGCCGGCGAAGGTGACGAGGCGTTCGTGACCTCTTTCGGAATTCGCTCGCAATGCCGGCAGTTCTACTACGGTATCGACGCCGTCCATAGAGCCCAATCCGGTGCAGACAGCTCGACCAGCGCGGACTTCGTGGCCATGTACCGTCGTTGGAATGGCGACGCGATCTATCTCACCTTGGGCAAAGGACTCGATGGCGACGAGGCGGAATTCGCGGCGCTCGGATACGAGTATCGGTTCTGACGAGCGGACCGGAGCAAGTGTCGTCGACCTGCTCCGGTCCGGGTCTTATTCAGATCGCGCGGCTCTTACCGCAACTTCTCCATGCTCTCTACTTGCCGCAACGCCCCCACCTGGCACGCCGTCATCACATTCCTGGCCTCCCGCACGGTCGCCCGCACCACCAGCCCCTCGAGCTTGAACTCCTCCGGCAACCCCAACGGCTGGATCCGCCCGGTATTCGTCTCGATCACCCAGCACCCGCCTTCGATCCACAACAGGTGCATGGTCCCGATGATCCGCTGCACGCTCTGGTCCGGGCTCACTACCCGCGCAGGCTTCGCCGGCACGTCGGGATGGCAACCGGACAGGATCATCAGCAGCGGCGCGAACTCGGCGACCCGGCCCAGCGTCCTCATCGCAGTCTCCTGAACGCGCGCACCGGTTCGGCGCGCGGCGCGCCGGCCGCGGTGGTCGTGGTGTTGGAGTACACGCGGAATCCGGTCGTCAGCGTGAGCCCGCTGCGCTCGCGGTCGATCACCAACGGCTGCGCCTCGCCGAATTCTGGGTACTCCGCGCAGGCCTCGCCGTCGTCACATATATAAGTGTCGTCGTTGAGGTCGGTTCCGGCGCTCAGCAGGTAGGTGCCGGGCGCGACGCCGGTGAACCGGAAGGCGGTCGGCGAGCCGCGCGCATTCACGTTCTGCTGGTACTTGGTGTCGCCGGTGGCCGGATCGATCAGAAGCACGTAGTGCTGCCCGGCGTCGGCGACGGATGCGACGGTGGTCACCTGCATGATCAGCGTCACACGCACGGCCGCGCCCACGCTGCCGCGGAACTCGACCCAGCCGTTGTACGTGCCGGCGGCGAGGCCGGTGCGATTGATCTGGATGCGGTAGGAACCGAGCGCCCCGGCCCCGGCGGGGCCGACGACGCTGATCCACGGCGCGGAGACGGCGGTGCTCGTGACCGACACCGTGCCATTGCCGGCACTGGCGACGACCACGTCGCTGCTCGTCACGGCATTTCCGAAGTTGAGCGACGCGGGCGTCGCGGTCAGTCGCGCCGGCGCCGTCGGCGGTGTTCCGGATGCCGCCTGCACCGCCTTCGCGGCGTTGATCAGGCCGATGCCGAGCACGTCCGCTCCGGGCGGCCCGATGTCGTCGGTGAGCGCGCCACTCGCCAGCAGGCTGTCGAACTGCGCCGGCGTCAGCGCCGAGTTCACGCTCTTCATCAGCGCGACGACGCCTGCGACGTGCGGCGCGGCCATCGACGTGCCCTGCAAGTCGGTGAACGTCGAAAGGTAGTTGGTTCCGTTGAACGACGAGTACGTGCTGTACACGCCGTCGGCGAAACCGTCGCCGTTCAGGTCGCGGCTGCGATCGCCGCCGGGCGCAGCCACGTCGACGTCGGTGCCGTAGTTCGAGTACGGCGCCTTGCTGCGGTGCACGCCGACCGACGACACCGCGACCACGCCGGGACAACTCGCCGGAAAGCTGGCCGCCGCCGCATTCTCATTGCCGGCCGCGGCGATCACGATCACGCCCGCCGCCCGCACGCGCGCGAACACGTCGCGGAACGCCTGCGAACACCCGCCGGGGCCGCCTAGGCTGAGGTTGATCACATCCGCCTTGCGGACCGGCAGCACGCCCGCGCGATTCGGCAGGCCGGCGGCAAAGAGGATGCCCTGCGCGATGTCCTCGCCGGATCCGCCCTCGATGCCGAGCACCCGCACCGGCAGGAGACGGACGTTCCAGGCCACGCCGGCGACGCCCTGGCCGTTGTTGCTGGTCGCGCCGATCGTGCCGGCGACATGAGTGCCGTGAAAGACGAGCGTGCCCTGCGACGGTGAACCCGGATCGCTCGGGTCGTTGTCGTCGCCATTGCCGTCACCCGCGCCCGCGCCGCTGACGAAGTCGTAGCCGGGATCCATGTGGTCGACGAGATCGGCATGGCGGCGCACGCCGGAGTCCACGACGGCCGCAACGACGTTCGCGCTGCCGGTCGTCGTGTCCCACGCGGCCGGCAGGTGGATCATCTCGTAGTGCCAACGCTGCCGCGGATAGCCGGGATCGTTCGGCACCGCGGATGCCGTGAGGACCCAGTTGGGCTCGGCCCACTCGACGTCACCGGCGGTCGCCAGCGACTTGATGGTCTGCAGCGTCGTGTACTTGAGCCGCGCCTCCTCACTCTCGAAGCGGATGGCGGCGCCATCGCCGGTCGTCTGCTTGCGCTGCACGTCCATGGCCTGCAGGGTGCTGCCGTCGATCTTCATCAACACGTGCATCTGCGGCGCACTCGGCCGCGGATGCAGGCCGAACTTCCCGGCGATCCCGTTCGCCTTCGTCTCCGCCGACGCGGCGCCCGCGGCGGCGATGCCCTTCGGCTTCACGAGCAGCTCGCCGGGCACGAACGCGCGGCTCAGGACGAGGTCCGACGCCACGGCAGTCGTGCCGGTCTGGCCGATCGTCAGCACGTAGTTCGACGCGCCGGCATACGCCACCGCGCGCACGTAGTACGTCCCGTTCGCCGGCACGACCAGCCGCTCCGTCGTGTCGATGCCGATCGCCGCGTCGACGAGCGTCTGGTTGCTCGCATACAGCTGCAGGTCCACGTCGTTCGTCGCCGGCGCCGGATTCGCGACGGTCAGCTCGATCACCTGTCCGCGCAGCAGGTCGACGCGGAAGAAATCGCCCGCATCGCCGCTGGTCTTGAGCGGCCCATCCTCGCCGGCGCCGGCCATGTTCACGTAACCGCCGACGATCGCCGGGTTCGGCAACGCCTGCGCGGTCTGGAACGTGTTGTTCGCGACGGGCGTGAGGAGGATGTCGTTCGTGTCCGTGTCGACGCGGGTCAGGTCGGGCACGATGATCTGGCCGGCGACGGCGACGGTGGCCGGCGGCGCGACGGCGATGGTGACGTTCGTCGACGCCATCGTTCCGCTCGTGCCGCACTCGAGCGCGTACGACGTGGAGGCGGTGGTCGGGGTGACGCGCTCCGAGCCGGAGATGCCGCGCGACCCGGTCCAGCCGCCGCTGGCGACGCAGGTGGTCGCGTTCCGCGACGACCAGGTCAGCGTCACCTCGCCGCCGGGCACGATGCTCGTCGCGCTCGCGGTGAGCGTGACCGTGGGCACCACTCCCCCACTGCTCGAACTGCCGGAGCTGCTCGAGCTGCTCGAGCTGCCGCCGGACCCGCCGCCACACCCTGCCAGCGCCGCCAGCGCGATGACCGGGGCCACCCTTCTTGCCGCCTTCCACATAACCATCTCCCCACGATTTCTTTGTGACGCTCCCGAGATTGGGAGCGGCTTCGTGAGTGGTATGTGTCGAGGCGCCGCGATATCGCATCCGATTGTTAGGATGCGAGCGCTACCGGGGCCGCCGCGGCCCTAAGATCTGTCGCCAACCGGATACGTATCCCATCCGTTGCGCAACATACGTAGTGACCGCAGTCTCACGACCTCCTAACTACGTTTGCGGCACTGCACCCGTTGGAGTAGTTTTCCACGCCATGGGGAGCTCCGAGAGCGAGGAACCGAACCGATTCTTCGCGCAGTTCGCGGCGTTCGTCTCGCTGGCCGTCGGCGCCATGGTGTTCGTCGGCTGGACGTTCGGCATGGAGCAGCTCACCAATCTCCTGCCCTCGTGGCCGCAGATGGCGCGACTCACCGCGCTCGGCCTCGTCGCCAGCGGCGCCGCGTTGTGGCTGTCGTCGCTCGAAGCGAAGCGCGCCGCGCCCGTCGCCGCCTGGATCGTCGTCGCGATCGGCCTGCTCGTACTGGTGCGCAATGCGCTGGGCTGGGACGCGTACGTCGAACAGCTCAGCCTCGCGCACATCCCCGAGTTCATCGACGACCGCCCGGCCTCGCGCATGGCGCCGGCGTCGGCGTTCGGCTTCGTCGTGCTCGGCGCCTCGATCTTGTGTGCGCACCGCCGGCGGCTCGCGCAGGTGCACCAGGGGCTCGCGATCTTCGCGATGCTGATCGGCTGGGTGGGCCTGTCGCGCTACGTCTTCGGCGGTGAACCGCTGTTCGCGTACGCGAACATGGCGATCCACACCGCGCTGCTGTTCCTGTTGCTGGCGGCCGGCGCGCTGACGCTGCGGCCGGATGCCGGCATCGCGAAGCTGCTCGCCAGCGACGGCGTCGGCGGCGGCATGGCCCGGCGGCTGCTGCCGGCCGCGGCGGTGGTGCCGCTGATCGCGGGCGCGTTCACGATCCACTACGAACACGTCGGCGCGATCGGCATCGAGGCGGCAGTGTCGATGTTCGCGCTGCTCAGCGTGATCACGTTCGTCGCGTTCGTCTGGATCAACGCGGCGCGCGGCGAACGCGCCGACACGTTGCGTCGCAACGCCGAGCGCGCGCTGCGCCTGTCCGAGGAGCGCAACCAGCTGATCGTCGAGACCGCGCTCGACGCCGTCGTCACGATGAACAACAAGGGCATCATCACCGGCTGGAACACGCAGTCGGAGAAGATCTTCGGCTGGACGCGCGGCGAGGTGCTGGGCCGCGAGCTGGCGGAGCTGCTGATCCCGGAGAAATTCCGCGACGAACATCGCCGCGGCATGCAGCGTTACGTCGAGACGGGCATGGCGCGCATGCTGAACAAGCGCGTCGAGCTGCGCGCGCTGCATCGCTCGGGCCGCGAATTCCCCGCCGAACTCGCGATCACGCCGATCGGTTTCGGCGACGAGCTGGTGTTCAACGCCTTCATCCGCGACATCACCGGCCGCACGCAGGCCGAGTCCGCGCTGCGCGAGAGCGAGCAGCGCTTCCGCGCCACCGCCAACGCCGCGCCGGTCATGATCTGGATGAGCGGCCGCGACCGGCAGACCACCTGGTTCAACCAGCGCTGGCTGGATTTCGTCGGCCGCGCGATGGAGCAGGAAGCCGGCGACGGCTGGTGCGACAACCTGCATCCCGCCGATTTCGACCGCACGCTGGACACGCGCGCCGCCGCGTTCGACGCGCGCCGCGCCTACGAGGTGGAATACCGGCTGCAACGCGACGACGGCGCCTGGCGCTGGCTGCTCGAGCGCGGCACGCCGAACCTCGGCCCCGAGGCGCAGTTCGAGGGCTACATCGGCACGTGCATCGACATCACCGAGCATCGCGAGACGGTCGAGCAGCTGCGCGAGTCGCGCGCGCGGTTCAAGACGCTGGCCGAGTCGCTGCCGCAGATGATCTGGACCTGCCTGCGCGACGGCTACTGCGACTATCTATCCCGCCAGTGGCTCGACTACACCGGCCGCAGCGAGGCGCAGCAGCTCGGCACCGGCTATCTCGAGCAGGTGCACCCGGACGACCGCGTGAAGGTGCAGATGGAATGGGCGCGGGTCATCGGCAGCGGCGACACGTTCGACGTCAGCTTCCGCATCCGCCGCTTCGACGGCGTCTACCGCTGGTTCAAGACCCGCGCCGTGCCGCTGCGCGATCCGGCCGGCCGCATCCTCAAGTGGTTCGGTTCGAACACGGACATCGAGGATTTCGTGGTCGCCGACCGCCGGCTCAAGCTGCAGATCGAGCGCCTGCAGCTGCTCGACCAGACGACGCACGCGATCGGCGAGCACCAGGAGATCCGCAACGTCTTCGACGTCGTGCTGCGCAGCCTCGAGGACTACTTCAACGTCGACTACTGCGGCGTCGCGATGTTCCAGACCGAGCCAGCGCAGATCACGGTGTCGCAGGTCGGCCTGAAGAGCCGGCTGCTCGCCGCCGATTCCGGTCTCGCCGAGCAAGCCACCATCGAGGTCGACGAAGCCGAGCTGGACCGCGTCGCGCGCGGCGAGATCGTCTACGAACCCGACGTCGAGAAGACGCTGAAGTCGCCGCTGTGCCGGCAGATGACGAAGCTCGGCCTGCACGCGCTGGTGGCGGCACCGCTGGCGATCGAGGAGGAAGTTTTCGGCGCGCTGATCGTGGCGCGCCGCGCGCCGGAATCGTTCGGCGACGACGACCGCGAGTTCCTGCGGCAGCTGTCGTCGCACGTCGCGCTGGCGTCGCACCAGGCGCGGCTGTACGGCGCGTTGCAGAGCGCCTACCAGGACCTGCGCGAGACCCAGCAGTCGGTGATGCAGCAGGAACGCCTGCGCGCGCTGGGCCAGATCGCCAGCGGCATCGCGCACGACATCAACAACGCGTTGTCGCCCGCCGCGCTGTATGCGCAGTCGCTGGTGACGCACGAGCCCGGCCTCTCCGACCGCGTGCGCGACCGGCTCGAGGTTATCCAGCGCGCCATCGAGGACGTGTCGCGCACCGTGCAGCGCATGCGCGCGTTCTACATGCCGCGCGGCCTGGAGCTGACGCTGTCGCCGGTGGACGTGAACGAGCTGCTCGCCGAGGTCGTCGAGCTGACGCGCGTGCGCTGGAACAACATCCCGCAGGAGCGCGGCGTGGTCATCGACGTGGTCACGGAGTTCGAGAAGGACCTGCCGCCCATCCTCGGCGCCGAGAACGAAGTGCGCGACGCCGTCACGAACGTGCTGCTGAACGCGGTCGACGCGATGCCCGAGGGCGGCACGATCACGCTGCGCAGCCGCACCGACGGCCGCGACGGCGACGTCATCGTCGAAGTCCGGGACACCGGCCACGGCATGAGCGAGACCACGCGCAGCCGTTGCCTGGAACCGTTCTTCACGACCAAGGGCGAGCGCGGCACCGGCCTGGGCCTGCCGATGGTGTTCGGCATGGTCCAGCGGCATGGCGGCGAGCTCGAGATCGACAGCGAGCTCGGCCGCGGCACCACGTTGCGAATGATCTTCCCGCGGGCGCCGACGGGTGTCACGATGCGCGAGATGGAACCGAAGACGCCGGGACGCTCGTTGCACATCCTGCTGATCGACGACGATCCGCTGCTGCTGCGCTCGCTGCGCGACGCACTCGAGCTCGACGAGCACAAGGTCAGCACCGCCGAGGGTGGCCAGGCGGGCATCGATCTCTTCGCCGGCGAGCAGCGCGAGGGACGGAAGATAGACGCGGTGATCACGGATCTCGGCATGCCGTACGTCGACGGACGAAAGGTGGCGGCCAGCATCCGCGCGCTGGATGCGGCGGTGCCGATCATCATGCTGACCGGCTGGGGCCACCGGCTGATGGCCACCGACGACCGGCCCGAGCACGTGGACAAGGTGTTGAGCAAGCCGCCGAAGATGGCCGACCTGCGCGGCACGCTCGCCGAGCTGGTGAAGTAGTCAGGCCGCGGGCGGCGCGCCGGCCGGCAGCACGTGCCGGACGTGCCAGCGCCGCGAGAGATACCAGCAGATCGCCGCCAGCGTCGCGCAGCACAGCGACGCGGTCGCCACCCACTCGAGCCGCGGCAGCACCTTCGGCGCGACGATTCCGAGCGTGAACGCCGTCACCAGCAGCGCGACGAACGACTGCACCGACGCCGCCGTGCCGCGCGCCGCCGGGAAGAGATCCAGCATGCGCAGCGTCAGCACCGGGAACGCGAACTGCGCGCCGATCGCGGCGACGACCAGCAACCCCTGCTGGACGGCGATGGGGAGGTCGGTGAAGGCCAGGTGCAGCAGCACGCGGAGCAGCGCGACCGAGAACGTGAGGCCGATGCCGATGCGCACCTGCGCCACCATCTCCATGCGGCCGGCGATGCGATTGGAGATCACGGCGCCGACGAGGATGCCCGAGATCACGGGCAGGAAGAGCTGCCAGTAGGACGTTTCGCCCAGGTGCCAGTGTTTCTCGACGATCGCCGGCGCCGAGCCGATGAAACACGCCAGCGAGCTGAAGTTCACGGCGGCGGCGCAGGCCAGCATCGAGAACTCCGGGTGGCGCAGCACCGTCCACGACGTCGACACGAGATTGCGCGCGTTGAACGGGATGCGGTTCGCCGGCGCGTGCGTCTCCGGCAGCTTCCACCACGCGGAGAACGCGAACGCGAGGCCGCAGATCACCATGACCGCGAACACGGCGCGCCAGCCGAACGCGACGTGCACCCAGCCGCCGATGATGGGCGCGACGGCCGGCGCGATGCTGAAGATCATGGTGGTCGCGGCCATGAGCTTCTGCGCGCGCGGTCCTTCGTAGAGGTCGCGGATCACCGCGCGGCCGATCACGACGCCGACGCCAGCCGACACGCCCTGCAACACGCGCGCGCCGATCAGGAACTGGTAGTTGGGCGCCAGCATGCAGGCGATCGAGCCCACCGTGTACAGGCACATGCCGGCGATCATCACCGGCCGCCGGCCGATCGCGTCGGACAGCGGGCCGTGCACCAGCGACGCGAACGCGAACGGCACCATGTACGCCGTGATGACCTGCTGCAGCTGCCAGGCGCTGACGCCAAGCGCCCTCTCCATCGCGTGGAACGCGGGGAAGAACGTGTCGATGGAGAACGGGCTCACCATCGACAACCCGCCGATCAGCACGGCGAGCATGTTGTAACCGGGTAGTTTGTGCTGCAAGTTCTCTAGTTAGGCCTCAGCGCCCGCAGGAACGCCGCGGCATCCTGTCCGTTCTCCAGTACTTCCACCAGCGCGGAGCCGACGATGACGCCGGCCACGTGCCCCTTCAACTGCTCCACCTGCTCGCGCCCGCGGATGCCGAAGCCGGCGCACACCGGCGCGCGCGACGTCGCCCGCGCCGAGTCGAGATACCGCGTGACGTCGGCGGGCACCGCGGCCGTGCGGCCGGTGGTGCCGGTCATCGTCACCGCGTACACGAAACCCTGCGTCGCCGCGCACAGCTTCGCCATGCGTTCGGGGCCCGTCACCGGCGTGATCATCTGGATCGACGCGAGGCCATGATCCGCGAGCGCGGCACGGAAGTCCGCACTTTCGTCGTAGGGCAGGTCCGGGACGATGAATCCGCTGACGCCGGCCGCGGCGGAATCGCGCGCCAGGCGTGCATACCCGTAGGCGAGCAGCGGGTTCAGGTAGCTCATCAGCACCAGCGGCGCCTTCGGCCGCTGCATCTTCGCCAGGGTTTCGAGCAACCACGCGAGGCTGACGCCCTGCGCCAGCGCCGCGCGGCTCGAGCGCTGGATGGTCATGCCGTCGGCCATCGGGTCCGTGAACGGCACGCCGATCTCGACGACGTCGGCTTCGTTGCCGATCGCCGCGAGGTGCTGCTCGAACTGCTCCTTCTTCGGATAACCCGCGGTGATGAAGGCGACGATCGCCATGCCGTCGCGCGCGTTGGTGATCGCGGCGCTGATTGTCTCGTGCGGTTTCATGAGTTCTTCTTCGTGTCGGCCAGGATCGTGCGTTGCAGGGTCGGCATGTCCTTGTCGCCGCGGCCGGAGAGGCCGATGAGCACGGACTTTCCGGGATTCTGCCTGGCCCAGCGCCGCGCGCCGGACAGCGCGTGCGACGACTCGATGGCGGGCAGGATGCCCTCCTCGCGGCAGCATTCGGTCAGCGCGTCCAGCGATTCGTCGTCGGTGGCGGCTTCGTAGCGCACGCGGCCGGCCCACAACAGCAGCGAATGCTCGGGGCCGACGCCGGGATAGTCGAGGCCCGCGGAGACGGAATGGGTCTCCTGGATCTGGCCGTCGGCATCCTGCAGCAGCAGCGAATACGCGCCGTGCAGTACGCCCGGTTTGCCGTACGCGAGCGTCGCGGCGTTGTGGCCGAGCTGTTTGCCCGTGCCGCCGGCCTCGATGCCGATGATCTCGACGGACGCGTCGCCGATGAACGGATGGAACATGCCGATGGCGTTGCTGCCGCCGCCCACGCAGGCGATCACGGCATCGGGTAGTTTGCCGGTGCGCTCGAGCATCTGCGCGCGCGCCTCCTTGCCGATGACGGACTGCAGCTCGCGCACCAGGTACGGGAACGGATGCGGCCCGACGGCCGAACCGATGATGTAGAAGGTGTCGCTCGGATTGCCGACCCAGTCGCGGAACGCCTCGTCGATGGCGGCGCGCAGCGTCTGGTCGCCGGACGTCACGGGGACGACCGTCGCGCCGAGCAGTTTCATGCGGCCGACGTTCGGCGCCTGGCGTTCCATGTCCACCGAGCCCATGTACACCGTGCACGGCAACCCGACGCGCGCGCAGGCAGCGGCAGTGGCGACACCGTGCTGGCCGGCGCCGGTCTCCGCGACGATGCGGCTCACGCCGAGACGCTTCGCCAGCAAGGCCTGGCCCAGCGCGTTGTTGATCTTGTGCGCGCCGGTGTGCGCGAGGTCCTCGCGTTTCAGCCAGACGTCGGCGCCCCAGGCTTTCGACAGCTTCGGCGCGTGGGTCAGCGCGGTGGGCCGGCCCACCCAGCTCTTCAGTTCCTTCGCGAGCTCCTCGCGGAAATCCGGCGCGTGCAGGTGCGCCTTCACGGCGGCGTCGAGCTTCTCGAAGGCCGCGTACAGCGTCTCCGGGATGTAACGGCCGCCGAACGGGCCGAAGCGGCCGTGCGCGTCGGGGAATTTCCCGGCGAGCTCGTCGGCCAGTAGTTTGGCGCGGTCGATGGTCTGTGCGGTGGGGTCGGCAACGGTCATGGTCTCTGCTCCAGCGCGGCCATGCGGGCGGCCGCCACGAACTGTTCGATCAACTCGGTGTTCTTGATGCCCGGCTGGTCCTCGACGCCGCTCGAGACGTCGACGCCGAACGGCCGCACGTGGCGGACGGCCGCGGCGACGTTGCGCGGGTTCAGGCCGCCGGCGAGGATCAGCTCGAGACGCTGCGCCAGCTCGGCGGCCGCGTCCCAGTCGGTGGTCAGGCCACTGCCGCTGACCGGCCCTTCGAACAACACGCGGCGCGGGATCGCGCAGGCGGGTTTCGGGCCTGGGCGCAGCACGGGCAGCACCGGCAGTTCCTTCGGCAGGTCGAGCGCATCGAGATCCTCGATGTCCGTCTGCAGGAAGTCCGGGCGGAAATCGCGCAGCACTTCGTCCACCTCGGCGCGCGTCGGGTGGCGCATCACGGCCGCGCAGGCCACCTTGTGGCGCGCAGGCGCTGCGAGCTCGGCGGCGCGCTGCGGCGTCACGCGGCGCACGGACTGCGCGAACACGAAGCCGATCGCATCGACTTCGCAGCTGATGGCGGCGCTGACCGCGGCCGGCGTCGTCATGCCGCAGATCTTCACGAACAGCGCGTTTCGCCGCGGCGAGCTCATGCGCGTTTCGCCACCGCCGCGCGCGCGGCGACCAGCATGCCGCGCGCCAGTGCGCCCGGATCCGGCGCGGACATCAGCGCGCTGCCGACCAGCGCCAGGTCGTAGCCGCAGGCGGCGACGCGAGCCGCGTCGGCCGGCGTGGCGACGCCGCTCTCGGCGACGCGTTTCACGCCGCCGGGTAGATAGGGTGCCATCTCGTCGAGCCGGCCCGGCACCACCTTCAGCGTGACGAGATCGCGCGAGTTGACGCCGACCAGCAGCAGGTGGCGTTGCGCGGCGCGCGCTGCGACCAGCGCCTGCGCCAGCTCGAGATCCGCCTCGTCGAACGCCTCGAGCAGCACGAACATGTTCAGCGCCAGCGCCGTGTCGACCAGTTTCTCGAGCTCGGCGCGCGGCAGCATGCGGATGATGGCGAGCACGCCGCTCGCACCGGCGGCGCGGCCTTCGAGCACCTGGTAGCCGTCGACGAGGAAATCCTTGCGCATCGCCGGCACCGCGAGCGGCGCCAGCGCGCGGGTGCCTTCGGCCAGATCACTCAGGCTGCCGTCGAAGCGGCTGGGCTCGGTGAGGATCGAGACCGCGGCGGCACCGGCCGTGGCGTACGTCGCGACGCGCGCGCCGACGTCTTCGACCGCGGCATCCTTCAGGAGGCCCAGCGCCGGCGACCGCAGCTTCACTTCGGCGATCAGGTCGAACGCGTCGAGCTTCAGCGGCGGCACCGCGGGCAGATCGGCCAGCCGCGCGCGCAGCTCGCGCTCCGGCAGCAGCGCCTGCGCATCGCGCGAACGTGCGCGCGACGAGGCGGCCATGCCGGCGAGGAAGTCTTCGCTCACGACGCCGCTCCGAATGACGCCAGCGATTCGAGCGTGCGGCGCGCGGCGCCGCTGTCGATGGCCTGCCGCGCCAGGGCGACGCCATCGCGCGGGTTCGCGACCTTGCCGACGATCTCGAGCGCGAGCGACGTGCCCAGCAACAACGCGTCGCGGTGCGCGCCCTTGTCCTCGCCGGTGAGCACCGCGCGCAAGGCGCGCGCGTTCGACGCGGCGTCGCCGCCGGCGAGATCGGTGGCACCGCAGAGATCGAGCCCGTAGTCGGACGGGCTGCGGATCTCCGCCTTCACGTTGCCGGGGCGCACGTCGAGCACGGTGAACGGACCCAGCGGCGTGGGCTCGTCCCAGCCCTCGGCGCCGTGCACGACGAACGCGCGTTCGACGGCCAGGCCGGCCAACGCGTCGGCCATCAGCTGCGCGGTGGGCAGGTTGAATGCGCCGGTGAGCTGGAACAGCGGCGCGGCCGGGTTCGTCAGCGGACCGAGGATGTTGAACACCGTGCGCACGCCCATCGCGGCGCGGATCGGGCCGACGGCCTTCATCGCCGGATGGTAGTGAGGCGCGAAGAGAAACGTGAAACGCGTGGCGGCCAGGCAGGCGCCGGCGGCGGCCTCGTCGAGCGGTAGTTTGAGGCCGAGCTGCTCGAGCACGTCGGCGCTGCCGGACTTGCTGGAGACCGAGCGGTTGCCGTGCTTGACGACATCGACGCCGCAGGCGGCGGTCAACAACGCCGCGCCGGTAGATAGATTGAAGCTGCCCGACGCATCGCCGCCGGTGCCGACGATGTCGATCGCGCGCGGCGCCGGGGGAATCGCCGGGCGGCGCGCCAGCGAACGCATCGCGCGCGCGAAGCCGCGCAGCTCGTCGGCGGTCACGCCCTTGGCGCGCAGCGCCGCGAGGAACGCTCCGGCCAGCGCCGGCGCCGTCTCCGCCGCGGTCAGCGCGCGCAGCAGGTCGCCGGCCGCGTCTTCCGTCAGCGATCGGCCGCTCAGCAGGTGCTCGAGCGTGTCGCGCGAGCTCACTGCCGGCCCCCGCTCATCGTCAGGAAATTGCCGATCAGCCGCGGACCTTCCGGCGTCAGCACGCTCTCCGGGTGGAACTGAACTCCCTCGACCTTCAGCGTGCGGTGGCGCACGCCCATGATCTCGCCTTCCGGCGTGCGCGCCGTGACCTCGAGATCCGCGGGCAACGTGTCCGGCTTCGCGATCAGCGAGTGATAACGACCGACCTCGGTGTTCGCGCTGAGGCCCGTGAACAGGCCCTTGCCGTCATGCGACACCGGTGAGGTCTTGCCGTGCATCAGGCGCGGCGCCCTGACCACCTTGCCGCCGAACACCTCGACGATGGACTGGTGCCCCAGGCACACGCCGAACACCGGCACCTGTCCCGCGAACGCGCGGATCATGTCCATCGACACCCCGGCGTCGTACGGCGTGCCCGGTCCGGGCGAGATGCACAGGTGCGAGGGATTCAGCGCCTTCGCTTCATCGATCGTGATCTCGTCGTTGCGCCGCACGTCGACGTTCGCGCCGAGGATGAGGAACGCCTGCACGAGGTTGTAGGTGAAGGAATCGTAGTTGTCGATCAGCAGCAGACGCACGTCGCTCATAACCCCTCCGCCGCGAGCTTGAGCGCGCGCGCCATCGCGCCGCTCTTCGCCAGGACCTCGTCGTGTTCCGCGGCGGGAGAACTGTCGGCGACGATGCCCGCGCCCGCCTGGTAGCTGTATTCGTCGCCGCGGAACACCAGCGTGCGGATCGTGATCGCCTGGTCCATGTCGCCGTTCGCGCCGAAGTAGCCGATGGTGCCGCCGTACAGGCCGCGCCGCACCGGTTCGAGCTCGTCGATGATCTCCATCGCGCGCACCTTCGGCGCGCCGACCAGCGTGCCCGCCGGGAAACACGCGGCGAACAGGTCGAACGCATCGCGCTGTTTCGCGAGCCGGCCCTTCACGCCGCTGACGATGTGCATGACGTGGCTGTACCGCTCGATGACGCGGTACGGATCGACGTGCACGCTGCCCGCCTGCGCCACGCGGCCGAGATCGTTGCGCGCGAGATCCACCAGCATCACGTGCTCGGCGTTCTCCTTGGTGTCCGCCAGCAGTTCGACCTCGTGGCGCTTGTCGGCCACCGGGTCGTCGGCGCGCGGCCGCGTGCCGGCGATCGGCCGCAGCTGGGCGCCGCCGTTGGCGTCCACCTTCACCAGCGCCTCGGGCGACGAGCCGACGACGGTGATGTCGCCGAGCCGGCAGTAATACATATAAGGAGAGGGATTGATGAGGCGCAGCGCGCGGTAGGCCTCGAACGGGTCCAGCGAATGGCGGCCCGTGAAGCGTGACGACAGCACCAGCTGGTACACGTCGCCCGCGGCGATGTATTCCTGCGTGCGCTGCACGCCCGCGAGGTATTCGTCGCGCGACAACGAACCGACCGCTGGCGTGTAGCGCGACTCCGCGGGCGCCGCGGCGGCGGAATAGTTAGGCAGCCCGCCGCGCAGCGCCTGGATGACCTGCTTGCGCAGCGCCTGGCGTTCGGCCTCGGTACCGGCGTGCAGTAGCGCGATGCCGCGCGTCAGGTGGTCGAACACCAGCAGCGATTCCGGCGCGACGTAGTGCAGGTCGGGCACGGGGTTGTCGGCGCGCGCCTTCGACGGCAGCTTTTCGAAGTAACGAACCACGTCGTACGCGGAGTAGCCGACCAGGCCACCGGCCAGCGGCACGCCGGCCATCTCCGGCAGCGGCTTGGGCGCGGCGGCCAGCGCCTTGCGCAGCGCGTCGAGCAGCTCGGCCTGGTTCCCGGGCCGCGGCAGCCGCGACGCCCCGACCTGCAGGCCCTGCGCGTCGAGCTTCACTTCCAGGCAGTTGCCGAAGCCGATGAACGAATAACGGGCGAGGCGCTCGCCGCCTTCGACGCTTTCCAGCAGGAAGCGCGGACTGAAGGCGCCGAGTTTGGCGAACGCGGATACCGGGGTATCCAGGTCGCCGGCGATGTCGAATGGCGGTTTCACCGCGTTACCTCTTCTTTCTTCACTCTTGCGCTTCGCGCGGACAACAAAAAACCCATCTCTGGTCCTGCCGGAGATGGGTTCTTTGGGAATACGCTGCTAGTTCAGCGGAGCAATAACGTCCCGAGGCCCTCTCCTTACGGGAGGCGCCACCACCAGACTTTACGAAGGCCGTTGTTGCTCATGCGGGCGGGGAGTATCGGCGACGCTTCGGAGCCCCGTCAAGCGATGCGACAAAATGGCAAAATCACCGCCCAAACAACGGAGGCGACGATGGCGCGGCGACTGATTTCCTCGGGTTCCACGTTCGAGAAGAGCATCGGTTACTCACGCGCGGTCGTCGACGGCGACTGGGTGTTCGTCTCCGGCACCACCGGGTTCGACTACGCGACGATGACGATCCAGGACGACGTGGTCGCGCAATGCGCGCAGGCGTTCCGGAACATCGAGGCGGCGCTGAAGCAGGCCGGCGCCGGCTTCGCCGACGTGGTGCGCGTGAAATACCTGCTGACCAATGCCGCGGATTTCGAGCCGTGTTTCCCGGTGATGGGCCAGGTGTTCGGCGAGGTGCGCCCGGCGGCGACGGCGCTGGTGTGCGGGCTCGTCGACGCGCGGATGAAGATCGAGATCGAGGTGACGGCGCTGAAGCGGTCGCGCAAGACGTCCGCCGCCAAGACTGCGCCGAAGAAGACAGCGGCGAAGAAGAAGGCGCCCGCGAAGGCGAAGCGCAAGAAGTAAGGCCGGTCCGCCGGCAACGAGGTCGTCGTGAATACGGACTACGAGAAGTTAGGCGCGTTCTACCTGGGTCGCGAATACGACGCGGCCAGCGGCGCGTTGAAGGACGACCTCGTTCTCTACGATTCGAAGGACCTGACCACACACGCCGTGTGCGTCGGCATGACCGGCTCCGGCAAGACCGGCCTGTGCCTCTCGTTGCTCGAAGAGGCCGCGATCGACGGTGTGCCGGCGATCTGTATCGATCCCAAGGGCGACCTCGGCAACCTGATGCTGACGTTCCCGGATCTCTCGGCCGCCGAGTTCGAGCCGTGGGTGGACGCGGGCGACGCGGCGCGCAAGGGCATGTCCGTGCCGGACTTCGCGGCGAAGACCGCGGAGTCGTGGAAAGCCGGGCTCGCCGAGTGGAACCAGCCGCCGGAGCGCATCGCGCGGCTGCGCGCCGCCGCCGACGTGGCTATCTACACGCCGGGCTCGGACACGGGCATTCCGCTGTCGGTGCTGCGCTCGTTCGCGCCGCCGCCGGCCGAACTGCTGGCGGATGCCGGCGCGCTGCGCGACCGCATCGGCTCCGTGGTTTCCGGATTGCTGAGCCTGCTGCAGATCGATGCCGATCCGCTCGGCTCGCGCGAGCACATCCTGCTCGCCAACATCATCGAGAACGCCTGGCGTGCGGGGCTGAGCCTCGACCTCACCGGCCTGATCCAGGCCGTGCAGAAGCCGTCGTTCGACAAGCTGGGCGCGTTCGATCTCGAGACGTTCTTCCCCGCGAAGGACCGGCTGAAGCTGGCCATGCAGCTGAACAACCTCATCGCGTCGCCCGGCTTCGCGACGTGGATGTCCGGCGAGCCGCTGGATGCACAGCGCCTGCTGTTCACGCCGGAGGGCAAGCCGCGGCTGTCCGTGATCTCGATCGCACACCTCAACGATGCCGAGCGCATGTTCATCGTGACGCTGGTGCTGAACGAGGTGATCGCATGGATGCGCGCGCAGTCGGGCACGTCGTCGCTGCGCGCCATCGTCTACATGGACGAGATCTTCGGCTTCTTCCCGCCGACCGCGAATCCGCCGTCGAAGCCGCCGATGCTGACGCTGTTGAAGCAGGCGCGTGCGTTCGGCCTCGGCGTCGTGCTCGCGACACAGAATCCCGTCGATCTCGACTACAAGGGGTTGGCGAACTGCGGCACGTGGTTCATCGGCCGGCTGCAGACCGAGCGCGACAAGCTGCGCGTGATCGAGGGATTGAAGTCGGCGCTGCCGGATGCGGACGGCGCGAATCTCGAAGGGTTGATGTCGAGCCTCACGCAGCGCGTGTTCCTGATGCGCAACGTGCACGACGACACGCCGGTGCTGATGAAGACGCGCTGGGCGCTGTCCTATCTACGCGGCCCGCTGACCGGGCCGGAGATCGCGAAGGTGATGGCGTCGCGCAAGGCGGCGGCACCGGCGGCATCCGCTTCGGCGCCCGACCTCGGCGCGGCGTTGCCCGCGACGCCTGCGGCTAGCGGCGCGTCGGGCGCCGGCCGCCCCGCCGTCGGATCCGGCATCCCCGAATACTTTCTCACCGCGACGCGCGGCTCCGGCCCCGTGCTCTACAAGCCGATGATCGCTGGCTTCGGCAAGCTGCACTACGTCGATTCCAAGCTCGCCCTCGACGAATGGCAGACCTCCGGCTGGCTCGCGCCGCTCGACGATGGCGGCGGCAACGCGTCCTGGGAGGATGCCGCGCGCGACGCGAACCTGAAATCCCGGCTCGGCAACGCGCCGGCGCCCGAGGCCGAGTACGGCGAACTACCCGGCGCCGCGCTGCGCGCCGCCAGCTACGCCGGTTGGTCCAAGAGCCTGCAGTCTCATTTATATGAGACCGCCCGCGCCACGCTGTACGTCTGCGACGCGTTCAAATCCGCGTCGAAGCCCGGCGAGAGCGAGGGCGACTACCGCGCACGCCTGACGCTGGCCGCGCGCGAGAAGCGCGATGCGGCCGTCGCCGATCTGCGCGCGAAGTGGCAGACCAAGCTGCTGCAGCTGCAGGACCAGATCCGCCGCGCCGAGGACAAGCGTGAACGCGAGAAGAGCCAGCTCAACCAGCAACGCATGCAGACGGCGGTGAACATCGGCACGTCGATCCTCGGCGCGTTGCTCGGGCGCAAGGCGATTTCGGCGACGAACATCGGTCGAGTCGGGTCCGCCGCGCGCTCCGCGTCGCGCTGGGGACACGAATCGCAGGACGTGACCCGCGCGGAGGAGAGCATCGAGGTGCTGCAGCAGCGATTCGCCGATGCGCAGGCGCAGGTGAATGCCGAGGTGGCGAAGCTCGAATCGACGCTCGACGCGTCGAACGTGACGCTGCGTTCCGTCGATGTGCCGGCGCGCAAGTCCGACATCGCCGTCGGTGAGGTGGCGCTGGTGTGGACGCCGTGGCGCAAAGGCGCCGACGGTTTCCCCGCGCCGGCATACGACTAACTACGAGGGTTGACCCATGAAAGAACTGATCGACATGCTGACCAAGAACCTCGGCGTCAACGGCGCGCAGGCCGAGGGCGGCGCGGCCGTGTTGTTCAAGGCCGCGAAGGACAAGCTCGGCGGCGATGAATTCAACAAGCTGCTCGGTGGCGTGCCCGGCCTCTCCGACCTGATGCACAAGGCGCCGGCGGCCGGCGGTGGCGGACTCGGCGGACTCGGCGGACTGCTCGGCGGCCTCGCGAGCTCGGTCGGCGGCAATGCCGCGCTGATCACGACCATCGTGTCTGGCTTCGGCAAGCTGGGCCTGACGACCGATCACGCCAAGAAGTTCGTGCCCATCATCCTCTCGTTCCTGCGCACGAAGGTGTCGCCGGACATCGTGACGAAACTCGAGCAGACGCTGAAGGCCTGACATGCCCTCCTTCGATACCGTCTCCGAGCTGGACGCGCACGAGCTCACGAACGCCGTCGACCAAGCGAACCGCGAGTTGACGCAGCGCTTCGACTTCAAGGACTCCGGTGCGACGTTCACGCTGAGGGAGAAGGAATTCACCGTGCAGCTGAAGGCGCCCGCCGAATTCCAGCTCAAGCAGATGATGGACATCCTGACGACCCGACTCGGCAAGCGCGGCATCGAAGCCAAGTGCATGGAGAAGAAGGATCCGGTGACGAACCTGGCCGAGGCGCGCCAGGACGTGATCCTGCGTCATGGCATCGACCAGGACACCGGCAAGATGCTGCAGAAGCTGATCAAGGAATCGAAGATCAAGGTGCAGGCGCAGATCCAGGGCGACAAGCTGCGCGTGACGGGGAAGAATCGCGACGATCTGCAGCTGGCGATGGCGTTGATGCGGAAGGCCGAAGTCGACAGGCCGCTGCAATTCAACAATTTCCGGGACTAGCTGCGTCCGTTCATTTCGTCGACGTCTTTCCGCTGAATTTTCGGGAACGCCATTCGTCAGAAAACCGACACGAGCGAAATCGACAATGCGATAGCGGTGACGAAGTAGGCGCTGGAGAACACCGTTTCGCGTTGCGATCCCGAGCTTGCTCGGAAATCAAACAGGGTCAGCCGCGGGATGGCCGCCCACGATCCGAACAAGAGTCTCTTCAGGGTGTGAAACCAACAAAGGTGCAGCGCCGGGCATAAGAGAGAAGTCGATACTTCGCCACTCCATTGTCCTGACAACCTGGCATGGACACCCAGCAGCGCCAACGAGCCGCAAACAATCCAGAAGATCTTGGCCGTCTTGTCCGTTGCGAACGGCGCGGCGATCCCCAGCGCGAACAGACACGGGAGCGCAATTTCAAGTCCGATTGGCAGTGCGAGCATCATTCCGATTGTTCCGTGCTGCAGGCCGCCCTGCTTCTCTATCCAAGTGTCTCGCCGACCGGAAAAGTCTCACCACGAGATCGAATTTCAAACTCGCCGTAACTTGATCGCGAAGGTGTAACGCCCCACCGGGCAATTCCTGTTAGGCGGCTTGCCCGCATGCCGGATCGCCCCATCGAACAACAACAACCGCCCCGGCCGCGGCGACACCGCCACCTGCGCGTCATTGCCGTCGTCGTAGAACAACGTCTCCCCGCCCCACTCCGCATCCCACCGATCGCACAGGTACCACAGCGCCGTCAGCTCCCGCGCATTCGGCAACGCATCCACGTGCGTCAGCAGCAGATCCCCGAACGACGAGAAGTTCGTATACACGCGATACGGCCGATACCGCTCCTGCGGCCGCAGCTCCGAGACCACCTGCTCCGTCGCATGCCACAACGACGTGCGCGGCAGGTTCTCCAGCGGCATCTCGCACACCCAGTGGCGCACGTCGGAATCCGGCCGCGCCGACTCGCTGCGCGTGAACGCCGCCTGCGGGATCGCACGCGCATACACGGCCACTTCCTCGGCCGGCAGCAACCCGTCGAACACGAAGATCTCGCGCGAACCGACCGTGGCGATGCGCGACGGCGTGCTCACATCGGCTTCATCGGCAACGGCGGCGCCGGGCAGAACCGCTTGATGAACTCATCATGCGTCGGGAACGTCGACACGAGATTCCGTACGTCGGTCGAGATCATCTCGAAGCGCCGCTCTAGCTCCGCGTCCGGCACGAGATTCGCGAACGGATGACACGAACGCGCGTGGATGCCCTGTCCGTGCATCACCGCGAACCAGCTCGAGTCCTGGAACAACTCGCCCGGCAGCGACATCACGTGCCCGTTCGCCTCGTACATCGCGATCTTCTGCTTCAGGCTGTCGGGCTTGCGGATCGCACGGCAATGCCGCCAGAACGGCACGTCGTCGCGCTCGGTCGCCGTGTAGTGCAGCACGAGGAAATCGCGGATCTGCTCGGCCTCGGACGCGACCATCTGGTTGTACTTGTCGATGGCCGCCTGGTCGAAGCCGTTGCCCGGGAACAGGAACATCAGCTTCGCGATGCCGGTCTGGATCACGTGGATGCTGGTCGACTCGAGCGGCTCGAGGAATCCGCTCGCCAGGCCTAGCGAGATGCAGTTCTTCAGCCAGCCGACCTTGCGCCGGCCGGTGACGAACTTCAGCGGCCGCGGCGAGCCGAGTGCCTTGCCGTCGAGCCGCGACAACAGCTTGCTGGCCGCCTCGTCGTCGCTGAGGAACTCGCTGCAATACACGTAGCCGTTGCCGATGCGGTGCTGCAGCGGGATGCGCCACTGCCAGCCGGCCTCGCGCGCGGTGGAGCGCGTGAACGGCGTCGTCGTCTCCTGGCGCTCGCAGGGTACGGCCATCGCGCGGTTGCACGGCAGGTACTCGCTCCAGTCCTCATAACCCGCGTGCAGCGCCTGCTCGATGAGCACGCCGCGGAACCCGGAGCAGTCGATGAAGAGATCGCCGGGCACGACGCGCCCGTCCTCGAGCCGCAGGGACTCGATGAACCCGTCGGGCTCGCGCAACTTCACGTCGACGATCTTGCCCTCGGTGCGGCGCACACCCTCGCTCTCCGACACCTTGCGTAGATAGGCGGCGTACAGCGCCGCGTCGAAGTGATAGGCATAGACGTGCGGCGGCAGCGGCGATTGGTCCGGCCGCAGCGGGTGCGCGAAGCGCCCGGCCTTCGCCGCCATGATGCTGATGCAGAACTCGTCGGGTGACCGGTGGCCGCCGGCCAGCCAGTGGCGATGCAGATAGCTGTAGAAATGGATGCCGTTCATCTGCACGCCATAGCGGCCGAACGGATGGATGTACGAATGCCCGAGCCGCGTCCAGTCCACGAACTCGATGCCGAGCTTGTACGTCGCCTGCGTGGCGCGCATGAACTCGCGTTCGTCGATGTTCATGGTCCGGTTGAAGTCCATGATCAGCGGGATCGTCGCCTCGCCGACGCCGACGGTGCCGATCTGCTCGGACTCGACCAGCTCGATGTCGTAGCCGGTGCCGGCGAAGCGGCTCAGCGCCAGCGCGGTCATCCACCCGGCGGTGCCGCCGCCGACGATCACGACCTTGCGAACGGGATGCGTCATCGTTACCTCGCGTGCAGCCGCCGCAGGAAATCGCCGTGGCGCGGCATCGACGATGCCAGGCGCGCGATGGTCTGGCGCAGCGACTCGGCTTCGACGGGCAAGAGCTTGCGCACCTCGTCGGCGACGCGCAGCTCGAGCGCCTGCGGCCGGTCGCCGGCGCCGATCAGCAGCCAGGCCCAGTCGGTTTCCTCGAACGTTTCGAAATCGGCGATGGTCAGGCGGCCGCTGGCGCGCCAGGGATCGAGCTTCGCGGCCAGCGAATCGGGCAGCGGCTCGGCGTGCACGGCGTCCCAGAACGCGCCGGGGCGGCGGGGACCCGCTCGGTAGTGAGCCAGCGTGAAGTCGCGCAGCCGGTCGGCGTATGCGGCCATCTGCGCGTCGTACTCCGCGGCTTCTGCCGCCGGGTGCGAATCGAGCGGGAACAGCTCCATGAACGCCGCGAGGCCGAGCTGCGCGAGGTGCAGGTGCGCGCCCGCCAGCGGTTCGAGCTCGACCGCGGCGGCGCCCAGCGCCACGCAATTGTTCACCCAGAACTTCTGGCGACGTCCGGCGGTCACGGGCACGACCGCGACGTCGCGCAGTCCGGGCGCGACGCGCTCGAGCCCGGCGCGAAGCGCGTCGTCGCCACCGAACGCCGACGCGTGATAGCCGCCGACCGCGGTCGCGCCCATCAACGGCACGCGCCACGACCAGCCGTTGTCCCCGGCCAGCGTGCGAGTCATCGCCGCGGGATCCACTTCGCCCGGCGCGAGACCCGCGATCGCGCGATCGCAGGGAAACCACCGCCGCCAGTCGAGGCGCGGCGTGTCGTCCACGCGGCTCATCAGCAACGCGCCGGCGCCGCTGGCGTCGACGAAGAAATCCGCGCTGACCTGCCCGCCATCCGCGAGCCGCAACGTCTCGACGCGGCCATCCGCTGCGCGCTGCACGTCTGCCAGCGTGCCGACGATGCGCCGCACGCCGCCGCGATCCGCGGCGCTGCGCAGGAACGTGGCGTAGGCGCGCTCGTCGACGTGGAAGCCGTAGGTGAAGCTGGCCGTCAGCTCCTTCTCCGCGCCCATGGGCTGCGCGAAGCGTCCGTTGCGCGCGGCCAGCGCCGCGATCGACCAGTCCTCGGCGCGCTCCGTCTTGCCGGCCAGCGTGCGTTCGACGATCCACTTGTAGAACGGCGTGACGTCGATCGGCGTGCCGATCTCGCCGTGCGCGTGCACGTAGCGTCGCTCGCCGCCCTGCCAGCCCGTGTGTTCGGACGCGAGCCGGAACGTGGCGCCCGTGGCGCGCAGGAACTCCCCCTCGCCCACGCCGAGCTGCGCATGCGCGCCGCGCTGCGACGGCAGCGTCCAGTGCACGCGCGGCCCCGTGGCGTCGGGCCCCGTGTCGAGCACGGTGACGTCGAGCGGCAGGTGCCGGAACGTGCGGCGCAGCGCCAGCGCGGCGATCCACGCGACGGAACCGCCGCCGACCACGACGACGCTGCGCGGCCCCGCGCTCACGCGCGCGCTCCGGACGGGCAGTACTGCGCGAGGAACGTCTCGTGGTCCGGCATCTGGTTCACGGCGGTATCGATGCGGTCGCGCATCGTCGTCATCCAGCCGTCGAGATCCGGGCGCGGCGTAGCGTCGGCGCGCGGGTCGTAGCCGTCGGGCATGACGCGCTGGCCGAAGTACACGGCCAGCCAGCTCGGTTCGAGGAACAGGCCGTCCTTGTACTGCACGACCTGCGCGCGCCGCCGGAACAGCTCCATCTTGTGTTTCAGCGAGTCCGGGATGTCCATCGTCCGGCAGTAGTTCCACAGCGGCGCGTCGTCGCGCTCGGTCGCGTGGTAATGCAGGATCAGGAAGTCGCGGACGCGGTCGTATTCCATCTCGATCCAGCGGTTGAACGCCTCGACGGTGCGCGGATCGAACGCGCGGCCCGGTGTCACGTAGTCGATCAGCGTGGTGATCGCGACCTGGATCAGGTGGATGCTGGTCGACTCGAGCGGCTCGAGGAAACCGCCGGCGAGGCCGATGGCCACGCAGTTGCGGTTCCAGGTCTTGCGGCGCCGGCCGGCGGTGAAGCGCAGGAAGCGCGGATCCGCCAGCGCCTTGCCGTCGAGACGCGACGAGAGCTTGGCGCCGGCTTCGTCGTCGGAGATGAACTTGCTGCTGTACACGTAGCCGTTGCCGGTGCGGTGCTGCAGCGGGATGCGCCACTGCCAGCCGGCCTCGCGCGCGGTGGCGCGCGTGTACGGCGTGAGCGGCCCGGCGTTCTCGCAGGGCATGGCCACGGCGCGATCGCAGGGCAACCAGCGAGTCCATTCGTCGTAGCCGGTCTTCAGCGCCTGTTCGATCAGCAGGCCGCGGAAGCCGGAGCAGTCGATGAAGAGATCGCCGGCGACGGTCTCGCCGCTGTCGAGCTTGATGGACTCGATGAAGCCGTCCTCGCCACGCAGGGCGACGTCGACGACCTTCGCATCCGTGCGCTTGACGCCGCGCTGCTCGGCGAAGCCGCGCAGGTATTGCGCGTACAGCGAGGCGTCGAACTGGAACGCGTAGCCGAACGTCGAGCTCAGCGAGGTCGTGTCCTCGGACGGCAGCGAGAACCGGTTGCGCCGGCTCGCGACGATGGGCAGCGAGTAGTCCTCGATCGGCGTCGTGTCGCCAGCCCGGCGGCGGCGCAGCCAGAAATTGTGGAAGGAGACGCCGCCGGCGCGCGTGCCGTAGGCGCCGAATGGGTGGATGTAGCTGTCGCCGAGGCGCGCCCAGTTCACGAACTCGATGCCGAGCTTGAAGGTGGCGTGCGTATGCGCCATCAGCTCGCGCTCGTCGATGCCGATGCGGCGGTTGAAGAAGCGGATGTGCGGCAGCGTGGCCTCGCCGACGCCGACGATGCCGATCTCGCTGGACTCGATCAGCCGCACCTCGCATTGATCGGGGCGCAGCGTCGCGGCGAAGGCGGCGGCCGTCATCCAGCCGGCGGTGCCACCACCGACGATCACCAGCCTGAGCGGAGGGGCGGAGTTCATCGCGGGATTCTGCAGAAAACGTCCGGTCGAAAAAAAGGGCGCGCCGCATGATGCGGCGCGCCCCGGATCGACTTCAATCGTTACTGGAAGCGGTAACGAACGCCCAGCTGGAAGCGGCGGTCGTTGACGAACCAGGAACGCGGCAGGGTCAGGCCTTCCTGATTGACCTGCTGGCGCAACACCGTCTCCGACTGCAGCAGGTTCTGCGCGTCGAGGAAGATGTCGAAGCTGTCGGTCGGCTTGTAGTGCACCGAACCGTCGAGCTGGCCGTACGCGTCCTGCCAGATCGGCAGCTTGATGCAGCAGTCCGACTGGCTGATCAGGTACTTGTCACGCCAGTTGTACGCGAGGCGAGCGCTGAACTTGCCGCGGTCGTACATGCCGACGATGTTGTAGCTGGTCTTCGAATAGCCCTCGAGCGGCAGATCCGTGAACGTGATCAGCGGATCCTGCTGCACGGAGCCGTTGCCGGCGACCGTCGCGAGATTGCTGTTCGTGATGCCCTGGTTCTCGACGTAGGTGAAGTTGACCTGGTAGCCCAGGCCGCTCCACGCACCCGGCAGGTTGTCGAGGAACGACTGGTACGCCACTTCGAAGCCCTTCAGAGACGCACCGTCACCCGTGACCGGGCCGCGGATGCTCACTTCACGCGTCACCCCGTTGTTGGTGAGCTCGCGCGTGTAGTTGCCGTACTGGATGTAGTCGTTGAACTTCTTGTAGAACACCGACGCCGTGAACGAACCGGTGGACGAGAAGTAGTACTCGTACGTCAGGTCGAGCTGGTCGGCGGTGGTCGACGCGAGGCCCGGGTTGCCCGTCTCTGCCGTGTAGCGCGGTGTGTACGAGATCGCGCTGCTGTTGCAGTTGTTGGGATCCGAGAAGACCGTCGTGCCGTTGCCGCAACCGGGCTGGACGAGCGAGATGTTGAGGAAGTTCTTGTAGAGACCCATGTCCGGGCGCGCGAGCGCGCGGGAAGCCGCGAACCGCACGAACTGACCTTCCGCGACGCCCAACCGCAGGTTGAAGCTCGGCAGCCAGTTGGTGTGCGATGCACCGCCAGTCTGCGAGTACGACGCCTGATTCATGAAGGCGCGGTCTTCGGCTGACGTGAGGCACAGCGCGCTGATCGGCTGACCCGGCGCGGGTGTGCAATTCGTCGGCGCGGTGAACAGCGGGAAGAGGACGCCGCCCAGCGCGGACGTATCCGTCTTCACGAAGCGCACACCGATGTTGCCGCGGACGTCGACGTTGCCGATCTTGGTCTCGTCACTGCCGAACTTCAGCATCACGTACGCTGCGTCGATGTCTTCGCTGACGTGTTGCTGTTCGACCGGGCAGTACAGACCCATGGCGAGCTCGCCGCAGTTCGTGCGCGAACCCAGCGGGACCCAGCTGTTCGAATGGCCTGCGAACTGGTCGATCGTCGCCTGGTAGTTGCGCACGAGGTCCATGTTCGGATGCAGGAAGGTGCCGCCGGCGAACACGCCGCCGCCCACCAGGCTGGAACCGAAATCATGTTCTTCGTACGTGCCGGGGTTGTTGCCCTGGTTCAGGAACACCGGCTGGTTGGGCACGAGGCCCCACAGCGGCGTGACCGAGCCCCAGTTGTACGTCGACCAGTTGATGTCCTGATCGCGCTCCGCGCGGCGGACGCCGACGCGCAGCGAATCCATCCAGCCGCTCTCGATCTTGATGTCCGCATCGATGCGGGCCGCGTTCTCCGTGCCGGAGCTGTTCTCCGCGTGCTCCATCGTCCACTCGTGGAAGTAGTTCTGCGGATCCGCGAAACCCCCGGGCGTGAAGCCCCAACCCCGCGCGGGCGTGACGCTGAAGCGCGGCTTGCCGTGCGACAGGTCGAGGTCGAGGTCCGCCCACGTCTTGTTGTTCATGCTGTTGTCGAAATTGACAACTTCGGACTCGATGCGCTGGAAGTCGAAGTTCAATCCGACGCGCTCGTTGACGTTCCACTTCAGGTTGATCGACGCATCTTCCGTCGTGTTCGTCTGCGTGGAGAAGCGCGAGTCGAGGCCGAGGCCGTAGCCGCGGGTCGTCGATTCAGCGCAGGGACCGGGGCCGGCCGCGACCGGGTCGTATACCGTCGTGCAAGCCCAGCTCAGGAACGGCTGGTTGAGCGGATTGCCCGGATGCGTGGGCTGGCCCGCGACGACGTCGTCGGCCGTGCCGGCCACGCCGTCCGGACCGTTGCCGGCCTGGGTCTGACCCGTGTTCGACGCGAAACCGTTCGGATGCTGCAGCAGGATCCAGTCCGTCGACGGACCGTTCCACGCGGCGGTGGTGTCGGACAGCACGCCGCTGGTGAACACACCGCGGCTGTCGAACGTGTACGCACGCGAGCCGGTCGGCGCGAACGCCGTCGGCGAGGTGAGCACGAGGTTCTGCGCCGTCTGCGTGTTGCCCGGACCATCCGCGGTCATCGAGTACTCGGTCCACTCGTTCGTGTACTTCGACTTGTTGTACTGGACGGTCGCGAGGACGGCCTTCTCGGGGCTCTGGTACTGGCCCGCGAACGAGAGACCCGTGCGCGTGCGGTTGTAGACGTTGTCGCGGATGTCGACGCCGTCCGGAACCCACTTGGTGCCACCGCCGTACGCGGCGACGCCCTGTTCCTGCATGAAGCGGCCGATCTGCGTGCCCTGCGACTCGGTGGTGACTTCCGAGTACGCGATGTTCGCCATCGCGCCGAATTCGCCGACGCCGGTATCCCAGCGATCGCTGACGATGACGGAGCCCGACGGCTTCACGTCTTCGGTGAGGTCGCCGTAGCCGACGTCGCCCGACAGCGCGAGCACGAAGCCCTCGGAGTCGAACGGCACGTGCGTACGCAGGTTGACCGTGCCGGCGATGCCGCCTTCGATCATGTCGGCGGTGGCGTTCTTGTACGTGTCGACGCCGGCCATGAGCTCGGGCGAAACGTCACCGAACGACAGGCCGCGCGAGCTGTTCGCGTTGAAGCTGTCGCGGCCGTTGAACTCGCTGCGCACCTGCGGCAGGCCGCGGATGATGACGCCCGAGGGTTCGGCCGAGAAGTGAGTCGTGTCGCCGGAGGCGGCGAAACGCGTCACCGTGATGCCCGACACGCGCTGCAACGCTTCCGCGACGGACTTGTCGGGGAATGCGCCGATGTCGGTCGCGGTGATGGAATCGACGACCGTGTCGGATTCTTTCTTGATTTCCTGCGCCGACTGCAGCGCCTTGCGGATACCCGTGACCAGGATCTCCGTCATGTCCGCGTCGGACTTGGTGGTCGTCTGGTTGTCCGCGCTGTTCGCGGAATCCTGTTCCTGTGCGATCGCCAGTGGTGCGAGCAAGCCCGCGCCGATGGCGAAGATGGAAAGGTTCAATACACGCGACTTCGTCGCGCTCGCGGCTTCACGCCGCAGCCGTCTGGATGCCTTGGACACTGCAATGCCCCCCCTGTAGAAGCTATTTCTCGGTCTGAATAATTACGAAACCGATTTTCTAATTTGATCGGAGTCTAGCCATATCGATTTCACTTGCAATACCCGATTTGTCGATAGTTGCGTGCCCGCCGCATGTCCTGTCGAGACAAATCTGTCCCTGCGCCTAACTATGTGAGCGCAACCATTCCAGCGATGCCTACTCCCTCCGACGACTTACAAATCATTGTTTCGCTTGCAAACTCCGGCGACCTCGAGCGGGCGATGGCCACGGCCAAGTCTTTGCCGGACGGCGCGTCGGCGATCGAGGCATGGCGCGCGATCGCGCGCGCGAATGCAAATCTGCAACGACCTGTCGCAGCACTCGACGCGATCGATCGCGCGCTGAGACTCGATCCAGATTCAGCGCAATCGCAGCTCGATCGCGCGCTCGTGCTCGAGGCGGATGGCCGCACCGACGAAAGCTGCGCCGCGCTCGAAAGCCTGGTGCGCGCTGCGCCCGACTCGCCGCAACTGCTCGCGCATCTCGCGCGTGCGTTGCGCTTCGCCGGCCGCGACGCGGAAGCGGAGACGCGCGTCGTGGCCGGTCTCGAACGCTGGCCGCTCGACGTGCCGCTGCACAGGATGTTAGCCGAGATCCGCTGGCAGGCCGGCGACGGCGCGCGCAGCGTCGCGCGGCTCGAGCGCGCGATCGCGGAATTTCCCGGTGAATTGCAGCTGCGTCTCGTCGCGGCGGACCTGTTGCGTTCGGCCGGCGCGTTGGAGCCGGCGCTGGCACAGCTCGAGGAAGGATTGCGCCGCGCACCCGGCGCCGCCGCGTTCGAGACGTCGATCGGCGCCTTGTTAGGCGATCTCGGCCGGCCGCGCGAGGCGCTGCCGTTCCTGCGCGCCGCCGTGCAGCGACTGCCGGGGTCCGCGCCGATGGCGCGCAATCTCCTGCCGGCATTGGTCGGCGCCGGCGAGCCGGCCGAAGCGCTGCGCATCGCGGATGCGTTGTTGCGCGGATCGCCGGACGATCAGCAGTTGATCGCCTGGCGCGCGACGGCGTTGCGCCTGCTCGGCGATCCGGCGTACGACGCACTGGTCGATCACGCGCGGCTCGTGCGCGTGTTCCATCTCGCGCCACCGCCCGGCTACGCGGACATCGTCGCGTTCAACACGGCGCTGACGCGCGAGCTGGACGCGTTGCATCGCGCGGAGCGGCGGCCGCTCGCGCAGAGCATCCGCGGCGGCGTGCAGACGGAGCGCAACCTGCCGGCGCGCAACCCGGTGATCGGCGAATTCTTCGCCGCGCTCGATGCGCCGCTGCGCGACTACGTCGGCCGGCTCGATGCAAAACGTGCGCATCCGACGGATCGCCGCACGCTCGGCGGCTATCGCATCGCGGGCTCGTGGTCGGTGCGGCTGGCGCCGGGCGGATTCCATACCAACCACGTGCATCCGCAGGGCTGGATCAGTTCGGCGTACTACGTGGAATTGCCGGCCGACGACGACGAGCGCGCCGGCTGGCTGAAGTTCGGCGAGATCTCGCCGCCGGTGGTCGGCTGCGGGCCGGACCTGTACATCCGGCCGCAGCCCGGGATGCTGGTGTTGTTCCCGTCGTTCCTGTGGCACGGCACCGTGCCGTTCGCGCGTGGCGGGCGCCGCCTGACGGCGGCGTTCGACGTGGTGCCGGCCGCGGCGACGTGAGCGCCGCGGCGGCGGCCTAACTACCTCGTCGAAGCGTTCTTCAGGACCTCGGGGTTCGTGGCGAGCGCGTACAGGAACTTGCGGCGCTCTTCGCTGCCTTCGGGCAACGTGGCGAGCTTGGCGCGTTCGTCGGCCGTGAGCCGGAACTCGGTGTAGCCGCGGCCCGCGAGGCAGGAGTGGATGGCGTCGTTGCGCGCCTTGAGGCGCTGCATCTCGGCCTGGCGCTGCTGCTGCGCGGCGCGGTTGGCGAAATCGGCGCTGGCACCTTCGCGATACACGCCGCCGCCGCCGACCGGCACCGCGGCGTTCGAGTTCGTGCCGCTCTGGGTCGTCGACTGGGTGGGCAGCCCGGTGCCGCTGCCGGCGTTGCGGCCATTGATGCCGCCGGCCGAGTTGGCGCCGTTGCCGCCGTCGGCGTTCTGCGCGAGCGTCGCGCACAGGATGCCGTCCGTCTGGTAGTCCAGCATCGAGACGTTTTCCTTGCCCCACGACGTCATCGGACCATTCGACGTCGCACAAGCCACGATGCCACCGGCCGCGAGTGCGGCAAACAACTTCTTCACCATGTTCGTTTCCCCCGGGTTGAGCGGGGCCGAAGATAACCGCGGCACGCGGCCGCGCACAATTGGGGCCGGCGTCAGTCGTGCCGTGGCGCGCGCGCGGCGTCGATCACGTCACACAAGTGGGACGTCGCCGCGACGACGGACGGCCCCATGCGGTCGATGCGTTCGTCCGTGTATTCGACGATGTGTCCGCCGCGGACCGCCTTCAGCGACGGGAACTTGCGCCACTCCGCCAGCCACTCGGTCGCCGCACCCGGCGGCGCGGACGCGAGGATCAGGTCCGGATCGGCGAGCACCGCGGCCTCGCGCGTGACGGCCGGTGCCGCCGTGCCGAGCTCGCCGAACACGTTGACGGCGCCGCAGGTGGCGAGCGCGTCGGAGATCACGTGTTTGCCGCCGATCGTGTAGATAGGCTTGTCCCAGATCTGGTAGAGCACGCGCACCGGCGCGCGGCCACGGAACGTCGTGGTGATCTTCGCGAGGTCGGCGTCGAGCGCGTCGGCCGCGCGTTGCGCCTCGCGGCGCGTGCCGGTGAGCTCGCCGAGCCGGCGCAGCGACTGCGGCATGCCGGCGAGACTCGTGACGTGCACCTGGTACACGGGCAGGCCGAGCTGGCGCAGGCGATCGATGCGCACGCGCTGGACGACGTCCACCGCGACGACCACCACCGTGGGCCGCAGGGCCAGCAATTGCTCGAAATCCAGCGTTTCCGCGTCGCCGACCACCGGCACCTGCGCCGCTTCGGCGGGCTCGGTGGAGTGCGCGATCGTGCCGACCAGGCAGCGACCGGCGCCGGCGGCGTACAGCATCGCCGTCGTGCCCGGCGCCAGCGAGACGATGCGGCAGGGCGCGGCGGACACGGCGACGGTGTCGCCGGTGTCGTCGCGCACGCTGCGCGCGGCGTCTTTGGCGGACGCGCCCGGCGCGAGTAGATGGAGCAGCGCGGCGAGTGCCGCGAGCGTGGCAAATCTCGATGGCGCCGATTTCACCGGCGCGACGACTGCGGCCGGGCGCCGGCGTTCGCCGCGCAGCCCGCGCAGCCGGAGCCCGCGGCTTTGGCGATCCGCGGCTTCAACGACCGCTCGCGGAATCCGGCGAGCGCCGCGAAACCCGCGGCCTTGTTGTCGAGCGCGACCAGCGCCTGCAACCGGCGCCGCGCCGGCATCAGCTTCCAGGTGCTGAACGCCGCGGCGAAGACCACGAGCAAGGCGACGATGGCTTCCTGCATCCGCGTGTCCTCAGGTCAACGCGCCGACGACGCGGTAGGTGACGAACGCGCCGACGTACGCCAGCGCGAACAGGTACCCCGCCATGATCAGCGGGTACTTCCACGAATTCGTCTCGCGCTTCACGACCGCGAGGGTAGACAGGCATTGCGGCGCGAACACGTACCACACCAGCAGCGAGCAGGCCGTGGCCAGGCTCCACGACCCGGCGATGACCGGCTCGAGCGCGCCCGCGACGTCGTCACCGGCGGCGGACATCGCGTACACCGTGCCGAGCGCGGCGACCGCGACCTCGCGTGCCGCGAGACCGGGCACCAGCGCGATCGAGATCTGCCAGTTGAAGCCGATCGGCGCGAACACGTATTCCAGCAGCGCGCCCAACTTGCCGGCGAAGCTGTACTGGATCGGCGGCCCTGCCGCGCCCGGCGGCGGCGCCGGATAACTCGACAGGAACCACAACACGATCATCAGCGCGAGGATGATGCCGCCGACGCGCGACAGGAAGATCTTCACGCGCTCCCACAGGCCGAGCAGCAGGTTGCCGGCGTGCGGCCATTGATAGTCCGGCAGCTCGAGCATCAGCGGCGAATAGCGCCGCGCGCCGGCGAACCACTTCATGACGTACGCCACCGCCAGCGCCGAGAGGATGCCGGCCGCGTACAGCGCGAACAGCACGAGGCCCTGCAGGTTGAACGGCCCGACGGCGCGCTGCGGGATCAGCGCCGAGATCAGCAGCGCGTACACGGGCAGCCGCGCCGAGCAGGTCATCAGCGGCGCGATCATGATCGTGGTCAGGCGGTCCTTCCAGCTCGGGATCGTGCGCGTGGCCATGATCCCGGGGATCGCGCAGGCGAAGCTCGACAGCAGCGGGATGAACGCGCGGCCCGAGAGGCCGACGCCGCCCATCATGCGGTCGAGTAGATAGGCCGCGCGCGGCAGGTAGCCGGAGTCCTCGAGCGCGAGGATGAACAGGAACAGGATGAGGATCTGCGGCAGGAACACGAGCACGTTGCCGGCGCCGCCGATCACGCCGTCGACCAGCAGGCTGGTCAGCGGGCCCGCGGCCATGTGCGCGGTGACCCAGCCACCGAGCGACGCCATCGCGCCCTTGATCAGGTCCATCGGGGCCACGGCCCAGGCGAACACCGACTGGAACATCACGAACAACACGGCGCCCAGCACCAGCAGTCCCCACACCGGGTGAAGCAGCAGCCGGTCGATGCGCTGGAACCACGGGTTCTCGCGAGGCGGACTGTAGCCGGCGATGTCGAGCAGCCCGCGCAGGTCGCCCTGCATCTGCTCCGCATCCTCCGCGGTGATCGGCCCGGCGAGCGCGGCCTGCACCGAGCGCTGCGGCCAGCGCGCGGGCTCGATGGCCGCGATCAGCGCGTCGGCGCCGCCGCGTTTCACCGCGATCGTCGGGATCACCGGCACGCCGAGCTCGGCGGCGAGCTTGTCGGCGTCGATGCGCACCCCGCGACGCTTCGCGACGTCCATGCGGTTCAGCGCGACCACCATCGGCAGCCCGAGCCGCTTCACCTCGAGCACGAGGCGCAGGCCGATCGGCAGATGCACGGAGTCGACGACGCAGATGACGAGACCCGGCGTCGGCGCGTCGGCGACGCGGCCGGCGAGCACGTCGCGCGTGATCGCCTCGTCGAGCGTGGTCGGCGTGAGGCTGTACGTGCCGGGCAGGTCGAGCACCTTCATCGCGCGGCCGTCCGCGGCGGCGCGTTCGCCTTCGCGTTTCTCGACCGTGACGCCCGGGTAGTTAGCCACCTTCTGGCGGCTGCCGGTCAGGCGGTTGAACAGCGCGGTCTTGCCGCAGTTCGGCACGCCGACCAGCGCGAGTCTCAGCTCCGGGGCGGAAACCTGGGCGTCCATGGTTTCAGGCTGCCGCGCGGGTTCCGGCGCGCTCGACGCGCACCGCCGCAGCCTCGACCCGGCGCAGCGCGAACGTGGACCCGCCGATGCGCACCGCGAGCGGATCGCCGAACCACATGCGCGCGACGACCTCGCAATGCGCACCCGGCACGAAGCCGAGGTCGCGCAGGCGCGCGACCAGCGTCTCGCGGCCCTCGTCGTCGACGCCGAGCGCCGACGCGTCGCCGAGCCCGGTGACCACGGCGGTGTCGCCGTCGCGCAGGTCGGAGAGGGATAGGGAGAGGGGGTCGGACATGAGGCTGGGGAGTATGGGATTCAGGGGGTTGGAAGTAAATGCGAGGGGTTCGCATTTACAAAGTTCGACGCTTCTACACATTTCTATAGATTGACGCGGCGTCAGAGTCCGGCCTAGGCTCCCCGCCCATGAGCTATATCGCCGAACGAAGACTCGAAGAGAAAGAACGCCGCCGTGCCGAGATCGTGGATGCCGCCGAAGCCGCGGGCCGCGATGTCGGGCTCGACGCGCTCACCATGGACGACGTCGCCCGCCGCGCCCGCCTCTCGCGCGCGCTGCTGTACGTCTATTTCCAGGACCGCTCCGACCTGATGTTCGGGCTCGCCGAACGCGCCATGGGCATGTTGCTCGCGCGGTTCGTCGAAGCCTCCGAACGGAACCGGACGGGCCTCGAACAGGTGACCGCGATGGGCCGCGCCTACGTGGCGTTTTCGCAGGAATTCCCCGTGCTTTTCGACGCGCTCGCGCGCTGCGAGCTCCAGTCGTCCGAACCCACGCAAGGCTCGCCGTCCGAGCAGGCCTGTGCGCTCGGCGGCGACCGCCTGCAGCAGCGCCTGGTCGCGTCGATCGAGACCGGCGTGCGCGACGGCAGCATCCGCGGCGACATCACGTCGCCGATGCTGATGAGCGTCACGCTGTGGGGGTTCATGCACGGAATCATCCAGCTGACCACGACGAAGGCGCACTCGCTCGCGCACCACGGCGTGGCCGGCAAGGACCTCATCGATCATGCGATCTCGATGATCACGAGGGATTTGAAAGCCTGATTGTCGATTGCCCAGGGAAGGCCGGCTTTGCGCCGTGAATTAGACATGCGTCCAGCGACTCGACATCTGAGAGCCTCGTTCTTCGTCGCCTGCTGGGTTGGTGCTGCCGCACCAGCCCCGGCCCAGCAGGTGGCGGAACCCGGCCGCCCGCTGGCCGCGGTCATCGACGAATACGTGCGCGAAGGCCTGAAGTCGAACCTCTCGCTGCGCGCGCAGTCGCTCGAAGTGGAGCGGTCGGCGGCGGCTCTCGACGCCGCGCGTGCGCGCTACTTTCCCGAAGCCGGTTTCGCCGCGCGTTATTCGCGCTCCGAGGGCGGTCGCACGATCGACCTGCCGCTCGGCGACGCACTGAACCCCGCCTATCAGACTCTGAACGACCTGCTCGTGCAGCAAGGACAGGCACCGCAGTTCCCCGTCGTGCAGAACGAGACGATCGCGTTCCTCCGCCCGCACGAGCAGGACACGAAGATCACGCTGCGCCTGCCGCTGATCGCGCCGGCCATTCCCGCGGCCGTGCGCGCGCAACGCGAGCTGCTGGGCGCCAGCGAATATTCGCGCCAGGCGCTCGGCCGCCGGCTCAAGCGCGACATCACGGTCGGCTATCTCGACTGGCTGGCCGCGATGCGCACGCAGGGCATCGTCGACGCCTCGCTGACGCTGCTGAACGAAAACCTGCGCGTGAACGACTCGCTGTTCCGCAACGGCAAGATCACGCAGGACCAGGTGCTGCGCGCACGCGCCGAACTGCTGGCCGTCACCCAGCAATCGCGCGAAGCGGTGAACGGCGCCTCGCAGGCGCGCAGCTATCTCAATTTTCTCCTGAACCGGCCGCTCGACACCGCACTCGAGGACGCGCAGGTGACGTCCGCCATTGCCGTCGGCACGCACCAGCTCGAAGAGCTGCGACGCGCGGCGCTCGACAATCGTCCCGAGCTCGTCGAGCTGCAGCACCTGTCGCGTGCCAGCCAGGCGCAGACGCGGCTCGCGAAGTCCGAGCTGTGGCCGACGCTGTCGCTGGGCGCGGATGGCGGCATCCAGGGCGAAGACTATGAATTCGGCCGCGGCAGCAACTACGCCACGGTCTCGCTGCTGCTGAACTGGACGTTCTTCGACGGCGGCGCGCGCCGCGCGGCCGTGCGCCAGGCCAACGCGTCGGCGCGCAAGACCGCGACGCAGCTCGACGAACTGACGCAGCAGGTGCAGCTCGAAGTCCAGCAATCGCTCGACCGGCTGAACACCAGCGCCGATTCGCTGGCCACCGCCGAGGCGCGCGCCGACGCCGCACGCGCCGCGTTCCGCATCGCCAGCCGCAAGCGCGACGAAGGCGCGATCAGCCAGGTCGAATTCATCGATGCCCGCTCGAGCCTCACCGGCGCCGAGCTCAATCTCAATGTCACGCGTTTCGCCATGCTCGCGCGCCAGGCCGAGCTCGACTACGCCACCGCCGCGGGAAAGCTCCCGCTGGATCTGCCATGAAGGCCCACTCGTCATGAAGAAGAACACCCGGTCAGGATCGTTGTCGGGCGCGCTGATCGTCGCGCTCGTGTTCATCGCCGCGCTGCTGGTCGGCGGCTGCGGCAGCAAGGACGCGCCGGAGCCGGTGAAGCCGACGCCGGTGCGCATCGAACACGCGAGCACCGGGCCCGCGGTGCCGCCGATCGACACCAACGGCATCGTCGTCACGAAGGACGAGATGCGGCTGTCGTTCAAGATGGGCGGCGTCATCCGCAAGATCTCCGTGCAGGAAGGCGACGTGGTGAAGGCCGGCCAGCGCCTCGCCGCGATCGAGCTCACCGAGGTCGAGGCGCAGGTCGAACAGGCGCGCCAGCTCGCGGAGAAGGCGGCGCGCGATCTGAAGCGCGGCGAGAACCTCTACGCGGACCAGGTCATCAGCCTCGAGCAGCTGCAGGATCTGCGCACCCAGGCCGCGCTGGCCGACGCGCAGTTCAAGTCGGCGCGCTTCAACCAGGGTTATTCGGTGATCACGGCGCCGCGCGACGGCATCGTGCTGCGCAAGCTCGTCGAGGAGCGCGAGCTCGTGGGTCCCGGCACGCCGGTGCTGGTGTTCGGCGAGAGCGATCGCGGTTTCGTCGTGCGCGCGGCGCTGGCGGACCGCGAGATCGTCAACGTGAAGCTGGGTGACAAGGGCGAGATCCGCATGGACGCGTTCCCGGGCCAGGCGATGACCGGCAAGGTCGTCGAGGTCGCGAGCGCCGCGGATCCGAAGTCCGGCATGTTCCCGATCGAGGTGCAGTTCGAGTCGCCGCCGCCGCGCCTGGTCAGCGGCCTCGTGGCGCGGCTGCGGCTCGCGCCGGTCACCACCGCGGCGCCGCTGACGTACGTGCCGATGGCGGCGCTGGTCGAGGGCAATGGCGATCGCGCCAGCGTGTTCGTCATCGAGGGTGGAAAGGCCCAGCGTCGCGACGTGCGCGTCGCGTTCATCACCGCGGACAGCATCGCGCTGGAGAGCGGCATCCGCACCGGCGAGACGGTGATCACCGACGGCGCGCTGTTCCTCGAGAACGGCGAGGCCGTCGAGGTCGTGCCGGCCGCGCAGCAGGCCGAGGCCGCACCACCGGCCGGACCCGCGCCGGCGGCCCGCGCGGAAAGTTAGTCGGCCCCGGTCACCGACATGACACTGCTCGAATTCCCGATCCGCCGCTACCAGTTCACGCTGGTCGCGTTCCTCTGCCTCATCGCGCTCGGCTGGTATGCGTTCACGAAGGTGCCGCGCGAGGAGGATCCGTATTTCAAGATCCCGGGCTACACGATCGCGGCCATCTACCCGGGCGCGGACCCGAAGGATCTCGAACGGCTGATCGCGAAACCCATCGAGGACCGCATCGCCGCGCTCGACGACGTCATGAAGATCGAGACGTCGATCCGCGACGGCGTCTCCTTCATCGCGGTCGAGTTCGAAACCTTCGTCGACGCGGACAAGAAGTTCGACGAAGTGACGCGCGAGGTGAACTCGCTGCGGCCGGATTTCCCGGCCGAGACGCAGATCATCATCCGCCGCTTCTCGCCGGGCCTCGTGAACACGATGCAGATCGCGCTGGTGTCCGAGGACGCGCCGTACCGCGAGCTCGAGGACTACGCGCGCGAGCTCAAGGACCGGCTGAAGACGGTGGACGGCGTGCGCACGGCGGAGAGCTGGGCGTATCCCTCGCGCGAGCTGCGCGTCGCGCTCGATCTCAAGCGCATGTCCGAGCTCAATCTCTCGCCGGCGCAGGTCATCGGCGCGGTGCAGAGCGAGAACGCGAACATCCCGGCCGGTTTCATCGATCTCGGGCCGCGCAGCTTCTCGCTGAAGACGTCCGGTAGTTATACGTCGCTGGACCAGGTGCGCGACACGGTCATCGCCTCGGTCGAAGGCCGCATCGTGCGCATCCGCGACGTCGCCGACGTCTCCTGGAACACCGCCGCGTACAACTACACCGGCCGCTTCAACGGCAAGCGCGCCGTGTTCGTCACCGCGAACCAGAAGGACGGCTACAACATCCTCGACGTGCGCGAACGCGTCGCGGCCGAGGCGCAGCACTACGCGGCCGGCCTGCCGAAGCGCGTCAGCCTGCAGGTGGGCTTCGACCAGTCCGACAACGTCCGCCACCGGCTGAACCGCCTGTACGGCGACTTCGGCATCGCGATCGCGCTGGTGTTGCTGACGCTGCTGCCGCTCGGCTGGCGCGCGGCCAGCATCGTGATGATCTCGATCCCGCTGTCGCTGGCGTTCGGCCTCGCGTGTCTCTACTTCCTCGACTACTCGCTGAACCAGCTGTCCATCGCCGGCTTCGTCGTCGCTCTGGGCCTGCTGGTCGACGACTCCATCGTGGTCGTCGAGAACATCGCGCGACATCTGCGCATGGGCAAGTCGCGCGTGCAGGCCGCACTCGACGGCACGAAGCAGATCTTCGTCGCGATCCTCGGCTGCACGGCGACGCTGATCTTCGCATTCCTGCCGTTGCTCGCATTGCCCGGCACGCCGGGCAAGTTCATCCGCGTGCTGCCGATGGCCGTGGTGACGACGATCATCGGTTCGCTGCTGCTGGCGCTGTTCATCATCCCCTTTCTCACCAGCCGCGTGCTGAAGGAGGAGACGCAGAGCCACGAGAACGCGTTCCTGAAGCGCGTGATGGGCGTGATCCACAACTACTACCGCCCCGCGCTGCACTGGTGCCTGGCGCGTCCGAAGCTCACCGTGGTCGCGGCACTCGGCGGCGCGCTGCTGCTGTCGGCGGCGCTGGTGCCGGTGATCGGCTCGAGCCTGTTCCCCAAGGCGGACACGCCGCAGTTCCTGATCCAGGTGGAGTCGCCGAACGGCACCTCGCTCAGCGAGACCGACCGCGCACTGACGTTCGTCGAAGACGAGCTGCGGCGCATGCCCGAGGTAAATAGCTGGTTCTCGAACCTCGGCCATGGCAACCCGCAGATCTACTACAACCACATCCAGCGCAACGACGCCGCCAATTACGCCGAAGTGTTCGTGCAGCTGAAGGAATACGACACGAACGAGACGCCGGAGAAGCTGGGTGCGCTGCGCACGCGGCTGGCCCAGTACCCGGGCGCACATATATATGTGCACGAATTCGCCAACGGCCCGCCGATCTCGGCGCCGATCTCGGTGCGCGTCGTCGGCACCGATCTCAACGTCATCGAGTCGCTGAGCCACAAGGTCGAGGAGATGGTGAAGGCGACGCCGGGCACGCGCGACGTGAAGAACCCGCTGAACGTCTCGCGCACGAACCTCAAGTTGAAGATCGATTCGCGCAAGGCGCAGCAGCTGGGCGTGCAGACGGCGGAGCTCGATCGCGCGGTGCGGTTGTCGGTCGCCGGCATCCCGGTGGGCACGTTCAAGGAGACGACGGGAGAGCAGTACCCGATCGTCGTGCGCACGCCGATCACGCAGCAGGCGGAGTTCGCCGCGCTCGAGGAAGTGCGCGTGCCGTCGCTGGGCGGGTCGACGCTGCCGCTGTCGCAGCTCGCATCGCTCGAGTTCGAGAAGGCGCCGACGCTGATCCAGCGCTTCAACCGCGAGCGCGCGATGACCATCGACGCTGACGCGCGAGAGGGTTACAACGTCGCCGCGTTGACGAAGACGATCACCGCGAAGCTGGACGCGATGCAGTGGCCGCGCGGTTATCACTACTCGCTGGGTGGCGAGAAGGAAGCGTCGGAGAAGGCGTTCGGCGGCATCGGCATCGCCATCATCGTGGCGATCTTCGGCATCTTCGCGATCCTCGTGCTCGAGTTCGGCAACTTCAAATCGACGCTGATCGTGCTGACGGTGGTGCCGCTGGGCGTGTTCGGCGGCCTGGTCATGCTGCTGCTGTCGGGCAACGACCTGTCGTTCGTCGCCTCGATCGGCTTCGTCGCGCTGGTGGGCATCGAGATCAAGAACTCGATCCTGCTGGTGGACTTCACCAACCAGTTGCGCGAACAGGGCGTGCCGCTCGACGAGGCCATCGAGCAGGCCGGCGAGATCCGCTTCCTGCCCATCCTGCTGACGTCGGCGACCGCCATCGGCGGATTGCTGCCGCTGGCGATGCAGAACATCGGGCTGTATTCGCCGATGTCGTGGGTGATCATCGGCGGCCTGATCACGTCGACCCTGCTCGCACGCCTGGTGACGCCGGTGATGTACAAGCTGATCCCGCCGGAGATTTCGCCGGCCGCCCATTCAAACGAGACCCTGACTGGTGGCACACTCGCCGCTCCCGCGGGTGCGCAGCCCGCGCCCGCCCGGCGACTGGAGAGCTAGTTAGGTGAAAGCGGTATTCCTGGATTTCGGCACCGTCAGCCACGACGATCTCGACACCGCGAACCTCGAACGCGTATTGCCCGGCATCGAGCTGTTCCAGACCTCGACCGAGGCGCAGATCGACGAGCGCATCGCCGGCTGCGAATTCATCCTGACGAACAAGCAGCAGATCACGCGCGCGCGCATGCAGGCCGTGCCGGGGCTCAAGTTCATCGGGCTGACGGCGACCGGCACAAACAACGTCGATCTCGAGGCCGCGAAGGAGCTCGGGATCGCGGTGTGCAACATCACCAACTACTGCACGGTGTCCGTGGTCCAGCACGTGCTCGGCTCGATCCTCGCGCTGACGCACCGGCTGCGCGAATACCACGACGCGGCGGTCGACGGCACCTGGGCGGGTTGCGAGCAGTTCTCCGTGCCGGGGTCGCCGATCCGCGAGTTGAGCGGCAAGGTGCTCGGCATCGTCGGGCACGGCACGCTGGGCCGCGCGGTGGCGAAGGCGTGCCGCGATGCGCTGGGCATGCGCGTGCTGGTGGCCGAACGGCCGGGCACGCCGCCGGGTCGCGAGCCGGATTCGATGACGTCGATCGGGCCCGTGCGCGCGACGCTCGACGAGGTGCTGCGCAGCGCCGACGTGTTGTCGCTGCATTGCCCGCTGACGCCGGCGACGCGCGGGATGATCGGGCGGCACGAGCTGGCGATGATGAAACCCGATGCCCTGCTCATCAACACCGCGCGCGGCGCGCTGGTGGATCTGCCGGCGCTGGTCGACGCGCTGAAGGGCGGCGATCTCGGTGGAGCGGCGATCGACGTGTTGCCGGAGGAGCCGCCAGTGAATGGCAGCCCGCTGTTCGAGCCCGGGATCCCGAATCTCATCGTGACGCCGCACATCGCCTGGGCGGCGTTCGAGGCGCGGCAGCGTGGCGTGGACGAACTGGCGCTGAACGTCGAGGATTTCCTGCAGGGCGGACGGCGCGGCCGCGTCGTCTGACCCGGCCTTCCGGCCGGCCGCCCGACTAACTACCCGGGCCGCTCGACACGTCGAACGCGCCCCACAACGCCGGGTCGGCCCACTGGCGGCGCGCGTCGCGCATGGCACGCGACAACGCCGCGACGGTGGACAGGCGCTCGCGCACGATCCCCGTGTAGAGGTCGCGCATCAGCTGCGCGCCGGCCGCATCCATGACGGGCCACAGCGACGCCACGACACTGTCCGCGCCGGCGGCGTGCGCCGCATAGCGCAGGCCGAGCAATCCTTCGCCGGCGGAGGTCTGCCCCAGCGCGGTGTCGCAGCCGCTCAGCACCACCAGCTCCGCGTTCAGTCGCTCGCTCAGCAGGTCGCCCGCGAACAGCTCGCCGACGCGCGGCTGGCCGTCCGCGCCGACGGTGCTGAGGATCAGCGCCGACAGTTGCGGCGCCTCCGTGTCGGCGACCGCGTGCGCCGCGAAGTGGATGATCCGGTACTTGCCGAGGCCGCGATTGAGCACGTTGACGCGGCTGGCGTCGAAGCCGGACAGCAGTTCGACGGAGTCCGCGCCGAGCAACCGCGCGATGTCCGCGGCCTCTCGCCCCGAGGCGGAGAGGCGTTTCCAGGAATGCGCACCGCGCAGCGTGCGGTCGGCGACGGTCGGAGACTCCACGAAGGCGGGACCGGTGCGGCGGTCCGCGAAACGCGAATCCTGCCGGCTGTAGACCGGGTCGGCGACGACCAGCGCCGGACCGGCGACGGTCGCGCGCGCCGGCGGGCCGCTCAGGGCGCGCAGCATCGGGGACACGGCGACGTCGTGCGTGTCGATCAGGAAGCGCGGCGCCGCGTCGGTGCCCGAGGCCAGCGCGGCGAACGGCACGGTGTGCAGCGCGCCGTCGGGGATGAAATACAGGGTACGCGCGTGGGCGAGGTCGCGTTGCAGCGGCGCGAGGATCAGCGCGTTCAGCGCCCGCGCGCGCTGCAGCCGTTCCGGCAACGCGACCTGTGTCCACGCGCTGGACGCCGCGTGCAACGCGCGCGCGGCGGAATCGATCGCGGGCGTCGGGCCGAGATCGAAGAACCGCACGCGGTGTCGCGTGATGACCCACGCGAACGTGCGTTCCTCGCCCAGCCAGTATTCGATGGCCGCCGAGTCGGCCGGCATCTCGCGGCGGTCACCGCGCAACGTGCGTTGCAGGTCCGCGGTGTCGACGCGTGGCAGCGCGCCATCGCCGCCGGCCAGGTCGATGTCGCGCGTCAGCGTCGAGATGTCCTCGCGAACCAGCCGCAGGCGCGGATCGTCGGCGGCGACGCGGTCGGCCAGCGCCTCGATCTGCGCGCGCCGCTCCGCGAGTTTCTCGAACAGCTCGCGGCGGCGCGTATCGGCGCGCGCCGAAGCCGGCGGCAGGCGGCGGCGGAAATCATCGAGCGCGCGGTTGCGCGATGCCTCGGCGATCGCGAGCGCGGCTTCGGGGTCGGGCGCGCCGCGACCGCACGGCGTGCTGCCCGCGAGCACGCCGATGGAGAAATCGAAGGCCGGGCGCAGCGGCCGCCACAGCGACGCGCGCAGTGCCGGATTGTTGCTCGAGATGCGGATGGCTTCCGCGCGGCGCATCGCCTGCCCGGAGAACTCGAGCGCGGTGGCGCGGTCGCCGCGCGCACAGGCGATGCGCGCCTGGAGCATCAGGCCGCCGAACTCGCCCTGCAGCAGCTGCTGCGCCGCGAAGTAGTTGGTCGATGACTGCGCATCCCGCGCGGCCGCCTCGAGCCGCCCCTGCGCGAGCGAGACACGCGCCGCGACGGCCTCGGCGCCGGCGCGCACGATCGGGTCGTCCGAACCGGTGCCGAGCAGTTCGGCGAGCAGCGTCTCCGCCGCGGCGTAGTCGCCGAGATCGGCCTGGTCGCGGGCGATCTCGAGGCGGATGCGCGCCGCCTGCAGCGGGCTCTGGACGCCGACGCCCAGCGCCTCCTGGTGCCGCGCGAGCGCTTCGCGCAGGCGGCCGGCATCGCGCGCGACGTCGGCCAGCGCGCGCAGCGTCGCACTCTGCGCCGCCGTGTCCGGCTCGGCCCGCCGCAGCGCGAGCGCGCGTTCCAGGTAGTTGGTCGCCTCGCGGAGGTTGCCCACCGCCTGATACGTGACACCGAGCCCGTGCAGCGCCCGACTCTCGTTGTCCCGGCTCTGCATGCGTCGCGCGAGGTCCAGCGCCTGGGAGTAGTGCCCGAGCGCGGCGTCGTGTTTGCCGAGGCGGTACTCGGTGAACGCGACGTTGGCGACGATGGCCTGGTAGATCTCCACTTCCTCTTCCGGGTCCGCGGCCTGCAGTGCCGCCGAGTAGTTCGCCAGCGCCTCGTTGAAGCGGCCGATCTCGAACTGCGCATTCGCGATGTTCTGCCGCAGTTGCACCTTGCGCGCCGGCTCGTCGAGCGACGCGAACGCCTCGAGCGCCCGCTGGTAGTCGGCGATGCTCTCGGGATACCGGTCGGCGCGGCCGTGGGCGAAACCGGCCCAGGTCAACGCGAAGGCGGCGTCGTAGGCTTCCCCGCGCCGGCGATGGCTGTCCGAGACCGCGATGAAGGTGTCGTGCGCGACTTCGAGCTGGCGCTCCTGTTCGGCACGGCCGGTGGCGCGGCGGGCCAGGTAGATCTGCGTGCGGGCCCAGAAGAACCGCGCGCGGTCGCGGCCATAGTCGTGGCCGAGCGCCGTGAAACGCTGCTCCGCATCGAGCGCGGACGCGGCCGCCTCGTCCCACGCGCCGACGCCGATGATCTCCGCCGCCGCCTGCGTGAGCCGCGCCTGCGCGGCGAGCAGTCCGCCGAGTGGACGCGCGGCGTCGGCCGCGCGCGCGTAGCCGGCGACGGCCGCTGCGTAAGCGCGATCGACGCTGCCCGGCTCGCCGGGAATCTTGGCTTCGCTGAGCAGCTCGCCGCGCGAGAAGTCGGCATCGGCGGCGGCTGCCTTTTCCCAGTAGTCGATGCAACGCCGGTCTTCGTCGTGCGCCAGCGCAAAGGCGCGCACGGCGGCGCGCCCCGGCGTGCGCTCCTGCCCGATGACTGCGAGCGTGACGGCGCGTCTCGCGCCCGGCGCGATCAGCAGGCGCTGCGGCGCCCAGCGCCGCAGTGCATCGTCCGCGAGACGCGGCGGGCCGCCGTCCACCAGCTCGACGCGCAGGTTGTTGCCGGACTCGGAGACTTCGACGAGCACTCGCGCGCCGGCCGGGATGGACAGCACGCGCTCGACGCGGCTCGCGCGATCGACCGCGAACTCCAGCGTCGCCAGCGTTTTGCCGCGCGGCACGCAGGGCTCGGCGCCGAGCAGCGGCAGCGAGGCCGTGAGCAGCAGGACGGGACCGAGGAGGCGGGCGCGGCACATGCGGGCAGGCTGCCTAACCACCGCGGGGGCGTCAACGGGCGGATCTTCGCGGCGGTCTCAATCCAAGCGGGCGGCGGCCCAGTCGAGGACGGCGGCGATGCGCGGCACGGCGAGCGTCTTCGCCTCGGAGAATCGCAACCAGCGGAACTCGTGGTGCTCGGGCGCGCCCAGCCCGGGGTTCACGGGTAGTTCGACGCGGGCGGTTGCCGTGGCCGCGAGATAGTAGCGCGCCACCTTGTTCTTCGAATACGGCGCGGTCTCGGTGAATTCCGTGCCCCAGCGGAAGTCGAGATCGTCGATGCCGGTTTCTTCGCGTACTTCGCGCCGCGCCGTGGCGAGCTGGTCCTCACCCGCCGCCACTTCGCCCTTCGGGCAGTCCCAGTAGTCGTAGACGCGCAGCAGCAGCACGCGCCAGTCATCGTCGACGCGACGCACGACGACCACGCCGGCGGAATGGATTCGCGGACCCATGTCCGGAAGATATCCCGGTTCCGCGATCCACCACGATCGGACGTCATCGCCAAAGAAAAAGGCGCCCGGGATCCGGGCGCCTTTCGATCGACCCCGAGGGAGGGGGTGAGGCCGATCGTCGACCTATGCAGCCAGGTCCGTCGCGGACGTCGTCGCCGGCGGGCTCTGCTCGAACTCGAGCACACCCGCCACCGCGTGGATGGTCGCCGCGATGCGCACCGCGCTCTGGATGGCCTCGCGCGAGACTTCGTGCTGACGCAGCTTCTTCTCGTGCGAGGTCACGCACAGGCCGCAACCGTTCACCGCCGACACGGCCAGCGAGATCAGCTCGAAGTCGAGCTTGTCGATGCCGTGGTTGGCGATGACGTTCATGCGCAGCCGCGCGGGCATGGTCTGGTACTCGTTGTCCTCCACGAGGTGCAGGAAACGGTAATAGATGTTGTTCATGCCCATGATGGCCGCGGCGGCCTTCGAGCCTTCCACTTCGACGTCGGGCAGGTGGGCCTTCGCCAGCGCCTCGATGGCGCGGGCGAAGGCCGTGTTCCGGGCCGCGATGGCGGAGGCCAGCGCGATGGACCAGACCTGCTTCTCGTTCAGGCCCGGCGCACCCGTCGTCGTCAGCACGGAGCCGAGGTTCAACTTGAGGTCGCGCGCGTAGTCGGGGATCGAGTCGCGGATTTGCTCCAGGGTCATCTGGTGTCTCCTAACTAATCAACGTGATCAGGCGGCCTTCAGGGTGTCTTCGCCCTTCTTCCAGTTGCACGGGCAGAGCTCGTCCGTCTGCAGCGCGTCGAGCACGCGCAGCACTTCTTCCGGGTTGCGGCCGACCGAGAGATCGGTGACGTACACGAAGCGGATCACGCCTTCCGGGTCCACGATGTACGTGGCGCGCTGCGCGACGCCCGCGTCCTTGTCGAGGATGCCGAGCTCGGTGGTCAGCTCGCGCTTGATGTCCGAGAGCATCGGGAACGGCAGGTTCTTCAGCTCGTCCTTCGCCGTGCGCCACGCCAGGTGGACGTATTCGTTGTCGGTCGAGACGCCGAGCACCTGCGCGTCGCGCGCCTTGAACTCCTTGTCGATCTTGCCGAACGCCGCGATCTCGGTCGGGCACACGAAGGTGAAGTCCTTCGGCCAGAAGAACACGACGCGCCACTTGCCCTTGTACGTGTCCTGGTCGACGGGCGTGAAAGCCTTGGCGGCATCGTTCGAGACGACGCCGGTGAGCGAATAAGCGGGAAACTTCTGACCGATACCGAGCATGTGAACTCCTGTGTGAAACTGGTTTCGTCGGGGTTGGCGCGCATTCTCAGGGCGAACCCCCATTCCGGCCAATCGATTGATTGGATAAACTCGATAGAGAGCATCTATGGCCGACCTCAAGCTGAAGGATTTGCGGTATCTCGTCGCCGTTGCGGACACGCGCCACTTCGGCCGCGCGGCCGAGCGCACGTTCGTCAGCCAGCCGACGCTGTCGGCGCAGTTGAAGAAGCTCGAGGAATATCTCGGCGTGCAGCTCATAGAACGCGCGCCGAAGCGCGTCGCGCTGACGGCCGCCGGCGAGGAGATCGTCGAGCGCGCGCGCCGCGTGCTCGAGGCCAGCGACGACATCATCGAGCTGGCCCGCGGCCACAGCGATCCGCTCGCCGGCCGCATCAAGGTCGCGCTGCTGCCGACGATCGGGCCCTATCTGTTGCCGAACGTCGCCACCAAGCTGCGCAAGCAGCTGCCGCGTCTCGAGCTGATGCTGTACGAGTACCAGACGGGCCCGATGCTCGAGAAGCTGCACTCGGGCGAGATCGACGTCGGCATCCTGGCGCTGCCCGTGGCGATGGACGGGCTCGATTCGCACGTGTTGTACAAGGAGCCGTTCACCGTCGCGATGCCGGCCGGCCACCGGCTCGCGTCGCGGCCGAGCATCAAGATCGAGGACCTGGGCAACGAAACGCTGCTGCTGCTCGAAGATGGCCACTGCCTGCGCGACCAGGCGCTCGACGTCTGCTCCACCACGCCGATCCACGAGAAGCAGGATTTCCGGGCGACCAGTCTCGAGACGCTGCGGCAGATGGTCGCGGCCGGCGTCGGCATCACGTTGCTGCCGGAGCTCGCGGGCCGGGGCGCCTACGGCAATGCACGCGGCGTCACCATCCGCCCGTTCGCGAAGCCGGTGCCGACGCGCACGATCGGCGCGATCTGGCGCAAGACCAGCGCGCGGCGCGACGCCATCCTGTCGCTGGCGAAGCAGATCGAGGCGAACGCGTTGTGAACGCCGCGCTGCGCGACCTGCCGGCGAAGATCGCGCCGGAGCCCGTTTCGATCCGTTGCGCGGACGGGCGCGAGCTCGCGGGACACTGGTTCGCGGCGCCACGGCGCCGGGCCACGCTCGTCATCAGCGCCGGCACGGGGTTTCCGCAGACGTTCTATTTCAAGCTGGCCACGTATGCCGCCGCGCGCGGCTACGACGCGCTGGTGTACGACTACCGCGGCATGGGCTGGTCGGCACCGGCGGACCTCGCCACCGAGACCGCGAAGATGAGCGACTGGGGCCTGCTCGACATGCGTGCCGCCCTGTCTACCGCGGCCGGACGCGCGGGCGACGCGCCGCTCGCGACGCTGGGACACAGCATCGGCGGCCAGCTGGTCGGGCTGCTGACGAACCACGCGCTGGCGCGCGCGCACGTGCAGATCGCCACGTCCGTCGGTTACTGGCGCTGGGAGCACGCGCCGTTCCGATATCTCGCCTGGTGGTTCTGGCGCGTGCACGGTCCGCTGATGCTGAAGCTGAAGGGCTACGTGCCCACCGGCGGCGGCTGGAGCGGCCTGCCGCTGCCGCGCGGCGTGTACGAGGAGTGGAAACGCTGGTGCCTGCGCCCGGAGCACTTCGGCCCCGACCTGCGCACCTATCTATCCGACAACGTGTTCGCGACGCTGCGCGCGCCGGTGTTGTCCGTGGCGTTCGAGGACGACCCGATCGCCACGCGGCGCACGGTGGAGGCGTTGCGCCCGTTCTTTCCGAACGTGGCCTTCGACGTCCGCTGGTATTCGCCGCGCGAGGCCGGCGGAAAAATCGGGCACGGCGGTTTCTTCGCGTCGCGTTTCCAGGAGTCGCTGTGGCGGCCGACGTTCGACTGGCTCGATGCGAAACTGGGGCTGGCGGCATGACGGGCGTTTTCGCATGACTGGCGTTTTCGCATGACAGAACCGGGCGCCCTCTCCGACCACATCACGCCGTACGACCGCCTGGCGTTGCCCGAGCCGATGCTGATCGGCCTGCTGGCCGCGCCGACGCCGAACGAAGGGCTGGTCGAATACTTCGGCGCCGCGCTGCACGCGCAGTTGGTCACGCTGGCGCGCGCCGCGCTCGCCAACCCGCCCGGCCCCGCCGCGCGCCGCGTGTACGTGCTGCCCGGCATCATGGGTTCGCAGCTCGGGCTCGTGCGCGGCGGCGGCAGACCCAACGACATCCTCTGGCTCGACCCCATCGACATCCAGGTCGGGCGCATCACCGAACTGCGCTTCGACGATCGCTCGCGCGTCGTCGCGCTGGGCGCGATGAACTACTCGTATCTCAAGCTCACGCTGAGCCTGCGCGTCGCCGGCTACGACGCGGTGCTGCTCGACTACGACTGGCGGCAATCGCTCGCGACGCTGGGCCGGCGCCTGGCCGAGCGTCTCGATGCCGACGATCTGCGCGACGTCGCCATCGTCGGGCACAGCATGGGCGGCCTGGTCGCGCGCGCGGCACTCACGCATGCCGCCGGCGAGCGCGTGGGCCGCGTCGTGTTGTTGGGCACGCCGAACTCCGGCTCGATGGCCGCCGTGCAGGCGCTGCGCGGCACGTATTCGGTGGTCCGCAAGATCGCGCAGCTCGATCTGCGCCACGACGCGGAATTCCTGGCGCGCGAGGTCTTTTCGACTTTCCCGGGCCTGCACGAGCTGCTGCCCTACGGTCCGGGCGCCGGCGATCTCGATCTCTTCGACGACGGCGCCTGGCCGCGCGACGGCTTCAGTCCGCGCACCGCGATGCTGCGCGCCAGCGCACAGCTCGCCGACCGGCTCGGCCGCGCGGATTCGCGCTTCGACGTCGTCGTCGGCTGCAACCGCCTCACCGCCACCGGCGTGTCACTGCCCGGCGGCGAGCTCGAATACGCCTACGGACAGCAAGGCGACGGCACGGTGCCGATGGCGCTGGCGTGCCTCGACGGCGCGCGCAACAGCTACATCGACTGCGGCCACAGCGAGATGCCGCTCGACGAACGCGTGATCGGCGGCACGCTCGAACTGCTGGCGACCGGGGCGACGGCGAAGTTCGCGGCGGATGCGCCGCGCATCGACGGTCCCGTCGCACGCGTGCGCGACGACGCGTTGCGCGCGCTGCATCCGGGCAAGGTGGACTGGCCGCACATGACGCCGGCGGAACGCCGCCGCTTCCTCGACACGCTGAACGAGCCGCCGGGCGCGGCGCTCACTGCGCGATGACGCGGGGCACGCCCAGCCAGCGGTCGAACCACTCGAGGTTGCTGCGCATGCGGTGCACGAGGTAGCTGGGCACGGAGAGCCCGTGGTTCTGTCCCGGATACACGATCAACCGCGTCGGCACGCCGCGCGTCTTCAGCGTGAGATACATCTGCTGCGCGCCGGCGCAGGGCACGTTGTCGTCGGCGCCGGCGCACTGGAACAGCGTCGGGGCGGTGATGCGCTCGGGATGCAGGAACGGGTACGCGAGCTTCTTCCACGTCTCGAAGTTCTCCCACGGCGTGCCGAGTTCATAGACGTATTCGCGCGCATACATGTCGACGCCCCAGGTCGCCAGCACGTTCGCGACGCCGGCACCGGAGATCGCGGCCTTGATGCGCGCGTCGCTCGCGATCATGTAGTCGGTGAGGATGCCGCCGTAGCTCCAGCCGACGACGCCGATGCGCCGCGGATCCGCGAGATGCGCGTCGACGACGTGCGTGATGCCGGCGCTGATGTCCTGCACGTCGAGGTTGCCCCAGTCGGCGTAGATGGCGCGCGAGAAATCGAAGCCGCGGCCCGACGAGCCGCGCGGGTTCACGGCCAGTACCGCGTAGCCGCCGGCGGCATACAGGCGCGTGACCAGGTCGAACTCGTGGCTGTGCTGGTAGACGGGGCCGCCATGTAGATAGGTGATCAGCGGTGCCGGCCGCGCCGGATCGAAGCCGGCCGGCAGCGTGACGTACCCGTGGATCTCGACGTCGCCGCTGCGGAACGCCACGTCGCGCACTTCGCCGCGCGCGCGGTCGGCGACCCAGTCGTTGTGCCGCGTCAGCTGCCGGTGACCCTCGACGGCGAACAGCTCGGCCGGCGCGTCGACGTCGCTCTCGAGCATCACCAGCCGGCCGTCGGCTGCGACGGCGAAGTCGCTGCCGAAGCGCGGGCCCGACGATAGATAGTCGACGCGGCCGCTGGCGGGATCGATGCGCGCCAGCCAGGTGTCGCGGTCCTGTTCGACCAGCGCGACGACCGAACCGTCCGGCGCGAATTTCGGGTAGTAGAACCAGCGGTCGATGCGCGCCGGGCGCGTGATCGCGCCGCTAGCGAGATCGGCGATGGCGAGCTGCGCGGTCGCGTAATAGATCCACTTGCTCTCGCCGCCTTCGAGCCACGACACGCGGCGCGAATCCGGCGACCACGACGGCCGTGCGCCCCAGTCGGGATCGTTGTCGGGGCCGGGCGAGACGCTGATCCGGCGCGGTTCGCCGCCATCGACGGGCTGCACGAAGACTTCGTAGTTCGTGTCGCGATCCGTATCGCCGCGCTCCTTCGCCGTGTAGGCCAGCGACGCGCCGTCGGGCGACCACGCGGGTTGCCAGTGGTCGCGCTGGCCGTACGTCAGCTGGCGCGCCTTGCCGCTGGCGAGATCGACGATGAACAACTGCCGCGTGCGGTCGTCGAGATATCCCTCGCCGTCGCGCTTGAAGAGGAAACGCTCCGTCTCGATGGGCGGTGGGACGTCGTCGTCCTCGACCGGGCCGACGTGCAGGCCGACTTCGGCGACGACCACGGCGCGCTTGCCGTCCGGCGAGAGATCGAAATCGGCGATGCCGCCGACGACGCTCGTGACCTGGCGCGCACGCCCGCCCTTCAGCACCCAGAGCTGCGTGGTTTCATCGCGGGCGGCATCGCTGAGGAAATAGACGGCCTTGCCGTCGCGCGAATAACGCGGCTGCCATTCGCTCGTATCGGGCGTGCGCAACAGCGGCGTGGCCTTGCCGCCGTTCCACGGCACGGTCCACAGGTCGGTGGTGGCCTGGTCGTCGTCCTTGTCGTTGCGCGAGACGGTATAGGCGATGCGCTCGCCGTCCGGCGAGAACGCGGGCTCGGCCACGGTCGCGAGCCGGTAGAAATCCGCGAGCTCGAACGGCGTCGCGGCGGCCGCCGGACCGCCAGACAGCGTCGCCAGTGCCGCCATTGCCGCATTGGCCGCCGTGAACGGAAAAAACCGCATGAATCGCTCCCTTCTCCGACGCGCGGAATGTTCGCCGCCGTCACCGGCATCGGCAACCGTTTTCTTTTAGACTGCGTCACCCATGGACGCCATCCTCACGATGTTGGCCGATCCCGAAGTCTGGATCGCTTTCTTCACGTTGACCGCGCTCGAGCTCGTGCTCGGCATCGACAACATCATTTTCATCTCGATCCTCGTGGACAAGCTGCCGCCGGCGCAGCGCGAAACCGCGCGGCGCATCGGCCTGTTCCTCGCGATGTTCATGCGCGTCGGACTGCTGCTGGTGTTGTCGTGGATCGTGGGCCTGACGGCGCCGCTGTTCAGCCTGCTCGGCGCGGAGATCTCCGGCCGCGACCTGATCCTGATCGCGGGCGGCGTGTTCCTCGTCTGGAAATCGACGATGGAGATCCACCAGCTCACCGAAGGCGAGGAAGGCCACGCGTCGAGCGCGGTGAAGGCCGGCTTCACGGCGATCATCCTGCAGATCATCCTCATCGACATGGTGTTCTCGCTCGACTCCATCATCACCGCGGTCGGCATGGTCGACTCGGTGGCGGTGATGATCGCGGCGGTGATCGCGTCGGTCGGGCTGATGATGCTGTTCGCGCGCGGCATCGGGAATTTCGTCTCGGCGCACCCGTCGATCAAGATGCTGGCGCTGTCGTTCCTGCTCGTGGTCGGCGTGATGCTCATCGCCGAGGGCTTCGAGCACAAGGTGCCGAAGGGTTACATCTACTTCGCGATGGCGTTCTCGGTGGCCGTGGAGATGCTGAACATCCGCATGCGCCGCAAGCGGGTCGCGGCGCCGCCGGTGCACCTGCACGAACCCTACAAGTGACGCCGTGCCGCTGCTGCGCCTGTTCGTCATGCTCTGGTTCTTCGGCTTCATCGCGCTGACGGTCGCGGCGCTGTCGAACTACCTGTACTCGGACGAGCCCGACCGGCAGAAGCGCTTCTCCGGGCGCATCTCCGCGGCGGTGTTGTGGCCCGTCGCCGTCTGCACCGCGGCCGGCCGCCTGCGCCTGCGTCGCGGTAGCTAGTGCTGCCGACGCTGATCTTCGACTGCGACGGCGTCCTCGTCGACAGCGAATACCTGGCGAGCCGCGTCGAGGCGGAGCTGATCGGCGAGCTCGGCCTCGAGCTCACCGTCGAGGAAGCGCACGCCATGTTCCTCGGCAAGACCGTCGACGGCGTGCTCGATGCGATCGCCGCGCGCACCGGCCAGCGGCCATCCAGCCTGTTCACGTACAACTGGGCGTTCGCCACCGCGCGCGCGTTCCGGCAGGAGCTCCAGCCCGTGCCGTTCGTGCGCACGGCGCTGGAGGAGCTGCGTCGCCGCGGGCATCGGCTCGCGGTGGCGTCGCAGTCGTCGCTGGCGAGGGTGCGGTTCTCGCTCGAGGTCGCGGCGCTCGATGGATTCTTCGGCGATCACGTGTACGTGACGTCGATGGTGCCGCGGCCGAAGCCCGCGCCGGACATCTACCTGCACGCCGCGCAGCGGCTCGGGACGCCGCCGGCGGATTGCGTCGTCATCGAGGATTCGCCGGCCGGCGCGGCGTCGGCCCTGGCCGCGGGATTCCGCGTGATCGGTTATGCGCCGGGCAATCCTGACGTGATGCGCGGCACCGGCGTTTCCGTCATCCACTCGATGGACCAGTTGCTCGGCCGGATCGGCCTCTAGCATCAACGCGTTGGCCGCGGGGCGCGGCGTCCTCCTACATCGCGCTTCGCGATTCGGCGCGTGCACCTTCGCTTACATCTGACCGCCTGCTCGCCGCGTCTGACGGCACGCGGTAGGGGCAAGCCCCACATTCGTGTCACCCAAACAACCTCACGAATACTCAGGGTACCCGCATGGATCGGAAGATTGCGTTGGCGACATTGGCGTCGCTCGGTGTGTTGCTGTCGGCCTGTGGCGGCGGCGGAAGCAGTGGCGGAGACACGCCCGCGGCGCCGCCCCCGCCCTCGGCACCGGTGGAACCGCCGGCCGACACGACGCCGCCGACCGTGCCGTCGGGCGTGACCGCGGTCGCGCAATCGCAGACGGAGATCCTGGTGTCCTGGACCGCGTCCACCGACGCCACCGGCGTCGCCGGATATCGGGTGTTCCGCGATGGCAATACGACGGCGGTCGCCACGCCGACCGGCACCTCGTTCACGGACACGGGCCTGACGGCAAACACCACGTACAGCTACACGGTGGTCGCGGTAGATAGTGCGCCCGCGGCGAACGTCTCGGCCGCATCGGTCGCGGCCAGCGCGACGACGCAGGCGGAGCCGGTGACGCCGCCGCCGCCGAGCGGGCCGGTGAAGATCGCCGTGCAGCGCGTGTTCAGCGGCCTGACGTTCACCGCGGCGCACTCGATGATGCGCGTGCCGCACGACACGTCGCGCTGGGTGGTCGTGCAGCAGGACGGCCACGTGGTCGCGTTCGCCGACACTCCGTCGGTCACGACGACCAGCAACGTCCTCGACATCACCGACCGCGTCGTGTTCCGCAACGTGCACGGCCTGCTCGGCCTCGCGTTCCATCCCAACTACCCGACCGACGGGCGCGCGTGGGCCGCGTACACGCACGAGACCTCGCCCGGCGTCATCGTGCTGCGGATCTCCGAGTTCAGCACGGCCGATGGCGGCGCGACGCTGAACCCGGCGTCGGAGCAGATCGTGTTCGAGATGGCGCAGCCGGGCGGCCACAACAACGGCGGCCACCTGCTGTTCGGTCGCGACGGCATGCTGTACGCCGGTCCCGGCGACGGCGGCAACGACGACAGCAACTCCTCTCAGGCCGGCAACGGTCAGCTGACCAACAACCTGCTGGGCAAGATCCTGCGGCTCGACGTCAGCGGCTCGACGAACGGCCGGCGCTACAAGATCCCGTCCGACAACCCGTTCGCGGCGAACGCGCTGTGCAACGTCGACGGCACCGGCACGAACGATTGCCCCGAGATCTTCGCCTGGGGCTTCCGCAATCCGTGGCGCTGGACGTTCGACCGCGCGAACGGCGATTTGTGGCTCGGTGACGTGGGCTCGCATTCGCGCGAGGAAGTGAACAAGGTCGTGAAGGGCGGCAACTACGGCTGGCGTTGCAAGGAAGGCACGATGGATACGACGCTGATGTGCGGCACGCCGTCGGTGCCGCTGACGCCGCCGGTGGCGGAGTACGCGCATCCGGATGGTCTCGCGGTGACCGGCGGGTTCGTCTATCACGGCACGGCGATCGCGAATCTCGCGGGGCAGTACGTGTTCGGCGACTACAGCTCGGGTTACCTGTGGCACATCCCGACGAATACCGCGCCGACCAAACTGCTGACGCACGCCGATGGCTGGGACTCGGGCCTGAATCCCGCGTCGTTCGCGGAAGACACGAACGGCGAGCTGTTCATCGTCGATGTGCGCAACTCGGGGATCTACAAGCTCGTCCAGGGTCAGTAATGGGGACAGTCCCCGTTTGCTAGGAAACGGGGACTGTCCCCATCAGATCGCGGCGATGATCTTGTCGCGGTGCCTGGCGTCGGGCAGAGCGCCGACGCCGGCGCCGAGGTTGTCGACCAGGTTCTTCACCTTGCCGGTCGCGGGGATCACGCAGGTCACGGCGGGGTTCGCGAGGACGAACTTCAGGAACACCTGCGCCCAGCTCGTCGCGCCGAACTCGGCGGCCCAGGGCGGCAGCGGTTTGCCCTGCACGCGCGAGAAGAGGTTGCCATCCTCGAACGCGCGGTTGATCAGCACGGCGCGCCCTTGTCGGCGCACATGGGCAGCAGGCGTTGCTCGGCCTCGCGCGTGCCGACGGAGTAGTTGAACTGCACGAAGTCGGGCTTCTCGCGCTGGATGATCGACATGAGATCCGGGTACGAGCTCGTCGTGTAGTGCGTCACGCCGATGTACCTGATCTTGCCCTCCGCCTTCCACGCGCGCAGCGTCTTCAGGTGCGCGTCGAGGTCGACGAGGTTGTGCACCTGCATGAGCTCGATGCGCGGATGTTTGAGAAGCGACATCGAGCGTTGCATCTGCTCGATGCCCTTCTGCGCGCCGTGGGCGCCGGAGTTCGGCGTCCACACCTTGGTCGCGATGAAGGCGCGTTGCTGTTCGTCGGCGGTCAGCAGGTCGCCGAGCACGGACTCCGCGGTCGAATACATCGGTGACGTGTCGATCAGCGTCGCGCCGGCGGCGAAGAACGCGCGCAGCACCTCGCGCAGCGGCGCGCGATCGTGCTCGCCGGTCCCGACTTCGAACGGCCCGGAGGTTCCGAGGCCGATGGCCGGGATCGACTCGCCGCTCGACGGGATGCGGCGCGTGAGTAGTTTGCCCGGCGCGGACGCGGGCCCGGTGCCGGCACCGCCCTTCGCCGCGGGCTTCGCGCCGTCCTGCGACAACGATGCGCCGGAGCCGGCCATCGCGGCCACGCCGCTCATCGCGAGAAAATTGCGTCGGTCCATCCGCTGACTCCTCGTGGCGCGACCCGGCGCGCTCAGATCAACGCCGCGTCCACACCCGCTGCGGCGTCGCCGCCGTGGATCACGATCTGCTCCAGCGCCAGCGTGCGCGGCAGCACCTGCAGCGCGTAGAAATACGCCGTCGCCAGCTTGGCCTCGTAGAACTCGCGGTCGCTCGCGCCGCCTTCGAGCTGCCGGGCCGCGATGTCCGCCGCGCGGGTCATCAGCCAGCCGCCGATCGCCAGCGCACACGATTTCAGGAACGGCACGGACACGGCCATCGCGCGATCGGGCGCCGTCGCCAGCACCGCCAGCAACGCATCCGCCGACTTGCGCAGACGCAGCACCGCATCGAGCGCGGCATCGCGCGTCTGCGTCGCCGACGGCGTCTTCGGCGACATCGCCGTCAGCGACGCGCGCATCTCGTCGATGAACAGCCCGAGCGCCGCGCCGCGGTCGCGGCCGAACTTGCGGCCGATGAGGTCGTTCGACTGGATGCCCGTCGTGCCCTCGTAGATGGCCGTGATGCGCGCGTCGCGATACGTCTGCGCCGCGCCCGTCTCCTCGACATAGCCCATGCCGCCGTGCACCTGGATGCCCGTCGACGCGGCTTCGATGCCGTTCTCGGTGCAGAACCCCTTCACGATCGGGATCAGCAGGTCGCCGCGCGACTGGTGCGCCGCGCGCTGCGCTTCGTCCGGATGCGCGCGGCCGAGATCGAGCTCGTGCGCCGCGTACAACGCCAGCGCGCGGCACGCCTCGGTCGTCGACTTCATCTCGAGCAGCATGCGCTTGACGTCGGGGTGGCCGATGATCGGCGCCGGCGACGAGCCGGTGCCCAGCGACGCCGAGCCCGCGACCTTGGCGATCGGCACCGGCGGCTTGCCCTGCACGCGCGTGTGCGCCCAGTCGAGCGCCTGCTGGAATGCGCGCTCGCCCTGCGCGTACCCCTCGAGGCCCACCGACAACCGCGCGGCGTTCATCATGACGAACATGTATTCGAGGCCGCGGTTCGCTTCGCCGACCAGCTGGCCCAGCGCGCCTTCGTTCTCGCCGAACATCATCACGCAGGTCGGGCTCGCGTGGATGCCGAGCTTGTGCTCGATCGACGCGCAGTTCACGTCGTTGCGCGCGCCCGGCATGCCGTTCGTATCGACCCAGAACTTCGGCACGATGAACAGCGAGATGCCGCGCACGCCCGGTGGCGCGCCGTCGATGCGTGCCAGCACCATGTGCACGATGTTCTCGGTGAGATCGTGCTCGCCGTAGGTGATGAAGATCTTCTGGCCGTAGAGCCGGTAGTTCGGACCGGAGGGCACGGCGCGCGTGCGCACCTGCGCGAGGTCGCTGCCGGCCTGGGGCTCGGTCAGGTTCATGGTGCCGGTCCACTGGCCGGAGACCATCTTCGGCAGGTAAGTCTGCTTCTGCCCGGGCGTGCCGAAATGCTGGATCGCCTCGATGGCGCCCTGCGTGAGCATCGGGCAGAGCTTGAACGCCAGGTTCGACGCCGCCCACATCTCCTCGACCGCGGTGCCGAGCGCCGTCGGCACGTTCTGCCCGCCGAACTCCGTCTGCGCGCGCAGCGCCGGCCAGCCGCTGTCGCAGAACTGCTGATAGGCGTCGCGGAAACCGGCCGGCATCGTCACGCCGTTCGCCGACCAGCGGGCGCCGTCGCGATCGCCGCTGCGGCACAGCGGGTCCAGCACGGCCTCGGCGAACTTCGCGGCCTCCTCGAGCACGGCGTTCGCCGTGTCGCCGGAGTAGTCGGCGAATTCCGGGCAGGCCTGCAGCGCCTGGGTGCCAATCAATTCATCCAGTACGAACCGGATGTCCTTTACCGGTGCTCGATACGTCATGGCGGATTCCTGGAGGTTGTCAGTGCGCCAGTGCGGGCACGATGTTCGCGGCGGCGAACTCCACGAAGCTCTTCACGCGCGGATCGTCCTCGAGTCCCGCGGGAAACACGGCGTACAGCGGCGCGGCCGACGGCGCCTGCCAATCGGCCAGCACCTTGCGCATCTTTCCGGTGGCCACGCCCTGGCGGCAGAGGAACTCGGGCAGCAGTCCGATGCCGAGACCCGCGACCGTCGCACTGTGCAGTACCGACGGATCGTCGACCGCCAGCTTCGGCCGCACGCGGACCTCGGCGCGCGCCGACGCCTTCGTCATCTGGAAGCGATACTCGGCGCCCTCGCCGGCCGGCGTCAGCAAGGCGTGGTCGCGCAGTCCTTCCGGACGGTCCGGCGCCGGGTGTTTCTGCAGGTACGCGGGCGTCGCGCACAGCACTGCCGGCGGCGCGCCCAGCAGCCGCGCGCCGAGCGTCGGGTCTTCGTTGGCGCCGGCGCGGATCGCGACGTCCCACTCCGTCTCGGTGGCGGCGTCGAGCACCACGTCGAGCGCGATGTCGGGAAAGCTGTCGAGGAAGCGCGGCACCAGCGGCGCGAGCAGCACGCGGCCGTACGTGGGGTCGGCGATGACGCGCAGCGGACCGGTACGCGTGGTCGAGAACGTCTGCGTGAGCTGCCGTATTTTTTCCATCTCGACGCCGATGGCGCGCGCGTGCGGCAACACCGCCTCGCCGGCAGCGGTGAGGAAGATGCGTCGGGTGGTACGCTTCATCAGCTGCACGCCGATGGATTTCTCGAGGTCGGCGATGGCGCGGCTGATGGCGACTTTCGGGACGCCGTAGGCTCGCGCCGCGGCAGAGAACCCGTTGAGCTCGACGACTCTCGCGAAGACATGGAGTTGGGCGGCGGACCACAATGAAGTCATCGGTGCACCAAACGAAGCGCGAGGTGCGCGCATTGTTTCATCAAAGTATCCAATAAGGAAGAGGCCATGAAGATCTCGATGTACGCGATGAGCCACGACGTGTTCAAGAAGGCGCTCACGCAGCTCCTGCTGATCATGGAAAAAGGCGTCGCGAACGCGAAGGCGCGCAACTTCGATCCGGCCGTCCTGGTGAGCTCGCGGCTCGCGCCGGACATGCTGCCGTTCGTGAAGCAGATCCAGCTGACCAGCGACTTCGCGAAGAACTCCATGGCGCGCCTCGCCGGCGTCGACCCGCCGAAGTTCGAGGACAACGAGACCACGATCGACGAGCTGTTCGCGCGCGTGCGCAAGACGATCGAGTACATCGACAGCGTGTCCGCCGCATCGCTCGAGGGCAGCGAGGACCGCGACATCAAGATCCCGCTGCGCGACCGCACCGTGGAGTTCAAGGGCCTCGCGTTCCTGCAGAACTGGGCGCTGCCGAACTTCTTCTTCCACCACGTGACCGCGTACAACCTGCTGCGGCACAACGGCGTGGACATCGGCAAGAAGGATTACCTCGGGAGCTGATCTTCCTCGCGCCGACTGCGCAAAAGAAAGGGCCGGTCCTCGCGGACCGGCCCTTCTGCTTTTCAGCACCGAGCCTTTCGGCTCAGTCGATCATTCCCAGTACTTGCACTTGCCGAGATCCGCACCGGCCGCGACGATCTTCGCCGCCTGTGCCTTCGGCACCGTGACCTGCACGACGTCGTCGACGCACAGCTCGACCTGGTTCGGGATCGAGATGGAGATGGTCTCCACCGCGCTCGTGTTCACGCCGTCACCGACCGTCGCGCCGAGCGTGTAGCCCGACTTCGACCAGTCGATCTCCTTCGCGAACACTTCGAGCTCGCCGTCCTTGCGCAGCTTGAAGACCTTGCCCGGATCGCCACTGACGATCTTGAAGTTCTTGAACTTCGTGAAGCCGATCTGGTTGATGTCGTCCGGATCGGAGACTTCGATCTCCGCGATGATCTGCTTATAGCCGTCGGTGATGCTGAACGCCTGGCCCGCCGTGATCGCCGGCGCGCTGTCGTTCTCGTTCGTCACCTTGATGGCCACGGAGGCCGCGGCGCTGCGGTTGTAGCCGTCCCACACCGAGACCTGCACCGTGTACGCGGTGGTGGTCTCGAAGTCGAGCGTCGCATCGGCCTTGAGGCTCAGCGTGCCCGTCACCGGATCGATCGCGAACTTGCCGCTCGGATCCGTCAGCTGCCACTGCGAGAACACGGTGCCCGCATCCGGGTCCGTGGCGAGCACGTTGCCGATCGCGGTGCCGCCGGCGGCGGTTTCACTGACGCTGAACTTCTGGCCCGCCGTGACGGTGGCCGGGAGGTTCTGCACGTAGCGGATCAGCCACTGCAACGCCGGGCGTTCACCGCCGTTCGGATACAGCAGCCAGTCACCCTGCGAGTTGCGCCAGTGGAAGCCGCGCACGTAGCCCCAGATCGTGATGCCCTTGACCGACGGATGCTCCCAGAACACCGGGAACACGCGCTGGTAGTTGGCGACCTGCACTTCGTTGTTGATCACGCCGAAGGCCACGCCGTCGAGGTCGAACTCCGAGCCGTAGATCGGCAGCCCGGTCGCGGCGAGGCGATCCAGGTTCGCGCGATGGTTCGGCATCGGCGCCGCTTCCGTCGTGGAGAACGCATGCACCTGGTCGCCGATGCCGTCGATCAGGCCGCGGTCCTTCAGCAGGTTCACGATCTGCAGGTAACGCGTGGTCGCGTTGCCGTCGTTCGTGATGCTGTAGTCGTTGATCAGCAGCTGCGTGTGCGGGAAGTACTGCCGCGCCATCTCGAAGGACTTGATGATCCAGTCCCAGCCGGTGGCGCCGGCGCCGCCCAGCGCATTGATGTACGGCGGCGGTGCGTGCAGCGGCTCGTTGACCACGTCCATCTGGTCGATGTCCGGGTAACGGGCCGCGACGGCCGCGTACCACTCCTGGATCTCCTCGAGCTGCTCGGCGGGCGACAGCGCGTTCAGCCACGCGGGCTGCTGGCTGCCCCACACCATCGTGTGCCACTTGAACTTGAAGCCGCGCGCCTTGGCGAGCGCATACGACTCGTCGGCCTGGGCCCAGTTCATGACGTCACGCGTCGCCTCGACCGTGCCCCATTTGCCGCCGTTCTCCGGCGTGATCTGGTTCCAGTAGTTGGCGAAGTTCAGCGAGGCCGTGCCCGGGCTCCACGCGGCGCCGAGATACTTGGCGTTGCCGGTGGCGATCGCGGGATCGGTGCGCGTGTACGGCGGCGGATCCGGCGGCGGCGGCGGCGGGCAGGTGCCCGTCGCGTTCGTGCCGGCGTCGAGATCGCTCAGCTTGTAGCAGACGCCGGCGACGCCGAACGCGAACTTGTCGAAGTTGAGGCCGTCTTCGCGCGAGCCCCACGAGAAGCTCTGCGTCAACGCGCCGGCCGGCACGACCCAGCCCGCCGGGCCGATGCCGTCCGCGCCGGTGAGCTTGACCCACTTGTACACGTTCTGGCCGGCGCCGCCGCCGGTGAGAACGGTGTCATTCGGGTTCGTGAAACCGCCGGTGCTGGTGTTGTACGCCGCCGACCAGTTGGTCGACGTGTTGAAGCCGTTGCCGACATAGAAACTGTCGTCGTTGCCGGAGTTCGGCCCGGTGAGGATGCGCACGTACAGCTCGTACGTGCCGGCGGCCGGGAACGTCACGTTGTACGTGGCGGTGCGCGACGGCGTCGGGTTCACGGCGGCGTTTTCCGTCGTCGTGATGTAGGTGACGCTGCCCGCGGTGGCGGTAGTTAGACTGGAACCGAGCGCTCCCGACTCGGCTTCGACGATGACCGGCGCGGTCTGTGCGATGGCACTTCCCGCGACGGACAGGAGCAGACACGCGCGTGCGAGCGCGTACGCTGACTTCTTCATCCGTATTCCCCCTCTTCCTTTAGTAGTTTGTCGTCGCGGTGTGTTTCCACCGTCGACCGCCCGAACATAGCCCAACGTTATGTGATGGGATAGCGGTAACAACCGCGACAATTTTTTGCCAGCGCTATACCGCGGGCGAAAGCACCTGCGGCCCGGTGTGAACCATTGCGCGAACCGGGTCACGATTCGACATAACGGCGCCCGGGCGTCGTGCGACGGAGTCATGTAACGCGAGCTATGTCACGGCGAATCCCCGATCGATTTGCGACCCTGCACGCTCAAGTCCGGGGAATTTTCACGAATGCAGGCGAGTGCGAGTGTCACACCTACCGGCGATTCGAAAGCCGCGATCGGCGAAGCGCTGAAGCAGGCGCTTTCCGGCAACCGCCTGCAATCCATCTCGCTGCACGACGAACGCGGCGACGTCCTCTGGCTCGACGAAGGCGCGCTCGGTCCCGACGAACACAATCTCGTGGTCGAAGCCTGCTCGGCACTGTCCGCCGGCGTCGACAAGCTGTACCTCTACCAGAACATCGGCGACGGCCGCGCCGCGGCGTTCCTGCCCGCGCGTTCGCCGCTCAACGATCTCGTCGGCATCGCGATGATCATCGCCGACGCGAAGTTCCTCGATTCGAAGGGCGCCGCGAAATTCGTCTCTCCCACCACCACGAACCTGATGCGCCGGCTCGCGTTCCTGCGCAAGCCGCCGGCGCCCGCGCCGGCCCCGGCTCCGGCCGCACCGCCGGCCGCCGCGCCCGCTGCCGCCGCCAAGGTAGTTAGTCCGCCCGCCCCGCGCCCGGCCGCTCCCGCGCCGGCGGCGAAGGCGCCGGTTGCTCCGGGCGCTGCCCGTCCCGCCGCGGCCGCGCCAGCGCCGCGCCCGGGGGTCGCTCCGCCGAAACCCGCCGCGCCGGTCGCGCGCCCGGCCGCTGCCGCGCCGGCCGCGAAGGCACCGCCCGCGCCCGCCGCCAAGGCCCCGCCGCCGAAGCCCGGTGCGCCCGCCGCCGGCCGTCCCGCCGCGCCGAGCCCCGGCCCGCAGCGCCAGTCCGGCAGCGCCGACTCCGATTCCATCGCCTTCGAGATCTCGGACATCGATCCGAAATCCCTGCTGAAGCCGAACGCGCGTCCCGCCGCCGAGCCGAAGCGACCCGACCTGCGCGTCGTGCAGACGGACCGCCTGCCGAAGCTCGAGATCCCGGTCGAAGCCGATCCGATCCCCGAGCTGATCGCCGACGATTCGCCGCCGGCCGACATCCCGCACGTGCGCATCAGCGACGACGTCGTGATCACCGGCGACGAGGAGACCGCGGAGGTCGAAGCGCTGCTCGAATCGATGGTCGAGCCGGATCCCGACATGAACGTCGCGCCGGAGTACCAGGCCGAGGAGCAGCACGTTTCGGTGGGCCCCGGCCAGTTCGAGTTCTACGGCCAGGTCTTCGAGCTGCACGTGCAGCAGCTGGTGAAGCTGAAGGGCACCGGCGGCACGCGCCGCTTCGAGGTGCTGGTGCGCGACGCGAATGCCGACAACGAGTTCGGCGTGGCGCCGGATCGCGTGCTGCAGGACGTGCACGACCCGAGCGCGAACTCCGACCTCGACCGCATCGTCGTCGAACAGCTCGTCATCTGGATGGACCAGAACCGCGGCGTCTGGGAATCCGAACCCGCCAGTTTCTCGGTGAACGTCGGCATGGGCACGATCGCCGATCCGAAGTTCGCGAGCTTCGTCGCGCTGACGCTGAAGAACCACAAGGTGCCGGCCAAGGCGCTCGGCTTCGAGATCACCGAGAAGTCGTGCGTCGAGCAGGTGCGCGACGTCGACAATTTCGTCGTGTCCTGCGAGAAGATCGGCTGCCACGTGGTGCTCGACGACTTCACGATGCATCACAACGCGCTGCGGTGGTTAGGCTCGCCGGCGCTGAAGTTCCTCAAGCTCGATTCGAAGATCACGGCCGTCGCGATGAAGGAACGCGTGCCGCAGGCGCTGGTCGTCGCGATCGCGCAGGCGTCGAAGGTGCTCGGCCTGTCGTGCGTCGCCAAGCGCGTCGATACGCCGGCCGTGCGCGAATGGTTGTCCGCGGTGGGTCTCGACTACGCGCAGGGTTTCCTGCTCGACCAGCCGCGACAGCTCGCGACGCTCAAGCCCGAGCCGCAGAAAGCCAAGAAGAAATAGCGCCGAGCCGCGCGTTAACCGCGCCAGGCCGTTTGTGAGGTGAGGCGCGCCGTCGTACCTTTGCACGATGGCCGGCATCGATCCCCTGCGCTACAACCGCGCGTCCCTGTTCTGGATACTGCATTCGGGCGGCTGGGCCGCGTACGTCATCTCGCAGCTGCTGGCGTCGATGCTGTACGAGAAGATGACGGGGTATCCGTACGTCATCGTCATCGCCGCGGTCTCCGGATTCTTCCTCAGCCTGATCCTGCGTTACGTGTGCCGCTGGCTGTGGAACCGGCAGTCGGTGCGCATGATGTTCGGCGTCACGCTGCTGACCTGCTACCTGCTCGCGCTCGCCTGGCGCGTGATCATCACGCTGTCCTACCAGCACATCGTCGAACCCGAGTGGGAGTTCAAGACGGTGTTCGAGGTGTTCGGCGGCGCGGTCTCGGCCACCTATCTATATCTGTGCTGGGCCGGCATCTACTTCGGCACCAAGTACTATGTCTCGCTGCAGCAGCAGCGCGAGGCGACGCTGCGCGCCGCGTCGCTGGCCCAGGAGGCCCAGCTCAAGATGCTGCGTTACCAGCTGAACCCGCACTTCCTGTTCAACACGCTGAACGCGATCTCGACGCTGATCCTCGACAACGAGAACCGCACGGCCAACCAGACGGTCATGCGGCTGTCCGAATTCCTGCGCTACACGCTCGACCAGGACCCGATGAAGAAGGTGACGCTGCGCCAGGAGATCGAGGCGATGAACCTGTACCTGACCACCGAGAAGCTGCGCTTCGGCGACCGTTTGAAACTCGAATACGCGATCGAGGACGCGGCGCTGGAGGCGCTGGTGCCGAGCCTGCTGCTGCAGCCGCTGATCGAGAACGCGGTGAAATACGCCGTCTCGCCCTCCGAGCAGGGCGGCACCATCCGCGTCGAGGGCCGCGCGCGCGGCAACATGCTCGAGCTGGCGGTCAGCGACGACGGGCCCGGGCTCGTGAAGCCGGGGGGCAGCGGCACGCCAGGTGGCGGACCGGGCGCGGGCCGCGGCGTCGGGCTGCGCAACACGCGCGAACGCCTGTCGGTGCTGTACGAGGACCGCCACCGTTTCGCGACGCTCGACAACAAGCCGGGCCTGCGCATCGAGCTCGGCCTGCCGCTCGAAGTGGCACCGACGTGAACCTCGGCATGACGACGCGCCGCATCCGCACGCTGCTGGTCGACGACGAGGCGCTGTCGCGGCGCGGGCTCGAGCTGCGACTGAAGGTGGCCGGCGACATCGAGATCGTCGGCCATTGCAGCAACGGCCGCGAGGCGCTGACCGCGATCCGCGAGCAGCGGCCGGACCTCGTGTTCCTCGACATCCAGATGCCCGGGTTGTCGGGCTTCGACGTGCTCGCCGAGCTGCAGCCGCACGAGCTGCCGATGATCGTGTTCGTGACCGCGTACGACCGCTTCGCGGTGCAGGCCTTCGAAGCACGCGCCATCGACTACGTGCTGAAGCCGGTCGACGACGCGCGGCTCGCGGCTACGCTGACCCACGTGCGCGAGCTCATCGAGCAGCGCACCGCCGTCAACGAGCGCAACCAGCTGGTGAACCTGCTCGCCGAGCTGCGTGGCAGCGGCGAGATCGAAGCCGGCGACGATCCCGCGGCGCCGGCCGGCAACAGCAACGTGCCGGCCTGGCTGCCGATCCGCAACGGCCGCGAGACCGTGCGCGTGCCGGTCGAGGCAATCGAATGGGTGGACGCCGCCGGCGACTACCTGTGCATCCACGCCAACGGCCACACGCACATCCTGCGCGCGACGATGCGCGAGATGGAGAACCTGCTCGATCCGCGGCTGTTCCAGCGCGTGCACCGGTCGACGATCGTCAACCTGACGCGCGTGAAGTCGCTGCGCGCGCACATGAACGGCGAATATTTCCTGAGGCTCGAGGGCGGGCAGGAACTGAAGCTGTCGCGCACGTACCGCGACAAGGTCGAGTACTTCCTGAAGCGCCCGCGGGCGCACTAGCTAGTCGAGGAAACGCGCCGCCCAGTCCGCGTGGCGCGCCGCCACGCACGCCTGGCACTGGCAGTTCGCTGGCGCCACCGGGTGCGGCAACACGTCGACGACATCCACGCAGACCGGCCCGTCGTGCACCCAGATCACCGTCGGCGTGCGCGCCGGCGGCAATTCGGACTCACGATCGTCCTGGGCCTCGTCGGGCCCGGGTGGCACCATCCCCTTCGTCATCGCGTGCACGGCTCCCGCCTACAGTAGTTGGACCTTCACCGCCTGGCCGGGCTCGAGCCGCTCCGCGCCGCGGATGATCACGCGATCGCCGGCGCGCAGGCTGCCGTCGATCTGCACGTGGTTCTCGCGGCCGGGGCCGAGGTTCACGGCGACGCGTTCGGCCGTGTTGTCCGGCTTCACGCGCATCACGTAGCTCGCGCCCTGCCGCAGGATCACGGCGTCGCGCGGCACGGTGACCACGGACTTCACGCTCTGCGGCGCGATCTCCACGCGCACCGGCGTGCCGACGCGCCAGGCGTCGGTCAGCGCGATACGCAGCTCGACCATGCGCGACCGTTCGTCACCCACCGGGATGACCGCGCGCACGCGGCCGGCACTGCGCCGGCCGCCGTCGACCAGGCTGGCCTGCGCCCCGGCGACCACGGTGTCCACCGTGCCCATCGGCGCGCGCGCCACCACCTCGAGATCGCGATCGTTCACCAGCCGCAGCAGCGGCGCGCCGCCGGCGACGTATTCACCCGACTGCTGCAGCCGCTCGGCGACGACGCCGGCGAACGGCGCGCGTACCGCGGCCCGTGCGAGATCGAGCCGCGCACGGTCGCGCGCCACGCGCGCCTGCTCGACGTCCTGCTCCGCCATGTGTTCGCGCGCCAGCGCCTCGTCGAGCTGGCTCTGCGAGACGACGTTGCCCAGCGTCTGCAACCGGGTGCGTTGCGTGGTCAGCAGCGACAGTTGGGCGTCGAGGCGCTTCAGCGCGGCCTCGTTGTCGCGCAGCGTCAGGGCGAGGCGCTCGGTGTCGATGCGCGCCAGCGTGTCGCCGCGCGCGACGCGGGTGCCGGGCTCGGCGATCCAGGCGAGCGTGCCGGCGACCTCGCCGGAGATGCGCGCGTCGTTGCGGCTGACCACCGTGCCGGTGGCCGAGAGGTTCGCGCCGAGGTTCTCGGAACGCGCCGTGGTCACGACCACGGGAACGGGCGGCGCGGCGTCCTCCGCCTGCGCGACCGTCGCCAGCAACAGCAACATCCCTGTGGACAGTTTTTTCATGGGGCGTCTCTCAGACGACGGAGGCGGGGGTTTGGGTTGCAATGGCCGGCGGATTGGCCGGTGAACCGGCCGCGGCCGCCGTCGGATCGGGGCGCTCGATGAGGCGCAGCAGCGTGGGCAACAGGACCAGCGTGAAGACGGAGTTCACCGCCATGCCGCCGACCAGCACCGTTCCCAGGCCGCGGTACAGCACGCTGCCCGGACCCGGGACGAGCACCAGCGGCAGCATGCCGAACAGCGTCGTCAGGGTGGTCAGCACGATCGGCCGCGTGCGCGTGGCCAGCGCCGATTCGACCGCCGCGCGCACCGTCGTGCCGGCGCGGATCTCCGCACGCGCCTGGTCGACCAACAGGATCGCGTTGTTGACCACGAGGCCCATCAGCACGACGAAACCGACCATCGTCAGCAGGTCGAGCGTCTGCGGCGTGAACAACCGCAGCAGCACCAGCGCCAGCACGCCGCCGAAGCCGGCCAGCGGGATGGTCAGGATCACGTACAGGCTGTCCTTGACCGAACGGAACAGCGCCGCGAGCAGCAGGAACAGCGCGATCAGCGCGATCGACAGGTTCTGCGCCATGTTCGACAGCGCTTCGCGCAGCGAGCCCGCATTACCTTCGTAATGCACCGCGCCGTCGGCCGGCAGCACGGCGCGGATCTGCGGCTCGACGTCGCGCTTCAGCGCCTCGATGGCCTGGCCCAACGAGAGCTCCTTGGGCGGGCTGACGTTGAGGCCGAGGGTCCGGTGGCCGTCGACGCGGCGCAGGCCGCCAGCGCCCACCGTGGAGTCCACGCGCACCAGTTCGCCGAGGGGCATGACGTTGCCGGTCGGCGTCGACACCGGCGTGTTGGCCAGCGCCTCGGGCGACTCCCACCGGCTGGCACGCAGGATCACGTCGAGACGGCGCTCGCCGTCGAAATACTCGCCGACGAACATGCCGTCGCCGAGTGCGCGGACCACGGTGCCGATGTCGCCGCGCGACCAGCCGACTTCGTTGAGGCGGCGGTCGTCCGGCTCGAGCCGCAGCTCGGGCTCGGCGAGCTCGAGGTCCTGGAACGCCTGCACCTGCGCGCCGGGCATCTTCTCCTGGATCAGCTTCTGCGCCTGGCGGGCGGCGGCCAGCAGACCTTCGAAGTCGGACGACTGCAGCTGCAGGTCGATGTTGCGGCCGTCGCCGAGACCGCCGAAGAGATTGCCCTGCGTGGCATAGACCTGCGTGTCGGGGAAGCCGGCGGTGATGTCCTCGTTCACGAGCTTGTTCAGCGCGTCGATATCGTCCTCGTCGAGCGGGCGGATGCCGAAGTTCGTGCCGAACGGGCCGGAGAGGATGTAGTAGTTCTTCAGCGCGGGTTGTTTCGTGCCGGCCATGTACGGGGCGAGCCGTTTCGCCACCGGCTGCACGAACTCGCGCTCGACGGTATCGATGTTCGTGCCGGGCGGCAGCTGGACGAAACCGTCGATCGCGTCGCGCTTCACGGGCGGTAGATAGTCGAGCGGCGGCAGCAGCGCCCAGGTCAGCACGATGGGTGCGACGAACAACACGGCGACGGTGGCCCAGCGGCGCGTCGAGCTGTCCGTCCAGCGCACGATCCAGCCGGCGACGGCGGCGTATTTCTCGTCGTTGCCCTTGTGCACGTTCTCCGTGTTCAGCCAGCGCGACGCGGCGAGCGGGATCGCGGTGACGGAGACGATCAGCGACGCGACGACGGCGATGGAAATGGTGAGTGCCAGGTCGGCAAACAATTGCGACACGGCGTCGCGCATGAAGACGATGGGCAGGAAGACGATGACCGCCGTGACGGTCGAGGCGAGCAGCGCGGGCCAGACCTGCTTCGCGCCGGCGAGCGTCGCCTCGAGCCGGTTCAGGCCCTTCTCGCGCTGCTGCGCGATGGCCTCGAGCATGACGATGGCGGTGTCCAGCGACTGGCCGACGCCGAACGCGAGGCCGGCGAGCGAGATCACGTTCAGCGTGCGGCCGAACGCATAGAGCATGACGAGCGTGACAGTCAGGCAGATCGGGATGGACAACCCGACCAGCAGCGTCGCGCGGCGGTCGCGGATGAAATACCAGAGCACGAGCACCGCGAGCACGACACCGCTGAAGAGATTGCCGGTGACCATGCTGATCGCCTGGTCGATGAACACGGACGGATCGAAAGACTGCGCGATGGACAGGCCCATCTTCTTCAGCTCGTTGCCGCGCATCGATTCGATCTCGGCCTTCACCGCGGTCAGCGTCTCGAGGACGTTGGCGTCGTTCTCCTTCATGATCTGGATGCCGATCGCCGGGTTGCCGTTCTGCAGCGCGAGGTTGCTGCGGTCGCCGCGCCGCACCTGGATGTCGGCGACGTCGCCGAGGTGGATGGGCCGGCCGTCGCGCCACTCGACCACCAGGTCCTTGAACTGGTCCACCGAGTACTTGCCGGCGAAGCGCACCGTGTACTGGCGGCGGCCGATATCGACGAAGCCGCCGGAGATGTCGCCGGCGTTGCCCGCGGCCTGCGCGAGCCGCGGGATCTGGATGCCGAGCTCGGCCGTCTTCTCGGGATCGAAGACGATCTGCAGCTCTTCGTCGGCGCCGAAGTTGATGCGCACGTTCGCGACGCCGGGGATCGTCTCGACGCGGTTGCGGAAGAGCTCCTCGATCTGGCGGCGATAGTTGTCGATGGGCCCGGGCGTACCGGGCAGCAGCTGCACGAAGAACCACGACAACGTGTTGTTCGGGCCGTTGCCACCGTCCTCGCCCAGCGAGATCTGCGGCGCCTGCGCATCGCGCGGCAACGGCGGCAGCTGGTTCATGCGGCTGATGACTTCGAGCATCGTCGCCTGCATGTCGGTGCCGACGGCGAACTGCAGGTTGAGGAATGCGCTGCCCTGGTTGGCGAAGGCGTTCAGCGACTGCATGCCGCGCAGGCCCTGCAGCGCGCGCTCCTGCGGCTCGATGATCTCGGATTCGATCTCCGTGGGCGCGGCGGCGCGCCAGGACGTGAAGATCGAGATGACCGGTTCCTCGATGTTCGGGAACAGCTGGATCGGTAGTTTGACCAGCGCGAAGACGCCGAGCAGCGCGACCATGAGGATGGCCACGAGCACGCCCGCCGGATTGCGAAGGGAAGTCTCCGTCAGATTCATGAGCCGACCCGTCCCTGCGCCCTGATTGGGCGTCACGATACGGAGTTGGAGCGGCGAATCGGACGTGCGTTTACACGCTTCGGCGCGGGGTCAGGTCGGACTGGCGAGGTGATCGGCGCCGGGCCGGGTGCTTCGAACGAAGACGCCGGCCCGGCCCCGCGGGATCACCAGGTGTAGCGCACCTTGTAACGAACGACGGTCTGGCCGTCGTTCTCGACGCGCACCGGGAAGTTGATGGTGCGCGCGTCCTCCTTCACGAAGTTGTGCGACTTCGTGAGGATCTTCCAGTTGCTCCAGCGGTAGAGGTTCTCCTTCACCACCACGTCGACCGGCTGCGGCTTGTGGTTGCGCAGCTTGATCTCGAACTCCTCCTCGACCCACTTCGCGTTCGCATCCACGGCGAAGTTGACCTGGCGGCGCTCGCCGACCACGTCGAACGCGGAGCCGAGCTTCACGCGCACCTGTTCGTCCTTCGGCGTGTGATCGATCGTGTCCTCGCCGATGAACTCGAGGCTGCCGTCGGCGGCGTCGAGCTTCGAGACGCGCAAGCGGCCGGCCGGCAGCGGCACGCCGAGGCCGAACTGCTTGTCGTTCCTGAATTCCAGGTAGACGTCGACCTTCTTGTTGGTCTGCACGCCGAGGTCGCGATCCGTCGCCGGGCTCGGGAAGTAGTAAGGCGCGGGCGCGCCGTAGTAGAGCAGGATCTTCTTCGCCGGGATCTGCTTCGCCTGGTCGAAGAGCTCGATCTGCTTGGTCGAGTTGTTCGGCAGCGTGGTCTTGCGACCCAGCGTGTACAGGTGGAACTCGAAGAAGTCCTTCTGCTGGAAGCCGGCGGCGTCGGCCGGCGCGGCGGCCGCCATCTCCATGACTTCGCGGCGGAACATCGGCTGCGGCGGCTGCACGCGCTGCACGTCGCCGGCGACCAGTTTCAGCTTCGCATCCTGATAGGTGGCGCCGGACTGGTTGATGATGCTGACCCACGCCGAGAGATCCAGCACGCCGCTGTTGGCGTCGGCCCCTTCGTTGAAGATGAGGTTGTAGTCGGCCCACCAGGTGATGCCGCCCGTCTGGTAGGTCACGCGCGTCTTCTGCGTGCCGCCGTTCGCGGCCTGCAGGTCCCACACCAGCGTCGGCTTCGTGTTGAGCCCGCCCGGCAGGTCCGGGAACTTCACGGACGAATACGCCGGCAGCGAGTAGATGGAGCCGTCCTTGTCCCTGAGCAGGATGCCGTCGGTTGCCGAGAGCAGCGTGCCGGTGATCGGCGTGATGCTGTTGCCGTTCGGCTTGTCCACGGTGATCTGCCTGTCGATGAACTTCTGCAGCAGCTTCTGCGTGCTGACGAGGTCGAACTGGAAGTTCTGCTCGAGCACGCGCGTGCCCGGATCGCCGAGCGACGTGAAGGTGACGGTGGTCGGATCGATCAGCGCCGCGACGTCGGTGAACGACAACTGGCTGCGCCCCTGCTGGATCCTGATGTCGCGGTCGTCGCGCACCAGCGCGTAACCGGGAACCTGCATGGCGTTCGGCACGCCCTGCCCCGGCACCGGGCGATAGAACTCCGGCGAGATCGCGCCCGGCTGTGCCGAGCTGTAGATGGTGATCGCGGTTTCGGGACCGGCCGCGACGGCGGGCGCGGCGTGCAGCGCGGCGCCCAAACAAAGTCCGGAGACGGCGGTCACGAGCGGCTTGCGGGTAGGCTTCATTGCTAGGGGAATCCTCGATGAAAAAGTCGTCACAATTAACGCAGGGCCGATGGCCCGCGGTCTAGACTGGAACCGATGGAACAAACTGCGAACCAGGTCGCAACGCCGGCGGGAACCCTTTCACGGAATGTGAAACGGCGCAGCGGCGTGCCGATGCAAGAATCGCAGCATTGCACGGTGCGATCCTGTAGGACCAATGGCCGTTACCAGCCCGATTGGCGCCTGGCGTTTTTGCGGCGCGTGCACACCGGCGGCGGTCGTGACGTCCGCTCGGCCCTGAACTCGCGGAATGTTGAGCAAAGATGGAAGCTGCGCGTCATATCGAATCCTCTGGTGTGAACAAGGCCCCCGGTACCGGCGCGCCGCCGCCCGCCATGGATCGCGAATTCATCATCAAGAACCAGATCGTCGAGCGATATCTCGCCGGCCGTCTGCCGCCCAAGGGCGTCACCGATTTCGAACGATTGATCCGCTCGCGTCCCGAGCTCATCGAGGAGCTGGGTCTCGCGGACAAGGTTCATGCGGGTCTGCGCCTGTTGGACGCGGCCGGTGTGGCGGAACCTTGGGCCGAAAAGCCGAAAAAGTTCTGGGAGAACCCGCTGGTCACGTTCGGCGCTGCCGGACTCGCCATTGCGGCGCTGATCGGCTGCCTGGTGCTGGCGATGCACGTGTCGTCGCGCGACGCGAAGATCGAGAAGCTCACGAAGGAAAACCACGAACGCCCGATCGCGCCGTCGACGCAGAAGCGGTCGATCCTGGTCGGCGTCTCCCGCGGCGGCCCGCCGGCCAGCGCCAGCGTCCGCATCAACGGCGGCGATTTCGCCGAGCTCAAGGCCGACCTGTCGTGGACGCGTTTCGCGCTGTTCCGCGTGTCGATCGATCGCGTGAACCAGGGCCGCGTCGCCGTGCTCGACGGCGTGGCGAAGGATTCGAACGGCCAGGTGCGCATCGCGCTGAACTCGGGCGCGTTCGGTCCCGGCGACTACATGGTGTCGCTCGAGGGCATGAACATGCGCCGCGAGCGGCTGCCGGTCGCGTGGTTCCGCGTCAGCATCGACCACTAACTAGCCGCGGACCGTCACCACGTCGATGAGCCGCGGCTTCGTCGCGCGGGCATCGTCGGCTTCCAGCGTCTTCTCTCCCGCGCGAATGCTGTCGCGCCAGCGGCGCGGTACGCGGTCCAGCGCGATCGCGTGGATCGTGAGATTTCCCGCCGCGTCGATCTTCAGCCGCAGCCATTGCTTGAAGTCCTGGATGCGCAGCGCCGAGAACGCTTCGTTCGAATGACGGCCGAAGAGGCGGATCGAGACGAATAAATAGAGTCCCAGGATGAAGGCGCCGACCGGGCCGCCGAGCACGAACACGATGACGCCCGAGATCAGCAGCTGGATGACGCTGCCGTAGTGCAGCTCGAGCGCCTGCGTCGTGATCAGCAACGCCGCCCAGCCGACGGCGAAGGCGGCCGCGAAATGCAGCAGCGCATGGAAGGCGCCGCCGAGGATGCGCCACGAACGCACGTGCGTGTCGGTGAAAAAGATGAAGCCGCCGAGGATCGTGACCAGCCACATGCCGTTCAGTGGATCGCGGATGGCGGCGTTGACTGCGGCGGAGATCGCCGTGTGCAGATCGACCACGTCCGCCGCCTGCAGGCTGGCCGACGCGAGCCAGGCGGACATCGCGTAGAGGAACGCGTACAGCCAGCCGGATTTCGGATTGATCAGCGGGAAGAGGAAGTTGCGCCAGCAGAGGCGGCGCGAGGTGTTCTCGTCCGGATAGGCAGCGCGTTGCCTGAAGCCGTTGCGCAGCTCGTGCGTCTCCGGCGCGTGCGTCGGATGCAGGAACGCGCCGGCGCCGCCGGAGGTGATCTTCTGCACGCCGTCGGCGTCTTCGTGGCGCTTGTAGAAGTGCAGGTCGCCGGTGAGATAGACGCGCGCCTTGCGCCGGAACACCTGCTCTTCGAGGAACCGGGTGCTCGAGCGCTCTTCGTAGGTGGCGTGGTCCGGGTACGCGTCCTCGAGGATCCAGCGGGGTTCGGGCACGCAGAAGATGAGCTTCGCCCGGTCGTCCATGTGCGTGGCGATCTTCTGGAAGTACTGGACCTGCGGTTCGTCGAGATCGGCGCCGAGCTGCAGGTCGATGGCCAGCAGCCACCAGTCGGCGGGTAGTTTGATGGCGAAGTAGCTGCGCGCCTGCCGCGTCGGGCAGCCGGCGAAGCCGCGCTCCGGGCGGCAGAAGGTGCGCGAGAAGGCGACGAGGCTGTCGTACCAGTCGTGGTTGCCCGGGATCGCGAAGACGTCGGGACGTTCGCGGCCGGTGAACGCGAGGCGATACGGGGTCTCGGTGCGCGTCTCGTATTCCTGGCGAGTGGGGTATGGATACACCTCGTCGCCGCCGAAGACGAGTAGTTTGCCCGCGCGCGTCTGCACCGGCGCGCCGTCGGGCGCGTGCAGGTCGAGATTGGGATGCGCGATGGCGTCGGCGATCGCGTACGTGGAATTGAAACCGTCACCGGTATCGGCGGCGTAGTCGAACCAGAAGTCGCCGGGCGCGGCGGAGTAGTCGAAATCGGATTGCGGCTGCGTGGCGAGCGCCTCGATGAGACGCGTGTCCGAGTGGCGGCCGAAGATGTTGGAGATGGCGACGAGGTAGGCCGAGTGCGAGAGCACGCGCGGATCGAACCAGCCCACCATCGAGCGGCGGCGAATCTTGTCGGTCATCTCTGTTCTCGTTCTGGCGCAGCGCCTCGCGTCCGGCTCGACTCTACCTCGCCCTCGCGGCGCGGGCGCTGGTTTCGTCGGCGTTTCCCGACAGGTGGTGCCCGGGTTTGACGCTCGCGGATTCGCGGTGTAGTTACGTTCGGCGAAAGCATTCATACGCGTAACAACTTCAGGAGGAAGGTCATGGCGTTGTGGAAAGACGAAACGGCGCAGTCGCGCGCACCGGAACCCGCTGCGAAGCCGCCCGAGAAAGTCGCCGTGTTGCAGCCCGTTACTGATACGACGACGCGCCCCGCCCCGACGCCCGCGCGCGTCGAGGCCGCGGCGAAGGAATCCGTGATCGCGTCGGGACTGACGATCGAGGGAAAGATCGAGGGCACGGGCCACGTGCGCATCGCCGGTGATTTCAAGGGCGACGTGAACGTCCAGGGCAATCTCACGATCGAGCCGGGCGCGCACCTGACCGGCGGCGTGAAGGCCGACACCGTCGTGATCGGCGGCCAGCTCGACGGCAACATCGATGCCGCGTCGCGCGTCGAACTGCTGCAGACCGGCGTGCTCAACGGCGAGCTCAAGGCCGGGTCGCTCACCGTCGCCGCCGGCTCGCGCATGCGCGGCAAGGCGGAGTTCGGCTGGGACGACAAGCCGAAGCACTAACCAGTCAATGAACGGCCGTGCCGGGACGGTCGCGGGCAGGACCCGCGTCTGTCCTCACTGCAAGTCGACGATCCTGGAGAGCGCCAGCGTCTGCCCGGGTTGCAACCATCATCTGCGTTTCGACAACCAGGCGAACGCGGATCAGCGGGCGCAGCCGCGATCGACGGCGCTCAAGGTGGACGGCTCCTTCCGCAACCCGGAAGGTGGCCGCGGCCTGGAATACTCCGTGGTCGTTTCGATACGGAACGAACGCGGAGAGGAAGTGGCGCGCAAGGTGATCGGCGTTGGAGCGCTCGACGATCGGGAGAGCCGGACGGTCACGCTGGCGGTCGAGGTGTCGGCGCCGTCGCGGGGTGTGCGTTAGATGGGGAATGCACCGGCCATGCTCGACGTGGCGAAACGATTCTACGAGGCCGTCAACCGCAACGACATGCAGGCGATCACCGCGGATTTCGATCCGCTGATCGTGCGCGTGGAACCCGAGGGGTTTCCCACCGCCGGAACGTATCGCGGGATCGAAGAGGTGCGCGCGCACGTCGCGAAGGGGCGCGGCACATGGGCGGAGGGGCGCTGCGATCCGGAGGACTTCCTCGCGAAGGGCGACCGCGTCGTCGTCTATCTACATGCGTGGGTCCGCCTGCACGGCGCGGCCGAGTGGATAGGCGGACGATTTGCCGATGGCTTCGAGTTCAGGGATGGGAAGATCGTTCTCTATCTGTCGTTCGCGGAGCGGGCGCAGGCCCGCAAGTGGGCGGGCCTCGACGACTGATCAGTGCGTCTCGACCTGGTCGGGCGGCGTGAATGCGCGCTGGTGCTTGTCGAGCAGGTCGTGCAGCTCGCGGTTGGAGATCGGCGCCAGGATCTCGGCGAGCCGTTCGTAGGTACGGCGCATCCGGCCCAGCAGCTCCTGATCGACACCGCCAGGCACCTGCCGAAGACGGAAGAGATCGCAGCGGGCGTGACAGAACTCGAACACCGCCTCGGCGACCGCGATCCGCGTCAGCTTCTCCGCGACGCGCTGGATGGGCGGATCCGGAAGCGACGGGGTCGGCGTGTCGAGCAGCTCCGCCAGCCGTGTGAACAACGGGCGAAGGTCGTGCTGATCCTGGTCGGCGATCCAGGCCGTGAGCGGGACGGCCTGGATGTCCTGGAACTGCGCGGGCGGCAGCACCGGGTCGAGTAGCGCCGGAAGGAGGCGGCCGCTGTCACGCGCGACCTGCGCCTCGTGCCGCACCCAGTCCGACTCGATCGACGAACGGGACCACAGCACGAGCACGACTTTCGCCTGGTCGAGCTCGTGATCGATGCTGCCATCCCAGTCTTCGCCGCCCTTGATGTCGCGATCCCACCAGACGGACCAGCCGGCTTCGCTGGCGAGAGAGGCGATCGAGGATGCCTTGACGCGGTCGGCCGATGAATAGCTCAGGAAGAGATCGTGCACGTGGACCTCCCGTTTCGCCGCCGGCACCGCCGGCTCTGACTACGCCGTCTTCGGCAACTCGTCGCGCAACGCCCGCCGCAGGATCTTCCCGACGTTCGTTTTCGGCAGCTCCTTCCGGAAGTACACGTGCTTCGGCACCTTGTACCCGGTGAGCGCCTTGCGGCAGAAATCGATGAGCTCGTGTTCGGTCAGGCTGTCGTCCTTCTTCACGACGAACAGCGCGACGACCTCGCCGGACTTTTCGTCCGCCTGCGCGATCGCCGCGGCTTCGAGCACCTTCGGATTCGTCACCGCGACGCTCTCGACTTCGTTCGGATACACGTTGAAGCCGGACACGAGGATCATGTCCTTCTTGCGATCCTCGATATACACGAGCCCGCGCTGATCGAAGCGGCCGATGTCGCCGGTGCGCAGCACGTCGCTGCCGATCATCACCTTCGCGGTTTCATCGGGGCGATTCCAGTAGCCGGCCATCACCTGCGGGCCGCGCACGCAGATCTCGCCGATCTCGCCGATGCCGAGCTCCTTGCCGTCGTCGTCGCGGATGCTGATCTCGGTCGACGAGATGGGCAGGCCGATGGAGCCGTTGAAGTCCTCGCCGGGCAGATTGATGGTCGCCGCCGGCGACGTCTCGGTGAGGCCCCAGGCCTGCGTGAGGATCTTGCCGGTGACTTCCTTCCAGCGCTTCGCCACCGCTTCCTGCACGGCCATGCCGCCGCCGAGCGTGATCTTCAGCGCGTCGAAATTCACCTGGTCGAAGCCGGGCGTGTGCAGCAGCGCATTGAAGAGCGTGTTCACGCCGCTGATGTACGTGAACTCGTACTTCTTCAGCTCTTTCACGAACGCCGGGAAATCGCGAGGATTCGTGATCAGCACGTTGCGCCAGCCGAGGATGACGAACAGCAGGCAGTTCGCCGTCAACGCGAAGATGTGATACAGCGGCAGCGCCGTGATCAACGTCGCCGGATCGCGCGGGAACGACGGGCCTATCCACTCGAGCGCCTGCAGGACGTTCGCGACCATGTTGCCGTGCGTGAGCATCGCGCCCTTCGCGACGCCGGTGGTGCCGCCGGTGTACTGCAGGAAGGCGATGTCCTGGTGGTTCAGCGATACGGACGTGAAGCGCGAAGCGGCGCCTTTCTTCAACGCGTCCTTGAACCGCGTGGCGCCGGGCAGGTTGTAAGGCTTCACCTGCTTGCGCTTGTGGCGCACGACGAAGTCGACGATCTGCCCTTTCGGGAATCCGAGCATCTCGCCGACGCTCGTGATCACGACGTGTTTGACGGGCGTGTGCGAGATCACCTCGGTCAACACGTGCGCGAAGTTCTCGACGATGACGATGACGGTGGCGCCGGAATCGTTGAGCTGGTGCTCGAGCTCGCGCGCGGTGTACAGCGGATTGGTGTTCACCACCGTGAACCCGGCGCGCAAGGCGCCGAGGATGGCGATCGGGTACTGCAGCGTGTTGGGCATCATGACCGCGACGCGGTCGCCCTTCTGGAGTCCGCAGATCGACTGCAGGTACGCGCCGAAGCGCATCGACAGCACGTCGAGCTCGCCGAACGTCATCGACTTGCCCATCTGCACGTACGCGTCGCGCACGGAATGCACGGCGAGGCCGCGCTCGATCAGCTCCTTCAGCGAGGGGTATTCACCGACGTCGATCTCCGCGCGGACGCCGGGCGGATACGACTTGAGCCAATGTTTTTCCACGACGACCCCGACCCCCTGAATCAGAGTCGCAGGCTAGCGTGCGGGTTTCCCCGGAGCAACTAGCAGCGGCTTCAGCTTGGGCCACAAATTGTCCAATAACTGCGGCTGGCCCCGGGCGTTGGCGTGGATGCCATCGGCCTGCATGAGCGCCGGGTCCAGCGCCACCTTGTCCAGGAAGAACGGCACGAACGCGACTGGATATTGTTTGGCGAGCGTCGCGAACATGTCGCGGAACTCCTGCCCGTATCGCTGGCCGTAGTTAGGCGGGATGACCATGCCTACCAACACGACCTGTGCATTCGCCTTCTGCGCGAGCTCGATCGCGCGTTTCAGGTTCTCGCGACTGGTCGCGAGCGGCAGCCCGCGCAGGCCGTCGTTGCCGCCGAGCTCGACCACCACCACCGCCGGCTTGTGTAAATCGATCATCCGGGGGAGACGCGCCACCCCACCCTGCGTGGTTTCGCCGCTCACGCTGGCGTTGACCACGCGGTATTCGTACCCTTGGGCCGCGAGCCGCTGCTCGAGCAGGTGCACCCACCCTTCCTGGATCTTGAGGCCGTATCCGGCGCTCAGGCTGTCGCCGAGCACGACGATGGTGCGAGGTGACGGGCTCGCCGCGCTCGCGCCGCCGACGAACGCGAACATCACCACCAACTGAACGAGTCGAATGAGCGTACTCAAAGCAGAAAACCTCTCGAAAAAGGTTACCAGTCCCGAAGGGATGCTGACCATCGTCAACGACGTGTCGTTGGACATCGCGGCCGGTGAATCGGTTGCCATCGTCGGTGCGTCCGGCGCGGGGAAGTCCACGCTGCTGGCGTTGTTGGCGGGCCTCGATACGCCGTCTTCCGGACGCATCACCCTCGCGGACGCCGACTTGACTTCGCTGGACGAAGACGGCCGCGCGCGGCTGCGCGCCGAGCGCGTCGGATTCGTCTTCCAGTCGTTCCATCTCGTGCCCTCGCTGACCGCGATAGAGAATGTGATGCTGCCCCTCGAGCTCGCCGGAAGGCGTGATGCGCGCGCGGCCGCGGCGGAAACGCTAGAGCGTGTCGGGCTCGCCGCCCGCACCGGGCACTATCCGCGCCAGCTGTCGGGCGGCGAACAGCAGCGCGTCGCGATCGCGCGTGCGTTCGTCACGCGGCCGGCGGTGTTGTTCGCGGACGAGCCCACCGGAAATCTCGATACGCATACCGGCGAGAAGATCGTGTCGCTGCTGTTCGACCTCAACGCACAGTCGCACACGACGCTGGTGCTGGTCACCCATGACCGCACCGTCGCGGCTCGCTGCGGGCGCGTGCTGACGATGGACTCGGGCGAACTCAAGCAGGTCGGCGCGTGAACGCACTGGCCATTGCCCTGCGCACGCTGGCGCGCGAGTGGAAGTCGGGCGAGCTCGGCGTGCTGCTGCTCGCGATCACCGTGGCGGTGGCGGCGCTGACGGGCGTCGGGTTCCTGATCGACCGGATCGGCATCGCCGTGGACAATCAGGCCGGCGAGGTGTTGGCCGCGGATCTCCGGCTGGAGTCCGCGCAACCGCTGGATGCGAGCTCGCTCGAGGAGGCGAAGCGTCGCGGGCTGCAGATCGCGAGCACGACCGGGATGTTCAGCGTCGTCTTCAACGGCGATGCGAGCCAGCTGACCGCCGTGCGCGCGGTGTCGCCGGAGTATCCGCTGCGCGGCAAGGTGTTGCTGGCGGACGAGCCGTTCGGCAAGGGCGTGGAAGTGCGCGGCAACCCTGGCCGCGGAGAAGTTTGGCCGGATTCGCGGCTGGCGGCGGCGTTGGGCGCGTCGATCGGCACCAGGCTGTCGATCGGCGCGAGCGAGTTTCGCGTGTCGCGGATTCTTGTTAGCCGCCCGGACCAGGGCGCCACGTTCATCGATCTGGCGCCGAGCCTGCTGATGAACGAGGCGGATATCGATGCAACGCAGCTCATCCAGCCCGGGAGCCGGCTGACGCGGTCCAGGTTGTTTGCCGGGCCGCGTGCCGAGATCCAGTCGTTTCGCGATTGGCTCAAGACGAACAAGAAGGGTTCGGAGCGGCTGCTCGACGTCGATGAAACGGCGCCGCAGATCAAGAACGCGATGGATCGCAGCGGGCGGTTCCTGAGTCTCGCCAGTCTCGTGGCCGTGTTGTTGTGCGCGATCGCCGTGGCGATGGCCGCGCGGCGCTACGTGCAGCGGCATCTGGATTCGGTGGCGTTGATGAAGACGCTGGGTGCGACACGCGGATTCACGCTGACCGTGAGCCTCGCGCAGCTGATCATCGTCGGCGTGCTGGCCGCCGTGCTCGGTTCGCTGATCGGGTATGGTGCCCAGGCGTGGCTCGTCGTTGCATTGAAGGACCTGTTGAAGAGCGAGCTGCCACCACCCGGACTCGCGCCGCTCGGGATCGGGTTCCTGACGGCGATCGCCGTGCTCGCCGGATTCGCTTTGCCGCCGTTGCTGCAGCTGTCGCGGACGCCGGCGCTGCGGGTCTTGCGTCGGGATGTCGGACCGCCGCCGCCGCTCGTGGTGCTTGCCTTCGGGCCCGCGGTACTCGCGATCGGCTTCCTCATCTGGTGGGTGTTGCGGGACGTGCCGATCTTCATCGGGTTCGTCGTCGGACTGGCCGTGTTCGTGGTGGTCGTCGCGCTCGCCGGCTGGCTGCTGGTGAAGCTGACCAACCGGTTCCGCGGCGGTGTCGGCGTGTCGTGGCGCTACGGGATCGCGAATCTCGGGCGGCGACGGACCGAGAGCGTGGTACAGCTCACGGCGTTCGCACACGGGATCATGATGCTGCTGTTGCTGGCCGTCGTACGCAACGATCTGCTGAACGACTGGCGGCGCAGCCTGCCAGCCGACACGCCTAACTTCTTTTTCATCAACATCCCGCCGGACGAGCACCAGGACTTCGACGCGTTCCTGGCTGCGCGTGGCGCCGAGCGGGCGCGCGCACTGCCGATGGTTCGCGCGCGCATGACGCACATCAACGGCAAGCCCATCGACGACATGACGTTCGCGACCGATCGCGGCAAGCAGTTCGCGACTCGCGATCAGAACATCACCTGGGCGCAGCAGCTCGGCCGCGACAACGAGATCACCGCCGGTCACTGGTTCACGCCCGAGGAATACGGCAAGCCACTCGTGTCCGTGTCGAGCGAATACATGGAGGAGCTCAAGCTCAAGATCGGCGATACGCTGCAGTTCGACCTCTCCGGCGACACGCGCACCGCGACCATTTCGAGCGTCCGCAAGGTGAAGTGGGACAGTTTCCAGCCGAACTTCTTTCTGATGTTCGCGCCGGATTTGCTGGAGGGATCGCAAGGCACCTGGATGACCGCGGCGCATCTCGACGCGAAGGATCCGAAGATGATTGCCGACCTCGTGCGCCGGTTCCCGAGCGTGTCGGTGTTCAACGTGGATGAATTGCTCGGCCAGGTGCGATCGATCATCGACAAGGCGCTGGCGGCGGTGCAGAGCGTGTTCCTGTTCACGCTGATGGCGGGGCTCGTGGTTCTCGTCGCCGCCGTGCAGGCGAGTCGCGAGGAGCGACGCTACGAAAGCGCGATGCTGCGGACGCTCGGCGCCAATCGATCGACCGTGCTCAAGGGGTTGTTGGCGGAGTTTGCGTCGCTCGGTGTGTTGTCAGGGGTGCTGGCGGCGGCGGGAGCGTCGATCGCGGGGTTTTACATCGCGAAGAATGTGCTGCAGATACCGTACACGCTGGATCCGCTGGTGTGGATTTATGGTCTGGTCGGCGGGGGAGTGTTGGTGTGCGGGGCGGGATGGCTCGCGACGCGGTCGGTGGTGAATCAGCCGCCGTTGATGACGTTGAGGAGTGGGTAGTAGGTAAGGAACTGTTACCCAGCGGTTCAGCGATCTACAACCTCTGTCACAAGCATTTGGCAGTTGTGACCGAGAGCCCCTAGAAGCGCACTCACTATTGCAGCTTCAGTCATTTGCCTTCCTCACGAAGGCAAATATATGAAGACCAGCTGCGGCAGTTCCTTTTGCGTTTGGCCTTCGAGCGACTGGCTCGCGGCTGCCCTCTAACCAGTCGTTTACCGTCTCAAGCAGAGCACCTCCCTGCTCGCGCGCGAATGACTTAAATTTTGCGATTTTTGCAGTCGGCAGATCAGGAACGAATGCTGCTCGCTCAATCAAGAGGTTCTTGCGCTTCGCCTTGAGCGAAGTGTTGTGAAGAATGGTCGCAACAAAGCTGTCGATGGTTTGGGTGACAGCCTCAACTACTTCCGGCGTCAGCGTCGGAATAATCGTTGCTTCGGAGTGGGGCAGGAAGAGTCCATCTCGAGTGGATCTGACCCTCCGGAGCTTTCTCATCTGTTTCACGGTCTGCGCAAAGCTGCCACTCATTTTCAGCTTCTTGAATATGGCCTCAATGCTCGGCGCCGGGCCGGACGCCGGGATCGGATACGGCCTTCCGTCATCGCCTAGATAGGCCGGAGTTCGTTGCCACTGATATATGAGGTGGCCAATCTGATCATGATTGACGATGTTTCTACGCGGTGAACGAAGTCTTCGAGCTGACCGTCTTGCGTTCTGTCGAGCTACGGCGATGATTTGATCTAGTCTCTCCGTGCTAATTCGGTCGTCTAAGAAACACAGTGTTAGGACGGTCGCTAACAGGTTGATGAGGTTGCGTTGCTCCTTGGATTCATCAAGTTCAGGCATGTTCCTCATCTCCGCATTCTGTTGTCACTGAAGTGGTCACAATCACTCGACGGCGTGGACTTCGAAGCCTGAGCTGCGACTGGCCTTTAGGGAATTCAAATACGCGGAGCGCGGCCAGCATTACATCTGCTCTCTTTAATGTTTCGCGCTGAACCCGGAGCAGCGACTTTCTATCTGGAGCGGCCAACGAGATTTTCCTAACAACATAACCGCGTCGGCCGAGAGTGAAATCAAATCCGGAGAGACTGGAGTTCAAGAATTTAAGGTCGGCAAGTGCAGATGAAGGCGTTGCAGAAGTGGAAATGTTTACGGCGCTTGAATTGAGATGCAGCAAACCGTTTTTCTCTGTAGCGAGCTTTCGGCTTACGAGTTCTCGCATCAGCGTTCTCTTGGTCACGTCGCGGCCATATTTTCGAACCAGTTTTTCAAAACTTGAGTTCGCGCCGTCGAAATCCAGAGGCTTTGGCGACCCTTTCGAGTTCGCGAAATCGACGTCTGTCATCCACCCAGCCATGACTCGATCAATGCGGCTCAATCTGCTCGTCTTGGGTTGCTGCGGCTGAGCTTGTAACCGCATTAGACGTCTTACTTCGAGTCGACTAATTCCGGCCAGCGACGCAATTTGTGATTGCGTAGTTCGCCGTGATTTGTTTCCTGCAGTTAGTGATGCCGCCTTTACAAAGGCTTGTCTGAGAAGTCTTTCGGACCGGGGGGAGTCGATGCCTAGCCTTAAGAGAATCGAGGCCAGCTGGACTAACGCTTCTTCCAGGACCCGTGTCCCGGGTTTAGGCGAATTTGATTTGGGCCGCAGGGGACGACTCACGACATCTTTTTTAATCGTATGCACCGCTGGACTGCAATGGTCCACCCAGTCGTCTCTTCATGTGGGCAGAAACCGCCGCAAGTTGTCGCGAGTATCTGTCGGATTCGGCGCGAAATCGGCCGTTGAAGCTTTTCGACGACGGTGGTACCTAGCGAACGTCCGCTGCCAACACTCGACCTTCAGCTGCGGCTCTCAGGTCGTCGCTAAAGCGGTCGAATAATTTCTTGCTGGCGTCAGAGGTCGAAGCGACCATGTTCGATGCGCCCGCGCTTGCGGCGGACGCGCGGAGTTCCTGGCCATCGCGGAGCGTCGAAAAACGATCAAGGTTTAGTGAGTTCGCTCGCGGGAGCGATCTCAACGGGCCAGCTAGAAAGCTTTTCCGGTTCCTTCAATCGCTTGAGTCGACCGTCCAGTCCCTTCGATAGCTTGTGTAGAACGGCCGGTTCCCTCAATCGCCTGGGTCGAACGACCGGTGCCTTCGATGGCTTGAGTGGAACGACCGGTTCCTTCGATCGCCTGGGTCGAACGACGGGTGCCTTCGATGGCTTGAGTGGAACGACCGGTTCCTTCGATCGCCTGAGTCGAACGACCGGTGCCTTCGATGGCTTGCGTAGAACGGCCGGTTCCTTCGATCGCCTGAGTCGAAAGGCCGGTGCCTTGGATAGCTTGCGTAGAACGGCCGGTTCCTTCGATCGCCTGGGTCGAAAGGCCGGTGCCTTCGATAGCCTGCGTGGAGCTGCCAGTGCCTTCAATTGCTTGGGTCGAACGACCCGTGCCTTCAATAGCCTGCGTGGAGCGCCCGGTCCCTTCAATCGCTTGTGCCGAGTGGCGAATCTCAGACGCCCACAACACGCCATTGGGCGCGGCTTGTCGACCAAGAATTTCCACGATGCTGCCGATGGCTATAGTCGACTGATCGGCGCCGACAGCATCAACTGCATAGACACTGAGCGTGCCAATAGTTAGCAGCCCGCTTGTTCTGTCGAAACTTGTGACCACACCTGTCAGCGCAACATCTAGAGCCCCCGGAACATAAATCTGCTTCGAGGCGCGAATGCGCGTCGCAAGCGCGACGCCATCTCGATTCAGCTGTCCTTCGACAAGCACGAGGGTTCCTGCACTCAAGCGATTGGTTTCGGCGTTCTTCAGTAGGTAGCGCTGGCCAAGCACGGTTACCGATCGGTCAGTAGTTTGCTCGATTGGTCCAACAACAAATGAAGAGATGCCGGCGGCCTGAACTGAGACGCCTACAGAGAGAAAGAGAATTCCTACAGAAATTGCTTTTCTTGTTCTTTGCTTCATTTGATGCCCCCGCGCCCGATCCTTGGGATGGACAACACTCGACTAAACATAGGAAAAATCGAGACCTACGTCACAAACAGTAGTCCTAAGGGTCGTTTAAGTCAAAAGTCCCTTGATGCGAGTTTGCTGCACTGGGCCGAGATTTTGCGCCCAGAAACCCTTAAGGGTACAAATCTCTAGTGAGAATCGGGGACTACGTGATCGGAAAGTTTCGATAGCTCGGCCGTGGGATCCACAAATTGAAAAACGGCGACGCCGATCCTCTCGAAATTCCCGTCAGGTTCGATGTGGTTCGCATACGGGCTGATCCAGTTGTCCAGCTCAATAAGCAGTTCTGAAACTTTCTCTCTGGCGTACTTTTGAAATACGGGTACGACTTCTTTTGGTAAACCTTTGTTGGCAATTACAGAACGCTCGAGGCGCTTCTCCACATTGGTGCTGTCTAGGTTGAACTGAAGAGTGTGCGCAAGCCGCGTCAACGCGTTCCCGAAGAATTCGATTTGGGCCGGAGACATCTCTTCGACAGGAATAAACGCTCGCGACACGACGCGAACGTGTGTATCGCCGGACCAAATGACGGCTCGAAGTCGAACTAACTCCTCGAGTACATCTTTTGGATTCGTTTGTTGGCTTACAGCAGCTACCAACTCTGAAAAAGAACGATTCTTTTGGCTCCTAACTTCTAGCTCCAACGGAATCCCATATGGCCCGACGAACTGCGAGTCAGTGTGCCAACGGTTTAGTACTTCGGACAGAATCTTGGTCAGCGTCTTCGGTGCGCCGGGCAACGCTCCGTCGTTGTCGATGTATCTATCGACATCTCGCCTCGGGACGCCGGTCGATAGCGAGACCTTTGCTCGAGTCGGCTTGGAGTTTCCGCCAATGCCATCTCGAATCGCACTTTCTACGTAGACGCCTCTAACCAATTCCAGAAAATCGTCATATCGGACTCCCGATCGGATGAGAATTCGGATGAGTGGCCTGAGCACGCGACGAAAAGCATATAGAAGGTGTTCGCGAGAGGTACTAGGCATGTCAATCGTTCCAGTAATCTTTCGATCTAATTGCGCTCTAACTATTAGTTACCCGCGCTTTTTCAACGTAGGCAAACCTATCCGTCATCCCCGCCACATAATCCGCCACCACGCGCGCGCGCGCGGCCATTCCGCCATCGGCGTCTGCACGGGCGACGAGGGCCTGGTGTTCGGTAGGCAAGAGTGACGGGTCACCGAGATACGCCTCGAACAACATCCTGAGAGTGGCGCGGGCTTCATCCATGACTTCCCTGACCTTGGGGTGATTGTAGAGCTTCGCGCGCAGGAAACGCTTCAATTCCTGGTGCTCTTCCAGCATTCCTTCGCTGAGCGAGATCAGCGGCCGCGGTTGTTTGCGCACGGCATCGATGCTGTCCACGCCTGCCGCCGCGATGTTCTTGCTGGACTGCACGATGACGTCATTGACCAACCGTCCAACCATGCAACGGATCGTCTCGTAGAGCTGCCGCCGGGCCGGGGCCTCGGGGTACTTCGCGACAACCTCGCTATGGCAATGTTCGAAGACGCGCACGCCGCGAAGATCCTCTACGTTCAGCAGCCCGGCGCGCACACCGTCGTCCACGTCGTGATTGTTGTAGGCGATGGCATCGGCGAGGTTCGCGAGCTGCGCCTCGAGCCCGGGCTGGGTGCGGTTGAGGAACCGCTCGCCGACATCGCCGAGCTTGCGGGCATCGGCCACCGAACAGTGCTTGAGCACGCCCTCACGGCATTCGAACGTGAGGTTGAGTCCGGAAAACGCCGCGTAGCGTTCCTCGAGCTCGTCGACGACCCGCAGCGACTGCAGGTTGTGCTCGAAGCCACCGTAATCGCGCATGCATTCGTTGAGCGCGTCTTGGCCGGCGTGACCGAACGGGGTATGGCCGAGGTCGTGCGCGAGGCAGATGGCTTCGGTCAGCGTCTCGTTGATGTCCAGCGCTCGCGCCACGGTGCGCGCGATCTGCGCCACCTCGAGCGAGTGCGTGATGCGCGTCCGGTAGAGGTCGCCCTCGTGATTGACGAACACCTGCGTCTTGTAGACGAGACGCCGGAACGCGTTCGAATGGATGATGCGGTCACGATCCCGCTGGAACTCGCTGCGGATTCGCGGTGGCGGCTCCGGAAAACGGCGGCCGCGGCTGCGTTCATCGATCGCGGCGTACGGCGCGAGCGACTCGCTCATCCGTCAACCGCAACGCGTCCGCAGCGTCTCCCGCAACGCAGCGTCGTCGTAATCGCCGGTGACAACGGCTTTGCCGATGCCCTTGAGGAGTACCAGCCGGATTCGGCCCGCGGCCACCTTCTTGTCGATCTTCATGTTCTCGGCGATGGTCGATGCTGGCAACGAACGCACGTCGGTACGCAGCCCGAACTTCTGCAACACACGCTCGACACTGGCGACGTCGGCCGCGCTGACCCAGCCGAGCCGCTGTGACACGTCCGCCGCGAGCAGCATGCCGGCGCCCACGGCCTCGCCGTGCAGCCACGTGGAGTAGTTGGTCGCGCTCTCGATGGCGTGACCGAACGTGTGGCCGAGGTTGAGCAGCGCACGGTCGCCGCGTTCGTGCTCGTCGCGCGCGACGATCTCGGCCTTCACTTCGCAGGAACGCTTGATCGCGTGCGTCAGCGCCACGGTATCGCGCGCCAGCAGCCGCTCGGCGTTCTCGTCGAGCCAGTCGAAGAATTGCCGATCGACGATCAAGCCGTACTTGATGACCTCGGCCAGCCCGGCGCGCAGTTCGCGATCGGGCAGCGTGGCGAGCGTGTCGGTATCGGCGAAAACGGCCGCGGGCTGGTGGAAGGCGCCGATGAGATTCTTGCCGCCGGGATGATTCACGCCGGTCTTGCCGCCGACCGAGGAATCCACCTGCGACAGCAGCGTGGTCGGCACCTGCACGAACGGGATGCCGCGCTGGTAGCAGGCGGCCGCGAACCCGGCCATGTCGCCGACGACGCCGCCACCCAGCGCGACGACGGTCGCATCGCGGGCGAACCGGTTGGCCACGAGCACGTCGAGCATCCGCGAGACGTTCGCGAGAGTCTTGTGGACCTCTCCATCCGGCAACGACACCTCGATGCAGCGTCGCGGCGCCAGCGCCGCCACGAGCTTCGCCGAATACAGCGGGCCGACGGTCGTATTGGTCACCACCAGCACGTCGCGGGACGGGATCGCCTTGTCGATCTCGGCCTGGAGTGCCATGGCACCCGCGCCGATGAAGATCGGATAACTGCGGTTGCCCAGGCTGACGTCGATTCTTTGCACGGCGCGATTATATGCGGGCGGACCGTCAGTCCTGCGCCGCCCTGAAGGCGATCACGATGGCATCCGCGACGACGTGGACCTTCCGGCCATCCGTGGCGATCGTGAAATCGGCGAGTGATTCGTACAGCGGCGCCCGGACCGCCATGAGCTCGGTCAGCTTGGTGACGGGATCCACGTCGTGCAGCAGCGGACGATTGCGGCCCTGGCGGACCCGCTCCGCCTGCTGATCGATCGACGTGCGCAGGTACACGACGAAGCCGCGTTCCTGCAGCGCCACGCGGTTCTCCGGCAGCAGGATCGCTCCGCCGCCCGTGGCGAGCACGATGGGGTTCTCGCGGGTGACGTCCTCGATGACCTCGCGCTCGCGCTGACGGAAGCCGGCTTCACCCTCACGCGAGAAGATGTACGAGATGTCCACACCGGTGCGCGACTCGATCTCGGCATCGCTGTCGCGGAACGGCGCGCGCAGCAGCCGCGACAGGTGCTTGCCCACGGCGGTCTTGCCGGAGCCCATGGGGCCGATCAGGAATACGTTGGAGGTGCGCGGCGACATCGCGCGCGGAGCATAGCGGAAATGAAGCGGCCGCCCGCGTCACGAGGACGGGGGCGGCCGCTGAATCGTCAGGCGCGGGCGATCAGTAGACGTTGACGCCTTCGCGCAGGATCTTCGGCGTGACGAAGATCAGCAGCTCGTCCTTGTTGTTGGACTTGCCGGTGGTCTTGAAGAGGCGGCCCAGCACCGGCACGTCGCCGAGGTACGGGACCTTCTTCTCGGTCTCGCGACGCTCCGTCTCGAGGATGCCGCCGAGCACGACGGTCTGACCGTCGTTCACCAGCACCTGCGTCGTGATCGTGCGCGTGTCGATCGACGGGATCTGCTGGCCCGCGCCGCCGACGATGACCTGGCCGACGCTGTCCTTCTTGACGTTGAGGTCGAGAATGATGCGGTTGTCAGGCGTCACCTGCGGCGTGACCTTCAGCGACAGCACGGCCTTCTTGAAGGAGATCGTGGTGGCGCCCGACGAGGCCGATTCCTGGTACGGGATTTCCGTGCCCTGCTCGATCACCGCTTCGCGCTGGTTCGCCGTGACGACGCGCGGGGTCGAGATGACTTCGCCGCGGCCTTCGGCCTGCGCGGCCGAGAGCTCGAGGTCGATCAGGAAGTCCTTGCCGAGCAGCATGTACGCGAGGCTGCCGGCGGGGCTGGCCACCGGGAGGTTCACGTTGTAACGCGCCGGCGGCGTGTTGATGTCTTCCGAACCGATGAACGCCGGCGGGCCGTTGTTGGTGTTGTCGTCGTCGCTGAGACGATCGAGGAAATCACCGAGGGCCTGGTCGTTGGCCAGCGCGGAGCCGCTGGTGTAACCCATGTTGTTGCCGCCGAAGAAGTCGAAGCCCGAGAAGCCGGCGCGGGCACCGAGCTCGCGCGAGAAGTCGTCGCTGACGATGACGATGCGCGCTTCGATCTGCACCTGGCGGATCGGGATGTCGAGCGTGCCGACGAGGCGGCGGATGTCGTCGAGACGATCCGCGGAATCCTGCAGCAGCAACGTGTTCGTGCGTTCGTCGACCGAGACCGAACCGCGCTTGGAGAGCAGACCACCCTCACCCTGCGTCTTGATCAGGGCGGCGAGATCCTCGGCCTTCGCGTAGTTGACCTGCAGGTACTCGGAGCGCAGCGGCGCGAGATCCTGCACGTCGGCGCGGGCGGCGAGCTCCGCCTTCTCGCGGGCAGCGAGCTCTTCCGTCGGCGCGACGATGATGACGTTGTCGTTGCGACGCTTGTCGAGGCCCTTGGTGCGCAGGACGATGTCCAGCGCCTGGTCCCACGGCACGTTCTGCAGACGCAGCGTGACGCTGCCCTGCACCGAGTCGGAGACGACGATGTTCTGGCCGCTGGCATCCGCGAGGAGCTGCAATACGGCGCGCGTCTCGATGTCCTGGAAGTTCAGCGTGAGGCGCTCGCCGGTGTACACCGGCTTGTCCTCGAGCTTCTGCGCGGCCTTGCGGGCCGGCTGCACTTCGACGACGTACTGGTCGTCGGACTGGTAGGCGAGCTGTTCGAAGTCGCCGGCCGCGCTGATCGCGAGGCGCACGCCGTCGCCGACGCGCACGACGTCGAATCCGGTCACGGGCGTGGCGAAGTCACCCGCGTCGTAGCGGCGGGCGAGGTTGCTGGCCACTTCGGCGCCAGCGAAATCGACGACGATCTGGTTGCCGAGCTGACGCAAGCTGACCGGCGTGCGCGGATCGGAGAGGCGCACGATGACGCGACCGGTGCCACCGGCACCGCGACGGAAATCGATGCCGCGGATGGCACGAGCACCGCTCGGCGCCGCGACAGCGCGCGGCACCGGCGAACCGGAGGCGCCCGACGAAGCGGCGGCGGCGACGGTCGGCGAAGACGCCGCACCGCCGATGAGGAGGATGACGTCGTTGCCGGAGACGCGCGTGGTGTACGGCATCAGGCGGTCGAGGTTCAGGACGAGGCGCGTGCGGCCGGCGGCTTCGGCGGCCAGCACGGAGTCGACACCGCCGGAGCGCACGTCGATGCGACGCGACGGCAGCGCCAGCGCGGTGTTCGCCAGGTCCAGCGAGATGCGCGCCGGATTGTCGATGGTGAACGCCACGGGTTCGGCGGGGGGCGCCGAGTGATGGAGCGTCAGCTGCAACTGCTGCCCGGCCAGATTCTGGACATCGATCGATTCCAGCTTGTTAGGCGTGCCCTGCGCGTTCGCGGCCTGGCTGGCCAGCGCGACGATGGCGCAGGCAGCGAGCCACAACAGGGTCGAGGCGGCCAGTTGACGGAAATTTGTCTTGTTCATTCGCATCTACTCCCTGGCGTGGATCTTTAATTGTTCAGCGCGAGCGAGGCGGGGCGCTCCATGTACCCGCCGAGTCCGTCTGCAACGATTTCCACGACACTGATCTTCGAAGGCGTTATATCGGTCACGCGGCCATCGGCCTGACCAAGGTAGTTACCCGGCAGCACGCGGTGCACGAGGCCATCTTTCGTCTTGACGAGGCCGTACGTGCGATCGGCCAGCTTCAGAGTTCCGACCATGCGCAGCGTGTCGAGCGAGAACTGCTCGAGGAATTCACGGTTGCGGCGATTGTCGGGGCGCAGTCCGGAGGCGGAGCCGCCGCCCGATCCACCCGGCATGAACGGCGAACGCATGTTCACGGATTCATACGCGTAGGTTTCGTACGGCTTGAGCTCCGGCAGCGGCTCGACGCGGCCACCCGGCTCCTTCTTCGTATCCGAGATGTATTGTTCGAGCTCGTCGTCCTTGCTCGAGCAACCCGCGAGCGAGGTCACGGCCACGCACAACGCGCCGATCAGAAGCAGACTGTTTTTCGGTTTCGAAAACATAGGTTAACCCTGCGGCCGCACCGGGGCCTTGCTCTTCTCGGCCTCGGCGACTTCGGCGTCATCGAGGTAGCGGAAGGTCTTCGCCGTGAGCTCGAGCGACAACACGTCGTAGGCGTCCTTCGTATCCGGTTTGATCACGATGTCGTGCAACGTGACGATGCGCGGCAACGCGGCGATGCCGCTCACGAACTCGCCCATCTGGTGATACGAGCCCGACAGCTTGATCTTGATCGGCAGCTCCGCGTAGAAGTCCTTCTTCACTTCCGGCGACGGCTGGAACAGCTTCTCTTCGAGACCCGCGCCGACGCCGACCTGCGAGATGTCGACGAGCAGGTTGGGCACTTCGGTGCGGCCCGGCAGCTGGCGCAGCAACGCGCCGAACGAACGCTCGATGTCCGCGAGCTGCTGCTGGTACACGGCCAGGTTCACGGCCTTGGAATGCTTGGTCTTGAACTGCGAGCGCAGCTCGAGCTCTTCCGACGCCTTCTGGTCGAGGATCGGCTTCTGGTCGGACCAGACCAGGAAATAGAACAGCAGGGCGGACACCAGCACGAAGCACAACCCGACCGCGCCGGCGCGAACCGGAAACGGCCAGCGACCCGGGTCATTCGGATCGAGTGACTTGAGATCGTCTACCAGGCTCATGGATCAGCCCCCCACCGCGACGCGGCGCTTCGGTTTGTTGGCCGCCTCGGCGTCGGCATCGGCGCCGCCGCTCTGGTCTGCATACAGCACGAAGGTGGCGCCGACGACGGCGTCCTTCTTCGTCTCGACCACTTCGAGCTCGGGGTTCTTGAGATAGCTCGAACCGTCGATGTTCCGCATGAATGCGGACACGCGGGTCGACGATTGAGCGACGCCTTCGAACTTGAGACGCGTGCCGTTCTGCGTGATGCCCGTGAGATACACGCCATCCGGCAGCTGCTTCGCAATCTCGTCGAAGATGTGCACGATCTCGGGACGCGAACGCTGCAGCTTCTCGATGACTTCCATGCGCGCGATGAAGCGCGCCTTGTCGGCCTCGAGGCTGTTGATCTTCTCGATCTGCTTGTCGAGCTCCGCGATCTCTTCCTTCAGCTTCGCGTTGCGCATGTCCTGCGCGCTGACCATCGAATCCATCAGCAGGTAGCCGACGAATGCCGTCAGCGCCGCGCCGATCGCCGCGCCACCGAGAGCGACGAGGAACTTGACCTTTCGCTCTTTGCGCTCTTCATCGCGCCAGGGAAGTAGGTTTATGCGAGGCATTAGTCGAAGCTCCGCAGTGCGAGGCCGCAGGCCGTGAGCAGCGCCGTGGCGTCACGCGCCACTGCCTGCGCCTTGGCGCGCGAGGAGAGTTTCATCTGGCCGAGCGGGTCGCCCTTCTCCGCGGAGATGCCGACGCGGCTCGAGATGACGTCGGAGACGCCCGAGATGTTCGCGCAACCGCCGCAGATCAGGATCTTCTCCGGCTGGTCGCGGCCCGAGCCCGACGCGAGATAGAACTGCAGCGAACGGCTGACCTGCTGGGTCATGTCGTCGATGAAGGGGTCGAGCACTTCCGCCTGGAAGTTGCCCGGCAGACCGCCTTCCTTCTTCGCACGGCCGGCTTCTTCCATCGAGAGGCC
>DATJTW010000005.1:0-30116 GCA_035502995.1 Steroidobacteraceae bacterium | reverse complement strand
CCGGCTTCAATTGCTCGGCCAGGAATTTGTCCGCCGTGCCCTGGTCCACCAGGATCCCGCTCGCGAACCGCTTGCCGGCTTTCACCAGCTCGGTCGCGTCGTACTGCGACCACGCACCACGGAACGCGCCAAGGTACCCGGTGAACGCCTTCACGCCCCACGGGCTCTGGATCGGCGCCGCGATCGGCGCGAACGCGGACAGCGACTTGTACTTGTCGGGGTTCTTCAACCCGATCGTCAGCGCGCCGTGACCGCCCATCGAATGACCGAAGATGCCGCTGCGCTTCACGTCCGCGGGAAAGTTCGCGGCGATCAGCGCAGGGAGTTCCTCGGTCACGTACCGATCCATGCGGTAGTGCTTCGCCCACGGCGCTTCCGTCGCGGTGAGATAGAACCCGGCGGCGATGCCGAAATCCCACGATTCGCGATCGCCGGGTAGTTGGACGCGCGGGCTCGTGTCCGGCGCGACCAGCATCAGGCCGTGCTTCGCCGCATGTTCGAGCGCCCCGGCCTTGGTGACGAACGTCTCTTCCGTGCACGTCAGCCCCGCGAGGTAGTACAGCACGGGGACCGGCCCGTTCGCGGCCTGCGGCGGCACGAACACGGCGAACTTCATGTCGCCCGCCGTCACGGACGAGGGGTGCTGGTAGTAACCCAGCACCCCGCCGTGGCATTGGTGCTTCGAGATCGTCGCGAGCAGCGTCACGCCTTCAACGTGCCCTTCTGCTTCGCCGCGTGCGTCGCCAGCGCGTCCATCAGCGCGGGCGACAACGCATCGTACGGCGGCAGCCGCAGCTGCTTCAGACGATCGCGGATCTTCTTCATGTCCTTCGGCCGCGCCGCGCCGTTCTCGATCAGCGACGACACGAACGCGCCGAACTCCGGCTTGTTCCAGCCCTTGTCCTTCGACAATTCCACGTGCACGAAATCGAGACCGTAGAACGCGTGGCCCGTGTTCTCGATGCGCCCGTACATGTGCACGCCGCAACCGCTGCAAGCGTGCCGCTGGATCGTGGCGCTGCCGTCCACGACGCCGAGCTTCTGCTCGTTCGCGGTGACGGTGACCTTGTCCTTCGGCACGACGGCGACGACGGAGAACAACGCGCCCGCCGGCTTCCAGCACTTCGAGCAGCCGCACGCATGGTTGTGCGCGACGTTGCCCTTGATGGACACGGTGACCGGATCGGTGGCGCACAGGCAGGTCAGCGTGCCGCCCTTGAACTTCTTGTTGCCGGCCTTGGTGCCCTTGTCGATCGACGGATGCAGTTTGATGGCCATGTACGCCCCCAGTGGATTGTTTGTTAGAAGGTGACGACGGAACGGATGGATTCGCCCTTGTGCATGAGATCGAATGCGTCATTGATCTTCGCGATCGGCATGACGTGCGTGATGAGATCGTCGATGTTGATCTTCTTGTCCATGTACCAGTCGACGATCTTCGGTACATCGGTGCGGCCGCGCGCGCCGCCGAATGCCGTGCCTTTCCAGACGCGGCCGGTGACGAGCTGGAACGGACGCGTCTTGATCTCCTGGCCGGCGCCCGCGACGCCGATGATCACGGACACGCCCCAGCCGCGGTGGCAGCACTCGAGCGCCTGGCGCATCAGGTCCACGTGGCCGACGCATTCGAAGCTGTAGTCCGCGCCGCCATCGGTCAGCGCGACGAGATACGGCACGAGATCGCCCTGGACCTCCTTGGGGTTCACGAAGTGCGTCATGCCGAACTTCTCGGCCATCGCCTTGCGGCCCGGGTTGATGTCGACGCCGACGATCTTGTTGGCGCCGGCCATGCGGGCGCCCTGGATCACGTTGAGCCCGATGCCGCCGAGACCGAACACCACGACGTTCGCACCCGGCTCGACCTTCGCCGTGTTGATCACCGCGCCGATGCCGGTGGTCACGCCGCAGCCGATGTAGCAGATCTTCTCGAACGGCGCGTCCTCGCGGACCTTCGCCAGCGCGATCTCCGGCAGCACCGTGTAGTTCGAGAACGTGCTGCAACCCATGTAGTGGTGCACCTTCTCGCCGTTGATCGAGAAGCGGCTGGTGCCATCGGGCATCACGCCCTGGCCCTGCGTCGCGCGGATCGCCGTGCACAGGTTCGTCTTGTGCGAGGTGCACGATTTGCAGTTGCGGCATTCCGGCGTGTACAACGGGATGACGTGGTCGCCCTTCTTGAGCGTCGTGACGCCCGGACCGACGTCGACGACGACGCCCGCGCCTTCGTGGCCGAAGATGACCGGGAACAGGCCTTCCGGATCGCCACCCGAGCGGGTGAATTCATCCGTGTGACACACGCCGGACGCCTTGATCTCGACCAGCACTTCGCCAGTCTTGGGTCCCGCGAGATCGACCTCGACGACTTCCAGAGGTTGGCCGGCCTTCCAGGCAACGGCAGCGCGCGTCTTCATGTTGTTCGCCCTTTTCCCCGTGAGCGGGCGAGTCTACGCCCGCGGTGGCGGGTCGGGAAACGTTGTGTGGAGGCCGGCCGTCCGTATAGTCGGGCCGCATGCAGAACCCGCCGCTTCGCCGCCTCGCCACGCCGGATGACCTCGCCGCGGTGTACGCGATCTACATGCACCCGGAGGTCGTGCCGTATCTCGGCATCGACCCGGTGTCCCTCGCGGAGTTCGCGCCGTATTTCGCCGGGTTGCTGTCGGGTGACTCGTTCTACGTCGTCACCCGCGGTGGCGACGTGCGCGGGTTCTACCGCGCGACGCGCCAGCAAGGACGTTCCCGGCACGTCGTGATCCTGACGACGCTGGCGATCTCGCCCGCGGAAAAGGGCTCGGGACTGGCGAAGGCGATGATCGACGAAGCCATCGAGCTCCTGCGTGCCGACGGTGTGCTGCGCGTCGAATTGACGCTCGAGGCCGACAACGCGCGCGCGTCGTCGTTCTACCGGAAACTCGGCTTCGAAGAAGAAGGCCGGCTGCGCAAGGCCTACAAGCGCGCTCACGAGGCGGACTATTGCGACGAGATCGTGATGGCGCGGTGGCTGGGATGACGGACGTGCATCGCGCGGCGGCCGAGGGCTACGCGCGCGGCGCGGATACCTATGCGCGCGGCCGGCCGGGTTTTCCGCCGGAGGCACTCGACTGGCTGGCGAACGATCTGCATCTCGGTCCCGGCAAGAGCGCCGTGGAGATCGGCGCGGGTACGGGGAAGTTCACGTCGTTGCTCGTACGCACGGGCGCCGACATCGTCGCCGTCGAACCGGTCGCCGCCATGCTGGCGCGACTGTCCGCCGAACTGCCGGCGGTGCGCACGCTGCGCGCCAGCGCGCAGGACCTGCCTTTGGCGCCGGCGTCGGCCGACGCGGTGATCTGCGCGCAGTCGTTCCACTGGTTCGCTGGCGCGGAGTCGCTGGCGGAGATCCGTCGCGTGCTGAAACCTGGCGGCATGCTCGGCCTGGTCTGGAACGTGCGCGATCGCTCCGTCGACTGGGTCGACGCGCTGGCGCGGCTCGTCGACGTGCACGAGGGGGATGCGCCGCGTTATGACGATGGGGAGTGGCGCGCGGTTTTTCCGGCGCCGGGCTTCGGCCCGCTGCGCGAACGGACCGCCGCGCATGCGCACACGGGCAGCGCCGAACAGGTGATCGTGGATCGCGTGGCCTCGGTGAGTTTCATCGCGGCGTTGGCGGAGGACGCGCGGCGCGGGGTGCTCGACGAGGTACGCGCGTTGATCGCCGCAACGCCCGGGCTCGCCGGGCATCCGGCGGTGAGCATGCCGTACCTGACGAAGATGTACTGGTGCCGCGCCGGCGGCCAGTAGCTAGCTAGAGGATCGACGCGCCCTCGTCCGCCGGCGTCGCGCCTTCCCGCAGTCGCGTGAACAATTCGCGACCGACACCGAACGTGATGTCCATGACTTCCGGCTTGATCGGCGTGCGCGCTGCGAACACGGCCGCATCGACCTGCGCCTCGAGCACGCCCGCGGCGGCATCGAGCCGGATGATGTCGCCATCGCGCAGCCGCGAGATCGGCCCGTCGGCCGCCGCTTCCGGCGTCAGGTGGATCGCCGACGGCACCTTGCCCGACGCGCCGGACATGCGGCCATCGGTGACGATCGCCACGCGCCGGCCCTTCGCCATCAACCCCGACAGCGCCGGGATCAGCTTGTGCAGCTCGGGCATGCCGTTCGCGCGCGGCCCCTGCCCGCGCACCACGGCGATGAAATCGCCCTCGATGCCGGCCTTCAGCGCCGCGGCCAGCGATTCCTGCGATTCGAACACGCGCGCCGGCGCCGTGATGTCCCAGTACTTCGGATCCACGGCGCTGGTCTTGATGACCGACTTGCCGAGATTGCCGCGCAGCAGTTTGAGGCCGCCATCCGCGCTGAACGGGTTCGACGCCGGCCGCAGGATCTTCTCCTCCGCCGACCTGGCCGCGCCATCGCGCCACACCAGCTTGCCGCCGTCGAGGAACGGTTCCTTCGCGAACGCGCGCAGGCCCGGTCCCCAGACCGTGTTCACGTCTTCATGCGCCAGGCCCGCCTCGATCAGCTCGCGCACCACGAACGCCATGCCGCCCGCGGCATGGAACTGGTTCACGTCGGCCTCGCCGTTCGGATACACGCGCGCCAGCAGCGGCGTCACGCGCGAGATGTCGGCCATGTCTTCCCACGTGATGGTCAGACCGCAGGCCCGCGCCATCGCCACCAGGTGGATCACGTGATTGGTCGAGCCACCCGTCGCCATCAGGCCGACGATCGCGTTGACGAACGAACGCTCGTCGATGACCTCGACGAAGGGTAGATAGTCCGGGCCGAGCGCCGTGGTCGCCGCGGCGCGCTGCGTGGCGGCGACGGTCAACGCATGCCGCAGCGGCGTGTTCGGATTCACGAACGCGGCGCCGGGCACGTGCAGGCCCATCATCTCCATCAGCAGCTGGTTGGAGTTGGCGGTGCCGTAGAACGTGCAGGTGCCGGCGTTGTGGTACGAGTTCATCTCGGCCGACAGCAGTTCGTCGCGCGTGGCCAGGCCCTCGGCGTAACGCTGGCGGACCTCGGCCTTCTGCTTGTTGGCGATGTTGCCGGTGGGCATCGGCCCGCCCGGCACGAAGAGGATCGGCAGCTGGCCGAACGACGCCGCGCCGATGAAGAGTCCCGGCACGATCTTGTCGCAGATGCCCAGCAACAACGCGGAGTCGAACGCCTCGTGGCTCAGCGCCACCGCCGTGGCCAGCGCGATCACGTCGCGGCTGAACAGCGACAGCTCCATGCCGGCGCGACCCTGCGTCACGCCGTCGCACATCGCCGGCACGCCGCCGGCCACCTGCGCGGTGGCGCCGGCCAGCCGGGCCGCGGCGCGGATGACTTCGGGGTAGCTCTCGAACGGCTGGTGCGCCGACAACATGTCGTTGTACGACGTGACCACGCCGATGTTCGGGATCGCCTGCTGCAGCCGCGCCTTGTCCTCGCCCGACGCGGCGAGCACGTGCGCGAGGTTCGCGCAGGCGAGTTTGCCGCGCGCCGGCTCGACGAGCTTGCGCTTGCGCGTGCGTTCCAGGTATTCGCCACGGGCGGCGGCCGAACGGCCACCGATGCGTTCCGTCACTTCCGCGACGACGTCGTTCAGCTTCGGGGTCGACATCTAACTACTCGTACCAGCTGTGGCCGTGGCGCTCCGTCAGCGCGATCGCGGCCGTGGGCCCCCAGGTGCCGGCAGGATACGGCTTCACCGTCTGGCGCGTCGAGCGCCAGCTCGTCTGGATGCCGTCGATCCAGTTCCAGGCGGCCTCGACCTCGTCGCGGCGCACGAACAGCGTCGTGTTCCCTTTCAGTGCATCGAGCAGCAGGCGTTCGTAGGCGATGCGCGTGCGGCCGCCGCTCTCGTCCTTGGGCAGCGACAGCTCGAGCGGCACCTCGCGCAGGCGCACGCCCTCGAGGCCGGGTTGTTTGCTGAGGATCTCGAGCGTCACGCTCTCCTCGGGCTGCAGCTTGATGACCAGGCGGTTCGCCTGCAGCGTCGGCTCGTCGGCGGCGAAGATGTTGTGCGGCACCGTCTTGAACTGGATCGCGATGTCCGTGCGGCGCGACTGCATGCGCTTGCCGGTGCGCAGATAGAACGGCACGCCGGCCCAGCGCCAGTTGTCGATCTCGGCGCGGACGGCGACGAAGGTTTCCGTGTCGCTGCCCCCTTTCGCTCCGGGCTCCTGGTTGTAACCCGGCACCGCAACGCCGCCGGAGTTGCCCGCGGAATACTGGCCACGCACCGTGCTGGCCGCCGCGGTGGCCGCGGTGATCGGCCGCAGGCTGCGGATGACCTTCGTCTTCTCGTTGCGCACCTCGTTCGGCTCGAACAGGTGCGGCGGCTCCATCGCGACCAGCGCGACGAGCTGCATGATGTGGTTCTGGACCATGTCCCGCAGCGCGCCGGACTCGTCGTAGTAGCCCGTGCGGCCTTCGAGGCCGACCGTCTCGGCGACGGTGATCTGCACGTTGTCGATCGACGACGCATTCCACAGCGGCTCGAACAGCGAGTTCGCGAAGCGCAGCGCCAGCAGGTTCTGCACGGCCTCTTTGCCGAGGTAGTGATCGATGCGGAAGATGCGGTCCTCGTGGAACACGCTGCCGACCGCTTCGTTGATCGCGACGCTCGAGGCGAGATCGGTGCCGATCGGCTTCTCGAGGATGATGCGGCAGTGTTCGCAGGCGAGCCCCGCGGCGGCGAGGCTCTGGGCCGTCGCGCCGTAGAACTTCGGCGACGTCGCCATGAAGTAAAGGATGCGGTTGTTGCCGGCCAGCGCCTTCTGCAGCGCTTCGGTGCCGGCGGCGGTGCCGTCGCCCGCCTGGAACGGCGCGTACGTCACGCGCGTGAGCAGGTCCTTGAGCGCGTCTTCCTTCAGATACTCGGGCTGCACGTACTTGCGCAGCGCGCCCTCGACGAACGAGCGGAACTCCTCGTTCGGCATCGCGTTGCGCGCCGAGCCGACGAACGTCAGCGTCGGCGGCACGAGCTTTTCGCGGCACAGGTGGTACAGCGACGGCCACACCATGCGCTGCGACAGGTCGCCGGTGGCGCCGAACAGGACGAATTTCTGGATCGTGTGTTTCATGTCTCGGACAGCAGGCGAGCGGCTCCGAGCAATTCTACGTGCGGATGTGAAATGGTTTCGAGAGGGACTGACCGCATCGCGGGCGTGAACCGGCCCTTGTATTCGAAGCCCGAGCGCACGCGGCGTTCGAGCATGGCCCGGTCGAAGTGCTGCAGCATCGCGCCGGACACCAGCACACCGGACCAGGCGCCGAGCGTCAGCGCGACGTCGCCGGCGAACGAGCCGAGCAGCTCGCAGAACAGTCCGACGGCCTCGACGCAGTTCGCGTCGCTGCCGTTGCCGGCGCGCGTCGTGATCTCGGCCGCGGACAGCTCGGGCACGTGCAGGCCTTCCGCGGCGCACATGGCGAGATAGACGTTGCTCAGGCCCTGGCCCGAGAGCACGCGCTCCGCGGACACGCGGCCGAACTTCTTGCGCAGCCAGCGCAGCACGTCGATCGAACGCTCGTTCGTCGGCGCGAAGCTGGCGTGGCCGCCCTCGGTGGCCAGCACGTGGTACGTACCCGCGTTCGCGACGACACCGCCGACGCCCAGGCCCGTGCCGACACCGACGATGGCGCAGACGCCGCGCGTCATCGGCAGCGCGAGCCGCTGCGGGCCGATCGGCATCAGGTCCGCGGCGCGCAGCGCGCCGACGGCGTGCCCGACCGCCTCGAAATCGTTGACGACCTTCAGGTCCTTGAACTGCTGCGATTCCGACAGCGCCTTGGTCGAGAACGACCAGCCGCTGTTCGTCAGCTGCACGCGGTCGTGGTCGACGCGGCCCGCGACGGCGACGGCGGCGCGGCTCAGCGCGGCCGGCACGCCGGGCGTGGCGCTGCGGTAGTGCTGGGCGGCGTGCGCGAGGGATTCGTGGGCACGGACGGCGTAGCGCCGCACGCAATGGACGTTGATTCCGTCGTCCGACCCCCCCACCGCGATGCCGAACCGGATGTGGGTGCCGCCGACGTCGGCGACGAGGCCGAGCACCGAAGCGCGGTCGAAATCATCTCCACCCGACGACTCGGCGCCGGGAAGCACTGTATTCAAGGTGACCCCTTCGTTCGAAGTTGCAAAGACTGCGCCACCGGCGACAGCGCTGTCAACCACGGGACACCCGGTTTCCATCGAGGAAATTACGTAATCACGAGCGTCGCCTAGCAAGATGCGAGCCAGTTTGACAACGTTGTCTGACAACAAGACAATCCCGGTCCGCTATGAGCCGCATCACCATCCACGATGTTTCGAAGGCCGCCGGCGTGTCGATCAAGACCGTCTCGCGCGTGCTCAACAGCGAACCGAACGTGCGCAGCGAAACGCGCGCGCGCGTGCTCAAACTAGTCGAGGAGCTGAACTACCACCCGAGCCTGTCCGCGCGCAGCCTCGCGGGCCGCAGCTCGAACCTCATCGGCCTCATCTATCAGAACCCGAGCGCGAACTACGTCGTCGATCTGCAGAAAGGCGCGCTCGAGCGCTGCCACACGCGCGGCTATCGCCTGCTCGTGCATCCCTGCGAGGGCAACGACGTCACCAGCGTGCGCGATCTCGCCGGCCTCGTGCTCGAGTCGCATCTCGACGGCGTCGTGCTGGCGCCGCCGCTGTCCGATTCGCAGGAAGTCCTCGCCGAGCTCGCGAAGCATCGCATCCGCTTCGTGCGCATCGCGCCGACCGTCGATCTCGACCAGTACTCCTGCGTGTTCATGAACGACGTTGCCGCCGCGCGCGAGATGACGGAGTACCTGATCGCGCTCGGCCACGAACGCATCGGCTTCATCAACGGCCCGGTCGGCCATCCCGTGACCGAGCAGCGCTATCTCGGCTACACGCTGGCGCTGCGCTCGCATGGCCTGGACGTCGATCCGCAGCTCGTCGACCGCGGCGAGTTCACGTTCGATTCCGGCCTCGCTGCCGCGCGCCGCCTGCTGTCGCGCGCGACGCGCCCCACCGCCGTGTTCGCCAGCAACGACGACATGGCCGCCGGCACCATCATGGCCGCGCACGAGATGGGCCTGACCATTCCGCACAAGCTGTCGGTCGCGGGATTCGACGACAGCTACGTCGCGCAGGTGATCTGGCCGCGACTGACCACCGTCCACCAGCCGACGTACGAGATGGCGCACCAGGCCGCGGACATGCTGTTCCGCTCGATGGGCGACGAAAACGCGCCGAAGAGTCTCGAGATCCCGTATCGCATGGTGTGCCGCGAGTCGACGGGCCCGCGCCCGGTCTGATCGACGCCGGCTTGCGCTGATTGCGCACGCCCGCGCGACGTGACACCGTCGCGCGCCATGTCCGCCGCCACACCGCTGCTCCGTTCGTTGCACGAGGATTTGCGCGCCGGCACCGCCGCGCGCCACGCCGCGCTCGACGCCAGCCTCACGACCGCGGGTTGCACCGACTCCCTCGCCGGCTATGCCGGGTTCCTGTGCGGCACGGCGCGGTTCCGCTTCGGCGTCGAAACCGCGCTCGAGGCGGCCGGCGTCGAGACGCTGCTCGATGACTGGCCGGACCGGCGCCGCGGCCCGCTGCTGATCGACGACCTGGTCGCGCTGGGCCACCCGCTGCCGGAAGCACCGGAGGCCGAGGCGCCCGCCCTCGTGCAGGGAGACCTCGCGCGGCTCGTCGGCATGGCCTACGTGCTCGAAGGCTCCGTGCTCGGCGGCGCCCTGTTGTCCAGGCGCGCGGCGCCGCTCGGCGTGGATCGATTCGCCGGCGCGAGCTACCTGCAATCCTGCGCCGATGCCGTGAAAGGCTGGAGCCGGTTCCTCGACCGGTTGAAGTGCGTGGACACGCCGTCGTTCGATCGTCGCTCGGCCATCGCGGCCGCACGCGAGACGTTCGAATTCGCCGGCGCCTGTTACGCCGCGGTCAGATAGCCGCGCGCGCGGCCGCGAGCGTCGCGCCGACCGCCGCGCACCAGCGCTCATCGAAACGCGTCACGTCCGTCGCCCACGTCGTCACGCTCTCCACGACACCCGGGATCCCGGCGCGATCGTCGATCACGGCAGCGACGAGCACCGCGCCGAAGTTCGCGATGCCGCCCGACGCGCCCAGCGTCGCGCTCTCGAAATCCCGCGCGAGCGATTCGAAGCGCGACTCCGCCAGGATCGCGACGCGCCGCTCGCGCAGGAACGCGGCGCACTCCGGCAGCCGCGCATACCGTTTCGCCTGTCCCTGCAGGCGTTCGAGCAGCGCCTCGTGCAGGAAGCCGAGATGGCGCTCGAGCAGCAGGTGCGGCATGCCGCGCGCAGCCAGCAGGCGACCCAGCCATGCCACCTGCTCCCGCGCGCCGGCCGCGGGGGAATCGCACAGCGTCGTCAACCAGCCGCCATCGCTCAGGCTGAAGCGCCAGCCGCGTTCGCCATAACGCCGCGGGTAGTAAGGAAACTCGTGCCACGACCGCATGGTCGCCGCGGCGGACGCGGCCAGCTCGGCCGGATCGTTGGCGATCGCATGCGTGCCGGCGTCGGGATTCACGTCGCGACCGATGCCGTACCTCACAATCTCATCGACCATTTCCGTTTGTCCTACACATCGTGTGGATTGATGCTCATAAAGCGCGCCGCCTAGAATTCCCGCGAGTTTTCCCCACCCGCGCCGCCGATGCCTGCGAACCCCATCCTAAACGCGCTGCGCGATCAATACCTCAACACGCAACTGGCCGGCGACCGCCGCGCGGCATTGCGCTTCATCGACGACGCGTTGCGCTCCGGCGTGTCGGTGCCCGACATGCAGACGCACGTCGTGCGCGCGGCCCAGCACGAGATCGGCAAGCTCTGGCAGGAGGATCGCATCAGCGTCGCGCAGGAACACCTGGCGACCGCGATCTCGCATCTCGCACTCGCGCACCTGTTCCAGCACGCGGAATTCCGCGCACGCGTCGGTCGCAAGGTGGTCGTCGCCTGCGTGCCCGGCGAGCTGCACGACCTGCCGGCGAGATTGTTGTCGGACGCGCTCGACGTGCACGGCTACGACGTGCGCTTCCTCGGCGCGGACGTGCCGCTGCAGGACCTGCTCGCCGTGCTGGCCGCGGAGAAACCCGCGCTGCTCGCGCTGTCGGTGACGATGCTGTTCAACCTGCCGTCGATGCGCGAAGTCCTGCGCCAGGTGCGCAGCGCCCTGCCCGGGCTGCCGATCGCGATCGGCGGACACGCTGCCACGACGCCGGACGCCGTGCCGTTCGATGCTCCCGACGTCATCACCGGCAGCGCCGAACAATTGCTGAACGACATCGATCGACTGCTGGCGGCGCGCGCTTGAGCGCAGTGCCCGAGCAGCGCTGGTCGACCGCGAGCCGCGAGTTCGAGCTCGGCTGCGACGCGCATGGCGTGGTCACGTGGCTCGACGAACGCGCGGCGCGCGGGCTGGGCCTGAAGGTCGGCGAACCGCTGGCGCGGGTCACCGTGCCCGGCACCGAGGAGAAGCTGCGCGGGTTCCTCGCGCGTGCGCACGCGGCGCCGCTCGACAACGTCGAGATCCCGTTCGTCATCGGCGGCCACGTCGTGTCGTGTTTCGTCTGCTCGCGGCCCGAGGACGGCGGCTTCGCGCTGCTCGGTGGCTGGCTGCCGCAGGAACACAGCCGCAGCGTGCGCGAGATCGAGGCGACCATGCAGGAGGTCGTCGACCTCAACCGCCAGCTGTTCAAGGCGAAGCGCGAGATCGAACAGCGCAAGGCGGAGCTGGAGCGCACCGTCGCCGAGCTCGCCGATTCGAACCGCGGCATCCAGAGCCTGCATCTCGAACTGCAGGAGAAGGCCGAGGCACTGCAGCGCACGGCCGAAGTGCGCGGCCGCGTGGTCGCGAACGTCAGCCACGAATTCCGCACGCCGCTGCACACCATCCTCGGCCTGTCGCGCCTGCTGCAGGAAGGCAATGACGGGCCGCTGGCGGCCGAGCAACACAAGCAGGTGCAGTTCATCCGCCAGTCCGCCGAGGAGCTGCGGGCGATGGTCGACGACCTGCTGGATCTCTCGAGCGCCGAAGCCGGCAAGACGCTGATGCGTCCCGAACGTTTCAGCGCGGACGATTTCCTCTCGGGTTTGCGCGGCACGCTGCGGCCGCTGCCGCATGCAGCCGACGTCGAGCTGCGCTTCGCCGACGCGCCGGCCGATCTCGAATTCGAGACCGACCCCAGCAAGCTGTCGCAGGTGGTGCGCAATCTCGTCTCGAATGCGCTGAAGTTCACCGAGCGCGGCGTCGTCGACGTCTCGCTGGCGCGCGACGGGGACGTGGCCGTCTTCACGGTGCGCGACACCGGCATCGGCATCGCGGCCGAGGACCTGCCGCGTATCTTCGAGGAATTCGGCCAGGTGCCGAACCGGCTGCAGACGCAGGTCAAGGGCACCGGCCTCGGCCTCGCGTTGTCGCGCCGGCTCGCCGAGCTGCTGGGCGGATCGTTGACCGTGGCCAGCACGCCCGGCGAAGGCTCGACGTTCACGCTGCGCGTGCCGCTCGAGCATCCCGAGGTGCGCGAGCTCAGCGAGATCCGGCAGCGCCCGCTCGATCCCGCGCGCTCGCCCATCCTCGTCGTCGAGGACGACCGCAAGACCATCTTCATCTACGAGAAATACCTGGCGATGGCCGGCTTCCAGGTCGTGCCGGCGCGCACCGTCGCGGAAGCCGAGCGGTTGCTCGAGACGTTCCGGCCGGCCGCGATCGTGCTCGACATCATGCTCGACGGCGAGAATTCTTGGAGCTTCCTGACGCGCCTCAAGCGCGATCCGCAGACGCAGGACATCCCGGCGCTGGTCGTCACGGTGACCAACAAGGAACAGAAGGCGCGCGCGCTCGGCGCCGACGAGTTCTGGCTGAAGCCCGTCGACCAGGACCTGCTGCTGCGCAAGCTGCGCTCGCTGAAGGTCGCGTCGCCGCCGACGCGCGTGCTGGTCATCGACGACGACGAACGCGCGCGGTACCTCATCGGCAAGCTGCTCGATGCCGGCCCGTTCGAGCTGATCGAAGCGTCGACCGGTCCCGACGGCGTCGCCGCCGCGCGCCGGCATCGTCCCCACATCATCCTGCTCGACTTCCTGCTCGAGGGCATCACCGCCTTCGACGTGCTCGACGAGCTCAAGGCGGATCCCCTGACGAGGACCATCCCGGTGATCATCGTCACCGCGCACACGCTGGAATCGCGCGACCGCGAACGTCTCTCCAGCCAGACCGACGTCATCCTCTCGAAGGAATCGCTGTCGCGCGAGCTGGCGATCAACCGCATCCGCGACGCGCTGAGCAAGGCCGGCGTCGGCGCGCTGGGCGGCGTGCCGTGAACGCGGTCCCGGACATCGACGCCAACGCAGCGCCGCTGGTGCTGAACGTCAACGACCACGACGGCGCGCGCTACATGATCTCGCGCATGCTCGAACGCGCCGGCTACGCCGTGATCGAGGCCGTAACCGGCGGCGACGCGCTGCAGAAGGCGCGCAAGCTGCAGCCGCGGCTGGTCGTGCTCGACATCAAACTACCCGACGTCTCCGGCATGGAAGTGTGCCGGCTGCTCAAGAGCGACGAGCAGACGCGCGCCATCAAGGTGCTGCACACGTCGGCGGTGTTCGTCGCGCCCGAGGCCAAGGTGCAGAGCCTCGACAGCGGCGCCGACGGCTACCTGTCGCACCCGTTCGAGCAGGAGGAGCTGATCGCCACCGCGCGTTCGCTGCTGCGCCTGCAGGACGCCGAGCAGAAGCTGCGCGACACGGCCGCGGAGCTCGCCGAGGCGAACCGCCGCAAGAACGAATTCCTGGCGACGCTGGCGCACGAGTTGCGCAATCCGCTGGCGCCCATCCTGAACGGCCTCGCGATCATCCAGAAGACCGGCGGCCAGGGCGAGATCGCCGACGGCGCGCGCGCGATGATCGAACGCCAGGTGCGCCAGATGGTGCGCCTGATCGACGACCTGCTCGACCTGAGCCGCGTGAGCCGCGGCAAGATCGAGCTGCGCAGCCACCGGCTGCTGCTGGCGCAGGCCGTGCACGGCGCGATCGAGATCAGCCGGCCGCTGATCGAACGCGCCGCGCACACGCTCGAGACGCATCTCGACGAATCGCTGTACGTGATGGCGGATCACACGCGCCTGGCGCAGGTGTTCGCGAACCTCATCAACAACGCGGCGAAGTACACGCCGCGCGGCGGCCGCATCGTGGTGACCCTGGAGCGCGAGCCCGGCGGCGCGGCGCGGTTCTCCGTGCGCGACGACGGCATCGGCATCCCGCCGCCGATGCTGCGCAAGATCTTCGACATCTTCACGCAGGTCGAGCAGTCGCTGGACAAGACGCAGGGCGGGCTCGGCATCGGGCTCAGCATCGCGAAGCAGCTGGTCGAACTGCACGGCGGCAGCATCGAGGCGAGCAGTGCCGGCGTGAACCAGGGCAGCGAGTTCGTCGTGACGCTGCCGGCGATCGACTGAGGTCAGTGCACCGGCCGCCACTTGCGCAGGCGCATCGTGAAGCGCAGCCCCACGCTGCTGGCGTCGAGGTGCTGACCGGCACCCGAGTACTCGAGGTACGTGGCGTAGACGCCGATGAAGCTCCAGCCGGCTTCGACGGTCGCACCGACCGCGGTGTCGAAGCGGATGTCGTGGAACTCCGGATCGTTCGACGTGATGCGCGGCGACAGATGGCTGACCAGGCCGCCGGCCACGTACCACTTGTTGTCGAAGCGGTAGTTCGCCAGCACTTCCAGCACCGGCGTCTTCGTGTTCTCGTAGTAGCCGCCGCCGATCACCGGCGCCGCGAAACCCAGCCGGTAGCCGGCCAACCCGTAGATCTCGAGCGGCGAGTCCGCGCGCGGCCGGTAGAACCCGCCGACCATCGCGCTGATGCCCTGCCCCGCGCGCATGCGCGATTCCGTGATGCCTTCGAGGCTGTCGCCGCCGTAACCCGCCTCGACCGCGAGCGCCATGCCGCCGCGCCTGAGCTCCTTCGGCGGCGCGGGGTCGTCGGCCGCGGCCACGCCCGGAAGCACCAGGGACGGCAGGAGAACCAGCAGCAGCAACGGATTCCGACCGATCATGCACGACTCCCGGCGTCTAACTTCCGCCCGGATTCTCTGCCGCGGCGCGCGCGGCGCTGACAGCTCAGGGCATCCGCGCCAGCGCGCCGATCTCGGCGACCGCGACCACCAGGTGGTAGAAGGTGCTGGCCGGCGCCGGCTCTTCGATGATGCGGCCGTTCGGATCGATGCGGTCGTACCAGAGGCCGGGGATCGGCGTCGCGAGATATCGCTGCAACGCGTCGGCGGCGGATGCGGCCATCGCGTAATACTTCTTCTCGCCGGTCAGGCGCGCCGCGAGCGCCGCGGCCTTGAGCCGCTCCGTCTGCGGCCAGAGCCGCGCACTCGGATCGTGCGGCGAGAAATCGTCGAGCACCTGTTGCAGCGCGAGGCCGTCCTTCACGCCGTTCGCCTCGGTGACCTCGATCATCTTCAGCGCGGCCGCGCGCGCCTTCGGATGGCGGTCGCCGGCCCAGCGCAGCAGCAGCCACGCCCACTCGAACTGGTGACCCGGCTCGACGATGCGGCCCGGGATGCCGGGCGCGAACTTCCAGTCCGTGTCGAAGAACTCGTGCAGCACGCCGTTGCCGTCGAGGAAATGCGCCAGCGCGAACTCGGCGATCTCGTCGGCCAGCGGCCGCCACAGCGTGCACTCGGTGCACAGCTCGGCGCCGGCCAGCGTGGCTTCGAACAGGTGCATGTGCGGATTCGATTCGAGCGGCAGGCTGGTCGGCACGCCGTTCTCGAAGCCGCCGGTCGGACGCTTCGTGAGCTTGATGACCGTCTGCAGCAGTTCGATCGCCTCGCGCTCGCGGACCGCGCGCCAGTCGCCGAGCGTCGCGCCGAGACTGAACGCCAGCAGGCCGAATGCCTGGTCGTACGTGACCGCGCGATCGTCGGCGACCGAGAAATCGGCGTTGATCAGCGTGCGGAACAGGCCGTCGGTACGCTGGAACTTCGCGTACCAGAACTCGAGCCCGTGCTGCACGAGGCCTTCGGCATCGCCGCGCCAGCCCAGCGACGGGCCCATCGCGAAGCAATACGCCTGCCGCGGCGTGACGCGCGAACGACGCTTGTCGGGCAAAGGTCTGCCGTCCTGGCCGAGCCGCTCGAAGTAGCCGCCCGCCGGGTCCACGCCTTTCGTGGACCACAGCGGATAGGCCGCGTCGAGCAACCAGCTGCAGAGCTCCCGGTGCCGGGACTTGATCGTCGCGTGCGCGTCATCCATGGCGGCAGTCTACAACGCTCAATGACCTCCGCTCGTGGCGGACGTCCCATGTTCGTACGTCTTCGCCTTGGTGGCGGCCACCGCGAACACGACGATCAGCAGGTACGCCACGGCCGGCAGGAAATAAGCCGTGTGCAGTCCGGCCGCATCCGCGATGGTGCCGAAGATGTACGGCAGGATCGCGCCGCCGACGATCGCCAGGCACAGCAGGCCGGACGTGGCCGCCGGTGCCGCCGTCGAACGCTCGAGCGTCGACGTGAAGATGACCGGGAACATGATCGAGTTGAAGAGGCCGATCGACAGCGCGAGGTAACCGGCCGTGGCGCCGTGCGTCTGCGAGACGACCAGGCACAGCGCGGTGGTCACGACCGCGAACCCCGCGAGCAGCCACGGCGCGCGTTCCTTCACCAGGAACAGCAGTCCGCTGCCAATGGCGCGGCCGACCATCGCACCGCCCCAGTAATAGCTGACCATCTCGCCGGCGTCGGCCAACGAGATGTTCAGGATGTCGGGCTCGTGCAGGAAGTTGGTCATCGCGCTGCCGATGGAGACCTCGGCGCCGACGTACAGGAAGATCGCGGCCGAACCGAACACCGCCCAGCGCGACTGCAACGCGGTGGCGATCGACGGGCGCTGTCCTTCGTCCACCGGCTTCGTGACGTCGAGCAGCTTGCGGAACACGAAGATGAAGATCGCCAGCAACACCAGCGCGCCGGCGATCGCGAAGAACACCGAGTCGATGCGGCGGAACGAATCCGCGCGCAGCTCCGGCGTCACTTCCGCGCCGTGCGTCACCGCGAAGATGCCGCCCGCCAGGATGATGGGTGACACCAGCTTCGGCGCGAGCCAGGTGCCGAACGAGTTGAACGTCTGCGAGAACGTCAGGCGGAAATGTGAACGTTCCGGCCGGCCCAGCGCCGCGGCCAGCGGATTGGCGACGACCTGCAGGATCGTGATGCCGCTCGCGATGACGAACAGGCCGACCAGCACCAGCGAATACGTGTCGAACTTCGTCGCCATCGGGATGATCAGGCAGCCCGCCACCATCACGCCGAGCGCGAAGATGATCGACTTGCTGTTGCCGAGTTTCGCGATCAGCGCGGCGGCCGGCAGCGAGACGACGAAATACGCCATGAAGAACGCGAACTGCGTGAGCATCGCCTGCGCGTAGGTGAGCTCGAAGATCGCCTTCAGCGCGGCGATCAGCGGATCCACCGATACGGTGATGAATCCCCACATGAAGAACAGCGTGGTCACCGTGGCGAAGCCGGCGCCCATCCCCTTGTACTTGTCGTTCGTGTTCATCGGACCCCTCGGAATTTCCAGGACTGGAATAGTTAGTGCGCGTGGACCTTCATCAACGCCGTGCGCGTCGGCAGCAGCCGGTCGCTGAACGGCAGGATGGCGGCGCCGACCGCCGGCGCGTCGTCCGACAGCGCGGCGCGCGACACTCGCGCGGTGGCGGGAATCAGCGCGGCGAACGCGGCGAGACGCTGGTTCAGCCGCGTCGCGAGCTGGTCGACGATGGCGGCCGGCAGGCGGCCGCCGATCAGGATGACCTCGGGATTCACGAGGCAGTTGATCGAGACGATCGGGTCGAGCAGCGTGTCGACGGCGGCCTCGATCCACGCGGAGACGATGGCCTTGCCCTTGTCCCCGAGCGACGTGAGCTCGGCCGGCTCGGACACGGTGATGCCCTGCGCCGCGAGCCGGCTGTACAGCGCCGACAGCGACACGATGTTCTGGATCTGGCGCTCGATGCCCGTGGCGTCGCGGCCGCGCAGCAGGCCGAGCTCGCCGCTGCGCCCGGTGGCGCCGCGGAAGTGGTTGCCGTCGATGACCAGGCTGCCGCCGAGCGCCGCCGTGATCAGGATGTAGAAGAACGTCTGGTGTTTCTTGCCGAGACCGAACTGCATCTCGCCCATCGTCGCGGCGGCGGCGTCGTTCTCGATGAACACGGGCACCGGCAGCGCGCCGCGCAGCAGCGCCGGCACGTCGGTGGTCGCCCAGATGCCGTAGTCCGCCGGCTGCTGCGGCAGCGCCGCGCGCGGCATGTCGTCCGGCAGCGCGACGCCGATGCCGACCAGGCGGCCGCGCGCGATGTCGACCTTCGCGAGCAGCTTGTCGACCGACTTGCGGAAGAATTGCTCGACTTCCCTCGGCAGCGCGAAGGCGACCTCGCGCGAGACGCGCGCGCGCACGCGGCCTTCGAAATCCAGCAGCACCATCGTCACGTGGTCGCGGTCGACGTTCAGCCCGATCGAGAAACCGCTGTCCGGATCGATGACGAGCTTGGTCGCCGGCTGGCCGCGACCGCCGCGGCGGCGGCCGGCTTCCTTGATCAGGTTGTCGGCCAGCAACCGCTTCGTGATGTTGGCGATGGCCGGCGCCGTGAGCCCGGTGATCACCGCGAGCTCGGCGCGCGTGATGGGTCCGTTCACGCGGATCGCGTGCAGCGTCACGCGCTGGTTGTGATCGCCGGCGCGTTCGAGATTGGTCCCCGAGAGCTGCGACTGCTTGGGGAGTTTGCTGGTCATCGCGCGGCGGTGGCGACCGGTGCGAGCGGTGCGGCGCCGCGGAGGTCGGCGTCGGCGGCCAGTGCCAGCGCGCCGAGCGGACCCGACATCGCACCGAGGCCCGGCGGCACGAGCAGCTGCTCGGTGATCTTTACGTAGCCGTTGAGGCTGCGCTCGAGCTCGCGGCCGATGCGCTCGAACAGGTGCGCCTGGCCGTTCATCACGCCGCCGCCGAGGAAGATGCGGCGCGGCGCGGTAGTCAGGACCATGGTGTGCACGAGCTGCGCGAGATCGTGCGCGACCAGTTCCCAGGCCGGATCGTCGGCGGCCAGCTGCGCCGCGGGTTTGCCGGTGCGCGCTTCGATCGCCGGGCCCGAGGCCAGGCCTTCGATGCAGTCGCCGTGATACGGGCACATGCCGGCGAACGTGTCGCCGGGCTTGCGCGCGACGCGGATGTGGCCGAGCTCGGTGTGGTTCATGCCGAAGATCGAGCGGCCGCGAACGATCGAGCCGACGCCGATGCCGGTGCCGACCGTCACGTAGGCGAAGTCGTCGAAGCCGCGCCCCGCGCCCCAGCGGCCTTCCGCCAGCGCCGCGCCGTTGACGTCGGTGTCGAGACCGACGGGCACGCCGAGCCGGCGGCCGAGGCGCTGCGCGACGTCGGTGTTCACCCAGCCGAGCTTCGACGTCGAGGTGATGTGTCCCCAGGTCGGCGAGCCGGGCGCGAGATCGACGGGACCGAACGACGCGATGCCGAGCGCGCGCGGCGCGCCGTGCTGCGCGCGCCACTTCTCGAACACCGCTTCGATCTGCCGGAGCGTGGCCTCACGTTCGCCGGTGGGCAGGCGCTCGATGGCGCGGACGTCGTCGGGGCCCGTGCCGAGAACGCACACGCACTTGGTGCCGCCCAGCTCGACTCCCGCGAGTAGTTTGCCCGGCGGCGACATCAGGCCCTGCGCGTCAGCCGCGAGTTGGCGACCGCGAAGAAGCTGTCGTGCGTCGGCGAGGAGTTCACGTCGGCCGAGATCTTCTGGCTGATCGCGACCATCGCGCGCTTCACCTGTTCGAAGTCGAGCGCGTCGACCAGCGGATCGTAGTCGCGCGGCACGACGCCGAGGCCCTCGAACACCCAGAACCAGTCGAGGTCGGTGAACAACTCGTCGCGGCCGACGATGATGCGGCCGCTGGCGCGATACAGGTCGATGCGGTGCGCCAGCGAATCCGGCGGCGGCGCCGCGGCGGCCTGCGCCCAGAACGGTTCGGTCCGCGGCGAGAGCCGGTAGTGCAGGATCGCGTAGTCGCGGATGCGTTCGAGCTCGGTGGCGATGCTGGCGTTGAAGCTCGCGATGACCGCGGGATCGAACTGCCGGTCGGGGAAGTGATCGAGCAGGTTGAACAGCGTGTTCGTGACGAGATGCGCGTCGACCTGCACCAGCGGCTCGAGGAATCCGGCGGCGGCGCCCAGCGCGACGACGTTCTTCTCCCAGGTCGCGCGGCGGCGGCCAGGCGTGAACTCGATGCGACGCGGCTCGGCGATGAAGTCCGCACCGGCCGCGGCGCGCAGCTCCGCCAGCGCGGCATCGTCGGATTGCTGTGCGGACGAGAACACGTGACCGACGCTCAGCATCTGCTGCAGCGGCGCGCGCCAGGTCCAGCCGGCCGCGCGCGCGCCGATGCGCACGTATGGCGGACGCGAGTCTTCGAGAGGTGCCGGCGCGCTGAGCAGGCGGTCGGCCGGCAGCCACTGCTGCCAGCTCTCGTACGGCACGCCGAGCGTCTCGCCGATCAGCTGCGCGCGGGCGCCGGTGTTGTCGATGAACAGGTCGGCGCGCAGCTTGCCGCCGTCCTCGAACTCGAGTTCGTCGACGAAGCCGTCCTCGCGGCGCGTGACGTTGACCAGCTTCTTCTCGAGGCGGATGACGCCGGCGCGTTCGGCCATCGTGCGCAGGTAACGCGTCGCGAGCGCGGTGTCGAAGTTCAGCGCGTAGCGCAGGGTCTGCGCGACGCCGAGCGTGTTCGTCGGGAAGATGAAGCGGTTGCCCAGCGACATCGCGATTTCGAGGCTGAACGACTCGACGCGCGGCTGCATGCCCGCGGCCTTCGCCTTGTGCCAGAAATGGTAGAAAGGCCGGCGCTCGATCAGCGCGCCGAACGCGCCGAACGGCCGCCAGAACGACTGCGCCTCACCACCCCAGTCCTGCAGCTTCGCCGCGAGGCAGTAGGTGGACTGCGTCTTGTCGATGAAGTCGTTCTGGTCGATGCCGAGGAAGCGCAGCAGCTCGAGCATCGGCGGGATGGTGGTCTCGGCGAGGCCGGCCGTCCCCGACTCGGGAGAGTCGACGACGTGGATGGAGACCTGCCCCGCCAGCTTCCGGGTGAGCGCGATGGCCGCGAGCCATCCCGCGAAACCGCCGCCAACGACGGCGGTGCGCCTGATTCTTCGATCCGCTTCCATTGTTTTCCGACTAAACCCCGAGGCGGCGGCGAGTCTGGCTGCGCAAACCAGAACCGTCAATGAACGGCTGGGAATGCGGCCCCAACCCTCGAAATTCCGCGGCGGAGAGCATAGGCTGTCCGCGCCAAAAAACAGGAGTCCTCGATGTCCCCTTCCATGTCTCTTGTCCGGTCGAATCCGCGCGCGCTGCTGGCGCTCGTCCCCTTCCTGGTGTTGTTGGGCTGCAAGGACGGGGCGAAGGAGCCCGCGCCGGCCGCCGAGACCAAGGCCGATCCCGCGGCCGTCCATCCCGAGATCTGGCCGTCGCCGAAGTGGCCGTTCGAGAAGGATGCTGCGCTCGAGGACAAGGTCGCGGCGCTGGTGAAGAAGATGACGGTCGAGGAGAAGGTCGGCCAGGTCATCCAGGGCGACATCGCGAGCATGAAACCCGAGGACATGAAGAAGTATCACCTCGGCTCGATCCTGGCCGGCGGCGGTTCTTCTCCCGGCGGCAACGAGAAGGCGCCCGCGAAGGACTGGCTGAAGCTCGCCGACGAGTTCTACGAAGCCTCCATCGACACGAGCGACGGCGGCGTCGGCATCCCGATGATCTGGGGCATCGACGCGATGCACGGCCACAGCAACATCGTCGGCGCCGTGCTGTTCCCGCACAACGTCGGCCTCGGCGCCACGCGCAACCCGAAGTTGTTAGGCGAGATCGCGCGCGTGACCGCCGAGCAGGTGCGCACCACCGGCATCGAGTGGACGTTCGCGCCCACCGTGACCGTGCCGCAGGACGACCGCTGGGGCCGCGCCTACGAAGGTTATTCGGAGGATCCGAACGTGGTGGCGTCGTTCGCCGGCGCCTTCGTGAAGGGCCTGCAGGGTGAGCCCGCCGCGAAGGACTTCCTGCAAGGCAACCACGTGATCTCCTCGACCAAGCACTTCCTCGCCGACGGTGGTACCGAGAACGGCCGCGACCAGGGCGACGCGAAGATCCCCGAGACCGTGCTGCGCGACATCCACAACGCGGGCTACGTGCCGGCGATCGAAGCCGGCGTGCAGACGATCATGATCTCGTTCTCGAGCTGGAACGGCGTCAAGCACACCGGCAACAAGGGCCTGATCACCGACGTGCTGAAGAAGCGCATGAACTTCGACGGCTTCACGGTCGGCGACTGGAATGCGCACGGCCAGGTCGAAGGCTGCACGAACGACAACTGCCCGCAGGCGCTGAACGCCGGCCTCGACATGTACATGGCGCCGGACTCCTGGAAGGGCCTGTACGAGAACACGCTGAAGCAGGCGAAGGACGGCACGATCCCGATGGCGCGTCTCGACGACGCCGTCACGCGCATCCTGCGCGTGAAGTTCCGCGCCGGCATCTTCGAGGCGGGGTTGCCGTCGAAGCGGCCGCTCGCCGGCGACTTCAAGTTGCTGAACTCGCCCGAGCAGCGCGCGATCGCGCGCCAGGCCGTGCGCGAATCGCTGGTGCTGCTGAAGAACAACGGTAGTTTGCTGCCGCTCGCGGCCAACAAACACGTGCTGGTCACCGGCGACGGCGCCGACAACATCAGCAAGCAGTCCGGCGGCTGGACGATCACCTGGCAGGGCACCGGCCTCACCAACGCGGACTTCCCCGGCGGGCAGTCGGTGTGGGACGGCGTGAAGGCCGCGACCAAGGCCGGCGGCGGCAGCGCGGAGCTGTCGGCCGACGGTTCGTACAAGAAGAAGCCGGACGTCGCGATCGTCGTGTTCGGCGAAAATCCGTACGCGGAATTCCAGGGCGACCTCAAGGTCCTGACGCTGCCGGGTTCGATGACGCAGCATCTCGAGATCATGAAGAAGCTGCAGGACGAGAAGATCCCGGTCGTCGCGATCCTCTTCTCGGGCCGGCCGCTGTGGCAGAACCGCGAGATCAATCTCGCCAACGCGTATGTCGCCGCGTGGCTGCCGGGCACCGAGGGTGAAGGCATCAGCGAGGTGCTGTTCAAGAAGAAGGATGGCTCGGTCAACTACGACTTCACCGGCAAGCTCGCCTACTCGTGGCCGCGCAACGCGGCGGGCGCGCCGCTCAACGTCGGCCAGGAAGGCTACGACCCGCTGTTCGCGTTCGGCTTCGGCCTGACGTACGCGGAGAAGACCGAGACCGCGCCGCTGCCGGAAGATCCGGGCATCGCGGCCGAGTTGATGTCGACGGGTTCGTTCTTCGACAAGGGCACGGCGGTGGCGCCGTGGTCGCTGCGCGTCGTGAACGGCAACGACGGCACGCGCATCACGACCGTCCCGATCGACGCGATCGGCGGACGCGTGAAGGTCACCGCGATCGACGACCAGGTGCAGGAAGGCGGCCGCCGCTTCGTGTTCGCCGGCGACGGACCGGCGTCGGTCGAGATCTCGAGCGAAGGCTCGGTGGACCTGTCGCGCGAAGCGAATGGCGACGTGATGATGCTCGTGCGCCTGCGTCGTGACGCCGATGCGCCGAAGGACGTCACGCTGGGCGTGAGCTGCGGCGCGGGCTGCGGCGCGTCACTGCCGTTCGCCGAGACGCTGGATGGCGTCGCGAAGGGCAAGTGGGCGACCGTCGGTGTCCCGCTGAAGTGCTTCGCGAAAGCCGGCGCGGATGTGAGCAAGGTGAACCACCCGCTGGTGATCACGTCGTCGGGCAAGCTCGACGTGGCGGTGTCGCAGGTGAAGCTGGGCACGGTGGCCGACAAGACCTACTCGTGTAATTAATGGGGACAGTCCCCGTTTCCTAGCAAAAGGGGACAGTCCTCGCGGGCTGTCCCCTTTCTACTTTCGGAGCTGCGGCACCGTTTCCAGGAAATTGGGTCTGACCCCATCAGCGCAGCTGACTGTCCTTGCTGCCGCGCCGGTTATACCCGGCGTTGTGCGTCGCCTTCTTGTCCGCTTCAGCCTGGCACGCGAGGCATAGCCGCACGCCCGGGATCGCCTCGCGACGCGCCTCCGGAATCTTCGCGCCGCACTCGGCGCACGACTCCAGCGACGGACCCGTCGGCATCTGGCTCTGGGCGCGCTTGATCGCGTCCTTCACCGTCGCGTCGATCTGGTCCTGGACCGCGCCTTCTTTTGCCCAACCGGTAGCCATGGCGGGAAGTGTGGCGTGCCGGCAGGCGATTTCAAGCCAGCGAGGTCCTGCACCAAATGGCGGTTTGGGGAAAAGCCCCAAACCGCCCTTCGGGGCCAATCCCCTATCGGATCGCGGCCTCGGCGATGGGGCGCATCAGCGCATACCCCTCCTTCGACGGGTGCACCTCGTCCTTCGCCAGGTCCGTCTTCACGTTGCCCTGCGCATCGACGAACACCGCCGCGTAGTCCGCAAACTTCGCGCCCGCCGACTTCGCATACCCGCGCAACCAGTCGTTCAGCGCCACCGCCTCCGCCTTCGGCTGCACCTCCGGCCGCCACCAGTACTTCGACGCTGGCGGCACCGATCCGAGCACCACGCGGATCCTGTTCTGCTTCGCGATCTCGACCATCGCCTTGATGTTGTTGTGCGTGGCCTCCGCCGTCATCGGCCCCGTGTTGTGCGCGATGTCGTTCGTGCCGACCATGATGTGCACCGTGCGCGGCTTCAGCGCGACCACATCCTGGTGCATGCGCACCAGCAGCTGCGGCGACGTCTGCGCGCTGATGCCGCGCCCGACGTTGCCCTTCGCGAAGAACTCCGTATCCGTGCGCGCCCAGCCCTCGGTGATCGAGTCGCCGAGGAACACCGTGTCGACCTTCGCGCCGCTGGCCAGCAACGCCGCGTTCTCCTCGCGGTACCGCTCGAGCCATGCCCAGTCGGTCAACAGCAACGGCGGCTGCAGGGCCGGCGCCGTCTTCGGCTGCTGGCCGCAACCTTCCGGCACCTGCGCCAGCGCCGGCAACACCGGCAGCGCCAGCGCCGCCCCGATCGATCCCGCCAACAATGAACGACGATTCAACTGGCTCATGACATCCCCCTTCTGATGAAGGGCCGACTATCGCGAGCGTCGCGGCAAATCACAAGGCGGGGATCACTCCCGGGTGAAGTCCGCGATCCAGTTCGTCTCCCAGCTCTTCCCGCCGTCGGGCGAGAACGCCTGCTCGATGCGGAACGTCGAGGTCTTCGTCCCCGCCGGCTTCACGCCCGAGAAGATGAACCGCACGAACACAGCCCGCCCCTGATAGGTCTCCTGGTCGTAGAACTCGCCGCGCTCGCCGGTGAACCCGCCGACCATCGGCGTGCCCAGCAACCCGTCGGCCGCGTTCGCCCAGCTGATGCGCCACTGCTTCGCCTCGGGGTCGTACAACCGCAGGCTCAGCCCGCGGATCTTCCCCGCCGGACCGGTAAGGTCGATCTCACCGAGATTCGCGCGCCCATCCCACACCGGCCTCACCACCGACGGCCCCACGTACTCGGCCCAGGTCGTCGAGCCCGTCAGCGGCTTCACGAGCCGCTTCACCGTCGCGTGCCATGTCCCGAATTCGAAATCGAAGTCGTGCTCGCCGGCAGCGCTGCCCAGGCTCAGGAGCACGCCGCATAATCCCGCCATCAACGTTCGTGCGTGTTTCATGGCCGCAGTGTCGCGGCCCCACGCGCATCGCGCCAGAAGGCACCTCGAGGTAACCATGTCGCGCCGGAATCCCATCAGCGATTGCCCGCTCACCGCCGCGCTGGCCGCGCTCGGCGGCAAGTGGAAGATGATCATCGTGTACTGGCTGGCGGAATCGCCGCGGCATTTCGCCGCGCTGCGCAAACTGATGCCGTCGATCTCGCAGAAGGTGCTGACCGAACAGCTGCGCGAGCTGGCGGACGACGACATCGTGCAGCGCGAGTCGACGGGCGCGGCGCCGGCGCGCGTCACGTATTCCCTGTCTAACTACGGGCGGACGCTGTTGCCGCTCGTGGAATCCGTGCGACAGTTCGGCCGCGGCCACATCCAGAAATTCACGCGTTGACGGAGGCGGTCATGGAGCTGGGCATCATGGAGCTGGGCATCATCGGCGAATTCCGCGCAAGACCCGGCAGCGAGGCCGCGGTCGAGGCTGCGATCCGCAAGGTCATCCCGCAGTCGCGCGCCGAGCATGATTGCCTGGCCATCACCGCGTGGCGCTCGAACCGCGACGCGGCGCTGTTCTTCATCCACTCGCGCTGGACCAGCGAGGCGGCGTTCGAGGCGCACGCGGCGCTGCCGCACACGGTGGAGTTCATCGCGACCGTCGAGCCGCTGCTGACCGCGTCGAAGGTCGAGGTCGCGCGGCTCTCGCAGATCGCCTAACGCAGCGCCTCGTCCATCTTCTCGAGCTCCACTCCCCGCGTCTCCGGGAACATCGCCATCACGACGAAGAACTGCACCACCATGCAGCCCGCGAAGAACACGAACGGCAACGCCTGCGTGGCCGCCGCCACCATCGGGAACGCCTGCCCGATCACCGCGTTCATGCCCCAGTGCGTCGCGCTGCCCAGCGCCTGGCCGCGCGAGCGCACGGCGGTCGGGAAGATCTCCGATAGATAGACCCAGATCACCGCGCCCTGCGAGAACGCGAAGAACGCGATGAACACGACGAGGCAGACGAGCAGCCATTCGCGCCCCTGCCCCGAGCCCATGATCGCGGCCACGCCCGCCAGCGCCAGCGCGCAACCCACCGAGCCGATCAGCAGCAGCTTGCGGCGGCCGACCTTGTCGATGACCTGCAACGCGACGATCGTCGCCAGCAGGTTCGCCGCGCCTACGGCCACCTGCTGCCACTCGTTGCTCAGCCCGCTGAAGCCCGCCGCGGCGAAGATGTCCTTCAGGTAGTACAGGATCGCGTTGATGCCCGAGAGCTGGTTGAACGCGGCGATCAGGATCGCCAGCAGGATCGGCTTGCGATACGCGGCCGTGAACAGCGCCTGCGACGAATGGCGGCGCGCGGACTCCGCGGCGCGTTCGAACTCGATGAGCATCGCATCGGCGTCGGCGACGCCGACACGCGCGAGGCTCGCCTTCGCTTCGTCGTGCCGGCCGCGTTGCGCCAGCCAGCGCGGGCTCTGCGGGATCGTGAACATCATCGCCAGGAACACCAGCGCCGGCACGGCCGCGATGCCGAGCTTCAACCGCCACGGGTCCGCGCTGCTCAGCGACTGCACCAGCGCGTTCGACAGGAACGCCAGCAGGATGCCGAACACGATGTTGAACTGGAACAGCCCGGTGAGCTTGCCGCGCCGATCCGCCGGCGCGATCTCCGCGATGTACACCGGCGCCAGCACCGACGACGCGCCGATCGCGAGTCCGCCGATGAAGCGGAACACGTAGAAGGACTCGAGGCTCCAGCAGAACGCGCAGCCCAGCGCGGACAGCACGTACATCGCGCCGACGGCCTTCAACGCATCGCGCGAGCCGTAGGTGTCGCCCGGTTTGCCCGCCAGCAGCGCGCCGAGGAACGTGCCGACCAGGCCGCTGGCCACCGCGAAGCCGTACCAGAAGCTGCCGGCCTCCAGGTGAAACACCGCGCGGATGGATTCGGTGACGCCGGCGATGACGACGGTGTCGAAGCCGAACAGCAGGCCCGCGAGGCTCGCGGTCAGGATCACTGCCAAATTGCCGGATCTGCTCATCACCCCTCCCCCGATGGCACCTATATATAGAGTGGCGCCTAATTAGTAAAAATGCTTTCGTAATGGTACGGCAATCGCGGGCGCGCGGGAACGAGCAGGCCTAACAACCTTGATGGCGTGGAGTGTCGGACACGTCGCGGCAGCGACCCGCCGTGTCCCGGCGGCGCGGCGCGCGCGTAGCACACCGCGGCCCGCGCCGGAATGGCGACTTTCGGATGCCAGCCATAACCCGCGGCGCGCTTTCGACCGAGAGCGAAGGTCCGCGCGGAACGCTTCCCGGCTCCATTGCGCTCTCGGCGGCCCGGCCGCGGACGCCGCCCGATAAGATCGCCGCCATGACCGCCAAACTCAGCAACATCGATATCGCCCAGGCCGCGAACATGCGGCGCATCTCCGACGTCGCCCTCGAGCGCCTGGGCATCCCCGACGACGCGCTCGAGGCATTCGGCCGCTACAAGGCGAAGATCTCGCTCGACTACCTGTCGAAACTCGAGGGCAAGCCCGACGGCAAGCTCGTGCTGGTCACCGCGATCTCACCAACCCCTGCGGGTGAAGGGAAGACGACCACGACGGTCGGCATCGGCGATGCGCTGAACCTCATCGGCAAGAAGGCGCTGATCTGCCTGCGCGAGCCGGCGCTGGGCCCGGTCTTCGGCATGAAAGGCGGCGCGGCGGGCGGCGGATACGCGCAGGTCGTGCCGATGGAGGACATCAACCTGCACTTCACCGGCGATTTCGCCGCGATCGCGCTGGCGAACAACCTGCTCGCCGCGCTGATCGACAACCACATCCACCAGGGCAACGAGGTCGGCTTCGACGTGCGGCGCGTGACGTGGCGGCGCGTCGTCGACGTCAACGACCGCGCGTTGCGCGACATCACGATCGCGCTCGGCGGCACGGCGAATGGATTCCCGCGGCAGGACGGCTTCGACATCGTCGTGGCCTCCGAGGTCATGGCGATCTTCTGCCTGGCCACGAGCCTGCGCGATCTGAAAGAACGGCTCGGCAAGATCGTGATCGGCTACACGCGTGACAACCGCCCGATCCTCGCGCGCGACATCAAGGCGCACGGCGCGATGACCGCGCTGCTGCGCAATGCGCTGGCGCCGAACCTCGTGCAGACCCTGGAGAACAACCCGGCCTTCATCCACGGCGGCCCGTTCGCGAACATCGCACACGGCTGCAACTCGGTGATGGCGACGAAGAGCGCGCTGAAGCTCGCCGACTACGTGGTGACCGAAGCGGGCTTCGGCGCGGATCTCGGCGCGGAGAAGTTCGTCGACATCAAGTGCCGCAAGGCCGGGCTGACGCCGTCGTGCGCGGTGATCGTCGCGACGATCCGCGCGCTGAAGTATCACGGCGGCGTGGACGTCGCGGACGTCGGCAAGGAAAACCTGTCGGCGCTCGACCAGGGCCTGGTGAACCTCGAGCGGCACATCTTCAACGTGCGCAACCAGTACGGGCTCGAGGCCGTGGTCGCGATCAATCATCGCGCCGAGGACACGGACGCCGAGGTCAGACTGCTGCAGGACCGGCTGGCGCACCTCGACATCAAGATCATCGTCGCGAAGCACTTCGCCGAGGGCGGCAAGGGCGCGGTCGAGCTGGCGCGCGAGGTCGTGCGACTGTGCGAACAGCCGGGCAAGTTCCGCTTCGTCTACGAGTCCGACCAGACGTTGTGGGAGAAGATGCGCACGGTCGCCACGCAGGTGTACGGCGCGCTCGACATCACGGCGGATGCCAAGGTGCGCGGGCAGATCAAGTCGCTGCAGGAAGCAGGCTACGGGCACTACCCGATCTGCGTGGCGAAGACGCAGTACTCGTTCTCGACGGATCCGAAGCTGCGCGGCGCGCCGAGCGGGCACGTCGTGAACGTCCGCGAGGTGCGGCTGGCGGCCGGCGCGGAGTTCATCGTGATGATCTGCGGCGACATCATGACGATGCCCGGGCTGCCGAAGGTGCCGGCGGCGAACAGCATCGACGTGGACGACGACGGGAAGATAGTCGGGCTGTTCTGAAAATACTGCCACGCGGCGCGTAACGGTTGCGCGGCCGCGAGCCCCTACGGGCGCGGCGGCACGCTGGCGCGCGGTCCGCGAGGCGTGGCGCGCATGGTCCGGAACTTGCTTCGTTCGTTCTAACTAGTGCGGCACGTCGCACGCAGGGAGAACGACATGGCGATGACCTACGCCCCCGCGCGGCGCCTTCTGACGCTCGCGACGCTGCTTTGTGCCGCCGTCCCGGCCCTCTCGCGACCGTTGCTGGTGCCGCCCAAGCAGCGGCTGACCGTGCCGCCCGCGATGACCGTCGAGAATCCCGCGCAGTGG
>DATJTW010000004.1:0-15865 GCA_035502995.1 Steroidobacteraceae bacterium | reverse complement strand
CTACGAGGAAGCCATCGATGCGTTCACGCGCAACGACAAGACGCGCGCATTCCAGCTGGTCGAGCAGCTGAACAAGGACTACTCGGCGACGCCGTACGCGGCGCTGGGCACGCTGGTCGCCGCCCGCTCGCAGGTCGAGTCGAATGAACTCGACAAGGCCGCCACCGGTCTCAAGAGCGTCATGGACACCGCCAACGATCCCGAGATCCGCAACATCGCGCGCCTGCGCCTGGCGCGCGTGCAGTCGGCGCAGGGCAAGTACGACGAAGCGTTGTCCACGCTGACGGTCGCCGACGCGGGCGCGTTCGCGCCGCGCATCGCCGATACGCGCGGCGACGTGCTGCTGGCCAAGGGCGACCGTGCCGGCGCGCTGCGCGAATACCTCGCGGCGCGCACCGGCGACGACCAGGGCCAGGTCGACCGCGACCTGCTCGATCTCAAGATCCGCGATCTCGGTGGCACGCCGCCGAAGTCGCCCGACGAAACCGCCACGGAGTCCTGATGAACATCCGCGCTGTCGTATTGGTCGCCGCGTTGCTCGCGCTCGCCGCGTGCACGTCGAAGGACAAGAAGGTCGACCTGCCCGCGAAGCTCGTCGACATCCCGAGTCCCACGGTGCGCATCCAGAAGGTCTGGGGCGCGAGCGTCGGCGGCGGCGGCAAGAAGCAGCGCCTCGGTCTCGGACTCGGCACGGCGGGCGACCGGCTCTTCGCGGCCGGCCGTGACGGCGACGTCGCGGCGTTCAACCTGAAGACCGGCAAGCAGATCTGGCGCACGAAGACCGATCTCGCGCTGGCCGGCGGCACCGGCGTCGGCGCGGGACTCGTGGTCGTCGGCTCGCTCGACGGTCACGTGGTCGCGCTGTCGGCGGACGACGGCGCGAAGAAATGGGCGGTCGACGTGAAGGGCGAGGTGCTGTCGTCGCCGGCGGTCGCCGAGAAGGAGATCATCGTGCGCACGGTCGACGGCCGGTTGCGCGCGCTGTCGATCGACGACGGCAAGGAGCTGTGGTCGGCCGAACAGCAGATCCCGAAGCTCACGCTGCGCGGCACGGCCGCGCCGGTCGTCGCGCACGACATGGCGATCTCCGGGTTCGACAACGGCCGCGTGCTCGCGGTCAGCCTCGCGGACGGCGCGACGGTGTGGGATTCCCCGGTGTCGCCGCCGCACGGCCGCACCGAGCTCGAGCGCCTGAACGACATCGACGCGGCGGTGAAGGTCGCGGGTGACGACGTGTTCGTCGCCGGTTACCAGGGCCGCGCCGCGATGCTGGCCATCGACTCGGGCCAGATCTGGTGGACGCGCGACGTCTCCAGTTACCGCGGCGTCGACGTCGACGACGAGCAGATGTACATCTCGACCTCCGGTGGCGAAGTGGTCGCGATGAAGCGGCGCACCGGCGCCGAGGTGTGGCGCAACGACTCGCTGAAGCGTCGCGGCCTGTCCGCGCCGGCCGTGGTCGGCGAATACGTCGCCGTCGCGGACCTCGATGGCTACGTGCACTTCTTCGACCGCGCCACCGGCAACATCGCCGGCCGCGAGAAGACGTCGGGTGATCGCGTCACGAACGCGCCGCTGGTCGTCGACGACGTGCTGTACGTCATCAACGACAAGGGCGACCTGACCGCGCTGCGCGGCACGCCGATCGTGGCGCGTGCCGCGAAGGCGGAGAAGACCGCGCCGCCGCCCGCCGCCGAACCCGCTGCGGCGCCCGCGCCGGGCGGCTGATCCACGCACTTCGTAGTTAGTCCATGCTGCCGGTCATCGCGATCGTCGGACGGCCGAACGTCGGCAAGTCCACGCTGTTCAACACGCTGACGCAGACGCGCGACGCGATCGTCGCGGACGTGCCCGGCGTCACGCGCGACCGCCAGTACGGCTACGGCAAGCTGGGGCGCGTGCCGTACGTGTGCATCGACACCGGCGGCCTGGTCGAGAACCCCAGCGGCATGGACGCGCTGATGCGGATCCAGACCGAACACGCGATCAAGGAGGCCGATCGCCTGCTGTTCATCGCCGACGCACGCGCCGGTCTCACGCCGCAGGATCTCTTCTTCGCGCGCGAGCTGCGCAAGTCCGGCAAGCCCGTTTTCCTCGCCGTCAACAAGGCCGAGGGCATGGAAGCGGCGATCGCCGCGTCGGATTTCCATTCGATGGGTCTCGGCGAGCCGCACGCGATCGCCGCCACGCACGGCTACGGCTGCGAAGACCTGATGGACATCGTCCTCGAGGGCTTCGAACCGCCGCCGCCGCAGGACGAGGAGCCCGAGGACGGCCGCATCCGCATCGCCGTCATCGGCCGGCCGAACGTCGGTAAATCCACGCTTATCAACCGCCTGATCGGCGAAGAACGCGTGATCACCAGCGACGTCGCCGGCACCACGCGCGACAGCATCCTCGTGCCGTTCGAGCGCGACGGCCGCGAGTTCACGTTGATCGACACGGCCGGCGTGCGCCGCCGCTCGCGCATCGACGACGAGATCGAGCATCTCTCGGTGTCGAAGACGCTGCAGGCGATCGCCGAGGCGCACGTCGTCGCGATGGTGGTCGACGCGCACGACTCGATCGGCGAGCAGGATGCGAGCGTGCTCGGTCTCGCGTTGTCGCGCGGCCGCGCGCTGATCCTGGCCGTCAACAAGTGGGACAACATCCCGCTCGAGCAACGCGAGGAGATCAAGCGGTTGCTGATGCTCAAGATCGACTTCGTGCCGTTCGCGCCGGTGTTCTTCATCAGCGCGCGTCACGGCACGGGCGTCGGCGACCTGGTCGGCGCGATGGTCCGCGCCTACGAAGCGGCGATGCGCAAGATGCCGACGCCGCAGCTGACCAAGACGATGGAAAAGGCGATGACGCAGCACCAGCCGCCGATCGTGCGCGGCCGCCGCATCCGGCTGCGTTACGCACATCAGGGCGGACGCAATCCGCCGCGCATCGTGGTGCACGGCAGCCAGGCGTCGCACGTGCCGGAGTCGTACAAGCGTTATCTCGCCAACTACTTCCGCGAGACGTTCGACCTGTTCGCGACGCCGGTCGCGGTCGAATTCCGCAGCGACGTGAATCCGTTCCTGAAGGACAAGCCCACCGAGAAGCGCGGCCTCAAGACCTCGCAGGCAGAACGGCGCGACCGCCGCATCGCCAAGGACCGCGCCAAGCGGCCGGGGAAGAAGAAGGGCGGCGTGATGAAGGCGCCGGCGGCGCCGCGTGGGCGGAATAAAAAGCGATAGGGGGACATTCCTGATTTCCTGGAAATCAGGAATGTCCCCACTCGCGCGCGCGAATACTCCTGACTCTCCGTCAACGCAAGCGTCGCGCGCAACAGACGCCTTCCACCGACAAAATATGCATCGTGCTTGAAATGCGCGCGCGACCGGCCTAGCTTCTGTCCCACACACGGGTCGACCAGGGACGGTTTCGACATGGCCCTGGCCGCTCTTGCAGGAAGTTAGACGCGCGCGAGCGACGCTCGCGACGCCTGACAGGGAACGGGTCAAAAACTCAAGGGATGAACATGAAAAGCCTCAAATGGACTGGAGGCGTGAGCCTCCGTGCGCTCTCGATCGGTCTCGTACTCGCCTTGCCACTCGCGGCCCAGGCCGCCGACGCGACGTACACCGACCGCATCATCGTGAAATACCGCAGCACCCCGGCGAGCTCGCTCGCGCAGGCCACGCAGCTGCGCGGCACCGATCTCTCGGCGCAGCGCGCCGGCGTGACGATGAACGCGCTGCGCACCACGGCGCTGGGATCGCGGGTGCTGAAGGTGGATCGCCGCCTGACGCTCGCCGAAGCCAGCGCGCTGGCGTCGGACATCGCGGCCTCCGATCCGAACGTCGAGTACGCCGAGCCGGACCGCATCCTGCGGCACACGTTCACGCCGAACGATACGCGCTACAACGAGCAATGGCATTACTTCGAATCCACCGCCGGCATCAACGCCCCCGCGGCCTGGGACAAGTCCACCGGCAGCGGCGTGGTCGTCGCCGTGATCGACACGGGCTATCGCCCGCACGCCGATCTGGTCGCGAACATCCTGCCGGGTTACGACTTCATCTCCGACACGTTCGTGTCCAATGACGGCAACGGCCGTGACTCCGATGCCAGCGATCCGGGCGACTGGATCAACGCGGGCGAGTGCGGCCCCGGCGATCCGGCGGCGTTCGAAGCCTCGAGCTGGCACGGCACCCACGTCGCGGGAACGATCGCGGCGGTGACCAACAACTCGAACGGCGTGGCCGGTATCGCGTTCAACGCGAAGATCGTGCCGGCGCGCGTGCTCGGCAAGTGCGGCGGTTACACCTCCGACATCGCCGACGCCATCGTCTGGGCGTCGGGCGGCACCGTCTCGGGCGTGCCGGCGAACGCGAACCCGGCGAAGGTGCTGAGCATCTCGCTCGGCGGCGGCGGCAGCTGCGACACCACCACGCAGAACGCGATCAACTCGGCGCGTTCGCGCGGCGCGTCCGTCGTGGTTGCAGCCGGCAACAGCAATGCGAACGCGGCGAACTTCTCGCCGGCGAGCTGCAGTGGCGTGATCACGGTGGCCGCGGTGGGTCGCAACGGCGGCAAGGCGTCGTACTCGAACTTCGGCGCGACGGTTGAAGTCGCCGCGCCGGGCGGCAGCGGCGGCGCCAACAGCGTGCTGTCGACGCTGAACACGGGCACGACGACGCCGGGTTCGGACAGCTACGCGCTGTACAACGGCACGTCGATGGCGACGCCGCACGTCTCCGGCGTGGTCGCGCTGATGCTGTCGGTGAAGCCGACGCTGACGCCGGACCAGGTGACGTCGATCCTGCAGAGCACGGCGCGGGCGTTTCCGGCGACCTGTTCTCAGTGCGGATCGGGAATCATCAACGCCAGCGCCGCCGTCGATGCGGCCATCGGCGGCACGACGCCGCCGCCGGGTGGCGGCACGGTCGCCGAGACCGAGTCGAACAACACGCGCGCCACGGCGCAGGTGATCTCGACGGACAACACCACGGTGAACGGCACGATCGGCAACAGCTCCGACACGGATTACTTCCGCGTCACGCAGCCGGGCGGCACGACGCTGGTGTCGACGCTGACGCCGAACACGAGCTCCGACTACGACCTGTACGTCTACAACAGCAGCGGCACGTTGCTGGGTCGCAGCGAACGCGCGTCGGGACTGGTGGACACCGTGAGCATCGCGAACACGGGCAGCAGCTCGCAGGTTCGCTACGTCCGCGTGGTCTTCTACAGCGGCGGCACGGGCGCTACGAACGGCAAGTACACGCTGAACCTCAACTGGTGATCGGGAGAGGGCGGGGACGCATCGCGTCCCCGCCTGCCCGCGGCGCGATAGGCGGCGGAGACCGACTCACGGCTGGGCGGGCTTCTTCTTCGGCGGTGGCGGCGGCGGCAGGAACAGCGCCGGGTCCACCGAATTTCCGTTCAGGATCACGCCCCAGTGCAGGTGCGGCCCGGTCACGCGCCCCGTGGCGCCGACCTCGCCGAGCACCTCGCCCTTCTTCAGCGCCTGCCCGACCTGCACACCGATCTTCGAGAGGTGGCAGTACATCGTCATCAGCCCCTGGCCGTGATCGACGACGACGTTGTTGCCGTTGAAGAAATAACTGCCGACATCGACCACGCGGCCTGCCAGCGGCGACTTGATCGGCGTGCCCGTCGGCGCCGCGATGTCCATGCCACTGTGCGGCCGGCGCGACTCGCCATTGAACACGCGACGCAGGCCGAACGAGCTCGAGCGCGGCCCAGGGACCGGCGCCGCCAGCCGCAGCGTCGCCGGCGACTCCGGCGTGAATCCCGTGATCGCGGCGCGCACCTTCTTCGTCTCTTCCGCGACGCGCGCCTCGTTCTCCGGCGACAGGTTCACCTGGCCCGGTGCCACCTTCAGCTGCTGCGTGCGATACGCCTTCGGCACGACCGCGAAGTCGATCTTCCGCGCGTCCTTCCCGGGTTGCTGCACGTCGACCGACCGCTGCCCCGGTTCCGTATCGAGATTCAGCCCGACGACCGCCACCCAGCCCGTGGGCTGCTTCAGCACCATGACCGGCATCTGGTCGTAGGTGACGACCGGCTTCTCGTCGGCGCCGCCCGGGATCTTCAGGTTGACGACACCGCCGGGCACGCCGGCCGCGCGCGGCAGGATCAATGTCTCGGCGTGCGCCGCCAGCGGTGACAGCAGCATCGCCAGCAATGCGGCCCGCAGGCGGCCTCTCGTCGGATAGTTAGTCATCGGCATCCTTTCCCGGGCCGGTCACGCGCGCGCGCAATGCGCCGCGCGCCAGCCGCGCTTCGATCTCGGTACCGGCCGGCGCCTCCGCCGCGTCGCGCAGCAGCCGCCCGTCGTCGACGCGCGTGATCACCGCGAAGCCGCGGCCGAGCGTGGCCAGCGGGCTCACGGCATCCAGCGTGCGGGCGGCGAGGGCGAGGCGCTGCTCCAGCGCGCCGAGCGTCGCGCGCATGGTGGTCTCCAGCCGCTGGCGCAGCGTCGCGGCGTGCGCGCACAACGCTTCGAGCCGATGCCGCGGGTTCTCGCGCCACAGCCGCGCCGACAGGCTCTGCAACGCATGCTGGCGCCGCACGACGCCGGCGCGCAACGCGAGACGCAGCCGTTGCTCGAGGTCGTCGAGCCGCTGTGCGTGTTGCGCGAGCCGCGCGCCCGGATGCTGGACCTGCAGGCGCTGCGCCGTGGCGGACAACGCCAGCGTGCGCGTGCGCAGGTAGCGGCCCATCGCGCCGGCGAAGCGCGTTTCGAGTCCCGACAAGGCGTCGAGCCAGGTGGATTTGTCCGGCACCGCGGCCAGCGCCGCGGCGGACGGCGTCGGCGCGCGCAGGTCGGCGACGAAGTCGGCGATCGTCACGTCGACCTCGTGGCCGATGCCGGAAATCGTTGGCAGGCGGCAGGCGGCGATGGCGCGCGCGACGCGTTCGTCGTTGAAGCACCAGAGATCCTCGAGCGAGCCGCCGCCGCGCGCGATGATCAGCACGTCGACTTCGGCGCGCCGCGAAGCCGTCTCGATGGCGCGGACGATCTCGGCAACCGCCGGCGCACCCTGCACGGCCGTCGGATACACGAGCACGGCGGCGGCCGGATACCGCGCGCGCAACACTCGCAGGATGTCGTGGACGGCGGCGCCGGTGGGCGAGGTGACGACGCCGATGCGGCGCGGCACCGCCGGCAGCGGCCGCTTGCGCTCCGCGGCAAACAACCCTTCCGCCGCGAGCTTCGCCTTGAGCTTCTCGAACTCGCGCTTGAGCGCGCCCTCGCCGGATTCCTCGAGGTGCTCGATGATGAGCTGGTATTCGCCGCGCGGTTCGTAGAGCCCGACGCGCGCGCGGGCCATCACCAGCATGCCTTCCTTCGGCCGGAACCGCAGCGCCGAGTTTCGCTGTCGCCACATCGCGCAGCGCACCTGCGCCTGCGAATCCTTGAGCGAGAAGTACCAGTGGCCGGAGGCGGGGGCGGCGAAGTTCGAGATCTCGCCCTCGAGCCACAACATCGGCAGGCCCGACTCCAGCAGCAGCCGGACCTCCTTGTTCAGCCGCGACACCGTATATATGTCGCGCTCGCCGGGCGGGCGGGCGGGTTTGGCAGGGGCCGGGGGGTCGAAGTCGAAGGTGAAGCTCACGGCGCGATTCTAATCAGTAACGTCCCGGCCGTTTACGACCCGGGGAGAGGTGCGTACAATCCCCCATCGTTCACTACCCCTGAACACTCCCATGCGAATTCTCGAAGAAGCGTTGACCTTCGACGACGTTCTTTTAGTCCCGGCTTACTCCGAAGTCCTGCCCCGCGAAGTCGATCTCGGCACCCGCCTCACGAAGGCGATCAAGCTGAACGTTCCCCTCGTGTCCGCCGCCATGGACACGGTCACCGAGGCGCGCCTAGCCATCACGATGGCGCAGGAAGGCGGCATCGGCATCATCCACAAGAGCATGACCATCGCCGGGCAGGCGAATGAAGTCGCCCGCGTGAAGAAATTCGAGAGCGGCGTGATCCGCGATCCGATCACGGTCGCGCCGGATATGACCATTCGCCAGGTCATCGAGCTGACCCGCTCGAAAGGCATCTCCGGCGTCCCCGTCGTCTCGGGTAGCAAGGTGGTCGGCATCGTCACGCACCGCGACCTGCGCTTCGAGGAGAAGCTCGACGCGCCGGTGTCGTCGGTGATGACGCCGAAGGAACGCCTGATCACCGTGCGCGAGAACGCGCCGAAGGAAGAAGTACTCCTGCTGCTGCACAAGCACCGCATCGAGAAGGTGCTGGTGGTGAACGGCGACCAGGAACTGCGCGGCATGATCACCGTGAAGGATTTCCAGAAGGCCACGGAATTCCCGCGCGCCTGCAAGGATCCGTCCGGCCGGCTGCGCGTCGGCGCGGCGGTGGGCACCGCGGCCGATACGCTCGAGCGCGTCGGCGCGCTGCGCGAGGCCGGCGTCGACGTGGTCATCGTCGACACGGCGCACGGCCACTCGAAGGGCGTGCTGGACACCATCCGCCGCATCAAGTCGCACTACGGCGATCTGCAGATCATCGGCGGCAACGTCGCGACGGCCGAGGCCGCGCGGGATCTCGTGAAGGCCGGCGTCGACGGCATCAAGGTCGGCATCGGTCCGGGCTCGATCTGCACCACGCGTATCGTTGCCGGCGTCGGAGTTCCGCAGATCTCCGCGGTGTCGAACGTCGCGGGCGCGGTCGAGAACCAGGTGCCGGTCATCGCCGATGGCGGCATCCGCTTCTCGGGCGACATCGCCAAGGCCATCGTCGCCGGCGCGGACTGCGTGATGATCGGCGGGTTGTTTGCCGGCACGGAGGAATCGCCGGGCGACGTCGAGCTCTACCAGGGCGCATCGTACAAGGCGTACCGCGGCATGGGCTCGCTGGGCGCGATGAGCGAACGCCACGGCTCGGCCGATCGTTATTTCCAGGACACCGCGGCGGAACTCGAGAAGCTCGTGCCGGAAGGCGTCGAAGGACGCGTGCCGTACAAGGGCAGCCTCGTGTCGATCCTGCACCAGCTCGCCGGCGGCCTGCGCGCCGCCATGGGTTACACGGGCAGCAAGAGCATCGCCGAGATGCGTTCGCGGCCGAAGTTCGTGCGCGTCACGGGCGCCGGCATGCGCGAGAGCCACGTGCACGACGTGCAGATCACGAAGGAAGCGCCGAACTACCGCGTCTCCTGAGCGGCAACCGGGGCGGGTCGTTGGCGCGGCGAGGACCGCGCCAAAAAATTTTGAGGCAAAAATGAACAGCGCCGTGGCCACGACGACCAATCCGCAACCCGACATCCACTCCTCGCGCGTCCTCATCCTCGACTTCGGCGCGCAATACACCCAGCTGATCGCGCGGCGCGTGCGCGAGCTCGGCGTGTTCTGCGAGATCCATCCCTGGGACATCTCGAACGACGAGGTCCGCAAGTGGAAGCCCACCGGCATCATCCTCTCGGGCGGCCCCGAATCCGTCACCGACAAGGAACCGCCGCGCGCGCCGCAGACGGTGTTCGAGCTCGGCGTGCCCGTGCTCGGCATCTGCTATGGCATGCAGACGATGGCGCAGCAGCTCGGCGGCCGCGTCGTGAATTCCAACCACCGCGAGTTCGGGTACGCCGAAGTCACGGCGGTCGCCGCCAACAAACTGTTCGACGGCGTGTTCGACCGGCAGGACGCGCAGGGCCGCGGCGTGCTCGACGTGTGGATGAGCCACGGCGACAAGGTGGACACGTTGCCGCCGGGCTTCACCGCGGTCGCGCAGTCCGCCAATGCGCCGCTCGCGGCGATGGCCGACGAATCGCGCCGGTTCTACGCCGTGCAGTTCCATCCCGAAGTCACGCACACGCTGCAGGGCAAGGCGCTGCTCGAGCGCTTCGTGCGCGAGATCTGCGGGTGCGAGCCCCTGTGGAGCGTCGGCAACATCATCGACGACGCCATCACGCGCGTGCGCGCGCAGGTGGGCAAGGGCAAGGTGCTGCTCGGGCTCTCGGGCGGCGTCGACTCGTCCGTGGTCGCGGCGCTGCTGCACAAGGCGATCGGCGACCAGCTCGTCTGCGTGTTCGTCGATCACGGCCTGCTGCGCCTGAACGAGGGCGACGCCGTGATGGAGATCTTCGCGCGCAATCTCGGCGTGAAGGTGATCCGCGTCGACGCCGAGAAGCGTTTCCTCGATGCGTTGCGTGGCGAGAACGATCCCGAGCGCAAGCGCAAGATCATCGGCGCCGAGTTCGTGAAGGTGTTCGACGAGGAGTCGCACAAGCTCGAGGGCATCGACTTCCTGGCGCAGGGCACCATCTACCCGGACGTCATCGAGTCGGCCGGTTCCAAGACCGGCAAGGCGCACGTCATCAAGTCGCACCACAACGTCGGTGGCCTGCCGGCGAACATGCGCATGAAGCTCGTCGAGCCGCTGCGCGAGTTGTTCAAGGACGAGGTGCGCAAGATGGGCGTGGAACTGGGCCTGCCGCGCGAGATGGTGTATCGCCATCCGTTCCCGGGTCCGGGCCTCGGCGTGCGCATCCTCGGCGAAGTGCGCAAGGATTACGCGGACCTGCTGCGCCAGGCCGATCACATCTTCATCGAAGAGCTGCGCCGCCACGATCTCTACGACAAGACGTCGCAGGCGTTCGCCGTGTTCCTGCCGGTGCGCTCGGTCGGCGTCATGGGCGACGGCCGGCGCTACGACTACGTCGTCAGCCTGCGCGCCGTCGAGACCATCGACTTCATGACCGCGCACTGGGCGCGGCTGCCGTATGACTTCCTCGACATCTGTTCGCGAAGGATCGTGAACGAGGTGAAGGGCATCTCGCGCGTCGTCTACGACATCTCGGGCAAGCCGCCGGCGACGATCGAGTGGGAGTGACGCGCGCCGGACGTGCCTCGACGCGCGGGCGTCAGACCCGTCGCGCGAGTCCTCACCGTCCCGCTGTCCGCGTGCGAACCGAGTAGAGCGTCGTGCGCGCGCCCACGTAGAGCGTGCGCCGATCCGCGCCGCCGAACGCGAGGCTGCCGGCCCGCTCGGGAATCTCGAGCACGCCCAGCGGCTTCCCGGCGCGGTCGTAGATCCAGACGTCGCCCGCCGCGAGGTACACGTTGCCCGCGGCATCGCTGACCACCGAGGTTCCACCGCGCTCGCAGAAGACGGTGCTCGCGAGCTTGCCGTCGGCCCCGAGCGTCACGCGGTAGGTGCGGCCGTCGTCTTCGCTGGTCAGGAGCTGCGACGTGCCGGGCGCGAACGCCGCCAGCTGCGAGCTCTGCAGGTTCGGCCGCCACGTTCCGCCGGCCATGATCGCGGTGCGGCTGCCGGGCGCGTAGAAATATCCGCGGTGCTCGTTCGACACCGCGCTGATGATCGCCGTGTTGCTCCTCGGCCGGTACACGTAGCCGCGACGCTCCATCATGTCGTGCATCACCGACAGCTCGTTGTGCAGGCCCACCGGCAACAGCAGCGTCGTCTGGGGCAACGGCTCCGGCGTTTCCGCGACGGGTTCCGCAGGGCCGGGTGCCGTCGAGCTCAGCCGGTAGACGGCACGTTCGTTCGCGATCGCGAGCAGCGAGTCGGGCGCGACGAAGCCCAGCACCTGCGGCTGGCCGCGAATCTCCGTCATCACCTCGGCGACGCGCTTCGAATCGTCCCAGCGATGGATCCGGCCCTTGGCCGCGTCGGTGAAGAAGACCGTGCCCGCGTCGTCGACGGTCAGGCCGGAGGCATTGCTGAAGCCGCCCGCCAGTGACTGCAATCCGCCGCTCGCGAACAACGAGGGCGGTGGTGGCGAGTCACGCCGCGGCGTCGCACCGGCATCCACCCGGAAGCGCGTGAAGAACCGGGCGCGCACGAACGCGCCATTCGCTTCGTTGAAGACCGCATTGTCGAACGCGAGCCGCGTCTGGCTGAACACCTTCAGATTGTCGAACGCGATGTCGTCCGAGCGGCGCGTGACGATCGCCCAGGTCTTCGGCAAGACGTTGCGCGACACGCGATACATGTACGTGTTGGCGAACAGCAATGCGCGCGAGTCCTCGATGTCGAGCGCGTAGGCGTTCGCGCCCGCGGGGTTCTCCTCCTCGGTCTGGAACGCGTAGATTTCCCAGTTGCGCACGCCGGCGAACTCCGCCTCCCGTCGCAGGTGATGCTCCACCGACATCTGGTAGATCTTGCCCGGCGTGTCGGTGTTCTCGACGCGCAGCCCGATCCGCGCATTCGACCCGTGTGCCCAGTTGTTGCGGAAGATGCCGCCGCCGCCATTCGTGATCAGGAGATCGGCGGCCGCCCGCGACGATTCGATCGGTCGAACGGGCGGCGCGCCGCCCGTCGACCGACGCGGGAACCCGAAACCACGGAAGCCCGAGCCGAAGAACCGTTGCCCCGGGAAGGAGACGTCTTCCAGCAGCGAGGCCTTTCCGGCCATCCAGATCGTCGCGGCGGCGCGCGGGTTGCCGCTGCCCGTCGTGACAGCGATGGCGCGCACGATATTTTTCCCGCCGGTCGGTGCAACGAGGATGCCGACCGGCGCCCCGTCGCCTCCGAAGGCGGCCGAACCGTCGATCAACGAGATCTGCGTCGTGCCAGGGTTGAGGCCGATCAGGACAGTCTCTGGCTTCAACGCGAGTGGCCGGCTCACCTTGTACGTCCCGCTCGGAAAGAACAACACGGTGTGTTGGTCGATGGCGGCGAGCAGTGCTTCGGTGTCATCCGACTGGCTGTCGCCCTTCGCGCCGAGCGAGCGGACATTCACCCAGGTCGACATGGGCGGGGTCGAGGGAATATCCGTCGACGGCAGCGGGGCGGGTCGGGGCAGCGCGCGCACCTGGTGCCGCGTTTCGATTCCGCGCTCGCGGCCATCCGCGCCGATCTCGAGGCCGAGCGTGAAGCGATCCACCACGTAGTGACGGGCCGGCGCGTCGATCCTTTTCTCGCCGGCGAAGAAATGCGGCACGTCGCTGCACGCCGTGTTCACCAGCGTCACCGCGGAGTGCGAATTCCGCGCGTTGCCGGCCACGAACGCCGCCTCGCGGATGTTCTGCATCTGCAGATCGCGGCCGTACAGCTGCTCCACCTGGTCCGGCGCGATCCGCAGCGCCACCGGCATGTTCGAGAAGCGCACGCGCACGAGCGTGAAGCCGGCTTCCTGCGTGTGGATGGCGGCGACGCGCTGGCCGTCGAAGCTCGAATCCATCAGCAGGAATTGCCACACCGGCGCCGTGCGTTTGGTGACGATGCCGTACTCGCCGCCCTCGACATGGATGTCGCTCGCCTGGTTGCCGACGTCCTCGACGGCCGCGCGCGCCGTGCCGATCCGGAAATTCATGTGCGTCAGTTCGCCGTGCTGCGCGACGTGGAAGCGCACCGCGATGGCCGCGGGGTTCCCGTCCTGCAACTCGAAGTCGATATTGTTCATGCCACTGAAGAACGTGAACTCGGTGGCGTCGACGATCGGGCCGCCCGGCTCCGGCCGGTTGTCGGCGAAGTGGACCATGTAGCGACCCGTGCCCTCCTGGAAGCCGGGCGTGTTCGACGCGAGCACGAAGACGGGCCGCGCCGCGCCGTAACCGAGCAGGCGAATGCCCTGCCAGACGTGAACGGTCTTGCCCAGGCGATAACGACCCTCGGGGATCAGCACGACGCCCGCGCCCGTGGTCTCCTGCACGCGGTCGATCGCCCGTTGCAGCGCGTCCGCATCGTCGCTCGTGCCGTCCGCGTGCGCGCCAAAGGCCGCCGGCGTGAAATCCACCGCGCGCGGATCGTCCGGACGTACGGGGAAGAACGACTGCGCCGCGGCGGTGCCCGAACCGAAGAAGAGGGCGGCGACGAATACCCACGACGATGCGTGCGTGCGCCAGGTTTTTCCGATTCGAAGTTTCACGATGAGCGGTTTCCGTTTTTCGCGCGCCGCGGGATGAGAACGCGCCCGCGCGAGGATATCGCAGACGAGCCGGGGACCGGCCGATCAGCGGCCGCATTTCCGTTCGAGCTCGGCCACGTCTTCGTCCGGCACGTCGAACACCACGCCGATCCCCTGCACGCCGTCCGGGTCGCGGATCGCGACGACGACGCGCGGCTCGCCATCGTCATCGTCATGGCGAGCGCGTACCCACCCTTCGTAGACGGACCGGCCGATGTTCTCGCCATCCTCGTCGAACTTCGGTCGCTCGCTCGTCTCGCAGGGCGTGCCGAAGCGGCGCGCCAGCTCGTCGCGCGGCGCCGTGGTCTTCACGGCCGGCAGCTTGACGATCACGTGCGCGGGCCGGCCATGCTCGAACGCCACCAGTAGTTTGGCCGTCACGACGCCGGCGCCGGTGTCGACCACCAGCGCGCCGGTGCACAGCCGCGACATCGGCGGTTCGTTCTCGTCCAGCGCGTCGCAGACGAGACGCCGCTCGTCGATCAGCGACGCGCGCCCGGTATCGGCCGGCGTCAGCGCCGTCAGCCGGTCCACCAGCGCCGGGATCGACAACGCCTCCGTGCTCATCGCGATCGACGCGAACGTGATCGCGAGCGCGAGGCCCGCGAGCCTCGCCAATCCGCGGCGGCTCACGGCGCCACCAGCCCGATCAACGAACGCAGCAGCCGGTCGTCCTCACCGGCCGACGCCCATGCGGGCCGCGATTCCGCCGGCGGAATCACTTGCGTGGCCGCCAGCGGTGCCGGAGGCAGCACCGCCTGGGGCTGCGACCGCCGCCGCGCGATGGGCACCGACCGCGCGTGGAACGGATTCGCATCGAACGACCCGGCGTAGCGCGCGTCCGTCCGGTAGTCGGGCAGACGCGCGAGGAGCGGCGCCTCCCGCGCCCGCTGCAGCAGCAGCCGGTCGGCGGGCAACGCGAGCATCGCGTCGACATCGTGGAAGCCGACCAGCGCGGCCATCTCGGCGGCGGCGCGCGCGTTCGTCGCGCCGAAGCATTGCACGGCCGCGCAGTTGTTGACCATCGAGCGCCAGTCGGCGGGGTACAGCCGTTCGAGCTGGCTCAGGTCCTGCCAGAACGTCCAGGTGCGCACGCCGTAGCCGCGCAACAACGTGATCGCCTGCCGCAGCGATGGCAAATGCCCGAACTGCGCGGCCTCGTCGAGCAGGAACAGGGTGTCCTGCGGCGGCAGCGTCGCGCGCCGCGTGATCGCCGAGAACAACGTGCTGATCCACAGCCGCAGCAGCCGGCCGTGACTCTCGAGCAGGTGCGGCGGCAGCACGAGGTAGAGGCTCAGCGGCGCGCCGCGCGTGAGGTCCTCGAGATCGAACGACGAGCAGCGGATCGCGCGCGAGATCGACTCGCCGCGCAGGAAGTCGAGTCCGGCCTGCGCGAACGCGATGATGCCGCCGAGCGTCTCGGCGGCGCGGATGCGCAGCAGGTGCGCGCAGTGGCGCACTTCGGGATGACGGCTGCAAGCCATGCGCTCGACCAGCGCCTCGGGATCGCCGGCCGCCTCGTTGACGAGCTGCCGCACGGCGACCAGGCTCGCGGCCGGCGCGCCGGGTCCGGCATCGCGCGCCTCCTGCATCACGCACAACGTCACGCCGGTCACCAGCTGGATCCCGCGTTGCGACCAGAAGCGGTTGTGCGGATCGTCCGTCTCCGCGCACAGCAGGTGCGCGAGCGCGGCGACGTCGTCGACGGCGGATTCATCGCCGATGTCGAACGCATCGAGCGGGTTCAGCGAATCGCCGGCAACGCCCGTCACGCCGAGCGGATCCAGCACGATGACGCGCTGGCCGAGCGCGCGACGACGCCGCGCCGTCACCGCGACGTTCTCTCCCTTGAGATCGGTCGCGATCACGGGGCCGGGCCAGTCGAGCAGCGCCGGGATCACGCAGCCGATGCCCTTGCCGGCGCCGGTCGGCGCGATCGTCAGCAGGTGGCCGTGCTCGACGAGCAGCGGCGAATCCGCGGCCAC
>DATJTW010000003.1:0-84227 GCA_035502995.1 Steroidobacteraceae bacterium | reverse complement strand
TTACGAGGACCTGGACGACAACGGTTCGTGGAGCAACGAACCCGAATACGGCTACGTGTGGACGCCGTCGCGAGTGGCGGTCGACTGGTCGCCGTACCGCTACGGCCGCTGGGTGTGGGTCTCGCCCTGGGGCTGGACGTGGATCGACGACGCGCCGTGGGGTTACGCGCCCTTCCACTACGGCCGCTGGGCGCACGTGCGCGAGCGCTGGTGCTGGGTGCCCGGCCCGCGCCACGTCCGCGCGGTGTATGCGCCGGCGCTGGTCGGCTGGGTCGGTTCGCCCGGCGTGAGTGTCAGCGTGTCAATCGGCAGCGGCGTTGGCTGGTTCCCGCTGGGCCCGCGCGAAGTCTACGTGCCCGCGCGCCGCTTCAGCCCGCGCTACGTCGAGCGCGTGAACGTGCGCAACACGGTGATCGTGAACCGCACCACCATCGTCAACGTGTACAACGGCCGCGGCGGCCCCGTCACGTATCGCAATCGCGGCGCGTTGACGTCCGTGTCGCGCACGACGTTCACCTCGTCGCAGCGCGTCGGCGATCACCGCATCCGCATGAGCGAGACCGAGATCGACCGCACCCGCGTGACGGCCGCGCCGCCGCGCATCGATCCGTCGCGCGAGAGCCGCTTCGGCGGGTCGACGCGGGTCGTCGGTCGCGCGCCGCCGCGCACGGTCGTCGACCGGCAGGTCGTCGTGAACCGTCCGCCGCCGACCTCGTCGGCGCGTTACACGCGGCCGCGCACCGATGCGCGCGGCAACTTCGACACGCGCACGCGCAGCGAGAACGAGCGCGGCTCGAACGAGCGCGGCTCGAATGAGCCCATAGTCCGCGATCGGCCGGATCGCCCGGCAATGCAGCGCGAGCGGCCGATCGACCGCCAGGTCGGTGGCACGAATCCGCCTGCCGGCGCGCAGCCGAACGGCAAACACGTCGACGACGATCCGCGTGCCGACGGCCGTCCCCAGCAGCGCGAGCGGCCCATCGATCGGCAGTCGGGCGCCACGGAGCTGCGCACGCAGGAGACGCCGCGCAACGAGCGTCCGGATCGTCCGCCGCGCGAGCAGCTGGATCGTCACCAGCAGGACCGCCAGCAGCGCGAACGCGACAACGGCCCGGATCAGCCGCGCGAAGTGAATACGCGGCCGAACTGGCAGCGCTCGAACGACCAGCCGCGCGAGCAGCGCCCGCAGATGGAGCAGCGGCCGGTCGAACCGCGTCAGATCGAGCAGCGCCAGGTCGAACAGCGCCAGCGCGCCCCCGAGCAGCGCGAGCGTCCGATCGAGCGCAACGTCGAACGCCCGCGCTCCGAAAACCGCCAGGAGAACCGGCCGGAGCCGCGCCAGGAAAACCGCCAGGAAAACCGCCAGGAAAGCCGCCCGCCGCGCAATGAATCCCGCCCGGCCGAGTCGCGTCCGCCGAAGCAGCGCGACGATCAGCCCAAGCCGAACCGCAACTGAGGGTCGAACCAGCGCAGCGACATGCAAGAGAGACCGGCGTCGATCTTCGCGATCTCGTCGGTCGGCAGCGGCCGGACGGCGAGGCCATGCCGCTCGAGCAACTCGCGCGTGCGCGGGCAGCCGTCGCGCATCAGCACGACGTCGTTGATGCGCAGCGCGTTGGTGGCGTGTCGTTCCTCGTCGGGCACGACCAGCAGCCGGTAGCCGCCCAACAACCCCGACGCCGCCAGCGTCGGCGTCGCGAGGATCGTCTCCTCGTCGACCAGCGAGCAATCCGTCTTCAGGTGCAACGTTCCCGCGGGAACGTCGACGACGCGCGCGGCGAAGCCCAGCGAGTCGAGCAGCCTGGCCAGCGCGGCGGCACCCGCCGCATCCGTGCGCGCGGACAAGCCGATCAGCACTTCGCGCGGCGTCACCAGCACGTCGCCGCCGTCGGCGAATCCGTCGGACAGCGTCAACACGCGCGGGAACCGCGCCTCGAGCGCCGGCGCGAGCTCCCGCGCTTCGTCGCGACGACTCGGCGCACCGGGACGCAGCCTGATGGCACCGGCCGCGAACACCAGTGCCGGATCCTCCACGAACACGGAATCCGGGAACGCCTCGAGCGGCGGCAACACCATCACCTGTGCGCCGGCCGCGCGCAGCGCGCCGACGTACGCCCGGTGCTCCGCGACGACACCCTCATAGGTCGGCTTCGATCCGCTGGCGCTCAATCCGCCGACGACGCTGCGCCCCGGCTCGCGCACGATCGCCGCGTTGAAATCGAAGACCCGCGGCGCCGGGTGCGTCAGGCCGACACCTTCGTCGCCTTCAGGATCTGCTCCATCGCGACGTTCACGTCCTTCGACGAGTCCACGTGCAGCGCCTGCCGGTCCGCGAGCGAGTCGGGTAGTTTGGCCGCGGTGCCCACGAGCAACGGGATCACCTGCTTGCCCGCGGCGCCCTTCGCGTAGTCCATCTCCAGGCTCGACCACAGGCTCGGCTGGCCCGAGACGATGAACACGGCCGCGTCGGATTTCCGGATCGCTTCCTTGACGCAACTCTCCCACGGCTGGCCCATGGCGGCGTCGTCGAACCTGGTGATGTTCACGCCGCGTTTCGCCAGCTGCTCCTTCAGCAGCCGCGCGAAGTCCGCGTCGGCCGCGCCGCTCGAGACGTAGACCGTCGGCTGGCGTTCGGACTCGCCGCGGGTCTCGGCCGCCGGCGACGGACCCCGCGAGATCGCGCGCTTCACCGGCGCGCGCTTCACCGCCGCACTCTTAACCGCCGCACTCTTCGGCGGCGCACGCGGGCCCGGCGGAGCCGCGGACCGCGACACGGTCTCGCGCGGATATTCGAGCTTCAGCGAATGCACGCGATCGAGTTTCTTGCCGTCGGTGCGTTCGATCTCGATGTAGATGTCGAATTCGCCCCAGCCGGCCGACTCGAGCCGGAATCCGTTGCGCCGCGTCTTGATGACGCGCACCGGGTCCGCGAACGTCGCGTGCAGCGTGTACACCACCTGCTTGATGGCATCCATTTCCTTCTTCGGCGCCTCGATCCACACGGCCCAATCCCACCAGTCCTTGCCGCTGTAGGTCGCCGACTGTTGCGTCGTGATCGTCATGGGCGGCCTCCCCCGTTCTCGAGTTCGATCTGCATCCACTGCGATGTCGCCACCGACGTCAGGATCTGCCGTCCCAGGCCTTCGATCTTCAGCTGGATCAGGTCGTCGTCCTTCACGCCGTCGATCCACACGAATGTGCCGCCACCTTCGGGCACCGGCGTGACCTCGGTCCACTGCCCTTTCTTGCCCTGCGACCACAGCCGATGAGCGCACGAGACCCCGTTCTCCGTCGAGCCCACGCGCCGCGCCAGCGACGCCGGCAGGATCTGCACCTTCACCGTCCGGCCGAACTCGCGCTTCCAGCCGCCGACGGTCTCGGCCAGGCGCAGGAAAGTCTCCAGCGGATTCGCGCGATCCAGCGGGATCATCTCGTGACCCTGGTACATGCCGCCGACGTCGACGCCCTCCTCGATCACGGCGATCGCGCGCTTGCCCTTGTTGCGGCCGTAGTTGATCTCGTCGCGCACCCAGTCGTGCGTGGTGAACTTGCCATCGGCCTTCGCATCGCGACGCGTCAGCAGACCGACCACGACGTCACACTGATCGATGCGCGCCTGGACTGCGGGCGTGAGCGCGTCGCCGCCGAGGCGTTCGCCCGTGAAGACGTGCACGAGCTGACTGGCAAACAAGCGGTCGCACCAGCGCACGAGCTCCTCGTCGGCCGGGCGGAACGCGAAACCCAGAAAGATCTTCATGACACCTCCGGCGCTGCCGCGCTCAGAAATTCGTCAGGGTCGCCTGCGCCACGAGCATGGGGCGCAGTTTGCCGAGCTGGTCCTGGAGACTATCCAGCATCCAGCCGGGAGGATTCAACGCCGCGGCCTTGTCGGCGTAGCCGCGGGCTCTGACTTCGTCACCGATGCCCACGTAACCCTCGACCAGCGTCGCCAGCATCCAGAAGGTCGCCTTCACGTCCAGGTTGCCCGCGTCGTCCTTCAGCCCGCCGACGTTCGGGTCGATCTTCTGTTCGATCGCCTGGCAGATGTCGATGACGTTCCGCCGGACGCGTTGCGCGATGACGAAGTCCGCAATGGCATCGGCGCGGGCGGAGACCGCGGCCCGCTGGTTCAGCAGGAACGCGTAGTTGATGCCGTTGTAGTAGTCCGCGCGCAGGTAGTAGCCGCGCTCGTATCCCCACAGGGCCTCGTCGAGGTCGGGCCGCTGACCGCGCGCATCCCACAGGCGTTTGTGGATCGCGCCCCAGAGACCGAGCGTTTCGGTGTCGAGTGTCGCGCGCGGCTGCAGGGGCTTCAGGATCTCACGGGCTTCCTCGAGCTGCGCCAGCGCCTGCTCGGGCGTGGCCTTCGCCTTGTACGTGCACAACGCCAGCTGCTGGATGAGGAAAGCGTCGTTCGGGCGTCGCGTGAGCAATGTCTCGAGAAACATCTTCGCCTTGGGAAACTCGCCGCGATCGCGCGCTGCCGTGGCCTCGGCCAGCAATGCCGCGCTGTGATCGTCCTTCGTTTCGAGCACCGCGGCCGCGGCGGCTTGCGCCTTGGCCCGGAGGCCGGGCGGCTCGAGCTCGTGGAGGAACGTGTACACCGGGCTGTCGACGTCGCCCTTCCCGACCAGCGCGATGGCGGCGTCGCGCACGGCGACGAACATGCGTTCCACTTCTTCGTAGTCGATGCCGTCGCCCAGGTGCGTGTACGGACGGATCAACAGGCTCTTGAGATCGAACGGGAACTTGAAGCCCGACTCGGCGATGACGATCGTCGTGTTCGGCTTGAGCGCGTGGCGGACGCCGAGCTCGTACAACGCGTTGGCGTTCGATGTCGACAGGTCGGCCACGACGAGATCGGCGCCGAGCAGCAGCTCGTACATCGGCTTGTCGATGATGCCGGCATGCATGACGTCGTCGGCGCGGATGCACGTGAGCCCGGCGGCCTCGACGGCGCGCTTGATGATCGAGCGGTAGGTCTTGTCCAGGTCGAGCGTGCGTTGCGACTGGTAGTCGGTCTTCTTGCCGAATCCCATCACGACGAAACAGGTCTTCTGCGTCACGATTCGTTCCTGTCAGAGATCGAAAGCCGGATCCTGGCCGATGTCCGGGATCCGGAACGTGGGCTCCGGCACCGGCGCACCCCCTCTCGTGGCGCCGACGACCGGCAGACCCGCCTGCTGGCGCAACGCATTGAGGCGATTCAACCAGCCGCGACGGAACGCGGCGAGCTTCGGGTTCTTCGCGATCAGCCGGTCATACAAGGACTCGCGCGCCTTGCAGTAGGCGATCGCCGCCGCGCCGCGGTCGCAGGAGGCGTACGCCTTCTCGGTGGTAGGACCGAAGTCGCCGTCGATCGGGCACTGCACGGCTTCCTGCAGGAAGCGCACGGCGCGGTTCACGCCCATGTTCACCGCGGTGTCGAACTGCACGAGATACAGCGGATCGTCGAGCCGGTCGCAGCGCGCGGCCAGCCAGTAGCCCGTTTCGTAGATCGCCGTGACTTCGTCGTCGCCGATCAGCTTCACGTCCTGGGGTGCGAGGCCTTGGCCCTTGCGCCACTGGTCGTAGACCTTCTGCGTGACGCCGCGGTTGGTGCGACCGCCCGGATCGTCCGGGTGATCGACGAAGCCACCCTCCCAGCGCAGCACGAAGACCAGTGACGACGATAGTTGCGGCGACGGCATGGGAATCTCCCCGGGACGACCGGCGCAGCGGGCGCGGTCGTCGTTCTTGTTGACGGCGACGATAGTACAGGTGCGTTCTCCGCCGCAATCTAGTTAGTCGGGCCGCTGAGCTGCGAACTGTCGACTGCTACCGTTTGGTGCGACGCGCAGCGGGACGACGCAGCCGACATCCGGCGTCGACGGGGGCGATGTCCGGTGCACGTCGGCGCCGAATCGGCCCGCTTCGCCGGGGAATTGCCGCTGCCACCGGCGCCATTCGCCCGTATGCTTCGCAGCAATGAATTCCGCACTGCCTCCCGATCTCTCTCCCGCCGACCTGGCTGCCGCGCTGAAGCAGCGCTTCGGCTTCGACACCTTCCGGCCCGGGCAGCAGGACATCGTCCGCGACATCCTGCGCGGCCGCGACGTGCTCGCGATCATGCCGACGGGCGGCGGCAAGTCGTTGTGCTTCCAGCTGCCGGCCCTGCTCCGCCCCGGCGTCTGCGTGGTGATCTCGCCGCTGATCGCGCTGATGCAGGACCAGGTGCGCCTGCTGCACGACAACGGCATCGAGGCCACGTTCATCAATTCTTCACTCGAACGCGCCGAGGTCAACCGGCGGCTCGCGAAGCTCGAGCGCGGCGAGCTCAAGCTGCTGTACGTCGCCCCCGAGCGCCTGCTGCAGTCGGAGTTCGAGGGCGACGTGCTGCCGCGGCTGCAGGCGACGCACGGCCTCACCTCGCTGGTGGTCGACGAGGCGCATTGCGTCTCGGACTGGGGACACGACTTCCGCCCCGAGTACCGCCAGCTCCACCGGCTGCGCACGCAGTTCCCGGACGTGCCGATCGCCGCGTTCACCGCCACGGCCACGGAGCGCGTGCGCCGCGACATCGTGCAGCAGCTCGCGCTGCGCGACCCGAGCATCCACGTCGCCAGCTTCAATCGGCCCAATCTGTATTACGCGGTGCGCACCAAGTCGCGCGACACGTACCAGGAAGTGCTCGACAACGCTCGCCGCGACGACGGCTCGGGCATCGTCTACTGCCTGTCGCGCAAGCGCGTCGACGAGGTCGCCGAGCGGCTGCAGGCCGACGGCGTCCGCGCGCTGCCGTACCACGCCGGGCTCGAGTCGGACACGCGGCGCGACAACCAGGAAGCGTTCATCCGCGACGACGCGCAGGTGATCGTCGCGACGATCGCCTTCGGCATGGGCATCAACAAGCCGGACGTGCGCTGGGTCGTGCACTACGACCTGCCGAAGACGCTGGAGGGCTACTACCAGGAGTCCGGACGCGCCGGCCGCGACGGCGAGCCCGCGCGCTGCATCCTCTACTTCGGCGCGGCCGACATCCGCACCGCCGAGTTCATCATCGATCAGAAGATCGACCCGGTGACTTCGGAACCGCTGGTCGACGAGCAACGCATCGCGCGGCAGCAGTTGCGGCAGGTGCTGAGCTACGCGGAATCCGGCGAATGCCGGCGCAGCGTGCAGCTGCGCCACTTCGGCGAAGTGTTCCCGGGCAAGTGCGGCAACTGCGACAACTGCCTCGAACCGCGCGCCACCGTCGATCGCACGACGGAGGCGAAGCAATTCCTGTCCTGCGTCGCGCGGCTCGCGCAGCGGCGCGAGCGCTATGGCGTCGCGTACATCATCGAGATCCTGCGCGGCGCGGAGACGCAGCGGATCATCACGCGCGACCACGGCAGCTTGAGCGTGTACGGCATCGGCAAGGAGGTCGGGCTGCAGGAGTGGCGCGATCTCGCACGGGCGCTGCTGCACCAGGGGCTGATGGTGCAGTCGCAGGACGGGTACTCGGTGCTCGGGTTGAACGAGGCGAGCTGGCAGGTGCTGCGCGGCGAGCGGACAGTGAGCGTCGGCGAATCGGCGAAGCCGGCGAAGGGTGGCAAAGGCGCGAAGGGCGCGAAGGGGACGAAGCCGCCGGTCATCGAGGGTGCGCATGGCGAGTTGTTCGAAGCGCTGCGCGCATTGCGGAAGCGGTTGGCGGATGAGGCCGGCATGCCGCCCTACATCGTGTTCAACGACGCGAGCCTGAGAGAGATGGCGCAGCGGCAGCCGAAGAACCTGCCGGAGTTCTCGACGATCCCGGGCGTCGGGCAGGCCAAGCTCGCCCGTTATGGTGATCAGTTCGTCGCCCTGATCCTCGAGCGCGTCGCGGCAAGTAGTTGATTTATAAATCCTGGTTGACCGAGAACCCGTCGCTGGACTTTGGTCGGCCCGGACCTATATAACTCAGCCACTAAGGAATTCAGAGATTAAGAGACCGCCATGCCCCCTTCAGCGAAGTCCGGCCCGGTATTCCTCAATGCCATCGTCGTCGAAGACCGCGTCCCCCAGTTTCGAGTCGGCGAGCTGACTCACGTCAATCTCGTTTCCTTGCTGGCAAAACGCGTCGCGGCGCTGACCTGGGGAGCGCGAACGACCGCCAGCTCCAGCTGGTTGTGGAATGCCATGGTCGCCAAACCGGAGTTGTTCGACCCACTGCTCAACGTTCCGAGTCACGCCAGCCGATGGATGCTGTTCCGGAAAGATTTCACGGGCGGCGGCTTTCAATTCGAGACGATGGTCGAGGACATCGATCGATTGTCTCCACAGCCGAACGGATTGTTGTCGCTGGGGACGAGCCATCTGGACGAGAGTTCACTGCTCACGCTGGTACCGGCGACCGAATGGAAGAAATCCGACGCCGACCGCATTCGCGGTTATCTCGACATCGCGTTCGACGATCACGTCCCACTCGCCATCGAGGTGAAGCGAGCGACTCCGCTCAAGGATGCGGTCGCAGCGGACCGCGCTGCGTTGATCGCCGCGCGACGCGAGATGCTGGAGAGCGTGGGCTGGTTTTCGAGCCAGGATCTCGCCAGCGCGGCGACGTCGACGACTAGCAATGCCAGCCAGTTGGCCGCGGATCTGCGCAAGCCGGGCCGGGTGTTGGGCGTCCGCTTCGGCCAGTCATGGTGCTATCCGAAGTTCCAGTTCGATGGCCGGAAGCAGATCATCCCGGAGATGAAGCAGGTACTGGCGGCCCTCTCGCCGGATGATCAGGGATGGGATCGTCTGCAGTGGTTTCTCGAGCCCAACGAGACACTGAAGGGTCGGCCGCCGGTCGATGTATGGGAAACCGATCGCGCCCGGGTTGTCGACGCCGCCAGCAAGGAACGATGGAACGGACGTGACTGACGGGTTCCACCTCGACCCTCCCACCACGGAAAATCTCGAGAACGCGCAACGCGGGTGGCGCACCGGGACCCTCAGGGTTTCCATCCCGGCGGAAACCGAATACTGGCGGGTTCTTCGCGCACCTTCTCGTGCCGATGCGCTCTCCTATGCGGAAGTCTGTTATCCCTCCGACGCAAACAACCGGTTCTCGCCGGTGTTGTCGAGCGGCGCGCCGATCCCGTCGGCCTATGCGGGTGCGAGCGAACCCATCGCGCTATGGGAAGTGGTGTTGCGGAACATCCGGCACGGCGGCATCAAACGGGTTCCGCGACACGAGACTCGGGATCGATACCTCGTGCGCGTGAAAACGCTGCGCGCGCTCGAGTTGCTGGACCTGCGACGTCCAGCCATCTCGGCTCTCGTCGATCCGGGAAATCGGCCGCCCGATCTTTCCGCGGCCTGGCCAGTGGCTTATGAAACGACGCGCTTGTGGGCGCAACGTCTCGTCGAGCGGATTCCGCAGGCAGACGGGTTCATCTACGAGTCACACCAGGTGCCCGGGGAATGCATCGTTCTCTTTCAGCCGACGGCACCCAAGGTGTTCGCGACGATCGGCGACGCAGTGCCCGTCGATGAAGGAACGGGCAGGAAGCTTCTGGAAGCACAGGCCAGGCGCGCGAACGCGGTAGTCGACTTCGGAGATTTGCCGGATCCGCCGGAGACGTGATCCGGTCACGCCGCCGCGTTGTCGCGCAGATCCGCGCGGTCAGTTGCCGAACAGCGTCATGAAATAGACGACCTGCCGGCCGCTGCGCGAATCGACGCCGGACGCGACGATGTCGCCGCGGTCGTTCACCTGCTCGGCGCCGGTGAGATGCACGTAGGGTTTCAGCGGGTCGTCCGCGCGCACCAGTCCATCGAGCTCGACGACGGTCCGGCCCAGCCAGGCCGTGGCCGTCGACCGGAACTGCGGCTCGAGGATGATCGTGCTGCCGACGATGGCGCCCCAGGTGTTGACGGCCTGCGGGCTGCTCGCGGCTTCGCCGGGGAGCGCGGGCAGCAGGGTCATCGTGCCGTTCCGCCAGTGCATCGCGTGCGAGCCGCCGCCGATGTTGACGCTGCCGACGACTTCGTTGCGGTCGTTCAGGTCGTACGCAAAGCTCGAGCTGGCGCCGGCGGTCACGCCGAGATCGATGGCGGTACCGTTCTGCCAGAGCACCGCGCGCGTGCCGGCCGCCGTGTTCGTGCTGCCGGCGACCGCACCGCGATCGTTGATGGCGACGGCGTGCGTCGAATCCGTTCCGCCCGGAGGACCTTCGAGGCGCTGCACGTTGCTGCCCGCGACGATGAACGAGTCTTCCCGGCCGTTGACGATGCTGTCGACGAGGATCTGGCCGCGGTCGTTGATGTCGAACGGGAAGACCTGGGTCTCGCCCGAAACGACGTTGATCGGGCTCACCTGGTTGCCTCGCAGCAGGAATCCGCGGAAGGACTCGCCGTCGAAGCTGTCGGCGACGATGGCCCCGCGGTCGTTGAGGCCCGCGGCCTGCGAGTAGGTGGATTCGGGCGCGATCAGGTCGTGCAGATCGGTGAAGACGCCGTCGCGCCAGCGGAACGCGTGGGTCTCACCGCCGACGGAGCGCATGCCGACGACTTCGCCGCGCTGGTTGAGGTCGAAGGCCATGGTGCCGTGGGTGCCGTCGTCGAGGGGAACGAGCCGGTAGCCCGGAGCGGCGTGAGCGGATGAGAAGGAAATACAAAGCAGTGTCGCAAGGATGCCGAACAGGCCGCGCTTGGTCTTCATGAAGATACCTCCCTCGTGATGTGGGAGGAGCGTCGCCGACGCATACGCATCGCTGCAGCGGCACGAACCGGTAGTTCGTGTAGGAACCGCGTATCGGGTGCCCCGGGGACTAACTAGATTGCCGAACGGGTCCTACGCGGGGAGTTGCGACCCTGCCTTAACCTGTGTTCGCCACGCAGGAGGATCCATGAAGGCATTCACCATTTCACCGCAAGGAACTCTCGAGATCGCCGCGAGCGCGAGCTCGTCCAGGAACGATTTCGACTACCTCGTCGGTAGATGGAACATCCGGAACCGAACGCTGAAGGCGCCGCTGACGGGAAGCGACGACTGGCAGGAGTTCGATGCGACGCAGGAGCTGCGGCAGGTGTTGCAGGGCCAGGGCAATGTCGATGTCTTCAGTACCGCGCTGGAGGGCAAGCCGTTCGAGGGTTTGACGCTCCGGTTGTTCGAACCGAAGACGCGGCTGTGGACGATCTACTGGGCCGACACTGCCACGGTGAAGCTGGATGGCGGAAAGGTGGGGTCATTCGATGGGGACCAGGGGGATTTTTTCGGCCGGGAAGTGGTCGGGGGACGGAATGTGATCGTCAGGTTTCATTGGGACAAGCGGCAGCCGAAGGCGCCGGTGTATAGCCGGGCGTTTTCGGTGGATGACGGAAAGACGTGGGAATGGAATTGGTATTCGAATTTTTCGCCGAGGTGAGCGGGATGGGATGGTGGGCAAAGGGATTGGTAGATAGGACGTCCGAATAGCATGGAGCTCGATGGCCGACTTTGGTGGGCGGAGAGATTGTTGCCCGCGATACCGCGGGCAATCCTCGCCGCGAAGCGGCGAGGACCAGATTCGCGGACGCGAATCTGTCCAACTCGGGGTGACCGGTGGCGCATGTCCCGGGAACGGTGCCCGAGTTGTCGAACCCCCGACCACCACCGGGTGGTGGACAAGAATTCGAAGCTCGACGGGCGGGCCATATAAATGAAAGGGCCCCGATTGCCGAAGCGGCAAACGGGGCCCTTTCATTTATATGGCGCGCCCGGAGAGATTCGAACTCCCGACCACCTGGTTCGTAGCCAGGTACTCTATCCAGCTGAGCTACGGGCGCGTGGCTCAATTTGAGGGCGCGCATCCTACCACACCGGATTTCCGCACCGCGAACAAAGATATCCCCCGCCCGAACAAAGGCTTACGCCTTCTGGACGCCCTGCCCGGCAACGCGAATCCCCCGGCGTGTCCGACATAAGTCCCGCACAATGAGCGCCGGTTCGACGAACGGTCCGCGACAAGAGACCGATCCGAAACGGCCGGAATCCCTGTCCGGATCGCGCCAAACGGGCGGCCAGTAGTTAGATTGTGCGGCGAAGGGCCCGTGTTCGTGTGGGTGCAGTCCCGCAACGCAGTCAGAACATGCCTACAGGGTGTTCCCGGGACTGGTTGCTACCATCGCCGCTCGTTTCGATTCGTTCCAGTCACCAATTCCGGGGAAAAATGCCAATGGCCGACGCCACCATGTCCAATGTGCTGAAGAAGAGTGGCAAGGAAATCCAGGCGGGCTGGGCCAAGGACCTCGCCGCCGCCCTGCCCGCCGGCAAGGGCCGCATCTCGGCCATCGAGCTCGAGCAGCAGACCGGCGAGTTCCTGAAGCTGATCACCGCCGCCGCCGAACACGCCAAGGCCAGCGACATCACCGCCAGCGACTTCAAACCGGTGCGCGAATTCCTCGAAGGCGTGTCCCGCTCGCGCGCCGCGCAGGGTTTCACCTCGGACGAAACCGCGACGTTCGTCTTCTCCTTCAAGAAACCCTTCTTCGCGGCGCTGAAGGCCGAAATGGGCAAGGACGCGGACGCCCTCGCCGAACAGACCTGGAAAGCCACCGAGCTGCTCGATTCGCTCGGCCTGCACACGGTCAAGACCTTCCAGAAGTCGCGCGAGGAGATCATCAACCGCCAGCAGCGCGAGATGCTCGAACTGTCGACGCCGGTCGTAAAGCTCTGGGAAGGCATCCTGGCGCTGCCGATGATCGGCACGCTGGACTCCGCGCGCACGCAGGTGGTCATGGAATCGCTGCTGCAGAAGGTCGTGGACACGGGCGCGCAGATCGCGATCCTCGACATCACCGGCGTGCCGACGGTCGACACGCTGGTCGCGCAGCACCTGCTGAAGACGGTGACGGCGCTGCGCCTCATGGGCGCGGAGTGCATCATCTCCGGCGTCCGCCCGCAGATCGCGCAGACGATCGTGCACCTCGGCGTCGACCTCCAGGGCGTCACGACGAAAGCCAATCTCGCCGACGCGCTCGCCCTCGCCCTGAAGCGCACCGGCAGCTCGCTCGCGAAGTAATCCACGATGGAAAGAATCCCGATCCTGCGGATGGGCGAGTTCCTGCTCGTCACCATCCAGGTCGACATGCACGATCAGCTCGCCCTGAAACTGCAGGACGACCTGACCGCCGCCATCCAGAAGCACGCCAGCAAGGGCGTGCTGATCGACATCTCGACGCTCGAGATGGTCGATTCGTTCATCGGCCGCATGGTCGCGGACATCTCCGGCATGAGCAAGATCCTCGGCGCGGAGACGATCCTCGTCGGCATGCAGCCGGCGGTCGCGATCACGCTGGTGGAGCTCGGCCTGTCGCTGCCCGGTGTCGCGACCGCGCTCAACGTCGAGCGCGGCATGGCGTTGCTGCGCCAGAAGATCGACTCGGACGGCGTCGATGAGCTCTAGCGGCGAAGCGCCTCTCCGGTCCGAACACGACATCGTGCTGGCCCGCCAGCTGGTGCGAAAGCTGACGCAGGAACTCGGCTTCTCGCTGGTCGACCAGACGAAGATGGTCACGGCGGCCAGCGAGCTGGCGCGCAACACGCTCATCTACGGCCGCGGTGGCGACATGCACTGGGAGGTCATCAGCGGCAGCGAACGGCGCGGTCTCAAGCTCAAGTTCGCCGACGAAGGCCCGGGCATCCCGAATCTCGATCTCGCGATGACGGACGGCTGGACCTCGGGCAACGGACTCGGCATGGGCCTCACGGGCGCGAAGCGCCTGTCGAACGAGTTCGAGCTGGACACGAAGGTGGGTGGCGGCACGCGCGTCACTATCGTCCGATGGAAGTAGTGGTCCGATGGAAGTAATGGTCCGATGGAAGTAGCCGTGGAATTCCGCACCGCCCGCGCGGCACAGCGCTTCGTCATCGACGAGGCGAGCAAGGTCGGCGAGGCGCGCCGCGCCGCGCAGACGCTCGCCAATTTCGAGTTCAACGCCGATCTCGCCAGCGACGTCGCCATCGCCGCCACCGAGCTCGCCAACAATCTGAATCGTCACGCCGGCGGCGGCGAGCTGATCGTCCAGCACATCGGCGACGACGATCACTCCGTCATCGAGCTGCTGGCCATCGACCGCGGCCCGGGCATGGCCGACGTCGCCAAGTGCCTGACCGACGGCTACTCCACCATCGGCACGCCCGGCACCGGGCTCGGCGCGGTGCGCCGGCTGGCCAACGATTTCGACATCTACTCGCACCCCGGCGAAGGCACGGTGGTCATGGCGCGCTTCGGCCACGAGCTGCCGGTGCGTCACGGCGCCGTGAACATCACCGTCGAAGGCGAGGTCGAGTGCGGCGACGCCTGGAAGGTGGCGCGCGGCGAGGAAGGCATCGCGGTGGTCGTCGTCGACGGACTCGGTCACGGTTCGTTCGCCGCGGAAGCCGCGCGCGCCTGCCTCGATGCCTTCGACGCGTCGCCATTCGCCCCGCCGCAGGAAGTCATGACGCGCGCCAACGCCGCCATGTCGAAAACGCGCGGCGGCGCCGCGGCCAGCGCGCTGCTGGTCGGCGATCGCCTCTCGTACTCCGGCGTCGGCAACATCGGCGGCACGCTGGTGTCGGCCGGCAAGTCGCAGGGACTGGTCTCGCACAACGGGACGCTGGGCATCAACCAGCGCCGCGCGCAGCAGTTCGAATACCGTTGCGAGCCGCGCGCGTTGCTCGTCATGCACTCGGACGGCGTCTCCGGCCGCTGGGATCTCAAGCACCGCCCCGACCTGCTCGGCTGCCATCCATCGGTGATCGCCGGCGTGTTGTACCGGGATCATCGTCGCGAACGTGACGACGCGACGGTCGTCGTGGTGGCGCCGTGAACGCCGGCGCCGACCTGCTCTCCCAGCTCGCCGCGCGCGAAGCCGACATCGAGCTGCTGCGCGCCGAGCTCGAGGAAACGAACAAGGGCGTGGTCGCGCTGTACGCCGAGCTCGACGACAAGGCCGCGCAGCTGCGCGACGCCAACGAATTGAAGAGCCGCTTCCTCTCGTACATGAGCCACGAGTTCCGCACGCCGCTGACGTCGATGACCAGCATCACCGGCATCCTGCTGTCGCGGCTCGACGGCCCGCTGACGCCCGAGCAGCAGAAGCAGGTCGAGTTCATCCGCGGCTCGACGCGCGAGCTGACGGACATGGTCAACGACCTGCTCGACCTCGCCAAGGTCGAAGCCGGGCGCATCACGATCTCGGCGGAGTGGTTCGAGATGGTCGACCTGTTCTCCGCGCTGCGCGGCATGTTCAAGCCGATCGTGTCGTCGTCGGCGATCTCGCTGGTGTTCGACGAGCCCGAAGGCGTGATCAAGCTGTACACGGACGACAAGAAGCTGTCGCAGATCCTGCGCAATTTCATCTCGAACGCGCTCAAGTTCACGACGGAAGGCGAAGTGCGCATCTCGGCGCGATTGATCGACGCCGACCACGTCGAGTTCGCGGTGACGGACACGGGCATCGGCATCTCGGCCGAACACCTGCCGACCCTGTTCGCCGACTTCGTGCAGCTCGACACCAAACTGCAGAAACGGCTGCGCGGCACGGGCCTCGGTCTGTCGCTGGCCCGCAAGTTCGCGGCGCTGCTCGGCGGCCAGGTCGCCGTCACCAGCGAGCTCGGCAAGGGCTCGCGCTTCTCGGTGACGCTGCCCGTGAAGCTGGACGTGCCGGCTGCGCCCGGAGGCATCCCGTGAGCGCGGTCGTCCCGGCGCAGATCGCCAACCAGAAGATCCTCGTCGTCGACGACAACGCGGCGTCGCTGTACGCGACCGTGCGCATCCTCAAGGCCGCCGGTTTCGACGTCATCGAAGCGGACACGGGCTTGAAGGCGCTCGAAGCCGCGGAACATGCCGACATCGGCCTGATCGTGCTCGACATCAACCTGCCGGACATCGACGGCCTCGAGGTGTGCCGCCGCCTGCGCGCACGCTCCCACACGGCCTATCTACCGGTCGTGCACCTGTCGGCCACGCACGTCAGCCAGCTCGACATGACGCACGGCCTCTCGGCCGGCGGCGACAGCTATCTCACGCACCCCGTGGACCCGCCGGTGCTGATCGCCACGGTGCGCACGCTGCTGTTCGCGCGTCAGGCGGACATCATGAAGCGCACCACCGACGCGCGCTTCCGCACGATCTTCGAGCTGGCGTCGAGCGGCATCGCCCTGCTCGATCCCGATCTCGTGTACCGCGACGTGAACCCCGAGTTCTGCCGCCTCGCCGCCCGCGAGCGCAGCGACATCATCGGCAAGAAGTGCGTCGAGCTGATCGCGCCAGGGCACGAGGAGATCTGCGGCAAGCTGCACGCGACGCTGGCCGACGGCGGACGCTGGGAAGGCATGATGCCGGTGAGCCGTCCCGACGGCAGCGTCGCCGAAGTCGAATGGCGCATCGTCGCGGAGAACGGGCACGGCGTGCGCATCGCGATCGCGACGAACGTCACCGAGCGCGAGCGCATGCTGGAGAGCGAACGCGCCGCTCGTGCCGAGGCCGAGCGCAGCAACCGGCTGAAGGACGAGTTCCTGGCGACGCTGTCGCACGAGCTGCGCAATCCGCTGAACGCCATGCTCGGCTGGGCCAGCGTGCTCCGGCGCAAGAACGTCACGCCGCAGATGATCGAGCAGGGTCTCGATGCCATCGAACGCAACTCGCGCATCCAGAGCCATCTCATCGAGGACCTGCTCGACTTCGCCGGCATCCGCTTCGGCAAGATGCGGCTCGACGTCGACGTGGTGCCGCCAGCGCGCGCCATCGAGGCCGCCGCCGAGGTGGTGGCCACGCCCGCGGCCAACAAGAACGTGTCGATCGAGCTGCACGTGGAGGATCGCGAGGCGCACGTGATGGCCGACGAATCGCGCCTGCAGCAGGTCGTGTGGAACCTGCTGACGAACGCCATCAAGTTCACGCCGAATGGCGGCCGCATCGACGTGTACGGCAACGTGAACGGCGACCAATACGAGATCGCGGTGACGGACACCGGCCGCGGCATCAGCGCCGAGTTCCTGCCGCAGATCTTCGAGCGCTTCAGCCAGCAGGAATCCGGTACCGGCAAGAGCTTCGCGGGCCTCGGCATCGGCCTCACCATCGTGAAGCACCTGGTCGACATCCAGCACGGCACCATCGACGTGGCCAGCGAGGGGCTCGGCAAGGGCGCGACGTTCCGCGTGCGCCTGCCGCTGACCGAGAAGCGGCCCAGCGAGGCGCCGAAGGACCAGGCGACCCGGCTGCGCAGCACGCGCGCGCTGGTCGTGGAAGACGATCCCGACGCCCGCGCGCTGATCGTGCGCATCCTCACCGACGCCGGCGCGCAGGTCACCGACGCGGCGAACGCCGAAGCCGCGATCTCGCAGATCAAGGTGTCGGCGCCCGACGTGCTGGTCAGCGACATCGGCATGGCACAGCTCGACGGCTACCAGCTGTTGCGCAACCTGCGCTCGAGCGGTTACGACGCGGACAAACTACCGGCGATCGCGTTGACGGCGTTCTCGCGGACGCAGGATCGCGCCGATGCGCTCGACGCGGGCTTCCAGGCGCACCTGGCGAAGCCCGTCCGCGCCGAAGCGCTCATAACCGCCGTCGCGAACCTCACCCGCAAGAAATAATGGGGACAGTCCCCGTTTCCTACGAAACGGGGACTGTCCCCATTTTCACGGTCACGACGTCGGCATAGACGCGCTCCATCCGGTCCAGCGACCGGCTCCAGTCGAACTCCTGCTCGACGCGCCGGCGGTTGTACTCGCCCATCGCATGCTGCAGCTCGCGGTCGCCGGCCACTTCGATCAACGCCGCCGCCAGCTTCTCCACGTCGCGCATCGGCACCACGCGCCCGCCTGCCGCATGCACGATGAACGGCGGGCCGCCGGCGTCCGTCGTGACCACGGGCACGCCCGACGCCATCGCCTCGAGCAGCGTCATGCCGAACGGCTCGCCGTACGACGGCATGCAGTACACCGAGTGCGCGCGCATCGTCGCGGCCACGTCATCGCGCGGCGCCCGGCCGCGCAGGAAGATGCGCGCGCTCCACGGTGACTTCGCGACCCGGTGCTTCACCGCCTCCATCTCGCGCCCGTCGCCCCAGATCTCCAGCGTGCACTCGGGCAATGCGGCCGCCACGAGGTCGAAGGCCTCCAACAACGTGAAGATGCCCTTCCAGTACTCGAGCACCGCCAGGAACAGGATCGACGTCTTCTCCGGCACCGCCGCGCGCATCGGGTAGTCGTGGCAATGGATGCCGTGGCTGATCACGTGCACGCGCGTCGCCCGCGCGCGCGGATCGCGGATGCGCTCGATCGCCGCGGGACACGTGATGACCAGCGCGTCGGCCTGCGACTGCTGGAACTTCGCCAGCGCGTCCCGCACCGCATGCTTGAAGCGCGTGAACACACTGCGCGGCTTCGGCGGCCCGAACGCATCGGGCGCCCAGTGACCCGAGTACGGCCCGAGCACCAGCGGCACCCCGGTCCCCAGCAACGCCAGGCTGAGTCCCGTCTCCACCGGCGTGAACTGCTGCGCCAGGTCGAACGTCACCGTCTTCGACAACCGCGAGTACAACCGCCGCACGCCCAACAGGTATTTCAGCCGCGTCGCCATGCCCGGCCGCTTCTGGGCCGTGCCCTCGATCAGGTGCAGGTGCAGGTTCGGCGGCACCGGGTCGCGCAGCTCGATGCGCGGCGTTGCCACGTGCAAGGTGTGACCCCGCTCCGCCAGCCCGCGCAGGTAGTTGTAGTCGATCCAGCCCGCGCCGTTCGGCAGGTGGTCCGTCAGCATGTCCGAAGGGTGGACGACGAAGATGTTCAGCGGCTGCATGGCGATCCTTTCAGTCGACGAAACCGCGGTCGCGGTGGAAATACGCGGCGTCGCGCGACAGCGGCTTCACCGCCGCGGCCGGCACGCCGGAATACAACGTGTACGGTTCCTCGAAGGCGCGCGCCAGCGACGAGTTCGCGGCGAGCACCGAGTAGTCAGGCAGCCGTGCGCCCTTCAGCACGACGCAGGCGGTGCCGACGAAGCAATAGCGCCCGATGACCGCGGGCGCGGACACCTGGCGCGAGCGCCCGAGGTCGATCGCGTGCGTGAGGATCTGCGAGCGCGCGCCGGCGACGGTGCTGAATTCGCCGATCTCGACGCGGTTCGAGCAGTCGACGTAGTGGCGCGAAGTCAGCGAAGAGTGCCGCCCCATGACCAGCCGCGGATCGCGATCCGCCTCCTCGCGAAAATGCCGCGACGTGCCGCGCGGCAGTCCCGAGATGAAATTGAAATCGCCGATGCGCGCGTGTTCGCCGAGCTCCACGGGAATGCCCTTGATCACGGTGAAGTGGCCGATACGCGCGCCCGGACCGAGCTTCAGCGCCGGCACGCCGAGCAGCGAGCAGCCGACACTGGCGCCGCGTTCGATCGCGTAGCCGCACAGCGTGTTCAACAACACGCGCCGCAGCGCCGACGGCAGGATCAGCGCCAGTGCCGATACGAACAGCGCCCAGCGATTCATCGCGCGCGCCCCACGTCGAGCACGGTGAGGTTGTCGGTGACGGCGAGCGACGCGCCGGCGGGCTTGCGCTCGCGCGTGCCGCCGTCGTCGGCGAACCCGACCACGCGCCGGATCGAGAATCCGTCGCCCAACGCGACGCGCACGTCCTGCGGACGCACCTCGATCGGCTGCGACGTCTTGACGTCGTACCCCGCCTTCTCCAGCCACAACACGATGCGATACGACCCATCCGACTTGCCGAAGCTCAACGCCTTCACGTCGTCGACGTCGCCGTCGAGCGCCGCGTCGAGCGGCGCCGGCTTCGCGTCGCGCTCGTCGAACAACTCGCGCATCAGCGCCTTCAGCTCACGGAACGCCGGCTTCTCCCCGCCCTGCTGATCGATCAGCCCCATCGATCCGCCCGTGTCGCTGCCGTGATCCGCGAGTTGATAGACGAACGTGCGCTTCACGCCGGCCGCGAAATGCAGCAGCAACAGACGCGCGAGGTATTTCGACTGCACCTCGGGCGGCACGAAGAATCCCGGCTTCCCGCCCGTGGCGTAGCCCGCCTCCGTGACGATCACCGGCTTGTCGCCCGACACGATCGCCGCGCGACACAACGCGTACGCCAGCGCGCCATAGCGGTATTTCTCGCAGGGCGGATCGCCCGCCTTGCCGCCATAACCTTCGACGCCGGGATTCCACGCGCGGTAGTACTTGTGCACGTTGCCGAAATCGATGTCCGCAGAGCGGTCGCCGAGCATCGCGAACGGATTGCCGCCGACGTCGGCCAGCGACGGCCCGACGATCGGGTAGTCCGACCCGCCGCGGCCCTCGCGCACGTATTGCCGGAACATCGGCATGTACACGCGCAACGTCTCGGCCCACGGCAGGTTCTTCACCTGGTTCATCTCGTTCGGCAGCTCGTACGCCTCGAACGACGGCGCGACACGCGCCGGCCAGCCCTGCACGAACTCGCGCGGCGCCATCGGCCGGAACACGAACGTCGCGCGGATGCCGGCGCGGCCCAGCTCGGCGAACCGCGCCGACGCGTCGGCATCGTGGAAGCCGCCGTCCTTGTCCATCGCGCCGTCGCGGATGTGGCCGATGTGCGCGTCGAGCAGCTTCTGCTTCAGCGCCGCGAACTGCGTGTCGTAGACACTGCGCTTGTGCCGCAGGTGCGTGTTGACGCCGACGGAGTCGATGAAGTCGTGCGCCGAGTATGTCGGGATACCGGCCGCGCCCGATGGCAACGCTGTCAGCGCCAGCCACGCGAACAGGCCGATCGTCGCGCGCGCGATCACCGCTTCACGCGCCGCGTCAGGTCGCGCAGGTCCGCGCCGTTCAGCCACAAGCGCGGCCACGGTCCGCCCAACACGCGGCGCATCGCCACCAACAGCACGATCCAGCGCAGCGCGCCGGCGATCGCCAGCGCGACGGCCGCACCGAGTCCGCCGTACATCGGCACCAGCGTCAGCAACAGCGCGAACGACACCAGCAGCATCGCCGCCTGGATCGCCGACACCAGCCCCGGCCGATCGCGCGACAGGAACAGCTGCACCGTGACCTGCGACAGCACCGACAGCGAGGCTTCGACGATCAACACGCGGAAGATGGTGTTCGCCGCCGCGAACTCCGCGCCGTACGCAAACGACAGCAGCCACTCGCCCAGCAGCCACAGCGCTGCGCAGCCCAGCACCAGGCACGCGATCAACACGCGCGACGCCTCGTCGTGGATGCGCCGCGCGACGCCGGCCTCCTGCGCCGCCATGTGCGAGAGGAAGATCGACTGCAACGCCGGCTGCACGAACTGGATCACGCGCGAGAAGCTGAACGCGACCGCGTAGAAGCCGAGCTCGCGCGCCGGCAACAGCGGGATCAACACGAGTCGATCGGAGAACAGCAACAGCGCGCTGACCAGCCCGGTCGGCGCCGCGCGCATCGAATACGACGACAACGCGCGCATCTCGCCGGTCACGCCCGCCAGCCGCGGCCGCGCCGCGCGGATGAACCTAGGCAGCATCGCCAGCACGGCCAGCGCGCTGGCCGAGAACAACGCGATGACCGCATACGCCGGCGTCATCAGCGTCACGACCATCACCGCCAGCAACAACAGCAGGTGGAACAGCTGCGGCAGCAGGTGCGTGAGGTTGCAATACCAGTACTGGCCGAGCCCGGCGAAGGTCTGCTTCATCACGATCTGCGTCGCGTTGAACGCGACCGTGACCAGGCAGACCTGCGCGAACAGCAGCGTCGTCGCCCAGTACTGCGCCATGAACCACGGCAGCAGCAACGCACCGATGACGATCATGCCGAGCGCGTAGCCGAGCCCGAGCAGCAATGCCGCGCCGGCCACCGGGCCGTGCGCATCGGGGTAGCGGCGCAGCCGGAAGATCACGGCGCTGCCGAGTCCGGCCGTCGCCAGCATGCCGAACAGCGGCGGCCACAGCGTCACGGCCGCGTAGATGCCGCGGCCCTCGGGGCCCAGCAATCGCGCGGTGATGATGCCGGTCAGCATGTTCATCAGCACGATCAGTGCCTGCGTGCCGGCGGAGCGCAGCATCGCCGGCAGCGGCTTGTCGCCGCGCAGGACCGCGATCAATCGGCCGAGGCGCGATGCCGACAGGGTGTTCACAGGCTGGCGATCGCGCGCTGGAAGCCGCTGATCGTCGCGGCCGAGGAGAAATTCTGTTCGGCGCGCACGCGCGCCCGCGCCGCGACGCCGCGCGACCACTCGGGATCGTCGAGATAGCGGCGGATGGCGGCGGCCAGCGCCGCGTCGTCCTTCAGCGGCGTCAGCAGGCCGGTCTCGTTCTGCACGATGAACTCGGGCACGCCGCCGGCGTCGCTGCCGATGACCGGCGTGCCGGCGAACATCGCCTCGGCGATCACGCGGCCCGACGGCTCGGGCGACGTCGAACAATGCGCGACGACGTTGCAGGCCGCCATCAGCGTCATCGGATCGTCGACGTGGCCGACGAATTCCACGCGGTCGTCGACGCCCAACGCCAGCGCCAGCTCGCGCAGTTCGCGCTCGTAGTCCGCGTCCACGGACAACGCGCCGCCGACGATCACGCCCTGCGCGCCGGGCACCTGCGCCAGCGCGCGCAGGAACACGTCCTGCCCCTTCCAGCGGCTGATGCGGCCGAACATGCCGACCAGCGGCTCGCCGTGCGGCGCGTACTGCGCGCGATACGCGGCGACCCGCGCCGGATCGCTCAACTGCCGCGCGATCTGCTCGGGATCGATGCCCGAATACACCACGCTGACGCGATCCATGCGCCCGCCGGCCTGCCGCCACGCGCGCAGGCTCTCCTGCGAGACGACGGCGACGTGATCCGCGCTGCGCCGGGACAACGCGATCAACCCGCGGATCAGCAGCGGATCGAAGTGCTCGGCCGAGAGGATGTCGTTCATGAACCAGACGATGGGCCGGCGCGCGAACGGCTTCGCCAGCGACGCCAGCACGAACGCTTTCTGCGAGAAACAGACGACGAGATCGTGCCGCCGCGATTCGCGCGCGAGCTCGCGCACCATGCGCAGCGATCCGGGCACCGCGCGCAGCAGGCTCAGCGACCCGCCTTCACGCCGCACGCCGCCTGCAGCCGCGCCCAGCGGCTTCACGCTGTGGCGAATGCCCTGCTCCTTCAGGATGCGATCCAGCGAGCCGTGTTGCAGCGTCAGCACGTGCGCGGCGTCGCCGAGCGTGCGGCAGATCGCGATCATCTTGAATTCGGCGCCGCCGGGATCGCCGACGTGCGTGACGAACAGGATCGACGGCACGCTCACGTGGCCTCCGGATGCGTGAGCCGAGTCGCGAGACCCAGGCCGAGGAACGTCCAGGCGCAGAAACCGAGCTCGCCGATGTGCACGGTGCCGATCGGAAATTGCAGGAACAGCGTCAGCACGATCGCGCGGTCGAAGAACACGTGGTGGTCCTTCGTCGCGGCGCGGCCGAACAGGCCGGCGACCAATACGCCAATCGCGATCATGAACGCGGTGCCGACGAACACGCCCATCGCGCTGTAGATCTCGATGATCGCGCCGTCGATCGAGCCCGCCTCCTTGTTGTCGAGACGCCGGGACACGCCGTTGATCGCCAGCCCGTCGCCGACCAGCAGGTTGTCGTGGCTGAAGAACTCCTCGTACTGCATCAGGCGCAGCCGCAGGCTCTCGTCGCCCTCGAGCTCGCTCAGCGACGACGCGCGCGTGAACACGGCATCGCGCACCTGCGGCGCCAGCGCCGTCGACGAGAGAAGCAGGAACACCACGATCATGCCGAGCACGTTGACGCGTTTCACCTCGCGGCTCGGCGACAGCACCACCATCAGCACGGCCAGCGCCGTCATCGCCCACAGCGAGCGGTACTGGCACAACGCGAGGCCGACGACCATCGGCGCGAGGCACACGAGGAAAACCGGCAGCCGCCGTTTCAATGCCAGCACGATGCCGGCCGAGATGATGGTGCCGAACGATCCGGGCGAGTTCATCGTGCCGAACACGCGCAGTCCGAAGGGCACCGGCTGACCGACGGACTCGAAGCCGAGATCGCGCACGCCGCGCACCCAGGTGATGTCCCAGTGCGCGGGCTCGAGGAACTGCGCGATGCCGTACACCGCCATCGCCGTCGCGCAGGCGATCAACACCGGCTCGATCAGCCGGCGGATCCCGGCGACGCGTTCCTGGTTCGCCAGCAGGTAGACGGCGAACAGCGGGCCGACCGTCCACTTCAGCACGTCGACCATCGATGAACGGAAGCGGCCGTCGAGCAGCGCGAGCGCGGTGCCGTAGGCGATGCAGGCCATGATCGCGAGGAACGGTGCGAAGTGGCGCGGCCGCGGCCGCGACCAGTACTCGAGGAAACTCACGCCGGCGAACAGGCAGCAGACATACGGCGTCAACAACACGGGATTCGACGGATCGAAGCCGGCCTGGTCGTCGACCAGTCGCCGCGCCAGCGACACGAAGCAGAACACCATGAGGCAATGCGCCGCGTACCACGGCGAGCGGCGCACGAAGAGATACCCGGCGAGCAGGAAGTTCGCGGCCGGATACGCGAGCCGTGCGAACGGCGCGATGCCCGCCGCGTACATCGCGAGCGGCATCAGCAACACCACGCACACGACGACGAATCCTTCGGCCACGAGCGGCGGCGCGAGACTCCGCGCGTGCGTCAACGGCGGGCTCGCCAGTGTCTGTTCCATCAGTTGCCTTCGATGTTCACGCCATCATGGCTGCAAGGCGCGTTCCACGAAAGTGTCGCCATTCGGCCGCACGCACGCGCTTGATCCACGTCAACTCTACCTACTTGAGTGCGAAGGCGAGATTTTTTGCGTGGCATCGGTGCAGCCGTGGGAATCGTCCGACGTCGCAATAACGAGTCGAAACGTCCGCGGCGCTGTAAATCCCGGATGAAACGCACGATCGCTTTTCATGCATCGCGGAATTTTTCTCACTCATGAAGGCGAGTATGCACCGCGTCACGACCATTCCCGATCACGTATCTAACTACCGACATGTCGATTCGTGCTCTTGACTGGCGCAACGTCACAGCGCACCGTTCGCGGGCAAGTACGAGTTGACGACCAGTCGGACGGCCGGTTGCTCCGCCAGCGCAACTTCGACCGAAGCGCATCTCATGGAACGGGACTTGCAACGTTGCTCTCGGGCTTGTTCGTCAAGGAAGGCATATGCGGTACCTGGCAATCATCCTCCTCTCCGTCGTCGCGCTGCTGCGCGCCGCCGGTTCGTCCGCCGCGGTCGAGTCGCCGCCGCCGGTGCTCGCACCGGTGCACGCGGCCACGTCCACCGACGCGTTCGACGGTCCGCTGCTGGTCGTGCTCGGCGGCGCGTTGATCGCCCTGCAGCTGCGCCGCCGCCAGAAGTCGCTGCGCTCCCCGCGAACGTTGTACGGATGAGCACACCCATCGAAGCGCTGCGTTCCCGGGAAGTGACAGCGCTGTCGAGCACCGACTCGCCCGCGGTCTTCGCGGTGAAGAGCCTGCTGTTGCCGATCCTGCCGGTCGCGATGCTGTCGCTGTGCCTGTTCGCCGCGGACGCGCCACTGCGTGGCGGTTATTTCCTGATCGCCGTGCTGACCTTCCTCGGCGCGCCCGACGTGCTCGGGCTCGCGCGCATCGGGCCGGGGCAGGAGCCGCAGGGCCCGGCATTGCTCGAGATCACGGGGCGGTGGTGCATCCTCGTCGCGCTGATCGCCATCGTCATCTATCTCTCGGGCGTGGCCCGCACGCTGGATGTGGGTCTGCTGGCCGTGTGGTTCGCGACGACGCCGGCGGTGTTGTTCGTCGGGCAATGGGGCGCGCGCCGCTGGCTGATGTATTCGCTGCAGCGCCGGCAGCCGCAGCGCGCGGTCATCGTCGGCATCACGGATCTCGGCGCGCGGCTCGAAGCCGCGTTGCTCGCGGACACGCTGCTGCGCACGGACATCGTCGGCTTCTTCGAGGACCGCGGGGCGTCGCGGCTGACCGCCCGCGTGAGTGCCCCGCTGCTCGGGCCGACCCGCGACCTCGCCGACTACGTCACGCGCAACCACATCGACCACGTGTTCATCACGCTGCCGATGAGCCGCGACGCGCGCATCCTCGGCATGCTCGACCAGCTGCACGATTCGACGGCGTCCATCTACTTCGTGCCGGACATCTTCGCGTTCAACCTGATCCAGGCGCGCTTCGACGTGCTCGGCGGCGTGCCGGTGGTCGCGGTGCGCGAGACGCCGTTCTACGGCGCGGCGTGGCTGATGAAGCGTCTCAGCGACATCGCGATCGCCGGCGCGGCGTTGCTGCTGGCCTCGCCGGTGTTCGCCGCCGTCGCCATCGCGATCCGGCTGGATTCGCCGGGCCCCGTGCTGTTCCGGCAGAAGCGCTATGGCCTCGATGGCCGCGAGATCCAGGTGCTGAAGTTCCGCTCGATGTCGGTCACCGAGGACGGCAAGGACACCTTCGCCGCGGCGGCCAGGGGCGATTCGCGCATCACGCGCGTCGGCGCGTTCATCCGCAAGACCTCGATCGACGAGCTGCCGCAGCTCATCAACGTGCTCGAAGGCAGCATGAGCATCGTCGGCCCGCGGCCGCACGCCGTGGCCATGAACGAACACTATCGACGCGCCATCCCCGGCTACATGGTGCGTCACAAGGTGAAACCCGGCATCACCGGCTGGGCGCAGGTCAACGGCTACCGCGGCGGCGACGACCTCGAGTCCATGCGCAAGCGCATCGAGCTCGATCTCGCGTACATGCGCCACTGGTCGCTGTGGCTCGACCTGCGGATCCTGATCAAAACCATCAGCGTCGTGCTCACCGACAGCCGGGCGTACTGATGCACACGGGGCCAACCATGACGAACCGACCCACCGCACTGATCTACGACAAGCTCGACATCTACGCCGGCGCCGAGCGCGTGCTCGGCGAGATGATCGCGCTCTATCCGCAGGCCGACGTTGCCGTCGCGATCGACATCATGAAGCAGGCGGACCGCGGCTTCCTGCGCGGCAAGGTGCCCATCACCACGTTCGCGCAGAAGCTGCCGTTCGTGCGCAACCACTACCGCCAGTTCCTGCTGCTGCTGATGTTCGCGATGGAGCAGCTCGATCTGTCGAAGTACAAGCTGATTCTCTCCGGCAGCGCGTCGATCGCCAAGGGCGTGATCACGGGGCCGGACCAGCTGCACATCTCCTACGTGCACTCGCCGATGCGGTACGCCTGGGACCTGCAGCACCAGTACCTTGGCGAGGCGAAGCTCGAACGCGGCTTCTCCAGCTTCCTGGCGCGATACATGCTCCACCGCGCGCGCGGCTGGGACCTGCGCACGGCGAACGGCGTCGACCACTACGTGGCGAACTCGCACTTCATCGCGCGCCGCATCTGGAAGGTGTACCGGCGCGAGAGCACCGTCATCCACCCGCCGGTGGACGTCGACAGCTTCGAGCTGCGCACGAACAAGGAGCCGTTCTATCTGACGGCGTCGCGCATGGTCCCGTACAAGAAGATGGCGGCCATCGTGGAAGCGTTCAAAGCGCTGCCGGAGCGCAAGCTCGTCGTGATCGGCGACGGGCCCGAGATGAAGCGCGTGAAGGCCGTGGCCGGGCCGAACGTCGAGATCCTCGGATACCAGCCGACGAGCGTGCTCGCGGACCTCATGCAGCGCGCGAAGGCGTTCGTGTTCGCGGCCGAAGAGGACTTCGGCATCACGCCGGTGGAGGCGCAGGCCTGCGGCACGCCCGTGATCGCCTTCGGCCGCGGCGGCGCCCTGGAAACCATCCAGGGTCTCGACGCGGGGAAACCCACCGGACTGTTCTTCGACCGCCAGGAGCCGGATGCGATCGCGCAGGCGGTGCTGCATTTCGAGCACAACCAGGACCGCATCTCGCCGATCGACTGCTGGCACAACGCGCAGCGCTTCTCGGCGCCCATCTTCCGCGAGAAATACGCCAGCTTCGTCGAGCGCTGCTGGCAGGTGTTCGATTCGGCGCCGGCGATGGCCACCGGTCTCGACCGCCGCCTCGCGCTGGCCGAAGCCACGCGGGATCTTTCCGAAAGCATCGTGTGAGGACGCATGAGAGATCGTTCATGAAAATCGTGTTTCGCTGGATGTTGCTGGGGGTGCTGATGCTGGCGGCCGGCTGCGCCGGCGGCGCGCGCGGATTGCCGCAGCTGCCGCAGGAGCCGGTCGGCGGCGCCTATCTATTGGGCGCGGGCGACGCGCTGAAGGTCACCGTGTTCGGCGAGCCGGACCTGTCCGGCACTTTCAAGATATCGGACAGCGGCGTCATCGTCGTGCCGCTGGTGGGCCAGGTCGCGGCGCAGGGACTGTCCGTGCCGGACCTGCAGAAGAAGCTGACGGCCCTGCTGAACCAGAAGGCGGTGAAGTCGCCGGACGTCACCATCCAGATCGAGGAATACCGGCCGTTCTTCATCCTCGGCGAGGTCAAGAACCCGGGCTCGTACGCGTACGTGCCGGACATGACCGTGCTCACGGCCGTCGCGATCGCCGGCGGGTTCACGTTCCGGGCGTCGGAAGACGAGGTGTCCGTGACGCGCAAGCGCAATGGCGCGGCAGTGGAATCGCGCGGCACGCGCAACTCGCGCGTGTTGCCCGGCGACACGGTGTTCGTGTTCGAGAGGCACTTCTGATGCGCGCGGCGCGGTCTGCCGGCCTGCTCGCTGCGCTGCTGTTCGCGACGGCGGCGGGCGCCCAGTCGCTGGCCCCGCGCACGTTGTTCGTCGACGACGAAGGCGCCGAGCTGTTCGACACCGAGGCCGGCGAAGGCGGCATCCGCGCGGGTTCGTTCGACGTGCGCCTGGCCGCCGGTGTCTCCTTCGGTTACGACACCAATGTCTACGCCACGGATGGCGACGAGGTGAACGAAGGCCTCGCCACCGGAGAAGCGCTGCTGCGGGCCAGCGACAAGAGCGAGACCCGCGACATCACCGGCCTCGCCTTCGTGCGCGCGCGGCGCTACGACACCGCGCGCGACCAGGACGCCACCGAGTTCGGCGCGCTGGGCCGCTACGACGGCTGGTTGGGCCCGCAGGACCGCCTGACAACCCGCTTCAGCGCCGAGCGCAACGTCGAGTCGCGCACCGACATCGAGACGCCGACCGATCTCGACGTCAGCCTGTTCGACGACTTCCGCGCCTCGTTCGGCCACGCGCACGTGTTCAACCGCTTCACGGTCGATTCGCGGCTCGATGCGCGCCGCGTGCAATATGAAGAGGATTCGCAGCAGTTCCGCGACCGCAACCAGTATCGCGGCGAGTTGCGCGGCGCGTACCAGTTCCGCGCCGGCACGGCATGGGTCCTGTCCGGTTACTACAACCGCGATGCGTTCGACGACGACAGCGTGTTGTCGTTGTCCGCCGATACCGTCGGCGGCCTGCTCGGCCTGCGTTTCGATCTCAACGACCTGCTGCAGCTCGAGATCGGCGCCGGATACTTCGAGCGCCGCTACGACGACGGCCCCGCGCCGTTCGACGGCATCAGCGCCCGCGCCGCGCTCGACTGGCACCCCACGCGCCTGACCACCGTGCGCGCGCAATTGCTGCGCAGCGATGCGCCGACGCGGGTCGAGGGCGCCGTCGCCAAGATCCGCAACGAAGCGCGTTTCGAGATCGAACACGAATGGAGCCGCACGCTGCTCTTCACCGTGGGCGCGCGCTACGTCCAGGACGACTTCGACCTGATCGACCGCAAGGACCGCGCCTGGCTGACCGAGCTCGGCGCGAACTGGTCGTTCGGCCGGCACTCGGTGCTCCGGTTCTCCTACGACTACGCCGCGCGCGATCAGTCCACCTTCGGACGCAGCTTCGAGCGCCACGTCGCCACCCTCGCCTACATAGGACGGCTCTAGTGGAAGAAGTCTCCGCCATCAGTCTGCAGAATCTCTGGCGCGTCATCCGGCTGCGCTGGTTCACGTTGCTGTTCACCACGGCGCTGCTGTTCGGCGGCATCGCCGCCTACGTCTTCTCGCTGAAGCCCGCGTTCACGGCGCACGCCGTGGTGCTGCTCGCCCCGGTCACGGAGGAACTGGGCGACGCCCCCACCACGGCGCGCGTTCTATCTACCACCGATCCGTTCTTCATCCGCAGCGAGACCGCGATCATCGCCAGCGACGAACTGGCGCGCGGCGTCATCGAGAAGCTCGATCTCGCGAAGCAGCCGGAGTTCGCGCCGCAGCCCGGCCTGCTCGAGCAGCTCGGCCTGCGCCAGCCCGAGCCGGCCACCGCGCACCCGTGGCTGTCGAACGACGAGCTGACGCTCGACGCCGTGCTGAACGGCTACCAGGACCGGCTCGCCGTGTTCAACGACGGCCGCAGCAAGACGGTCGACGTGGCGTTCACGGCCGCCAGCCCGCGACTCGCGGCCGCGATCGCCAACACGCACGCCGAAGCCTATCTGCACGAACAGGCGAACCGCCGCGGCGATTCGCGCACGAAATCCCTGGGCTGGCTGAAACAGGAGGTCGATGCGAGAGCCAAGGAAGCGCGCGATGCCGATGCCCGGGTTCAGCAGTACCAGTTGCAGAACAACATCGTCACCGCGCGCGATTCCACGATGGTCGAACAGCGGCTGTCGCAGCTCTCCGGCCAGCTCGTCGATGCGAAGCGCCAGCTGTCGACGCAGCAGGCGCAGCTCGCGGAGATCCGCGCGATCCGCGCCGGCGGGGATCCGTCGAACGCGGCGACGTTGCTGGCGAACGACGCGCTGGCGGACCTGCTGCGCTCGCGCGTGCAGGCCGAATCCGAAGTCGCGTCGCTGTCGACGCGCCTGGCGGACTCGCACCCGACGCTGATCAAGGCGAAGCAGACGCTGGCCAGCATCAACGAGACGCTCGAAAAGCAGCTGGCGCGCGTCGAGAACGAAGCCGCGGCGTCGACGCGTTCGTGGCAGCGGCAGGTGGCGGACCTGAGCGGCGCCGTGGGTAGCGAGACGTCCAACAAGGTGTCGCAGGACCGCGTGTCGTCGGCATTGCCGGCGCTGCTGGCGGAGGCGCAGGTGAAGCGCACGGTGTTCGAGACCGTGCTGAACCGCTACCAGACGCAACTCGCCGAGCACGGGTATTCCGAACCGACGGCGGTGATCGTGTCACGCGCAGTGGCGCCGGCGCGGCCGTCCTTCCCGCGCACGTCGCTTTTCCTCGCGCTGGGTGCGATCGCCTCGCTGATCGGCGGCGTGGTGATGGCGGTGATCGTGCAGGCGCTGCGGCCCGGCACGATGGGGCTGAACCAGATGGCGGATGCGGTCGGGTTGCGGCCGCTGGTCGCGATCCCGCGGTTCCGCAACGAGAGCCGCGAGGCCGGCCAGGTGAAGATCAAGGACCCGCGGCTGTACATCGAGAGCATCCGGTCGCTGCGGCATGCGGTGTACGAGCTGCATTCCGACCGCGACACGATGGTCACGCTGTTCACGTCCGTGGTGCCGAGCCAGGGGAAGACGCTGGTGGCGATGTCCGTCGCGCGCGCGTTGTCGCGCTCGAACATCCGCACGTTGTTCCTCGAGATGGACCTGCGCTGCCCGGCCGCCGCGAAGCTGGCGCGCGTGCAGGAGCCGTCGCGCGGCGTCGCCGCGGTGCTCGAGATGCGCGCGAACGTCAACGACGTGCTGCTGCAGGACGAGACCACCGGTCTCGACATGTTGCTGGCCGAGCGCAATGCCTCGCATGCGCTCGACAAACTGACGGTGCACGCGTTTTCGGCGCTGATGGCGCGGCTGCGGCAGCGCTACGACGCGATCATCATCGACAGCCCACCGGCGGGATTGTTGAGCGACGCATTGACGCTGGCCTGCGTGGCGGATCGCACGATCATCGTCGCGCGCTCCGGCGAGACGCCGATGCCCGATCTCGCGCATGCGACGCGGCTGCTGCGCGAGCGCGGCGCGACGCTGGCGGGGCTGGTACTGACGGATGTCGATCCGCGCGAGCTGCGGTTCGCGGGGAAGTCGATGAAGCGGTACGTGATGGGGATGCCGGGCCCGAAGCTGTCCGCCGTCCCCGACCTGCGCAGGGCGTAATGGGGACAGTCCCCGTTTCCTAGCAAAAGGGGACAGTCACCAAACCTCGCGTTGGACGCGCTTACGCGCGCGCACCGGCCGCGAACGACCGCGTCTCCCACACAGCCACGAGCACCAGGATCGCCGACGTCGCCGCTCCCAGCGCCAGCGGCGTCAGCATCGTGGCGAACGGCGCCGTCACGACCAGCAACCCCAACCCCACCAGGTGCGACAGCGGAAAGTTGTTCGCGCTCGCGCGCTTGAAGTACAGGTTCCCCAGTAGATAGAGCACCGGTCCGCCCAGCAGCACGAACGCGTCCGCCAGCCCCACGTGCCCGTCCGGATGCGCGATCGTCAACTCGTCCGCCACCGCGCACACCACGATCCCCGCGATGATCGGGATGTGGAAATACGTGTACACCGCGCGCGCCATCCGCCCCGGATCGTCCGAATGCGCGATGTGATGGCTGCCCCGCTCCGCGCCGATGTTGAAGTAGATCCACCACATCGCCACGCTGCCGAGGAACGCGACCACGAACGCGCACACCGCCGTCGTCGTCGCCGGGTGGTCCGCGGCCGTCGCGCCCGTCACGAGGATCGACTCGCCCAGCGCGATGATCACGAACAGCGAGCAGCGCTCGGCCGTGTGCGTGCCGTCCACCTTCCAGTCCGCGGTGCTCGAGCGCCCGAGCCCCGGCGTGAAGAACCCGACCGTCGGCCCGCCGATCTCGAGTGCCAGCGCGGCGATCCAGAACGCGGCGCGCACGCCGTCGGCGGAAAAGCCGCCCGCCAGCCACAACGCGCCCGACACGCACAACCACGCGAAGATGCGCAGGAAGTTCAGGTAGTTCGCGCGGTCGTGCTCGCGCAGCGCGTGCAGCATGAATCCCGTGCGCACAAGCTGGATGAACACGTACGCGCCCGCAAACAGCAACCCCTCGCGCTCGAACGCATGCGGGATCGCCGCCGACATCAACAACCCCGCCAGCATCAGCACGAACAACAACACGCGCACGGACGGCTTGTCCGGGTCTATCCAGTTCGTGAACCAGCAGGTGTACACCCACACCCACCACACGGCCAGCAGCAGGAACCCGGTCTGCAACGCGCCCGCGAGGCTCAGGTGCTGGAGCAACGTGTGCGACAGCTGCGTCACCGCGAACACGAACACGAGGTCGAAGAACAACTCGACGTTGGTGACGCGCGCGTGCGAGGCGCGGGAGCGCAGCAGGTTCGGCAGGTGGATCATGGTGCGAAAGGGGGTGGCTGCATGCGCGCGAAGCACGAGGTGTCGAGACCGGCCGCGTCGGCCGTGGCGAAGAACTCGATGATCCGCGTGTCGAGACAGGTGTCGAGGTCGGTCAGGCCGTCGAAGACGTGCGCGCCGGCGTCGACGCGCACGAGTTTGTGGTCGCTGAATCGCTTCGCGGTCTGCGCCGCCCAGTCGGCCGGGGACACGGGATCGCGGTCGCCGGCGATGAACAGGGCCGGCACGGTGCTGGGCGGCACGTCGAACAGGTGGGCGTCGACCGGCGCCTTCGGCCAGCGCGCGCAGGCGTCGCGCTGGCGTTCGAGGCGGTAGGCGCCGAAGCCGGTGTCGTCGGCGGCGGCGACCGCCGCGGGCAGGTCCATGCGCGCCAGCGATTCGGCGCACGTGATGGATAGATAGAGGCCGTCGGCGAAGCCGCCTTCGCCGGGTTTCAGGAAGGCATCGAAATCGCCGTGCGCGGCAGCCTGCAGCTGCGCGGGCAACGCGCGCGTGCTGGCGACCGAATACAACTTCGTGCGCAGCTTCTCCATGAACACGTCGCCGACGCCGGGACGATCGCGCGGTAGTTGGGCGACGGCGGACTTGAGCGCGGCCTGCAGGTCGCCGACCTCCTCGCGGCAGGCGCGGTCCGCGGCGCAGTCCGCCGCGAGCCGCAGCAAGGCCGCTTCGGCCGACTGCGCATGCCAGCGCGGCGGTGTGCGGTCCGCGGGCACCGTGCCCATCAGCGCGGCGGCGTGCACGGCGCGCGGGAAATCGGTGAGATAACGCAGCGCCAGCGTCGTGCCGTACGAGACCGCGTTCAGGTCGAGCTGTTTATAGCCCAGCGCGCGGCGGACGAGGTCGATGTCGCGCGCGGCGGCGGCAGTCGAATACTGCGCCGGGTCGTTGGCCACCGACAGCTGCGCCGCGCATTCGGCGACGAGGTCGGGTGGATAGAGCGGCGCCCAGGGATCGCGCGATTCGAGTTCCTCGACGCCCGCACAACGCAGCGGGTTAGAGCCGCCGGTGCCGCGCAGGTCGGCGAGGACGATGTCGCGGTCCGCGCGGTAGTTCGCGCCCTCGCCGGCGTAGAACGCGACGAAGTTCGTCACCGCGAAACCGGGGCCGCCTTCGAGGTCGTACTGCGCGCGCCGCGGATCGAGCGGCGTGCCGGTGGCTGGCAGTACGATGACGTTCAGGGGGATCTTTCGGCCGCGCGGCTTCGCGTGGTTTTCGGGGACGTAGACGATGCCGCAGCGTGCGCCGGCGCTGGCGGCAGGCTCCCGGCACTCAAGCGGCTCGAAGGCCGGCGCGGCGGACAGGCGCGCGCTGGTCAACAGGCAGAGGAGCGCGAGGGGCAGCCTCGCGAGCCACCGGTTTTTGTCGGCTAATAGAAACACGGCGCGAGTCTGCCAGAACCCGCGGCGATCGTCTGACACTCCGGAGTGCGCACCGCCGGTTTCTGCCTGGCTGCGGGCCGGCTAACGTCGCCGCCATGAGAGCCCTGAACCGCGAGCGCCGCGAGCGCATCGAAGACACGCCGCCGTCCCTCGACGCGGTCAGCGCGTCCGTGCGCGCCGCGACGTATGCGGCATCGCTGCCGGGCGTGAACGACGACGCGCCCATCGACGAACGCCGCGCGCGCGGGCTGCGCACGCTCGGCGAGATCACGGGCGCCAGTGGCGAGTCCGTGGTCGCGGGGCTGCGCGACGTCGCGCCGGATCTCGCGGACTGGATCGTGGATTTTTCGTACGGCGACGTGATGTCGCGGCCCGGTCTCGACGTGCGCTCGCGGCAGCTGGCGACGATCGCCGCGTTGACCGCGCTCGGCAACGCGCAGCCGCAGCTCGAGGTCCACATCCGCGGCGCGCTGAACGTCGGCTGCACGCGGCAGGAGATCGTTGAGGTGGTCCTGCAGATGGCGGTGTACGCCGGGTTCCCGGCGGCGATCAACGCGCTGAACGTGGCGCGCGCCGCGCTGCTCCCCGCGGCTGATCGGCCGACCCGCGGCTGACAGTCCGGTGACTGTCCCCTTTTGCTAGCCCTTTTTTCGAAAGACCAGGGGGGACTGTCCCCATTACCGCCCGGGCACCCAGTCGGTGCCGGCCAGCGGGATGTTCGCCATCGCCGCGGCTTCCACCGTCAGCGCAACGAGGTCCTCGCGCTCGAGGTGGTGCACGTCCTGCTTGCCGCAGGCGCGCGCGATGGTGGTGAGCTCCATGTTCAGCGTCTTCAGGTAGTTCGTCAGCCGCTTCGCGCCGACGCGCGGATCGAGTCGCTGCTCGAGCACGGCATCCTGCGTCGTCACGCCCACCGGGCAGCGTCCCGTGTGGCAGTGATGGCAGAACCCCGGCACGGTCCCGAGCTTCCGGTAATCCTCCACCGCCGACACGTGTTGTCCATCCTGCACGTACGTCGCGCTGTTGCAGCCCAGTGCCATCAGCACGCCCTGCCCGATCGCCACCGCGTCCGCGCCCATGGCCAGCGCCTTCGCCACGTCCGCGCCGGTGCGGATGCCGCCGGAGATCACCAGCTGCACCTTGCCGCGCATGTCGAGATCGTCGATCGCCTCCACCGCCTGGCGCAGCGCCGCCAGCGTCGGGATGCCGACGTGCTCGATGAACACCGTCTGCGTCGCGGCCGTGCCGCCCTGCATGCCGTCGACGACGATCACGTCCGCGCCGGCGTGGATCGCGAGCTTCACGTCGTGTTTGACGCGCGTCGCGCCCACCTTCACGTAGATGGGCTTCTCCCAGTCCGTGATCTCGCGCAGCTCGTTGATCTTGATCACGAGGTCGTCGGGCCCCGTCCAGTCCGGATGTCGCGATGCCGAGCGCTGGTCGACGCCCGGCGGCAGCGTGCGCATCTGCGCGACGCGCGGGTTCACCTTCTGTCCCAGCAACATGCCGCCGCCGCCCGGCTTCGCGCCCTGGCCGATCACGAGCTCGATCGCGTCGGCCTTGCGCACGTCGTCCGGATTGAAGCCGTAGCGCGACGGCAGGCACTGGTACACCAGCGTGCGGCTGCTCTGCCTTTCCTCAGGCGTCATGCCGCCATCGCCCGTCGTCGTCGACGTGCCGAGTGCCGTCGCGGCGAGCCCCAGCGATTCCTTCACGCGCGCGGACAGCGCACCGAAACTCATGCCGGCGATCGTGATCGGCGTCGCCAGCTCCACGGGCTTCGTCGCGTGCCGCGTGCCGAGCACCGTCTTCGTCGCGCACTTCTCGCGGTAGCCCTCGAGCGGGTAACGCGACAGCGACGCGCCGAGGAACACGAGGTCGTCGAAGCCGGCCACCTTGCGCTTCGCGCCCAGCCCGCGGATCTCGTAGAGTCCCGTCGCCGACGCGCGCTGGATGTAGTCGATGATGCGGCGGTCATAGCCCGCCGACTCTTCGCGGGACAGTCCCTCGAGCTGCAGTCGTTCGTCGGTCATGGTCAATATTCCTGGTTCGAATCCGCGTTCCAGTGGTACAGGCTCTTCGCCGACGCCACGCGTTTGAAGGAGGCCGGGTCGTGTTCCAGCCCCGCGCGCGCCAACAACCCGCGCACCGCCTCGACGTCCGCCACCTGCATCGGCTCGAAACGCGCGTCGGCGCCGAGCGAACGCACGTCGCCGCGCACGTAGATCACCGCCTCGTAGAGCGAATCGCCGAGCGCGTCGCCGGCATCGCCGCAGATGACGATGCGCCCCGCCTGCGCCATGAACGCGGAGAAACTGCCGACGCTGCCGCCGATGACGATGTCGCCGCCCTTCAGCGAGATGCCACAACGCAGCGCCGCGTCGCCCTGGATCACCAGCAATCCGCCATGCGCCGAAGCGCCGGCCGCCGTGGACGCGAAGCCCGTGACGCGGATCGTGCCGGACATCATGTTCTCGCCGACTCCGGGCCCGGCGTTGCCGTGGACCGTGATGTTGGCCGTCTTGTTCATGCCGCCGAGGTAGTAGCCCGCGTGTCCATCGACGTCGACGTCGACCTCGGCATCGAGGCCCGCGGCGATGCTGTGCGCGCCATCCGCGTTCAGGATCTGCACGCGCTTCACGCCCGCGGCGGCCGCTTCGCGATGCAGGAAGCGATTGACGTCGCGCAGCGGCGTCACCGCGAGATCGAACTGCTTCACGCCTTCCATGCGTACACCTCTTCCGGCTTCGGCTCGAACACGTTCGCGTGCCGCACGCCGGGTAGATGGGCCAGCGAGCGGAACTCCGACGCGATCGCGACGTAGTCCTCCGTCTCCGCGACCACCGCCGGCTTGCAGGCGAACGCGTCGCGCACGATCAGCATCTCGCTGTCGGTGCCCATGAGGAACGTGAAGAAGCCGTCGAGCTCTCGGAAACCGGCATGCACGGCGGTAGTCAGATCATCTCCTTCGCGCATGCGCCACTCGAAGAAGCGGCACGCGGCCTCGGTGTCGTTGTCGGTGACGAACGAGATGCCGAGCGGCTCGAGTTTCTTGCGGACGAGGTGCGGGTTCGACAGCGAGCCGTTGTGCACGAGGCAGAAATCCTGGCCCGCGGTGAATGGGTGCGCGTGCGCGGGCGTGACGGCGGATTCCGTGGCCATGCGCGTGTGCGCGACGACGTGCGTGCCGGTCACCTTGTCGAGCCCGTAGCGCCGCACGATCTCGGCGGGCGCGCCGATGTCCTTGTAGAGATCGATCGAGCGGCCGACCGAGAGCACGTAGATCTGCGGCGCCGCGTCGACCAGCCAGGCGCGCAGTTCGTCGGGCGGCGTGGCGGTGGTGACGATCGCGTGCTGCCCGGTCTCCACCCAGCGATGCGCTCCGGAGAATTCGGCGGCGAACTCCTGCTTCAACCGCTTCCAGTCCGCCGCGCCTTCACGCCAGAACAGCGAGATCTTCCGCGAGTCGCCCGACTGCGGCTCGCCGAAGATCGCGACGCCGGCGGAATCCGGGCCGCGGTCCGTCATGCCGATCAGCATCGGCGTCATCAGCTCGCCCAGCCGTTCGCGCAGCGACGGCTCCTTCAACAACAACCCGACGATGCCGCACATCAGAAGAACTCCAGGTAACGCTTGGTTTCCCAGTCGGAGACGTGGCGCGAGTATTCGATCCACTCCATGCGCTTCAGCTTGAGGAACTCCGCGGCGAGATCGGCGCCCAGGCCGGCCTTGACCACGTCGTCCGCATCCAGTGCCTGCACGGCCTCGAGCAGGTTCTGCGGCAGCAGGCCTATCTTCTTCTCCGCCAGCTGCGCGTCGGTCAGCTCGTACATGTTGAGGTTCGTGGGCTCGCCGGGGTCGAGCTTCCGGTCGAGGCCATCGAGACCCGCGGCCACCAGCGCGGCCAGCGCGAGGTAGGGATTGCAGCCCGAATCCGGCAGCCGGAACTCCAGCCGCCCGCCCGGGATGCGCACGCAGGCCGTGCGGTTGTTGTCGCCGTACGCGATGTATGCCGGCGCCCACGTCGCCCCCGACAGCGCGCGCCCCACGACCAGTCGTTTGTACGAGTTGACCGTGGGCGCGCACACCGCCGCCAGCGCCCGCGCGTGCGCCAGCACTCCCCCCAGGAAGTGGTAAGCCATCGTCGACAACGCCAGGCCACGTTTGTCGCTCTTGTCCTCGAACAGGTTGGCCGTCTTCGCATCGCCCATCGACACGTGGAAATGCGCGCCGCTGCCGGTGCGGTTGCTGAACGGCTTCGGCATGAACGTCGCGATCATGCCGTGCTTGCGCGCGATCTCGCTCGCGGCCATCTTCACGAAAGTGAAGTTGTCGGCGGATTTCAGCGCGTCGGCGTACGTGAAGTTCACCTCGAACTGGCCGTTCGCGTCCTCGTGGTCGATCTGGTAGACGTCGATGCCCACGGCGCGCAGGCCCGCGGTGATGTCGTCGAGCACCGCGCTCGTGCGCGACAGGCCCTTGTAGTCGTAGCAGGGTTTGTCGAGATCGTCGCTGGGATCGCTGGGACCGAGCTTGCCGCTGTCGTCGCGGCTCAGCAGCATGAACTCGGGCTCGATGCCGACGTACATCGTGAGTCCGCGGTCGGCGAGTCGCTTCAATTGCGTCTGCAGCGCGACACGCGAGCAGTACGGATATGGCTTGCCCTTCACGGTGCCGTTGCACACGAGGCGCGCGTATCCCGGCATCCACGGGATCGGCGTCAGGGTAGATAGATCGCCGACCGCCATGTAGTCGGGCCCGTCCGGCCCCATGCCGAAGCCCCACAACGCGAAGCCCGCGAAGCCGGCGCCGTCGGTCAGCACCATCTTCAGATGCTCGACGGGCACGGCCTTCGCCTTGGCGGCACCGTGGATGTCGACGAATTGCGCCAGCACGTATTTGATCTGGTGCTTCGCGAAGAGGTCTCGTGCTTCTTGTTCGTTCATGACGTCTCCGATTGAATCCGGGTGACCACGCTGTGCAGTGCGTCCTGCAGGTACGTCCCGAAGGTCGGGTCGCACCAGATCCTGAAAATCCGCCCGTCCTCGCGCGGCTGCGGCAGCACGAGCACGGCGACGCCGATCATCAGCGTCAGGTAGATGGGTTTGCCGGCGGGCAACGCGGCGAAGTCGACGTTGCAGACCTCGGCCAGCGCGTCGGGCGCGGCCTTGCCGCCGACGTGCAATGCGACGTCTTCGCGCAGCGCGGCATACGCGCCCGGCTCACCGGCCGCGCAGCGTGCGTCGAGTGCGGCCACGGTGGCCGAGTCGGCGTCTTCGAGGAAGAACTCGGTGTTGCCGAGACGGGCGATGACGTTGTCGGCATCGTCGCGGTCGGCCGGCTTCAGCGGCGACCAGCTGTTGGCGACGCGTGGCACGTTGAGGCCGAGCTCGCCCAGCAGCGCCGCGGCGCGCGGACCCTTGACGCCGGCGCGGTGCGCGGCGGGAGCGACGTCGAGCCAGACGGTCGCGTTCCTCATGCGGCCACCACGAACGGCGGCTTCACGACGACGGCGTCCACCATCGCGCCGCCGGGCGTACGGATCGCCAGCGCGGTGCCCGGCGCCGCCAGCGCGGGCGACGCCATCGCAAGGCCGATCGTGCGCCCCAGCGTCGGCGAACGCGCGATGCTCGTCACGCGGCCGGCGATGTCGCCACCAGCGATCAGCAGGTTGGCCTCGCCGACCGACGCATCGCCCGAGCCACCGGGTAGTTCGAAGCCCACGAGCTGCTGCCGCGCGCCGCGCTGCTGGTGGATGCGCAGGCTGCGCTGGCCGACGAAGAACGGCTTGCCCATCTTCACGGCCCAGCCGAGGCCGGCTTCGAACGGATTGGTGACGCCGTCCGTGTCCTGCGCGACGATCGCGTGGCCCTGTTCCAGCCGCAACAGCCGCTGGGCTTCGACGCCGAACGCGCGCAGGCCCTTGTCGGTACCCGCGTCCAACAGCGTGTTCCACAGCTGCGCGCCGCGCGAGAACGGCACGTGGATCTCGAAGCCCAGCGTCGCGACGAAACCCACGCGCATGACGCGCGCGGGGATTCCCGCGATGTGACCGGTGCGCGCGCCGAGGAATGGAAAGGCCGCCTCGGACAGGTCGATGTCCGCGAGCGGCTGCAGCAGCTCGCGACTCGCCGGCCCGGCGAGATTCAGCGCGGCGCGGTGGCCGGTGTTGTTGACGAACGCGCAGTCGAGACGCCAGCGCGTGTTCCACAGCAGCATCTCGCGGTACACGGTCGCCGCGCCGCTGGTCGTCGTGGTGACGTAGAAGAGCTGCTCGCCGAGTCGCGCGACGACGCCGTCGTCGCGCACGATGCCGCCCTCGTCGAGCAGCAGGCCGTAGCGCGTGGTACCGACGCGCATGTCGGCGTAGCTGCCGGCGTAGAGCCGGTCGAGGAAGCGGCCGGCGTCCGGGCCGTGGATCTCGATTTTGCCGAGGGTCGAGACGTCGATGACGCCGGCGCCCTCGCGCACGGCGCGCGCTTCGTCGGCGATGCACGTCGCGCGGTCGGCGCCCGCGCGGCGGTAGTACTCGGGCCGCTGCCAGCCGCCGACGGTCATCCATTTCGCGTCGAGCGCCTCGTGAGCCGCGTGGCAGGCGCTGCGGCGCTCGAGGTGAAAGCCCGCGCCGGCGAGGTGTTTCAGCGCGACCGGGTGGTAGAACGGGCGTTGCGTCGTCAGCGCGGTGTCGGCCAGCGTGCGGTCGCGCGCCCGCATCAGGATGCGTGCACCGTTCACGTTGGAATGTTTGCCCTGCGACGGGCCCATGCCCAGCGTGCTGTAGCGCTTCAACAGTTCGACGCTGTCGTAGCCTTCCTGCGCGGCGTTCAGCAGATCCTCGACCTGGATGTCCTCGTCGAGATCGACGAAATCCTTCGCGCGCGCGTGCGGGAACACGGGGTATGCATGCGAGACCTGGCGCGTGTCCTCGACGGGCGGCCGGCGCGGGCCTTCGTGTGCGCCACGCGCGTGCGCGGCGGCCTCGACGCCGGCCTCGCGGCCGTCCTGGCGGCGCGCGGCGAGGTCGTAGACGCCGTTGACGCGGCCCGCGGCGAAGATGCCCGCGGGTAGTTTGGCCGGGCGATGTTGCTGGAGCGCGGCGTCGAACTGCAGCTCCGCGCCGGACTGCAGCAGCAGCTGTGCGGCCGGCGCGAAGCCGACGCTCATCAGCAGCGCGTCGCAGGGCAGCGTTTCGACGCGGCCGCCGTGGCGGAACTCGAATGCGTGCAGCACGTCGTCGCGGCCGATCGCGCGGATGGGTTCGACGCCGGCGATGCAGCGCAGGTCGCCCAGGTCGTCCGCGTCGCGGCCCGCGCCGGCGCGCAGATCCAGCACCGCGGCGATGCCGACCTCGAGCCCGCGCAGCGTGCGCGCGAGATCGTAGCCCTCGCGGCCCGCGGTCAGCACCGCGACACGCCGGCCCGGCGCGATCGCGTGCCGATGGATCAGCCGCTGCGCGGCCGAGCCCAGCATGACACCGGGCAGATCGTTGTTGCCGAACACGGCAGGTTGCTCGACGACGCCGGTCGCGAAGATCACGGCGCCGGCACGTACCTTCGTCAGGTGTTCCGGCCCCACGAGCGCGACCCAGTGATCGGCGTAGTAACCGACGGCGCAGGTAGACAGGCGCAGCGCGATGCGGGGATGCGCGGCGGCGCGGGCGACCAGCGTGTCGTGTTCGCCGCGCGTCATTTCGCTCCAGGCGGCGCTGCCGCCGGCGCGCGCGTTTTCGTCGACCAGCAGCACGTCAGCGCCCGCGTCCGCGGCCGCCAGCGCCGCCGCGAGGCCGCTCGGCCCGGCGCCGACGACCAGCACGTCGCAGAACGCGTACCGCTTCGTCGTGCGCCGGCGCGGCGCGTCGGCATCGATGCGGCCGAGTCCGGCCAGTGCGCGGATCCGCGCCTCCCAGGCCGCGAACCGCGGCCCGTGGAACGCCTTGTAGTAGAAGCCGACCGGCAGGAACGGCGCGAGCCATTCCATGAACCGCCGTGCGTCGCGCTTCACGCCGTTCACGACGTTCACCGCGCTGACTGCCTGCCCCGCCACCAGCGGCGTGACGTCGCCGCGCACGTTGGGCTCGCGGTCCACCTCGAACAGCACGTTCGCGTCGTGGTTCGCGAACGAATAGATGCCGCGCGGCCGGTGGTACTTGAAGCTGCGGCCCAGCAGCAGGTGGCCGGCGCCAGCCAGCGCGCTCGAGATGGTGTCGCCGGCGAAGCCGCTCACGGGACGACCCTCGAACGTGAATTCCAGCGGCGTCGACCGGTCTATCCACTCGCCGGCGAGCGGCGGCAGGCGGTACATCATGCGGAGATCCCCGCCGCGTCGTACGTCTTCAGGATCTCGTCGCGCGCGGTGTCGCGCTCGGCGACGAACCAGTAGCCGGACGGCGTGTGACACCACCACTCGCGTTTCACGCCGGGCACGCTGCGGCGCAGGTACAGGTAGTTCGTCCACTCGGCGTCGCTGCACGTGTCGGGGTCCGGCATCGCGCGCACTTCGCCGCCGCAGACGAACTCGAGCGCGGGACGCGGGCCGTTCAGCGGGCACGGGATCAGTTTCATCGCCGGCCTGCCATCAGTGGCCCACCGCCGCGGCGCCCTTCTCGCTCGACAGGCTCAGCGAGGCGAACCGCGCCGGCGAGAAGCCGGTGATGAGCGGATGCGCCGTGCCGGTGGCCACCGTGTGCGCCATCGTCTTGCCGGAGATCGGCGTCGCCTTGAATCCCCAGGTGCCCCAGCCGGCGTCGAGGAACAGGCCGTCGCAGGGTGTGAGGCCCATCAGCGGCGCGAAGTCGGGCGTCATGTCCGCCATGCCGGCCCACTGCCGCAGCACCTTCACGTCGGAGAGGAACGGGAACAGGTCGAGCATGTGCACGGCCAGCCCTTCGGCAAAGTCGAGCGTCGACCGCGTGGACTGCAATTCGTACGGATCCAGCGACGCGCCCATCACCAGCTCGCCGCGCGCACTCTGCGACACGTAGGCGTGCAGCGAGCTCGAGACGATGATCGGGTCGAGCCACGGCTTCAGCGGCTCGGAGACCATCGCCTGCAGCGGGTGGATCGTCAGCGGCACCTGCAGGCCGACCAGGTCGAGCACGCGCGGCGTGCTGCCGGCCACCGCGCACAACACGCGCTTCGTCGCGATGTTCCCCTTCGACGTGCGCACGCCGGCCACCGCGCCGTCGCGCACGTCGATCCCCAGGACCTCGGTGTTCTGGTGGATTTCGACGCCTCGACGATCGGCGCCGCGCGCGTATCCCCACGCGACGGCGTCGTGGCGCGCGATGGCGCCGGGCGCGTGGTACAGCGCGCCGAGGATCGGCGTGTGCCCGCCGCACTCGAGGTCGATCTGCGGCACGCGGCGCTTCACGAACGCCGCATCGACCACCTCCGACTCCACGCCGAAGTGCTTGTTCACCTCGGCGCGCCAGCGGGCGGTGCGCAGGTCGGCGTCCGAGTGCGCGAGCGTGAAGTGGCCCCGCGTGGCGTAGAAGAGATTGAAGTCGAGCTCGGTCGAGAGCTCCCGCCACAGGCGCACGCTCGCGTCGTAGAATTTCACGCCTTCGGGCGTGAGGTAGTTCGAGCGGATGATCGTGGTGTTGCGCGCGGTGTTGCCGCCGCCGAGGTAGCCGCGCTCCAGCACCGCGACGTCGCGGATGCCGTGGTCGCGCGCCAGGTAGTACGCCGCGGCGAGGCCATGGCCGCCGCCGCCGATGATCACGACGTCGTAGCCGTCCTTCAGGCGCGAAGGTTCGCGGAACATGCGCGGCTCGGGATGCCGGCGGGACAGTGCGAACCTCAGGAGGCGATGGGGCATCGAAGCGCGAGTTGCATACGAGTAAATTGGTTTGCACACGGATAACATGCGATCCGGGGGCCGTCAACGGGCTCCCGCGGCGCATATAAGAGGAGTGAGTTATGGAAAAAGGCCCGGCCCAGGCACCCGCCCCCGCCAGCGTGTCGCGGCAGATCGGCGCCACCGCGCGGCGGCTGCGCAATTCGCTGGGCCTGACACTGGGGGAAGTCGCGAAGCGCTCGGGCATCAGCGCCGCGATGCTGAGCCGGCTCGAAAACGGCGACGTGTCCCCGAGCCTGGAGACGCTGGCATCGCTGACCGCGGCGCTCGGCGTGCCGCTGGCGAACCTGTTCAACGACGTGGGCAAGCCGCGCGGCGGCGCGCAGCACGTGCCGAAGGGACAGGGACTCGAGGTGGTCCGGCGCGGCACGAAGCGCGGCCACACCTATCACCTGCTGGCGGCGGATCGCGGCCCGCGCCGCGCGTTCGAGCCGTTCCTCGTGACGCTGAACGACAAGAGCGAGGTGTTCCCGGGCTTCGAGCACCCGGGCACCGAGTTCATATATCTACTGGAGGGATCGCTGACCTACCGGCACGGCGACGAGACGCACCTGCTGAAGGCGGGTGATGCGTTGACGTTCTCGGGGGAAGTGCCGCACGGACCGGAGAAGCTGATCAAGACGCCTATCCGGATGTTGTCGATCATCATCTACGCCGAAGCCGCCGAGTGAACGCGCGCGGCTTACCGGGCGCGGATCATCAACCACGCCGCGACGGCGTGCAGCGTCGCCACGGCCACGCCGCGCGCCGCGCCGTTGCGCGCCGCGACCGCGGGCGCATCCCCGTCCGGTAGATAGACACCGTCGAGGTCGATGACCGCCTCGCCGTGTACCACCGGATGACGCGCCGCCGGGTCGAGGTCGTCCGACCAACTACCCAGGAAATCGAGCCCGCCCTGCCGTTCGGAATTCATGCGCGCGCGAGGCTACCAAAACGCGCGCCCGCGGCCAGCCGGTGGATTCCTATAGGGCGAGCCCCCACGGGCGCGGCCCTACGTCGACGCTGGCCCGGACTTGATCCAGGTCAAGCGGCTGGCCGCGCAGCGCAACGACGTTCCCGCTGTTTCATTACATCGTTCGTGTCCTCGTTCAGTTCCTCGCTCGACTCATCTCGGTGAAGCTGGCATCTCGCACGTCGCGCATCGCGTGCCATTCCCCTCCCTATCTTCCCGCCGCGCCGTAATGGGGACAGTCCCCGATTCCTAGCAAAAGGGGACAGTCACGATGAGGGTGGTCGCCGGGCTGCCGTTCGATCGTCCTTTTTCGCTCCTGGAAGTCGGTGAGGAGCGAACGGCCGCGCGCCGCCGTAGTGAAGTCGAAGACTCGCGTTGAGAAAGTGTCAAGGCGCGCAGTGAGCGACGAACGAACGCCAAGAGAAAGAAATGGGGACGGGCCCCAATGGCGCAGAAAAAGGTGCCGGACCTCACCGTGAGTGCTGAAACTTCATCGCGATCTGACGAGGTCCGGCACCTTTTTCCCCGCAGGGGCAATCGGGGCCCGTCCCCATTTCTTTCTCTTGAAGCGCGACTTCCCGGAGCGAAAATGGACGATCGAACGGCAGCCCGGCGTCCGCGTACCCCCATGACCGTCCCCTTTTGCTAGGAATCGGGGACTGTCCCCATTTACCATCGCGTTGATGGGATGGCAGTTCTGGATCGACCGCGGCGGCACCTTCACGGACATCGTGGCCCGCCAGCCCGACGGCACGCTGATCTCCCACAAGCTGCTCTCCGAAAATCCCGAGCGCTACGACGATGCCGCCATCGCCGGCATCCGCCAGCTGCTCGGCGTCGCGCCCGGTGCCGCGTTGCCCGTCGAGCGCATCGACGCCGTGAAGATGGGCACCACCGTCGCCACCAACGCGCTGCTCGAACGCAAGGGCGACCGCACCCTGTTCGTCACCACCCGCGGGTTCGCGGACTCGCTGCGCATCGCCTGGCAACACCGCCCGAAGCTCTTCGTCCGGCACATCGAGCTGCCGTCGATGTTGTACGAGGACGTCGTCGAGATCGACGAGCGCATCGGGCCGACCGGCGAGGTCGTCACTCCGCTCGACGCCGCGCAGGCCGAAGCCGCGCTGCGCGCCGCGTTCGACCGCGGCATCCGCGCCTGCGCCATCGTGCTGATGCACGGCTATCGCCACACGGCGCACGAGCAGCAGCTCGAGACCCTCGCCGCGCGCGTCGGCTTCACGCAGATATCCACGTCTCACCGCGTCAGCCCGCTGATGAAGCTGGTCTCGCGCGGCGACACGACCGTCGCCGACGCCTATCTATCGCCGGTGCTGCGCCGTTACGTCGACCGCGTCGCCGCCGCGTTGCCCGGCGCGCCGCTGCAGTTCATGCAGTCCTCGGGCGGCCTGTCCGACGCCGGCGCCTTCCACGGCAAGGACGCGATCCTGTCCGGCCCCGCCGGCGGCATCGTCGGCGCCGCACGCGCAGCCGCCTCGGCCGGCTTCGACAGGATCATCGCCTTCGACATGGGCGGCACCTCGACGGACGTCGGCCATTTCGCCGGCGACTACGAACGCGCGCTCGACGTCGAGATCAGCGGCGTCCGGTTGCGCACGCCGATCCTCCGCATCCACACGGTCGCCGCGGGTGGCGGTTCGATCTGCCGCTACGACGGCGTGCGGCTGCGCGTCGGCCCCGAATCGGCCGGCGCGAATCCGGGCCCGGCGTCGTATCGCCGCGGCGGCCCGTTGACGGTGACGGACTGCAACGTGTTGTTAGGCCGCGTGCAGCCGGACTTCTTCCCGGCGTTGTTCGGCCCGGCCGGCGATCAACGGCTCGACGGGGAAGTGGTCCGCGAGCGGTTCGCCGCCCTCGCCGCCTCGCTGGGCAGCACGGACACGGACGCCCTGGCCGCGGGCTGCATCCGCATCGCCGTCGAGAACATGGCGAATGCGATCAAGAAGGTCTCGGTGGCGCGCGGGCACGACGTCACCGAATACACGCTGACCTGCTTCGGCGGCGCCGCCGGCCAGCACGCCTGCGCGGTCGCCGACGCGCTCGGCATGCGCCGCGTGTTCATCCACCCGATGGCCGGCGTGTTGTCCGCGTACGGCATCGGCCTCGCCGACGCCATCGTCCTGCGCCAGCGCACGGCCGAGCTGCCGCTGTCCGGCGAATCGCTCGAAGCGCTGCGCGCGCCGTTCGCGCTGCTCGAGCACGACGCCGGCGCGGAGCTGGTGTCGCAGGACTTCGGCATGGACGCGATCTCGATCCAGCGCACGGTGCTCGTGAAATACGCGGGCACGGATTCCACGCTGTCGCTGCCGCTGACCGGCGAGTCCACCGCCGAGTCCCTGCGCGCGCAATTCCTCGAGCTGTACCGCACCCGGTACGGCTTCCACATGGCGGGCCGCGGCCTGGTCATCGAGACGATCTCGGTGGAAGCCACGGGCCGCTCGGGCAGCGCGGAGACCGCCGCGCCGCGTTTCGCGCCGCGCACCGGCGCGCTCGTTCCTGCGGCCTCGCGCTCCATCCACTTCGAAGGCACCCGCCGCGAGACGCCCATCTACTCGCGCGACGCGCTGCGACCCGGCGACGCGATCGACGGCCCGGCCGCCATCGCCGAACCGAACACCACCGTCATCGTCGAGAACGGCTGGCGCGCGACGTTCACCGCGCTCGGCCACCTGGTGCTGGACAAGACCGGCGCCGCGCCCGCGCGTGAATCCCTGTCCACGCGCGCGGATCCCGTGCTGCTCGAGATCTTCAACAATCTCTTCATGGCGATCGCCGAGCAGATGGGCGTCACGCTCGCCAACACCGCGAGCTCCGTCAACATCAAGGAGCGCCTCGATTTCTCCTGCGCCATCTTCGACGCCGGCGGCCGGCTGATCGCGAACGCGCCGCACATGCCCGTGCACCTCGGCAGCATGGGCGAGTCGGTGCAGGAAGTGCTGCGCCGGCGCGGCGCGACGATGCGGCCCGGCGACGCCTTCGCGCTGAACGCGCCGTACGCCGGCGGAACCCATCTACCCGACGTCACCGTCGTAATGCCGGTGTTCCTCGGCGGCGGCACCGCGCCCGCCTTCTTCGTCGCGGCGCGCGGCCATCACGCCGACATCGGCGGCATCACGCCCGGGTCGATGCCGTCCGACTCGAGGACCATCGGCGACGAAGGCGTGTTGATCGACAGCGTGCCGGTCGTCTCCGGCGGCGAATTCCTCGAGGCTGAGCTGCGCGCCCTGCTGGGCGGCGGCGCACATCCGGCGCGCAACATCACGCAGAATCTCGCCGACCTGCGCGCCCAGGTCTCCGCCTGCGGCAAGGGCGCCGCCGAGCTCGAGGCGATGAGCGCGCACTACGGGCTCGACGTGGTGCAGGCGTACATGCGCCACGTGCAGGACAACGCCGAGGCCGCGGTGCGCAAGGTGATCGGCGTGCTCCAGGACGGCGAGTTCGCCTACGAGATGGACAATGGCGCCACGATCCGCGTCGCCATCCGCATCGACCGCGGCAATCGCGAAGCCACGATCGACTTCACCGGTACCAGCGCGCAGCAGCCTAACAACTTCAACGCGCCGCTGCCCGTCACGCGGGCCGCCGTGTTATACGTCTTCCGGACGCTGGTGGACGACGAGATCCCGATGAACGCGGGTTGTTTGGTGCCCTTGAAGCTGATCGTGCCGGAGGGTTGCCTGCTCAACCCGCGATATCCGGCGGCCGTCGTCGCCGGCAACGTCGAGACGTCGCAGGCGGTGACGGACTGCCTGTACGGCGCGCTGGGCGTGCTCGCGGCCAGCCAGGGCACGATGAACAACTTCACGTTCGGCGACGACGAGCACCAGTATTACGAAACGATCGCCGGCGGCTCCGGGGCCGGCCCGGATTTCGACGGCACCGACGCCGTGCAGACGCACATGACGAACTCCCGGCTCACGGATCCGGAGGTGCTCGAATGGCGCTTCCCGGTGCGCCTCGAGTCGTTCCGCATCCGCCGCGGCTCGGGCGGCGCCGGCAAACATCGTGGCGGCGACGGCGTCGAACGCCGCCTGCGGTTCCTGAAGCCGATGACCGCGGTGATGCTGGCCAACCACCGGCGCGTCGCGCCGTTCGGCGTCGCGGGCGGCGCCGCGGCCGCGACCGGCCGCAACTGGATAGAGCGCACCGACGGCCGCAAGGAAGAACACGGCGCCACGTTCTCCGCGGCGATCGACGCGGGTGAAATGATCGTGATCCAGACGCCGGGCGGCGGCGGATTCGGCGCCGCATGAAGCGCCTCGCCTTCGCCAGCGCCGCGGGCACCGCGCTCGAGTACTACGACTTCGCGGTGTACAACACGCTGGCCGCGCTGGTGTTCGGCAAGCTGTTCTTCCCGTCGTTCGATCCGACCGCGGCGCTGTTGCTGTCGTTCGCCACGTACTGGCTGGGCTATCTATCACGCCCGTTCGGCGGCCTGCTCTTCGGTCGGCTCGGCGACCTGCGCGGCCGGCGCCACGTGCTGGTGATCACCCTGCTGATCATGGGCATCACGACGACGGCCGTCGGGTTGTTGCCGACGTATCAGTCCGCCGGTGTCATGGCGCCATTGCTGCTGGTCGCCTTGCGGTTTGCGCAGGGCATGGCGTTGGGCGGCGAATGGGCGGGCGCTGTTCTGCTCTCCGTGGAGCACGGGCGCAACGATCAGCGCGGACGCAACGCCTCCTGGGCGCAGATGGGGCCGTCGATCGGCGTCGTGATCGCGTCGGGCGTGATCGCGCTCACCACCTGGCTCGTGCCGGCGGATGACTTCGCCGCGTGGGGCTGGCGGCTGCCCCTGCTCGGCAGCCTGCTGTTGGTTGTGTTCGGTCTCTGGATCCGGCTCGGCGTCGACGAGACGCCGCAGTTCCGTGCGCTGGAGACCGACCACGCGCGTTCTCGCGCGCCACTCGGCGAAGTGTGGCGCGGACATCGTCGCGGCTTGCTGGTCGCGGGCGGCTCGCGGTTCGGCCCGGACGTGATGTATTCGATGATCAGCGCGTTCACGCTCTCGTACATGACGGTGCAACTCGGACTCACGCGCACGCTCGCGACGACCGCGCTCGCGATCGGCGCGGCCGTCAACGCCGCCTGCATCTTCATCGCGGGTGGATTGTCGGATCGCTTCGGCACGCGCGCCGTGTATCTGGCCGGCGTGGCCGCGGCCGCGGGGTGGCTTTGGATCTACTTCCCGCTGCTGGAGACGAAGACCGACGCGGGCGTGATCCTGGCGTTCGCCGGCGGCTTGGCGATCCACGCGTTCATGTACGGACCGCAAGGTGCGTTCATCACGGAGCAGTTCCCGACGCGCGTGCGGTACGCGGGCGCGTCGCTGGCGTACACCTTCGCCGGCGTGTTCGCGGGCGGCCTGGCGCCGCTGGCGATGGCGGCGTTGTATCGCGGGTATGGGACGACCGTGGTCGTGGTGCTGTATGCGACGGTGGCGTTGGGTGTCACGACCGCGGCGCTGATGGCGAAGGGAGGTGTCGCCACCTCCCCCGCCACCGCGCCATCTCACGAGCGGATGTAAGCCAGCAAGTCCGGATTCACCACGTCCGGGTTGATCGCGCACAACCCGTGGCCCAGCCCGGGATACACCTTCAGCGTCCCCTTCTTCAGTAGTTTGATCGACAGGTGCGCCGCATCGGCGATCGGCACGATCTGGTCGTCGTCGCCGTGCATCACGAGCACCGGCACGTCGATCTTCTTCAGATCCTCGGTGAAGTCCGTCTCCGAGAACGCCTTGATGCAGTCGTAGTGCGGTTTGATGCCGCCCATCATCCCCTGCCGCCACCAGTTGTCGATGACGCCGGGGATCGCGGCATGCCCGGGGCGGTTGAAGCCGTAGAACGGTCCCGACGGCACGTCGCGGTAGAACTGCGCGCGGTTCGCGACCAGCGCGGCGCGGAAGCCGTCGAACACCTCGATCGGCAGACCGCCCGGGTTCTTCTCGCTCTTCACCATCACCGGCGGCACGGCGCCGATCAGCACGGCTTTCGCGACGCGACCGCCGCCACCGTACTGCGCGACGTACCGAGCCACCTCGCCGCCGCCGGTCGAATGCCCGATGTGCACGGCGCCCTTCAGATCCAGCGCCTCTGCCAGTGCCGCGACGTCCGCCGCGTACGTGTTCATCTCGTTGCCGTCATGCGTCTGCGACGAGCGGCCGTGCCCGCGGCGGTCGTGCGCGATCACGCGGAAGCCCTGCGCGAGGAAGTACATCATCTGCGCGTCCCAGTCGTCCGCGCTCAGCGGCCAGCCGTGGTGGAACACGAGCGCCGGCCCGCTGCCCCAGTCCTTGTAGAAGATCTCGGTTCCGTCTTTGGTCTTGATGAAAGGCATGACTCACTCCTGAATGGCTGCTTTCTGGAAAAGGGCGATCTGCGCGGCGGCGAGCACGGGATATTGATGCTGTGGCCCGTGTCCGGTCTCCGGGTAGACGATGAGGTGCGCGTTGGGGATCCGCCCTTTCAACGCGAACCAGTTTTCGACGGCGGTGCTGATGTCGTCATCACCGCTGATCACGAGGATCGGCGTGCGTGTGGCCATCAACTTCTCGCGACGACCGATCGTGTCCTCGCGGTAGTCGGCCGACGCGGCCAGGTAGGCTCTTATCGCCTCCGGTGTCGACGGAATCCTGGCGTCGACGTCCGGGCGCACGCGGATGCGCTCGCGCGACGCCTTCGCTGCCGCGCGGCTCGCCGCGGATTTCGGCTCGAAGAACAGCACGATCTCGTCGTCGAGATCGTTCACCGGCTCGAACGCCCGGTCGAGAAAGGCCTGCTGGATCGCGACGGGATTCCTGCCCGGCGGGACGGTGGCGATCAGCACGACGTGCGTCGCGCGACCCGGATGATCCACGAGAAACGCCTGCGCCACGGTTCCGCCCCACGACCAGCCGAGCAGCACGAAGCGATCCAGCTTCATCGCATCGGCAAACGCGCCGACGAAGTCCGCGGTGGCGCCGATCGTCGCGGGCAGCTTCCCGGCGGAATAGCCGACGCCGGGAAAGTCCACCGTGATGACGCGGTTCGACTTCGCCAGCTCGTCGAGGAACAGCGGGTCCCACGTGTCGAGCGTGCCGCGCAGCCGGGTCAGCGCGATCAGCGGCGGCCCCCTGCCGATGTCGCGGTACGCGATACGCGTGCCGGAAACCTCGACGTACTTCGTGGGCGCACCCGCCGCCGCGGCAGCGAACGCCGCCGCCGGCGCGAGGGCGACCAGCATCAACAAACTACCGACGAGCTTCAGCATCGCGCACTCACCCAGGCCACGACGTCCGCCATCACCTGCTCCTTGCCGAGGTCGTTCAGCAGGTCGTGATAGTGGCCGTCGTAGAGTTTCAGTGTCTTGTCCTTCGATGACGCGGCCGCGTGGAACTGCCGGCTGCCCGCGGGCACCGTCGCCCGGTCCGCGGTGCCATGCAGGATGAACAACGGCAATGTCAGCGTGTCGAACTCGCGCTCCATGCGGTCCGTTGCCTTCAGCAGCGCCGCGACGGTGCGCGCCGGCTGGATCTCGTTCAGCGTCAGCGGATCCGCCTCGAGCGCACGCAGCGCCACCGGGTCGCGCGTGAAGTCCTTCATCTTCAGCTTGAGAACCGGTAGTTGGGGCGCGATCCGGCCGAGCAACCGCACGATCGCCAGCACCGGCGCGGGCGCCGGCACCTTGAACGCGAAACTCTCGCAGATGAAGCCGTCGATCTCGCGCTGGTGATCCAGCGCCCACGTGCACGAGATCACGCCGCCCATGCTGTGCCCCAGCACGAAGACCTTCTTGCCCGGCTCGCGCGCCTTCACCAGCGCGATGAACGTGCCGAGATCCTGCGTGTAGTCGGAGATGTCGTCGATGTAGAAGCGCGGGCTGCCCTCCGAGCGGCCGCGCCCGCGATGGTCGTAGGCGTACGCGGAGAACCCCGCCGCCGCGAGTTGCTCGCCGGCCCACACCTGCTGGCCACTGTGCGCGTTGACGCCGTGCACCAGCACCACCGCGGCGCGTGCGCCGTCGACGTGCCAGGATCGCATGTGGAGTCGCGTGGCGTTGCGACCCGTGAAATCGGCTTCGATCATCGGCATGGTTCTTCCTTCGGCGGGTTACGGGTTGAGATGCTGGTCGAGGAACTGCAGCGTGCGCGCGCGTGACAGCCGCGCCGCGTCCGCATCGAAGTGCTCGCCGCCGTGCCGCGAAAATGCGTGGTGACAGCCCGGGTACGTGAACACCTCGAAGCGCTGCGCGTCGGACAGCGCGGCGACGATCGCGCGCTGCGCGGCCTTCGACATGAACTCGTCCTCGCCGGCGATGTGCATCTGCAGCGGCCCGTCGATGTCGTCGGCCTCGCCGAGGAATTCCTCGGTGCGGCCGCCGTGAAACGCGACCGCCGCATCGACCTCGGTGCGCGCCGCGGCGAGGAACGTCAGCAGCCCACCGAGGCAGAAACCCAGCACGCCGACGCGGCCGGACGCGCCATCGACCTGGCTCGCGGCCGCGACGGCCGCCTCGACATCCCGCACGCCGGCATCGAGATCGAAGTCCGCGGCCGAGCGCACGGAGAGATCCACGCTGCGTTGCTGCCGCCAGAACAGCTCGGGGCTGATGGCGATGAACCCCGCGGCCGCGAGCTCGTCGCAGCTGGCGCGCAGGTCGGCGTTGACGCCGAACACCTCGTGCAACACGACCACCGCCGCGGCGGATTGTTTGGCCGGGCGCGCCAGGTACGCGTCGAACTCGCCCTCATTCGAGGCAATGCGCAATGTTTGCGTCGCAACTTCGTGCATGAACCCGGCTCCGTGCTTCCCTCGCGATCGAGTGGCAAGCAAGATAGCCATCGCAATCCGGATCGGGGATGGTTGGAAATGACAAAGAGCGGGCCGCAACTGACAGCGAGCGCGCCGATCGACATCGCGATCGTGTGTTACCCGGGATCGCAGGCGACGAGCATCCATGGACTCACCGACCTGTTCACGTACGCGGAATACTTCGCGCGCGTGCACGCCGGCGTCGAGCGGTCGTTCGTTCGTGTGACACATTGGATGCCTGGATCGGATGGCGCAGGACTCGAATGCAAGTTCGATACCGCGCCCGGCCTCGGCGCGCACGGCGTGCCGGCGCTGGTGATCGTGCCAGCGTGTTCGCTGGCGCCGCCACCGCGCGAGCTCGCGCCGGGCACGATCGCGTGGGTGTCCGCCCGGCACGCGGACGGTGCGCGCGTCGCGGCGGTGTGCGGCGGCGTGTTCCTGTTAGCCGAGTCCGGTCTGCTCGACGGCCGGCGCGTGACGACGCACTGGATGTTCGCGGACGAGTTGCAGCGGCGCTTTCCCGGCACGCGCGTCGACGCGGACCGGCTGGTCATCGACGACAACGACGTGATCACCGCGGGCGGCGTGCTCGCGTGGGCCGACATGGGGCTGTCGCTGGTCGAGAAGCTGTTCGGCCGCACCGTCATGTGCAGCACCGCGCGGTTCATGCTGATGGATCCGCCGGGACGCGAGCAGCGGTTCTACGGCGAGTTCACGCCGCCGCTGCAGCACGGCGACAAGGCGATCCTCGGCGTCCAGCACTGGATGCAGGCGCATCTGCGCGCGGCGAGCTCGGTCAGTGGGTTGGCGGATCGCGCCGGGCTCGGCGCGCGCACGTTCCTGCGGCGGTTCGTGAAGGCGACCGGGCTGAAGCCCAGCGAGTATCACCAACGATTGCGCATCGCGCGCAGTCGCGAGCTGCTGGAGTTCTCGCGGCAGACGGTGGAGCAGATCGCGGTGGCGGCCGGGTACGAGGATCCGGGCGGATTCCGCCGGGTGTTCAAGCGGGTGATCGGGTTGTCGCCGGCAGAATATCGGCGGCGGTTTCAGCGCGCGTCTTGACCGGAAATCTCCGCCCGCATCGCGTCGATATCCGCGGGCTTCACGATGTACGCATCGAAGCCCGCCTGCTTCCCCGCTTCGATGTCGCGTTCCGCGCCGTAACCGGACATCGCCACGAGACGCACGCCCGCGCCGCGCCGCGCACGCACCGCGCTCGCCACGTCGAATCCGCTCATGCCCGGCAGTCCGATGTCGACGAACGCCACCGTGATGCGCGTATCCCCCGCGATCAACCCGACGCCCGCCGCGCCATCCGCCGCTTCATGCACCGTGTGCCCCTCGAGCTCCAGCAGCATCTTGAGGCTCTCGCGCGCGTCGTCGTTGTCTTCGACCAGCGCGACGTGCCGGCCGGCTTCCGGCGCCGACACGGCCACCGGCGCCACTTCCGCCGCGGGTGCTTCGATCCCCGGCAGCCGCACCGTGAACATCGCGCCGAGGTTCGTACCGGCGCTCATCGCGGACACCGTGCCGCCATGCAGCTCGGTCAGTCGCCGCACGAGCGTCAATCCGATACCTAACCCGCCCTGTGACCGGTCCAGCGCCCGTTCGCCCTGCACGAACAGGTCGAACGCCCGCGGCAGCAACTCGGGCTCGAGCCCGATGCCCGTGTCGCTCACCATGAACAAGGCCTGTGCGCCGTCTCGCCGCGTCACGACGGACACGCGTCCGACCGCCGGCGTGTACTTGATCGCGTTGACCAGCAGGTTGCCCACGATCTGGTCGATGCGTGTGGCATCCGCGAACACCCAGGCGTGATCCAGCGCGACCTCGACCTCGTGATCGCCGATGCGCCCGGTGCTGCGCATGCTGTCGATCGCCGCCGCCGCCGCGGCCGCGAGATCGAGCGGCACGCGCGTCAGCGAGATCTTGCCGAGGATGACGCGCCCGGCATCGAGCAGATCGTCGGTCAGCCGCGCGAGATGGCGCGCCTGACGAGTGATGATCGTGGCGGCAGTCGCCACGCCCGGATCGAGCGACGGGCGCTGACGTTCGATGAGCTGCGTCGCATTGGTGATCGCGGCCAGCGGATTGCGCAGCTCGTGTCCGAGCATCGCCAGGAACTCGTCCTTGGCCTTGCTGGCGCCTTCTGCGGCGACCCTTGCCTCGTGCTCGCGCTGGAACGCGGCGGCGCGCTCGTCGTGCGCGCGACCCAGCGCCACGGCCACGCGCTGCACCTCGGCGAGCCCGGTGCGCGGCATGACGGGCGCCTCGCCGCGGCCAACTCGCGCCGCGCTCTGCTCCAGCTCGTGCATGGGCAACACGATCGTGCGACCGACCAGCGTCGCCGCCATCAGGCCCAGCAGCACCGACAGCAGGATGGCGGCGCCGATCAGTAGATAGGACCAGCGCACCGGCCCGTCGATCGCCGTGCGTGGCATGCCGATCGCCGCCGTCCAGCGCGAATACGCGGAGCGCACGTACACCGTGTAGGCCGGCACACCTTCGAGCGTGTTCGTCACCGCGCTGCCGCGGTCGGCGGGCGAGGACAACACCCGGAGCAGTGTCGGCGAAGCCGGTTTGCCGACCCGCGCCGCCTGGTCCTGCGACCGCGCCACGACGCGCGCATTGCGGTCGAGGATCGCGATGACGCCCTGCGGCGTGTAACGCTTCATGTCGAGCGGATCGAGCAGCCCGAGGAAATACTCCGGCTGCATCACGGCGGCGATGACGAACTGCGGCCTGCCATCACGGACATACGGCACCAGCACGGCAACGGCGTGCTTCCGCAGCAGCGGCGCGTAGATCACTTCGCCGACCACGGGCTTGCCGGTCCGCAGCGTCTCGTCGACCAGCTCGCGCGAGCTCACCGGCGGCAACGGCTGATCGGCAGGCACTCGCGCGTTCACGTATTGCCGGTCGAGGTCGGCAATCACGACGTTCAGCCAGCTCGGACGGCGGCCGAGCAGCTGCGCGGCCTCCTCGTGCACGGCGGCGAAGTCGCCACGAGTCAGGCGCGGGCTGGCGGCCAGCGCATCCAGCGAGGCGACGGTGCTCTTGAGCTCGGTGTCGACGGCGCTGACCAGCGCCGACATCGTGTCCTCGCTGGCGCGCAGCAGGTTCTCGCGGCGTTCATTGGCGCTGGCGATGAACAGCGCGCAGGAAAGGATCGCGAGCGGCAGCAGCCCCGCCACGGCGACCAGGAAGACCCGTCGTTCGAGCGCGGTGAACTTGAGGTAACGGAGCCAGGCCATTGGCGCCGCAGCATACCGCACGGGCGGAGGCTTGCTGCGCGCGCCCGGCGCGGAAGGAGCGTCCCTGCCCCTTCCGCGCCCATCTTTCGATCGATCAGTCCTTCGCCGGGCGGCAGTTCTCGCGCCCGTCCTTGTCCTGCCAGCCGGCATGTTTGCCGCGCTTGCCGTGGCCGCGGTCGTCACCGTCGCAGTCGAGCAGCGGCGCGACGTTCAGCACGACGAACTCGTCGTTGTCCGAGACGCCGAACGAACGGCCGGCCGAGCCCGGGTAGTTGTTGTCGTTGATGACGAGCAGGCGGTGGTTGTCGAGCACGAGCACGTCCTCGATCGTCACGAACGGGAACGTGAACACCGTGTTCGTGCGGCCGTCGGCGGCGACGTCGCGCGGGTCGTAGATGTTCATCAGGTCCGCGACTTCTTCCTTCACGAGGTTGCCGTTCGCATCCACGTCGTCGAGATCGATGCGGAAGAGCTTCTTGAGGCGCGCCGGGTTGGTCTGGCGCGGATCGGCGGCGTCGCCCTGGCCCTGGTCGCGCTCGATGATCACGAACTCGCGGTCGGTCAACGCGGTCATGTCGCCGATGGAATTCGCCGGCGCGTCGATGACGTAGCTGAACGTGCGGCCCGTGTAGCGCTTCTGGTTCAGCGAGAACTCGCTGATCAGCAGGCGCGTCCGGTTCGGGTCGCCGATCACGGCCTTCTCGAGCAACGCGTACAGCTTGTTGCCGCTGGCGTTCAGCGCCATGCCTTCGAAGCCGCCGGAATCCGGCAGGTTCGCGGCCAGCGTCCGTACCGGGTTGCTCACCGCCTGGATCAGCGGATTGATCTCCGTGCCGCCGGGCGCGCTCGGCAGGTTGCGGAAGTTGGGCAGCGGGATCGGCGCCTCGAGCACGCGGCCCTGGCCGTCCGTGTGGAGCAGGTACGGGCCGAACTCGTCGCCGAACCACAACGTGCCGTCGGCCGCGCGGCGGAAGGACTCGATGTCGAAATCGGCGCCGGTCAGCAGGCGGTTCGCCCTGATCGAGCCATCCACCGGGATCGGCGCGCCGCCGCCGGTCGGCGTGCCGGGGTAGTTAGTGCCGTCGGCGACGATCGCGAACGGGACCTTCTTCCACGGGTCGCGCAACGTGATGTAGCTGTCCGGCGTGAAGTCGTTCAGCACGTCGCCGGTGAAGCGGTTGACCGGGTGCACCTGGCCGGTCTCGAAGTCCGGCTTCAGCGCATAGACGCGCAGCAGCGCGTCGGGCGAGTTGCCCTTGGCGCCGAAGCCGTTATCGCACATCACGAGATAGGTGCCGGCGACCGGGCCGCGCAACACGGCGGAGAAACCCTGCACCGGCTGCTTGTCGATCAACGGCAGCACGACGCCGTTGGCGCCGCTGGCGTACTGGCCGGAGGTCGGGCCGGGCGCGAAGCTGTGCGCGTTCAACACGGCGCGGTCGAGCAGCTCGGCGGCCGAGGCCGTGTGGCAGGCAAAGGCGGAACACAACGCGGACGCCACGAGGGCGCCCAGCGGGCGGATCGATTTCATGCGGAGACTCCAGGCAAGTTGACGCGACGCCGGGATGGTCGGGGCGGGATATTAAGAGGTGGTGTCAGAGAGGCGTAACAGGCATAACTTTCCGCGACGCACCCGGTCGGAACCGGTGACCGCGCGAAAGTCATGCCTGTTACGCCTCTCTGACACCACCTCCCATCCGTGTACAGTCGCCGCCATGAGACAGATGCTGTTCGTCCTCTCCTTGTGTGGCATCGCGCAGGCGCAGGTTCCGGAACCGGCAGCGCCTCCCGACGTCAAGGCGAAGACGATCACGCTCGCTGAAGTCAAACGCTGCTTCGGCAAGGACCCCGCCTTCGTGCAGCGCTTCGCTGCGTACGAGGACGCTCGCGTCGCCGCGCAACGCGAGATCGACGAGCTGAACCGCACCAACACCGCGCTCGAGGAACAGAAGCAGTTGGTCGAAGCCGACCGCCTCGCGGTCGACAAGCTCAAGGCCGCCTACGAGCCGCTCGACCAGGACATGGACGCGCGCCAGAAGAAGCTCGACGCCCTGCGCGCGAAGGACGCGATGACCGAGCAGGACGTCAACACCTACAACCGGCTGATCCGCGAATTCAACCGCGCCGCCGAGACCGCGAACCGCGACCTCGAGGGACTCAAGGCCGCGCAGGCCGCATTCAACCAGCGCGTTGACGCCTTCAACGCCGCGGTCGACGCGCGCGACCGCAGCGTGGCGGATTTCAAGACCCGGAACGCGGCCTTCTTCACCGAGAGCGACGCGCTGGCCGCCGAGCTCGACGCGCGCCGCGGCCATTGCGAAGCGAGTCACGACACGAAGGGAGAAGCGAAGTGAAACGATCCTTCCAACTACTCGCGCTGGCCGCGCTCTGGTCCGTGCTCGCCGCGGCCAGCACGTTCGACGCCGACCTCGCGAAACGCCTCGGCGCCGATGCGCAGGGCATGCGCCACTACGTGCTGGTCGTGCTGAAGTCCGGCCCGACGCCCGTCACCGACAAGGCGAAACGCGCCGAGATGTTCAAGGGCCACTTCGCGAACATGGAGCGGCTCGCCGCGGCCGGCAAGCTCGCGGTTGCCGGCCCGCTCGACGGCGTCGACGGCTGGCGCGGCCTGTTCGTCTTCGCGGTGGAGAGCATCGACGAAGCGAAGCAGCTCACCGCGTCGGATCCCGTACTCCAGAACGGCGAGATGGTGGCCGAGTACCACAAATTCTTCAGCTCGGCGGCGTTGATGGTGGTCAACGAGACGCACGCGAAGCTGAGCGCGACGCCGAACTAGGACCGTCCCCGGCGGTCGGAACACCCCTACCGCGCGTTACCGCTCTCTCCGATGCCGGGACAGCGGCGCGCCTCGAAACAATCGTGTTTTCCACCCCGGAGAACGCCATGACCGACCCGCGCGCAACCCTCATCGATCTCGAGCACAGGTTCTGGCAGTCGATGGTCGACGGTGACACGAACACCGCGCTCGACCTGCTCAGCGAGCCGTCGCTGATGGTCAGCGGCCACGGCGCCATGCAGTTCGACCACGCCACCTATCGCCGGATGGCCGAGAAAGGCGCGATGGCCGTGCGTTCCTTCCAGCTCAGCGATCTCGACGTATTGTTCCCGAACGAGAACACCGCGGTGGTCACGTATCACGTGAAGCAGGAAGTCGCGGCGCGCGACGGGGACGAGAACACGACGCAGGAGATGAACGACTCGTCGACGTGGGTGAAGAACGGCCACGGCTGGAAGTGCGTGATGCATACGGAGACGCCGGCGGAGGCGAAAGCCGCTCACTGACCGCGATCGATCAGTAGAGCGAGTGCTGGCGCGCGAAGTCCTGGATCCGGTCCGCGAGCCCGTCCGGATCGGCGTAGTACTCGTCATCCAGGGCATCGAGCTGCGCCCGCCGCGACGGCGTATCACCCTCGATCAGCAGCCGGCGCCTCTCCGGCCAGTCTTCCGGCACGTCCGCGGCGGGATAGCAGGCCTCCTTCGCGCGCTCGAGTAGATGGGCCGTATTCGCGGCGCCGAGCAACCGCAGCGCCTCGAGAGCGTCGCGGTAGCGCGACCCGGACTCGTTCAGGAAGAACTGTTCGAGCCCGCCGTTGTAAGCCTCACCGTCGAGGCAGCACACCGCGAAATACAGTTGCTCGGGACGGCTCAGCCCGCCGTAGCCTGCGTCGGTTCTGTACACGCGATCGACCAGCGACAACCAGTAGACCCGCGCCGGATCGGGCGGGCGAGCGCGCTCTTCCGCGATTCTTCGCCGGCTCGCCTCCAGCTGACCGCGCGTGCCATTGCGGCAAGGAAAACACTTGCCGCCATTCGCAGTCGCCGTGATCTCGAGGATGGCGACGCCACACACCGAGCACGCGACTTTCACCAACGCGGCGCGATCCTCTCGCCCGGCATCATCGCGTACGGCGGCTTCCACCCGGGCAGCGCCTTCAGCCGCTCGAGCCAGCGCGCCATCGCGGGATATTGCTTCGCGATGTCGTAGCCGCTCTCGTCCGCCGGGTAATACAGATAGCCGCACATCGACAGGTCGGCGATCGTCGGCTGACTGCCGACCACGTAATCGTGTTGCTGCAGGTGTTTCTCCGCGATCCCGAACGCGTTGTCGATGCGTCCCTTCAGGAATTTCTCGACGCCCGGATCCGGCGCCGTCGGCATGAACGACTTCAGGAACCGCCACGTCGCGAGGTAGCTCGTGAACTTGTGGTTGTCGAACAGGATCCAGCGCAGGACTTCGAACCGCTCCGCTTCGTTCCGGCCGCCATACGCGCCGTGTTTTTCCGCGAGCCAGATGAGGATCGCGCCCGACTGCGTCAGCCGCTCGCTACCGGTCTCCAGGATGGGTAGTTCGCCCATCGGATTCTCCGCGCCGCGCCAGGCGTCCGACTTCGGCACACCCTTCGCGAAATCCGCGAACGGCATGTGCACGTTCTCCCATTTCACACCCAGCGCCTGCAACAGCAGCGTCACCTTGTAGCAGTTGCCCGATTGGGCGAACGAATGGAGTTTGTACATGCGCGATCGAGTGTATCAGTGCGGCACGAGCGTGCCCTGCTCGGCGGCCTTGGGGAACGTCAGCGCCAGCAGCACCGCGCCCACGGCCACCGCGGCCGACGAGATGTACAGCCACGAGTAGTCGTGGAATTCGTCGAACACCCAGCCGCCGGCGACGGGCCCGATGGCCATGCCGAGACTCGACAGCATCGTCGCCGCGCCGAACACGGTGCCCATGATGTGCTGCCCGAAATAGTCGCGCGCGATCGACGCGTACAACGGCATGCCGCCGCCGTATGCCACGCCGAAGATCACCGCCAGCGCATAGAACTCGCGCAGCTCGTTCACCTTCAGGTACGCGGCGATCGCCAGCGACTGCAGGATCAGCGTGCAGACCAGCATCCGCTTCGCGCCGACGCGATCCGCCAGCAGGCCGATGACGATGCGCCCGCCGAGCCCCGCCAGCCCCTCGACGCTGTACACGCTGACCGCGGCCATCGAGCCCAGCCCGCAGTACATCGCGTAGCTGACGACGTGGAAGATGGGCCCGCTGTGCGCCATGCAGCACAACATGAACGTGAAGCCGAGCACGAGGAACTGCGGCGAGGTCAGTGCGCGGCCGACTTCCTCGCGACTCGCGCGCGGCGACGGCGCAGCGCCCGTGCGCGGCGCGGCCACCGGCGGCCGGCGCACGAACAGCGCCGCGGGGATCAGCAGCGCCCAGGCGAGCACGCCGAGGGTGAACATCGCGGCGCGCCAGCCATGCTCCGTGATCAGCCAGCTCGCCAGCGGCGACATCGTCAGCGGCGCCATGCCCATGCCGGCGGACACCAGCGACACCGCGAGATTGCGCCGCGTCTCGAACCAGCCGGTGACCGTCGCGATCATCGGCGCGAAGAACGCGCTGGCCGCGAGACCGACGAGGATGCCGAACGTCAGCTGGAATTCGCGCAACGTCGACGCGCGGCTGGCCAGCACCAGCGCCGCGCCCAGCAACACCGCGCCGCACAGCGTGACCACGCGTGCGCCCCAGCGGTCGCTGGCCGCGCCCCAGCCGAACGAGCCGAACGCCATCACGAGGAAGTTGATGGTCATCGCCAGCGAGATGCCGGCGCGCGACCAGCCGGTGACCTCGGACATGGGCGCGAGGAACACGGCCAGCGCGAACATCGCGCCGATCGCGACGCAGCCCATGAGCCCGCCCAGCGCGACGATGACCCAGCGATACGGGGATTCCGTCATCGCCGGATTTCACCACAGCCGCTCAGGCGAAAGCACCGCCCTTGCGCAACGGCACCCGCTTGTAGAACGTGCCCAGCACCTGCCCGGCGCCGTCGCCGGCCAGCCGCGTCATCGGGCCGGTGTCCTGGCCACCGTCCGTGGCGAAGGCAAACAACAACGCGCCCCGGCCGCTGGCGTCCGTCACGAACACTTCGCAGTTCGGGAAGTTGTCGCCGCGCACGGCGCCGGAGATCGCCAGCGATTTCGGCGTGAAGACGATCTCCGCGTCGACGTAGGTGTCGATCTCGGGCGCGCCGGGGATCATGGGGTTCGCGCCCGCGGTCTGCGCCGTGAACCGCACGCACTCGACCGAGCGCGTCCTGACGGCCACCGACGACGTGACCTTCGACACGTGCCGCCCCAGCGCGCGCTGCACGAATGCACCGAGCCCGGCATACGACGTGCCGGAGCTCGTGCCGCTGATGTCGCCGACGCTGCCCGGCGAGAACTGCAACGCGCCGATGGTGCGCGCCGTCGCCGAGAGGCTGGTCGACGCGGACTCGCGCGCATCGCCTTCGAAGCCGAGACCGAACGACTCGAACGGCGCGTAGCGCCGGAAGAAGAATCCGTAGTTCACCGGGCGACTCCCGCAGTAGTTTGTCGCCTGGTGAGTGGCCGCTCGGCGGCATCCGGTTTCAGCCCGCCGTCTTGCGACGCACGGGGATCCAGATCTCGACCTGCGAACCCGGGTCCGCCGGATCGAACTTCTCGTCGTACCGCTCGAAGAACGGCCCCATCGCCTGCACGTAACCGGACTTCGGCAGGTGCTGGTTGAAGATCTCGCCGAAGCACTTGCCCAGGCCCGACAGCGGACACGTCCAGCGCGCATACGTCCCGGCCGGCAGCGCGATCGCCACCATGCCCGCCGGCAGTTTGCCGGCCGACGTCACGGAGATCGCGGCCGCGTACTCGAGCACGCGGTCGCCATGCTCCATGACGCCATAGCTGACGTTGGGCTCGGCGGCACCCGGGATCTCGTCCAGGCGCGCGACGAACTTCGGCCACAACGCCGGGATGTCCGGCGACTGCGGCTTCGTGCGGATCTGCAGGCCGACCACGGTCTGGGCGGGACGTTCGATGACGGTCAGGGTGTTCATGGTGACTGGTCGATCGGCTGGCGGGGTTTTCGACAAGTCTATTGGTACGATGGCCCCGAATGCGCAAACTCCTCGTCTTCCAGCACTCGGCGCGCGAGCCGCTCGGGTTGCTGGACCCGCTGCTGCGCCGGCACGGCTTCCGCATCCGCTACCTGAACTTCTCGCGCCAGCCCGATCTGCAGCCGGACGTGAGCCGCTACAACGGGTTGATCGTGCTCGGCGGCCCGATGAACGTGGACCAGCAGGACCGTTTCCCGCATCTCGCGGCGGAGATCGCCGCCATCAGGCAGGCGCTCGAGCTCGACATCCCGATCCTCGGCATCTGCCTCGGCGCGCAGCTGCTGGCCGCGGCGCTGGGCGCGAACGTGCGGCCCAACTCGGTACGCGAGATCGGCTGGTACCGCCTGCATCCCACCGCCGCCGCGCACGGCGATCCGCTGTGCCGCCACTTCGACGGCAGCCAGCACGTGTTCCAGTGGCACGCGTACACGTTCGACCTGCCGCCCGGCGCGATCCACCTGGCGAGCACACCGACCTGCCCCAACCAGGCGTTCCGCTACGGCGACCGTGCGTATGGACTGCAATTCCACCTGGAAGCGGATGGCGAGCAGATCCGGCGCTGGCTCGAGGTGCCGGAGTACCGCGCGGAGGCCGAAGCCTCCGGCCCGGAACACCAGCTCGAGCACATCCTGCGCGACACGCACGGCCACGCGTCGCCGGCCGGTGCGCTGAGCGAACGCGTGTTCGGCGAGTTCGTCGAGCTGCTCGGCTGGAAGCGGAAGCTGCGGCTGGGCAGCCTCTAGCTAGACCGCGCACCGCCGGCGCAGGGCGCCGCCGATCGCGAGTCCGCCGAGCAGCAGCGTTTCGAGCACGCCGAGCGCGCCACCGCCGCCCTTGCCGCCGCTGCTGCTGGCACTCGCGCCGCCGCTCGAGCTGCCGGTACCGCCGCCGGAGCTGCTGCTGCTGGAGCTGCTGCTCGAACTGCTGCTGCTCGAACTACTCGAGCTGCTGGTGCTCGACGACGGCGCCGCCGTCACCGTCACGCTCACGGTCGCCGCCGCGGACCGCCCGCCCTGCGCATCCGCGATCGTGTACGTGAACGAATCCGCGCCCGCATACCCCGCGTTCGCCGTGTACGTGATGACGCCGCTGGATGCGACCGACGTCGTGCCGTGCAGCGGCGCGCTGGCGATGCTCACCGTCGCGGCATTCAACACGCCATCCGCGTCGCTGTCGTTCGCGACCACGTCGATGGTCAGCGCCGCGCCGGCCTGCACGCTGCCGCCGGCGTCGTTCGCGGCGATGGGCAGGTCGTTGTCGACCGCGAACAGCTCGGTGCCCGAGCCGTCCTTGTCCGCGACGTAGAAGAACGACTGGCCCGCGGCCTGGTGCTGGTTGGGATACGCGTATTCGGACGCGACGCCCGCTTCGCCGATGAATCGCGTTCCCGCCGCCGTGCCGTCGGAACGCCACAGCAACGCGTCACCGGCCGAGTCGTTGGCCTGGATGATCGTGGTGCCGCGGAAATCCCAGAACCACAGGCGCGACGGCAACGGGAGCGCGGACGGGCTGCCGATGGCGATCGTGCCCGCGGTGGTGCCGTCGGATACCCAGGCCACCAGGCCGTCGACGGTCTGCTGCACGCGCGATCCGAAGAACACGCGCGCGCCGTCGGAGTACAAAACGGTGTTCGCCTTGACCGTGCCGACGCGGGCCGTGTTCGCGGCCGTGCCGTCGCTGGCGTACAACGCGACACCGCCGAAGGTCTGCGGCGAGTTGTCGAGGAAGAACACCTTGCCGTTCGCGGCGCGCAGGTTGTTGGGGAACTTGCCGGCGAGGTTCGTGAGCGGCAGCGTGCCCGGCGCGGTGCCGTCCGATCCGTACACCTGCCAGCTGCCGGCGACGCGCGCGGCGAACACGAGTTTGCCACCCAGCGCCGTCAGCTCCTGCGGGTCGCTGTTGGTGGTGCCGGGCGCGAGGTCGACGACCAGCTGCGCGTTGCCGTTCGGCGCCGCTGCATACGTCTCGATGCCGATCGCGTTCGACGCCTGGCCGGTGAAGAACAGCTTGTTCTGGAACGACGTCATCCAGCAGCCACCGTAGACGCGCGCCTGCGAGTCGTCCGTCACGCGCGTGGTCCCGGCGGCGGTGCCGTCGGTGCGCCACAGGTTCTGTCCGAAGCCCGGGTCGTAGAGCGGTAGATAGGCGTAACCGCCCAGCGCGACGGTCGCCGCTCCACAGGGCGGGGAACCGATCGCCGCACTGGGGATCGCGGCCGTCACGACCGTGGTGCCGGCGGCGGTGCCGTCCGTGGTCCACAGCTTGTAGGTGTTGTTGTCGTTGGTATTGGTCTTCGCGAAGAAGTAGAGCTTGTTGGCGAGCGTGAAGAAACCGACCGGCTCGGAGTCGCCGGTGCCCGGGACGATGTCCATGACGAGCTGGGTACCGCCCTGCGTGCCGTCGGAGATCCACAACTCGCGGCCGGCGACGCCATCGTCCGCGGAGAAGAACAGCTTGCCGCCGAACTCGAACAGGTGTCGTGGCGTGGAGGGCTGCGTGCGCGTCTCGGGCGCGACGTTCTTCAGCAGTCGCGTGCCGGCGGGCGTGCCGTCGCTGGTCCAGATCTCGCGGCCGGTGGCCGGATCCGTGCCGTCGAAATACAGGCGGTTCTGTGCGTAGACCATGAAGCGCGGGAAGAACGCGCCCTGCTCGACGCTGTAGCTGCGCAGCAGCGTCGCCACGTCCGTCGCGAGGTTGTACGCGTACACGCGGAAATCCAGGCCGCTGCTGACGCGCAGGAACAGCTGGCCCGTCGTACCGGCCACCTCGATGGAGTTGGCGTACGCCGGCGTGTTGACGAGCTCGTGCGTTCCGGCGCTGGTGCCGTCGGTGCGCCACAGGCGGCCGCCGGTGCCGGTCACGTACATCTGTCCACCGACCATGCCGACGAACGCGGCGTCCGGCACGGGAACGGGAACCTGCGTCAGCGTGGTCCCGTCGGTCGACCAGGTGGTCAGCGTGCCCGACGCGATCGAGTGGAACATCACGCGATTCGCCGTCGTCGGCCCGGGGTAACGCGGGAAGTCGTCGTAGGCCTGGAGACCGGCGCCGAGCTGGTACGTGCCACCCGTCGTGCCGTCGGACCGCCACAGCAAGGGGGTCGCGCCGTCGGCGGTGGCCGCATTGAAGAGCGCAATGCCGTTGACGCTGCCGAAGGCCGCATTGACGACGCCCGATCCCATGCCTGGCGCAATGTCCTTCACCAACGAGACCGCGTCATTCGACAACGCGATCTTCCACAGCTCGCTGCCCTGGGTCGTCGTGGCCTGGCTGAACAGCACCGTATTGCCGACGACGAATAGATCGGGCCCGTTGAGATTGGCGCCGTTGTTGGCGATGACGGCGAGCCGGTGCGCGCCACCGACGGTGCCGTCGCTGACCCAGGGCTCGAAGGTGTTGTTGCCGGCGGCGGCCAGGAAGTAGATGCGGTTGTTGGCGATGACGGCCTTGTAGACCGAGTCGTCGGAGCTGGTGGCCGTCGTCAGGCGTTGGCTGCCCGCGGCCGTGCCGTCGTTGCGCCACAGCTCGCGGCCGCCGGTCGCGTTGACGATGGAGAGGATGAGGTCGCTGCCGCGCGCGCCGACCAGGAACGGATTCGTGCCGAGGGAGGCGAAGTCGTTGACGAGATACGTGCCGTTCGCGGTGCCGTCGGAGCGCCACAACGCGGTGGCGCCGACGACGTTCACGCCGTTCGTCATGAAGTAGCTGACGCCGTTCAGGCGGACGAACTGGTAGCCGGTGACGCCGGGCGGCAGCGGATTCACGCTGCCGAGGCGGACGGTGCCGGCCGTGGTGCCGTCGGTGCCCCAGGGCTCGAGGTTGTGTACGCCGTCGCTGGCGACGAACAAGGACCAGGCGCCCTGGTCGTCGAACTCCGACGGCGCGCTGTTGACTGGGATGATCGTCGCGTTGATGTCGCGCACGAGGCGCGGCGCGCCGGCCTGGGCGACCAACGCCAGCGACAGAACGGCAACGAGCGACGAGAAGACGGACATCGGGCGGCGCATGGAGTCTCCTGCTGACTCTCTCTTTCTGCCGCCAGTCTAGCCCACGTGACGCGGCGCGCGCGCCGCGTCACGGGGCTCATTTGACAGTGGTGCGCGTTATTCGCCCACCCACACCGCGCCGTCGCCGGCCTTCTGCACCTTGCCGATGCCCGGCCACGGGAAGTGCACCGCGTATACGCGCTCGCCGCTCTTCGCGAGCTCCGCGATCAGGTCCGCGCGGCTCTTCGCGCCCACCTTCTGGTCAGCGTCGAACGCCATCGGCCAGTCCGGACGCTGCACCGAGATCACGAAGTGATGCATGGAGTCACCGACGTACAGCAGCTTCTCCGCGCCCGACGTGATCTCGTAGCCCGAGTGACCCGGCGTGTGGCCCTTGATGTTCACGGCCTTCACGTTGCCCTTCACGAGCTCGGCGCCCGGCGCGAACGCCTCGACCTTCGGCTTGATCGCCGCGACCAGCGCATCGCGCTTCTCGAGGCCCATCTGGTTGGCGATGTCCTGCTTCACTTCCTGCAGGAACTTCCACTCGGCCTTCGAGAGGTGGACGGTGGCGTTCGGGAACGCCAGCGCGCCGTCCGCGTTCACCAGGCCACCGACGTGATCGCCGTGCAGATGCGAGATGAAGATGTCGGTGACGTCGGCGGGCTGGAAGCCGGCCTCGGCGAGCGACGCCTGGATCTTGCCGTTGCCCGGACCGAAGTTGGCCGCGGCGCCGGTGTCGAACAGCAGCACCTTGTCGGCGGTCTTCACGAGCAACGGCTGCAGGCCGAGCTGTAGTTTGTCGGTGGGCAGGCTCGCGGCGGTCAGCAGCGCGTTCACTTCGTCCGGCGTCTTGCCGAGGCCGAAGATCTTGTTGTCGTTCGGGAACTCGAGCGCGCCGTCGCGCACGGCCCAGGCGGACAGCTCGCCGATCTTGAACGCATGCGCGCCCTCTTCCTGCGGCGGCGCGGGCGGCGGCGTCTCGGCGACGGCGGGTGCGGCCGGCGGATCGGCGACGGGCTGCGGCGTCTCGCCCTTCGAGCAGGCCATCAACGACGCGGCGACGACCGCGCCCAGCGCGAGCGCGCGGGAAGTGTTCCAGAGTGACATGGGGGTCTCCTGTTCCGTGAGACCCGCAGTGTGTCAGAACCGCATGCTGATGCCGAGATTGAACGAACGGCCGTAGCGGTAGTAACCCTGGGACAGCAACGGATTGCCGTTGATGCTGTAGGTCTGCTCGTCGTCGAGCAGGTTCTGCCCCTCGAGAGAGATGGTCAGCATCTCGTTGACGTTGTAGGACGCGTGCGCCGTCAGCCAGGTGATCGGGTCCGCTTCCTCGTTGTAGCCGGCGCCGAGCACGTTGATCGCCGTCACGAAGCCGTCGGTGTGATCGGCGGTGACGCCCAGCGACCAGGCCGCGTGTTCGTACATCGCCGACACCGAGTAGACAGACGGCGCGATGCCCTCGAGCGGCCGCTCCTCGCCGGCCACGAAGCTCTTCGACGAATTGCGCGTGTACTGCGCGCGGAAACCGAGACCGCCCTGCCAGAAGTGCTGCACGCCGGCCTCGAAGCCGCGCACGCGCGCGTGATCGCCGTTGATCGGGCGGCTGATGTTGAACAGGTAGCCCGGAACGCCGATGTCCTGTCCCGGCTCCCAGCTCGTGGTGATCTGGTTCTCGATGCGCTTGTAGAACGTCGCGACGTTGACGATGGAGTTCTCGGCGAAATACCACTCGAGCGAGAGATCGCCCTGCTTCGCCGAATACGGCTGCAGGTTCACGTTGCCGCCGAACACCTGCGTGAACTCGCCCCACGACACGCTCGCGGTCGTGTTGGTCGGCGCGAGCTTGTCGACCGGCGGACGCGCCATCGTCTTCGCGACGCCGGCGCGCAACTGCAGCGAGTCGGTGAAGCGCCAGGTGAAGTTCGCGGACGGCAGCACGAAGTCGTAGTCGCCATCCTGGGAGATCGGCGTCGGATCCGCGTAGTCGGCGGTGTAGTTGAACGCGCCATTGTCGGTGATGCCGAGGATGGGCGCGTCCCAGGCCTGGGCCGTGGTCTTCGTCTTCACGAAACGCACGCCGGCGTCGGCGCTCCAGCGCTCGCCGCCGAAGTCGGCCTGCAGGTAGAGGCCGGTGGTCTTCTCGGTGACGCGATAACTCTCGAGCGGGTTCCAGACGGCCTGCGCGTTCGAGAAATCGTAGGTGCTGCCGTCCGGGCGTTCGTGGCCGTCGTACGCCGCGAGCGCCGCCAGGTAGTTGGGCACGTCGAAGGCGAGGAACGTGCGCGGGAAGCTGGAGCCCACGTCGTTCATGAAGTGCGGCAACGTGAACGAATGCGAGATCACGTCGCCGCCCAGGTCGCCGACGTTGATCGCGTTCTCGCCGGAGTAGTAGTCGGCGCCGCCGTTCAGCGTGTTGTTGACGAGATCGCGCGACTTCTTGCGGTCCGTGTAGCTCGCACCGAAGCGCAGCGCCTTCAGCGGGCCGGCCTCGAGCGTGAACTTGCCGCCGAGCGTGGCGCCCGTGATCTCGTCGTCGACGTTGTCGCCGCGCAGCTCCATGTAGTGCGTGTTGAAGTCCGAGCCGCCGAAGTCGCCGGCCGCCAGGCCGTTCGACAGCTCGCGGCCGTCGTCGAAGTCGACGACGACGTTCGGCACGGCCGCGTGGCCGAGCTCGAAGTGCGCGGTGGTCGGCTGGTTCATGCGCAACACGACGTACGTGTCCTGGCCGCCCGAATGGCGGCTCGACGTGGAGCGGTACACGTCCGCGTTCAGCGTCAACGCGTCGCTGACGGTCCACTGGCCGTTCAGGCCGTAGAGGTCGGTATCGACGACGCGGTGTTCGGTGAGGTTCAGCAGCTCCGGGTTCATGCGCATCTCGGGATCCGGGTTCTCCATCGAGAAGCCGGTGACGATGCCGTCCTGGATCTGGAAATCGGACCAGCGGTCCGGCGCGAACAGCGGGTAGTAAGACTGCTGGTAACCGACCTGCGGCGAGTCGAGGCGGGTCTTCAGGCCGTCGGCGATGATCTTGACGCTGTCCGTCGGGCGCCACTCGAACTTCGCCGACACGGCGCGGCGCTTCTTCTCCTCGAGGATGGAGCCGACGCGGAACTGGCCGGGGCCGATCAGGCCGTATTCGTCTTCATCGAGTTCGCCGTTGCCGTTCGGATCGATGTTGCCGCCCCAGGCGTTGCCCCACAGCCAGCTCTCGTCGGTGGGATCCGGGTTGCGCGTCCAGCCGCCATCGTTGCCGGCGACGTCGGTGCGGTCCTTGCGCTCGGCATAGACCACGCCCAGCAACACGCCGAACGTCTCGTCCGCGAACGTGTTGCTGTACACGCCCGAGAACTTGTAGCCGTTGAGCTCGGACATCAGGTTGCGGTCGCCCTCGAGGCGCGCGATGGCCTGCTGGCCCTTCTGATCGAACGCGCTCGCCGAGCGCAGGTTTACGAGGCCGCCGATGGCGCCCTCGGAGATCGACGCCTGCGCGCCCTTGATGACGTCGGCGCCGCTGATCACGTCGGACGGCAGCACGTCGTACGCGAAATCGCGGCCGGCGCCGTCGGTGGCGAGGATGCGGTCGTTGAACGTGGTCAGCGTGTACTCGGGGCCGAGGCCGCGCACGCTGACCTTCTGGCCCTCACCACCCGCGGTGCGCGAGATGGCGACGCCGGTGATGTGGCTCAGCGAGTCCGCGACGTTGTCGTCGGGGAACTTGCCGAGCTCCACCGCGCTGATCGAATCCTGCACGGTGCCCGCGCTGCGCTTGATGTCGACCGAGCGGCCGAGACTGGCGCGCACGCCGGAGACGATGATGGTGTCGATGCTCTCCGCCTCACTACCCGCGCTCTGCGCGAACGCGGCGGCGGGCAGACAGAGCGCGAGGGCGATGCCCTTCGAAACCAGTGAACGGGTCAGGTGCGCGGTGTTCATTCTTCTGCTCCCAAGGAGTGGCCCCGGCGGAAAGGTTACGCAACTAAACGAAACAAAGCCTAGTCCAAGTTTCGTTTGGCATCAATAGCGAAATTAAACGAAATCCTGCATGCTTGTTTTCAAAGGAGAACCCATGCCCGCCGTGACCCGCGATACCAGCCAGCGCCGCCTGCAGATCAGTGAGCTCGTCCGTCAGCACGGCAGCGTCCAGGTGACTTCGCTGGCGAAACGGTTCGGCGTCAGCATGCAGACGGTGCGCAAGGACCTGCGCTACCTGACGGAGCGCGGCGTGATGGCGCGCGCCTACGGCGGTGCGATCGACAGCAAGATCGTCGGCGGTCCGGCGGCCGAGACGCCGTACGAAGCGAAGCGCACGTCGCATCTCGAGGAGAAGCGCCGCATCGGCCAGCGCGCAGCCGCGCTGGTGAAGGCCGGCGACACGATCGTCATCGACTCGGGCACCACCGGCATCCAGCTCGCCGAGGCGCTGCCGAACGTCGAAGTCACCGTGGTCACGAACGACTTCGGCGTGCTCTCCTCGCTCGCGCCCAAGAGCAACATCAACCTCGTGATGCTGGGCGGCGAGCTGCGCCGCAAGAGCATGTCGTTCTACGGTGGTTTGACGGTCGAGGCGCTGAACGCGCTGCACGTCGACAAGCTGTTCCTCGGCGTCGACGGCTTCGATCTCGAGCGCGGCATCACCACGCACTTCGAGCCCGAGGCGCTGCTGAACCGCAAGATGGTCGAGAACGCCGGCTCCGTCATCGCGATCACCGACAGCTCGAAGTTCGGCAAGGTCTGCCTACACCGGATCATCGCGGTGGCCGAGCTCGATACGCTGATCACGGACAAGGACGCGCCCGACGAGGTCGTCGCGGCGATCCAGGCGCTCGCCGTGGACGTGCAGCTCGCCTAGCTCGCAGCGCCGCCGTCAGAGGCGGAACGCACGCTTCGAGTTCGCGTAGTAGATCTTGTCGATGACGGCGCGCGGCAGCGCCAGTCCTTTCACGTCGGCCTTGATGATCTCGACGCGCTGGCTCTCGTCCGTGGCGAGATAACGCCAGTCGCGCGTCCAGAAACCATGCGCTTCGCGCTTGAATTCCGCCGGATCGTCGCCGGGGTTCAGCGTGAGATCCGTGCCGTACAGCAGCCGGTCCTGGTACTTGATGAAGAACGCGCGCACCTTGTCGAAGTCGCGCACGGACTGGTACTGCACCTGGCTCATGCGCGCCGCCATGTCGACGTTCGCATTCGGGAAGCGGTCGAGGAACGCGGCGATGCGGTCCACGTCGTATTCGAGGCTCGCGAGGTGCGCGCCGACGAAATGCAGCTGCGGATGCGCGGCGACGAACGCATCGCGGTGCTGCATCTGGTCCTCGTAGCCCGGCATCTCGGGATGCAGGTACATGTGGTACTGCGGATGATTCGCGAAGTATTCGCGGTCGTTGTCGGTGGTCATCTGGTCGAGCGGCAGCCAGCAGTTGTGCGGCTCGCCCTGGTGCGCGATCAGCGTGAGGCCGAGCGCCTGCACGCGGTCGGCGACCGGCGAGATCGCCGGGTCGTCGATGCGGATCAGCTCGCCGCGCGCATTCCGCTCGGACATGCCGACGTTCTTCCAGATCTTCACGGCCTTCGCGCCCTGCTTCGCGTCGGCGTCGAGGCCGGCGCCGACCTGCGCGGCCCAGCCCGCGTTGCCGAAGCCCTGCATCGAGAACGTCGTTGCCCAGTGCACGCGCGCCGGATCGGCTTTCAGCTGTGTCAGCGCCGCGGCCTTCTGGTCGGCGAGCTTCGGGAAATCGGGATAGTCGACGTTGATCGACATCACCTCGAAGTTGTCGGCGCGCACGATCTCGAGGAAGTCCGCGCCCGGCACGTTCATGTGCACGTGCGCGTCGAATTTGCGCACGCGGGCGAAGTCGTCCATCGAGTAGTGAGACGCGGCGGGCGGCGCCGACGTGCAGGCGGTGAGCAGCGCAACGGCCGCGGCGAGCGAGCAGCGGAGCAAAGACATCATGGGCAGCCTGCTATATAACGAAACTTACAGGGAACATATCGCAACAAAAGTATTGCATCAACCCGGACCCTGACCCAGAATGCAGCGCAGTTCACCCGGGAGCCCCTTCCATGCCCGTCGCCGGACGTCGAAACGCGCTGAAACTTCTTTCCGGGGGTTTCGCTTTGGCCTCGTTTCCTTGGGCGGAGCGCGCACTCGGCGCCGTGGCCCCGGGCGCGCTGGGTATCGACAACCAGGCAAGAGACGGCGTTCTCGCCCTGATGTTCGACGGCCGGATGCGCACGCAGGTGTTGTTCCGCGGCCGCGCACTGACTGCTTTCCAGCCCAGCGAAGTCCTGCTGACCGGGAAAAGCGCGATCGACACCTTCACGCTCGGCAAGCTCACGCACGAGGACTTCACGGATCCGCGCCACGGCGCGGGCCGTCGCCACGTGATCACCGGCGTGTCGAAGGAAGGGATCGAAAAGACCGTCGACGTGACCTTCTATGAGCAATTGCCCGGTCTGGCCGTGCTCACGGTCCACTATCGAAACGGTGGCGCCGCGCCGCTGGCGCTGACCGGCTGGCGCAATGCCGCGCACGAGATCGCGGACGTCCCCGGCGGCTTCTGGAGCTTTTCCGGCGCCACGCACGAGGACCGCCGCGACTGGATCCAGCCACTGAAGGCCGGCTTCGACCAGCGCAACACCCTGAGCATGGCTGCCTCCGACTACGGCGGCGGCATCCCGATGGCCAACATCTGGAGCAGGACCGCCGGGCTCGCCGTCGGCCATCTCGAACCGAAGCCGCGCCTGCTCGACCTGCCCGTCCGCAAGACCGCGACGGGCGCGAGCATCGCCATCGAGAGCGCGGATGCGACGACCCTGGCACCGGGCGCCACGCTCTCCACCGACCGCACGTTCATCCTCGCGCACACCGGCGACCACTTCGCGCCGCTGACGCAGTACCGGAAATTCCTCGCCGCCGAAGGCGTATCCGCGCCGAAGCCGCCGGAGTCCGCGTTCGCGCCGGTGTGGTGTGCCTGGGGATACGAGCGCGAGTTCACCGTCGAGCAGATCGTCGGCACGTTGCCGAAGGCGAAGGACCTCGGCTTCGGCTGGGCCGTGCTCGACGACGGCTGGCAGAACAACGAGGGCGACTGGCGCCTCGACACGCGCAAGTTCCCGCGCGGCGACGAGGACATGCGCGCGTTCGTGCGCCAGATCCGCGCCGCCGGCATGAAGCCGCGCCTGTGGATCGCGCCGCTGGCCGCGGATCCGGGCAGCGACGTGCTGCACGACCACGCCGACATGCTGCTGCTCGACGAATACGGCTCGTTCCAGAAAGTGAGCTGGTGGAACGCGCTGACGCAGTGCCCCGCCTATCAACCCACCATCGACTACTACGTCGCGCTGACGAAGAAGATCATCGGCGACTGGGGCTTCGAGGGCCTGAAGCTCGACGGCCAGCACCTGAATTCCGTGGCGCCCTGCTACAACAAGGCGCACAACCATGCGCATCCCACCGAGTCGGTGGAGAAGCTGGGCGATTTCTGGCTGGCGGTGCATCGCGCCGCGCGCGAGGCGAATCCCGAGGCCGTGGTCGAGCTGTGCCCCTGCGGCACGGTGTTCAACTTCCACAACCTGCCGGCGACGGACCAGTACCCGACGTCGGATCCGCTGACGTCGTGGCAGGTGCGCAGCAAGGGCAAGTCGTACAAGGCGATCGCCGGCGCGGGCAGCAGCCTGGCCGGCGATCACGTCGAGCTCTCCGATCACGGCGACGATTTCGCGTCGTCGGTGGGCATCGGCGCCGTCATCTCGACGAAGTTCACGTGGCCGAAGGATACGGACAAGCCGGTCGAGAAACTGCCGCCGGGTGGCTATCTGCTGACGCCGGCGAAAGAGGCGCTGTGGCGCAAGTGGGTGTCCATTTACAAGACCCACATGCTGCCGAAGGGCGAGTATCTCGGCGCGTTGTACGACCTCGGCTTCGACAAGCCCGAAGGCCACGCGATCGCGAAGGACGGCGCGATGTACTACGCGTTCTACGCCGACACCTGGAACGGCCCCATTCCGTTGCGCGGACTCGGCACCGGCCGCTGGCGCGTGCGCGATCTCTTCAACGAGAAGGACCTCGGCACGGTCGACGCAGCCGCCGCGACGCTGACCGCGAAGTTCGAGCGGTTCCTGCTGGTGCGGGCGGAACGCGCATGACGGGTTCGCAGCGAGCGAGCTGGGTCGTCTACGCGCTGGTGACCGTGGTCCTGTGGGGTGTCTGGGGCGCGCTGGCCGGTCTGTCCTCGCAGCACGGATTCCCCGACACGCTGGTCTACTGCGTGTGGGCGCTGACGATGATCCCGCCGGCGCTGTGGGTGCTGGCGAAGACCGGCTGGAAGCTCGACGCGTCGCCTCGCGCCATCGGTTACGGCATGACCATTGGCCTGTTGGGCGCCGGCGGCCAGATGCTGCTGTTCAAGGCGCTGACCATCGGCCCTGCCTACTTCATTTTCCCGATCATCTCGCTGTCGCCGGCGATCACGATCGCGCTGTCGTTCCTGCTGCTGCGCGAGCGCACCGGCAAGCTGGGCGCGTTGGGCATCGTGCTGGCGCTGGTGTCGTTGCCGCTGTTCGATCTGTCGTTCGGCAAGGGCAATGCGAATGGCCTCGGGTGGTTCGCGCTCGCGCTGCTGATCATGGCGGCCTGGGGCGTGCAGGCGTACTTCATGAAGCTGGCCAACAACACGGTCAGCGCCGAGAGCATCTTCTTCTACATGATGATCGGCGGCCTCGTGCTGGCGCCGGTCGCGTGGGCCATGACGGATTTCAGCCAGCCCGTGAACATGAACTGGGACGGCCCGTGGATGACCGCGGGCATCCAGATCCTGAACGCCATCGGCGCGCTGACGCTGGTGTACGCGTTCCGCTACGGCAAGGCGATGGTCGTGGCGCCGCTGACGAACGCCGGCGCGCCGCTGATCACGGCCGTGCTGGCCCTCGCCTTCGCGGGTGCGGTGCCGGGCCCGCTGAAGATCGTCGGCCTGGCGCTGGCGCTGGTCGCCTCGCTGCTGCTGGTGCTCGAGCCGCAGCCCGAGGGCGGCAGTAGCGAGGCCGGCGCATGAACGCGCTGCGCGAGTTGATCACGCGGCACAAGCGCGGCGACGCCGTCGGCGTCACGTCGATCTGCTGCGCACATCCGATCGTGCTCGAGGCTTCGCTGCGGCACGCATCGACGCACGGCGACGACCTCGTGCTGTTCGAGGCCACCTGCAACCAGGTGAACCAGGACGGCGGCTACACCGGCATGACGCCGGTCGACTTCGTGGCGTTCGTGCACGGCATCGCCGACAAGGTCGGCTTCGACGCCGCGCGCATCGCGCTGGGCGGCGATCACCTCGGCCCGAATCCGTGGACCCATCTACCCGCGGCCGCGGCGATGGACAAGGCCGAAGTCATGGTCGCGGCGTATGTGGCCGCCGGCTTCCGCAAGATCCATCTCGACTGCTCAATGTCCTGCCAGGGCGACCCGGTGCCGCTGCCCGAGGCCGAGATCGTGAAGCGCGCGGTGCGGCTGGCCAAGGCCGCCGAACTCGCCGCCGCATCGGCCAACGATTCGCAGAAGCCGGTCTACGTGATCGGCACGGAAGTTCCCGTTCCTGGTGGTGCGACCGAATCGATCGAGGGTCTCGCGGTGACCTCCCCCCAAGCCGCGCTGGCCACGATCGAGGCGCATCGCCAGGCTTTTGTTTCGGCCGGGCTGGGCGATGCCTGGAGCCGCGTCATCGCGTCCGTGGTGCAGCCGGGCGTGGAGTTCGATCATCACAACGTGATCGACTATGGTCCGCCGAAGGCGCGCTCGCTGAGCGACGCGATCACCGCGGTGCCCAACATGGTCTACGAAGCGCACTCGACCGACTACCAGACCCGCGACGCGTTGCGCGCGCTGGTGCAGGACCACTTCGCGATCCTGAAAGTCGGCCCCGGGCTGACGTTCGCGATGCGCGAGGCGTTGTGGGCGCTCGACGCGATCGACCAGGAGATCACGCCCGAGCACCAGCAGGCGCACCTGCGCGATACCGTGCTCGAGCGCATGCGCGACCAGCCGAAGTACTGGGAGAAGTACTACCACGGCAACGGCAAGCCGCTGACCGTCGACCTGCAGTACTCGCTGAGCGACCGTGTGCGGTACTACTGGCCGGACGCCGTCATCGAGAAAGCGCGTGTGCGCCTGTTCGACAACTTGCGCGCGAACCCGCCGCCGATCCCGCTGCTCAGCCAGCATCTGCCGACCGCGCTGCATGCGGTGCGCGACGGCGCCGCGACGCGCGACCCGCTGTCCCTTTCCATGGCGCACGTGAGCGCCGTCCTCGACGACTACCATCATGCCTGCCACACCCACTGAACTTCTTTCATCTCATCTCGGGCTGCGCGCGGAGGAACTGTCTGCCTCGGGCGCCTTGTGGACCGCGCGCGAGATCGAGCAGCAGCCGCAGATGCTGCAGCGGACGCACGCGATCCTGGCCGGCGTGCACGCGGAGCTGCGCGCGTTCATCGCGCCCGTCGCCGACAACCCGCTGGCACGCGTGATCCTGACCGGCGCCGGCACGTCGGCGTATATCGGCGCGTGCATCGCCGGCATCCTCGATGCGCAGCTCGCGGCGCGCGTCGACGCCGTGCCGACCACGGACATCGTCAGCAATCCGCAGCTCTACCTGCATGGCGACCAGCCGCTGCTGCTGGTTTCGTTCGGGCGCAGCGGCAACAGCCCCGAGAGCCTGCAGGCCGTGACGCTGGCGGAATCGCTGGTGCGCGACGTGCGCCACCTCGTGGTCACCTGCAATGGCGCAGGCGCGCTGAACCGCGCCGAGGTCAGGCAGGCGCAGACGCTGCTGTTGCCGGAAGAGACGCACGACGTGAGCTTCGCGATGACGTCGAGCTTCAGCTGCATGATGTACGCGACGCTGGTCGCGTTCAGCAAGCCGGGCGCGTACGACGGCCGCGTCGGCGCGATCGCCCAGGCGATGCGCCGCGTGATCCAGGAGACGCGCACGCTGCAGGAGCTCGCGCAGGGCGGCTTCGAGCGTGTCGTCTATCTCGGCAGCGGCCCGTTCCAGAATCTCGCCCGCGAGGCGACGCTGAAGCTCGGCGAGCTGACCAACGGCGCGGTCGTCACGTGTTTCGATTCGCCGCTGGGGTTCCGCCACGGCCCGAAGACGTTCGTCAACGACCGCACGCTGGTCATCGTGTTCGTGTCCAACGACCCGCTGACGCGCAAGTACGACCACGACCTCGTCGACGAGCTGCATCGCGACGGCCGGGCGCGGCGCGTCATCGAGGTCACCACGCGGCCGCGGAACGAGCTGGTGAAGGACACGCTGCAGGTGCCGGGCATGGCCGAGGCGGCCGACGTCGAGCTGCTGTGGCCGTACATCGCGATCGCGCAGCTGTACGCGTTCCACCAGTCGCGTACGCTCGGGCTGTCTCCCGACAACCCGAACAAGGAAGGTACCGTGAACCGCGTCGTGCAGGGCGTCCGCCTCTACCCGCTCGTCAAGTAGATGGGCGATGTCGCGCGCTATTTCCTCGGCGTCGACGGTGGCGGCACCAAGACGCGGTTCGCGCTGCTCGACGAGCGGCGCACGCTGGTCGCCGACGCCACGTTGTCGACCAGCTACCACCCGGACGTCGGCATCGAAGGCGTGCGCGAGGTGCTGCGCAACGGCGTCGCGAAGGTGCTGGCCGGCGCCGGTGCGGAGCCGAGCGCGATCGCGCACGCGTTCTTCGGCCTGCCCGCGTATGGCGAGGACAGCGTCATCACGCCCGCGCTCGATTCGTTGCCGCGGCACATCCTCGGGCACGATCGTTTCACGGTCGACAACGACATGGTCTGCGGCTGGGCCGGGTCGTTGGGCGCGGAGGACGGCATCAACATCGTCGCGGGCACCGGCTCCATCGGTTATGGCCAGCGGCGCGGCGTGGGCGCGCGTGTCGGCGGCTGGGGCGAAGCGTTTTCGGACGAAGGCTCGGCGTACTGGATCGCGATGCAGGGGTTGAATGCATATTCGCGCATGAGCGACGGGCGGCTGCCGAAAGGCCCGCTGCACCGGCTGATCAACGAGGCGTTGAACCTGCGCAGCGATCTGGATCTCTGCGCGCACGTATATGGACCGAATGCACGCACGCGAGGCGAGCTGGCGCAGCTGTCGCCGCTGGTCGGCGAGGCAGCGGAGATGGGGGATGAGGCGGCGCGCGGGATTTTCACGCGCGCGGGACTGGAGCTGGGGCAGCTCGCATTGGCGTTGCGGCGCACGCTGGGATTCGACGACGGCGAGATCGCCGCGCTGTCGTATTCCGGTGGCGCCTTCGGTGCGGGCGAGATGTTATTGCAGCCGTTTCGCGCGGCACTGGGCGATGTTTTCGACCTGCGGCAGCCGAAGCACGAGCCGCACGTCGGCGCGGCGTTGTACGCGATCAGGCTGTCGGAGCGCTGACGCTCGTCTCCACGCGCGCCCGCAGCCGCGGCAGGCTGTCCGGGTAGTTGGTCGTGACGAACTTCACCAGCTTCTCCCGCACCTCGCAGCGCAGGTCGAACGACTGCCCCGCATCCGCCGAGCTCATCAGCGCGCGCAGTTCGAGCGTGCGCTCCTTCGCCTCGGTCACCTGCAGGACGTTGACCTTCCGGTCCCAGAGTTTCGACTCGCCGAGGATGCGCGTCAGCTCGGCGCGGATCGCATCCACCGGCACGCCATAGTCCACCTGCAGGAATACCGTGCCGAGGATGTCCGCCGACGTGCGCGTCCAGTTCTGGAACGGCTTCTCGATGAAATAGGTGATGGGCACCACGAGCCGCCGCAGGTCCCAGAGGCGCACGACGACGTACGTCAACGTCACCTCCTCGATGCGGCCCCACTCGCTCTCGACGATGACGACGTCGTCGATGCGGATCGGCTGCGTCAACGCGATCTGGATGCCGGCGAGCAACGTGCCCAGGCTCTTCTGCGCCGCGAAACCGATGACGATGCCGGCGACACCGGCCGACGCGATCATCGCGGTGCCGAACTGCCGCACCGAGTTGAACACCATGAGCATCGAGGCGATCGCGAACAGCGTGATGATCGAGATGACGATCTTCTTCAGCACCGTCACCTGCGTGTACACGCCACGCGCGCGGCGGTTGTCCGCAACGTCGATGCGATAGCGACGCAGCAGCAGGTCGGACATCGCGTTGACGAACTGGATGAGGATCACGGCGATCGAGCCGATCAGCAACAAGCTGATGGCGTTCTGGATCACCTGCTTCGCCTCGGCCGAGACCTCGAGCGCCGGCGTGCCGAGGATCAGGGCGATCAACGGCAGGATCAGCCGCAGCGCCTTGCCGGCGAAGGGCAACAACACGTCGTCCCAGCCGGCCTCGGTGCGCGAGGCGAAGGATTTCAGCACCGCTTCGATCGTGCGAGCGATGCGGGCGAGCAGCCAGGCGAGCCCTAGCAAGGTGCCGAGGCCGCGCAGGAAGCCGAGGATGGCGAGCGTCCGCGGCAACCACGACGCATCCGGCCAGTCCGCAAGCAGCATCGTGACCGCGTAGAACAGGCCGTGCAGCCACAGCAGGAACGCGATCGGCGGCACCGCATCGCGCGGGCCGCGCGCGATCCAGTAGCGCGCCTTCAGCGACTCACCGGGGTCGAGCGGTTTGTCCTGGTGCGTGCGCACGCGGCGCCGCGCCCACCAGCCGAGGGCGAGATGGGCGATGGCGACGAGAAGCACGATGGCGCCGCCGGTGAGCCAGGTGCGCAGGGCCACGCCCAGCAGTGTCGAGTTGAGGTCCGGCATCGAACCGGCAGTGTTGCATCGGACTTTGCCCGCCGGTGTCGGCGGCATCGGGCGGACGTGTCAGAACAGACCGCTTCTTGCAACATCAACGGCTCAATCTCTTGCAGCCAGCCCAGCGGGCCGACAAACAATGTCGAGCGAGCCACTCTTGACTTGTGCAATGCCGCAGCTCACTAGCTGTTTCAATATTTTTCGCGAAAGAATAGATTCGAACAGGGCACACCAACGAGAACAAACTAGATGGCTGCCAATGAAATCTCGCTACTGCACCTAACTGATCTGCACTACGCCTCCGGCAAGCAGCTTGTCGATTCCAAGATCGGCAATTTTCAGACCTATTGTGAAACCCCTTTCGAAATACTCGCAGGCTTGCTCGAATCACTCGACCATGCCGCACCGTTTGATGCCATCGCGATATCAGGCGACATCACAACACGTGGGGAGACTCGCGGCCTGCACGATTTTCGTGCAGAAGCACTGCCTGTACTTCAAAAGCTTGTTGGGACGAAAGCGGCAATCTGCCTCGTCCCGGGAAACCACGATGTGGCATGGGATCTGGACCCCAAGTCGACGGGGTACTTCGAACAGAAATTCAGGGGATTCGCCGAACTCAGCAAGGAAGCCTGCGCAACCACGTGTCTATTTCCCGTGGAATCCGTTGCGCAGTCGAGCATGCGAAAGCTCACCTTTCATGGAAGTGATCCCATTTTTGTTGATCCGACCAAGCGACTGCTCGTGATGTGCATAAACTCCGCTGTTCGTTGCGGCGAACGCGACCCCGAGATTCATCCCGCTTTCGAAGAGCTCAAGAGGCTCCGAGAAGTTTATCGTTCCAATCCGGGTACTCAGCTGCCGACCGATTGGTGCAGCAGTTTCGATTCGGTTGTCGAAACAGCCGGCAGAAGAAGGCTTTTGGATATCTGCCAGATAACTCTCTCGCAGCTCGATTCCTTGCGGAAGGTTCTCGACCGGACGCGTGAGGAGCACAAAGACTGCTGGCCGGATCTAGTAAAAGTGGCGATTCTCCATCACCACATCACCCCATTCGAGGCGCAACAAACTGAACACAAGCCGTTCGACATCATGAATGACGCGGCACGTTTGTTGAATCTACTGGGCGACTACGAATTCGACATCGCCCTGACGGGGCATAAGCACACCTCTTACGTGCAGCCAGTCCTGTTGCGGGAACGTGAGATGTTGGTGGTGGGAGGTTCCACCGTTGGTGGGCAGGCGACGGAAGGCGTTGTGCCGGGAGTTCGTCAGCTATTGATCGATGTCCGAGACCGCAGACCGACGGTTCGAATCGTAGACTTGCCGTGCAATCGTCAGATCGACGTCAGAAGCGAGATTCAACGCGTGCGCACCAGCGGCCCTGCTTTCCCCATTTTTCGTTCACATGGAACCTCGCGCCGCCTGTGGAAATTTCCGATCCGAGTTAGTGCCACGATCGAACAATCTCTCAGTCGGGAAGTCGTCAAGAGAGACGTCTCGTACGAGATCGCAATACAAGGAAGTCGGAAGATTGGCGGTGGCTTGACACTCTCCGTGAAATTCTCTTTCGAAATCGAAAACTTTGGCGAGCGGCTGGATTGGAAGATCAAGTACCCCTTCGAGAAGGCCGGTAAGGGCGAGATTCTCGAGGCTTGCGTCGATGGAGTGAAGCAGGATCTTGAGTTACTCAAGGCGGTAAGCGAGCTTGGGCTTCAACTTGACGTAGAGCTGCCTGCACGCAAGAAAATGCTTGTTAGCGTCACGGCTGAAGAACCGATCGACGCAAGCGGTTCTGTCGTTCTCGTCAACTATTGCCCCACCGAAGGCATGACGCTGGATTGCCGTTCCGAGGTTTCCGACGTCAAGTTTGAGATCGAGCGGATTGGCCCGCATCACGTTGAGCGCGACCCAAAGGTGAAAAACGCCGCGCGAATACGCTACTGGACCGAAGACGGATTGATGCCGTTTCAGGGATTTCGATTTATCTGGAGACGCCAAGATGAACAGTCAGTGTGAGGTGCAAACTCGAATCAGCGATTTGGTCGCCATCGTTCAAGATTCGAAATCCAGCGCGGCCGCAAAGAGCA
>DATJTW010000002.1:0-3067 GCA_035502995.1 Steroidobacteraceae bacterium | reverse complement strand
TCGCCACGCAGTAACGATCCACGTGCGGGTGCACCCCACAGCGCATGGACGTCGAAGTCCGTCACCTGGACCCACACCGGCGGCAGTTCTCGGCCCTTCGCGCGGGCGCGGCTCAGCAGTTCGGCCGGCAGGAAATGCGTGCAGAGGATGGCGTCGGGCGCGAGCCGCTCGATCTCGGCGAACAGCTTGCGCGTGTTCAGCTTCTCGGCGGCGCGCTTGAGCTTGCCGACCAGCGAGTCACGCGAGGGACGGTCGGTCTTCGCGTAGAGATACGACCAGAGCTGCGGCAGCTTCTCGACCAGCTTTATGTACTGCTCGCCGTAGAGTTTCCTGAACTCCTTCGGGACCAGCGTCAGCAGATCGAGATGGGTGGCCGCGAACGGCGGGTTGGCCGCCGGGGCGGCGGCTTCGAGAGCCTGGGCGGCGCGGACGTGGCCGGCGCCGGCGGAGACACACAATAAAAGGAGACGGCGGGTGTGGGGCACCCGCGGATCGTACACGCCCCGAGGAGCCTTCGGGTCGAGAGGCGGACACCGGTTCCCGCTAGAGGGGGGATGCAGGTCCCGGTGTCCGCGCCTCGCCGTTTCTGGACATCCTCGATAGTTAGCTCCTGGGCGTCGCCCTCAGCTCTTCACGGGAATCGACTTGAACGAGACGATCTCGCCGGCCGGCGTCGCGCGGCACGAGGCCTTCGCGAGCAGTTCCTTCGTCTTCGTGCTGTGCGCCAGCACCGTGAAGGAATGCGGGTCGACCATGTCGGACACGAACAGGCTCGGCGCCTTGACCGTGTAGGTCGGCAGCTTTTCCGAGCTCGCGATCGTTTCGATGAGCGCCTTGCTGCACGCGGCGAGCGCGGGCGTCACGGCGCCGGCACCGGCGTTGGCATTCGCCGCGAAGGCGATCATGCCGGCGAGGACGAGATACTTTTTGTTCAGACTGATCATGTTTTCACTCCTGACAAGTTTGGAAGCCACGATCGTCAAACTACTTGCACGCGCCCGCCACAACAAACGAGAAGATTCGGCGCATGCGTCAGTTTTCCTCAGCCGTGCGGCAAGCCTCGATCAGCCACGCGCTCAAAGCGCGAATGTCGTCACGGTTTTCATCTTCATTGCGCACGAGCAGCGTGTAGTTCTCCTCGGTAACGAGTTCTTCATCGAACACGCGTACGAGGCGGCCCTGCGCGAACTTGCGGCGCGACAGCTCGGCGGGCAGCAGCGCGATGCCTATCTTCTTCTCCGCGGCGCGCGTGGCCGCGGACATCGAATCGATGCGCACGATCTGCGCGGGGCGCAGCTCTTTCATGCCGACGGCGCTCGCCCAGCGATCCCAGTCCTCGCGGCGCGCCTCGTGCACGAGCAGCGTGTGCGAGTTGAGATCCTCGTAGTCGCGCACGGGTTTCTCGGCCAGCAGCTCCGGCGAGCACGCGGGCACCATCGTCTGCGCGAACAGCGGGTGCGCGACCAGGCCGTTCCACGGCCCGCTGCCGACGACGACGGAGATGTCGGCCTCGGCGGCGTGCGTGCGGCCATGGCCGCCCGACGTGTCGATGCGCAGGTCGATGCCGCCGTGCAGCGTCGAGAACTCGGACAGCCGCGGCAGCAGCATCTCGCTGGCGAAGTAGGCAGGCACGTGCAGGCGCACGCTGCTGCGGCCGAACCGCGCGCGCAGCTGCTCGGTGACGGAATCCAGCCGCACGAACAGATCGTCTATCTGCTCGAGGTAACGCGCACCGGCGTCGGTGAGCGCGAGGGCTCGAGCGCTACGCGAAAACAGCGGCAGGCCCAGCTGCGTTTCCAGCGTCTTGATCTGGTGGCTGACCGCCGACGGCGTGATGCACAGTTCATCAGCGGCGACGGCGAAGCTCGAATGTTTGGCGGCGATCTGAAAGGTCTTGATGGCCTTCAGCGAGGGAGTACGCATTCCATTGGATCACCCGAAACTCAGCGACAAAGCTGCGATGCCGGGAGTAAAGCAAGCGCTGTGCCACGGGCGGAAATGGCGTAAGTGCATGTTCTTATTCGCGCCGCACCGTTGACGTGCAGTCATTTTGTTCGCGCGTGGCGCGCGAATCCCGGGAATGCACCGGCGACGGGTGAAGGTCTGATGACGGTGGGAGGAGGCGTTCGGCGGACACCAGCGTGTTATGCAACAGCATCGCGCGCGTCATCGGCCCGACGCCGCCCGGCACGGGCGAGATGAACGACGCCTTGCGCCGCACGCCCTCGAAATCCACGTCGCCGACGATGCGCCCGTCGGGCAACCGGTTGATGCCCACGTCGATGACCACGGCTCCCGTGCGCACCATCTGCGGAATGATCAGCCCGGGCACGCCGGCCGCGACGACGAGGATGTCGGCCAGCAACGTGTACTGCCCGAGGTCGCGCGTCTTCTTGTGACAGATGGAGACCGTCGCGTCCTGCTGCATCAGCATCATCGCCGTGGGCTTGCCGACGATGTTGCTGGCGCCGACCACGACGACGTTGCGGCCGTCGAGCTCTATCTTCTCGTGCTCGAGCAGCTTCTGGACGCCGTACGGCGTGCACGGCGGGAACACCTGGTGACCGGTGACGAGCCCGCCGACGTTGTAGAGGTGGAAGCCGTCGACGTCCTTGTCCACCGAGATGCGTTCGAGCACCTTTCGGATCGCGACGTGCGGCGGCAGCGGCAACTGGATCAGGATGCCGTGCACGTCGTCGTCGGCGTTCAGCGCGTCGATGCGCGCCAGCAGCTCGGCCTCGGCGACGGCGGCGGGTAGTTCGATGAGCTCGGAGCGGATGCCGACCTCGGCGCAGTCGCGGATCTTGTTGCGCACGTAGACCTGCGAGGCCGGATCCTGGCCGACGAGGATCACCGTGAGGCCGGGCGGCCGGCCGCGCGACGCGACCAGCGCAGAGATGCGCGCGCGGTATTCACCGCGCAGCTTCGCGGCGACGGCCTTGCCGTCGATGATGCGGGCGGTCATGAGGTGGTGTCAGAGAGGGAAAACAGGCATAACTTTCCGCGCAGTCGGCGACACGTCGCGCCGTGGCGCGCAAGAGTTATGCCTGTTTTCCCTCTCTGACAC
>DATJTW010000001.1:0-40481 GCA_035502995.1 Steroidobacteraceae bacterium | reverse complement strand
ACCAGGCGCTCGCAGAACAGGCCGCGCTTGGCGAGGCTGGTCAGCGGATCGAAATACGAGAGGAAGCGGACTTCGTCTTCCTTGCTGAGGTACTGCAGCGCGAACGACAGGTTCGCGACCAGCTCGCGCAACATGCGCGATTCCTCGTCGCCGACCGCGCCGGTGTCGTACGACGTCAGCATCAGCGCGCCGACCGGCGTGCGATCGACGAGCAGTGGATAGGCGACGACGCTGCGGAAGCCGGAGTCCATCAGCGGCGCGCGCGCGGCCAGCGGCATGTCCAGCGTCTGCAGGTCGTTGCAGATCAGCGAGGCGCCGGTGCGCAGCACGCGGCCGATGACGCTCGTGTCGTCCTCGGGCGTGTCGGCGATGCTGAAGGTGAGCTGCTGCAGCGCCTGGTTGTCGACGCTGCCGGACCAGGCCGTCGGCCGGGCCGTGCGGGTGCCGGGTTCGTTCAGCGCGACCAGCGCGCTGGCGTAACCGCCGACCGAGGTCGCGAGGCGGCAGGCCTCGACGAGGATCTCGCGGCGCTGGCGGATGCGCACCATCGCGCTGTTCACGCCGGACAGCATCTTGAGGACGCGGGTCAGGCGGCTGATGTGTTTTTCCTGGCGGCGGCGCTCGGTGAAGTCGCGCTCGCTGCCGCGGAAGCCGACCACCTGGCCGTTGTCGCCGAGCAGCACAAGCATGTTGCGTTCGAGCCAACGATAGCTGCCGTTGCGATGGCGCCAGCGCGCCGCGAGGTTGTTGGCCGTGCGCTGGTTCGGGCCCAGCGTATGCATCGCGAAATCGAGCGCGGCGAGATCTTCCGAGTGCACGTACTGCGAGGCGTTCGTGCCGAGCATCTCCTCCGGTTCGTAACCGAGGATGTTGCGCACCGAGTCGCTGCAGAACGTGAACTTGCCGTCGCGGTCGTGCTCCCACATCCAGTCCTGGGAGGTGACGACGATGTCGCGCAGCTGCTGTTCGAGCGCGCGCTGGTTGCGGCGGCTGGCGGCATCGTCGAGCGCGCGGCGCACCGCGGGCACGAGGCGCGCCATGTTCGTCTTCAGCACGTAGTCGTAGGCGCCGCGTTGCAGCGCGTCGATGGCGCGTTCCTCGCCGATCGTGCCGGAGAGGAAGATGAATGGCGTATCCGGGGCGACTTCCCGGGCGATTTCCAGCGCCGACAGGCCGTCGAACCCGGGCAGCGTGAAATCGGAGAGGATGAGGTCGGGCTTGTTCTCGACGAGCGCGCGGCGCAGCACGTCCTCGGAGTCGACGCGCTTCCAATTACACGAGAATCCACCGGACTCGAGCTGACGGACCGCGATCTCCGCTTCCATCGGCATGTCTTCGACCATCACCAGTCGGACTGGTTGCATCACACGTTCCCCGCGACTAGTTAGCCCTGCGCAACCCTATGCGCCTGACCGAACCGCGCTTCCTTGCGTACATCGCGATGGCACAGCTTCCCCCGTCCACCGCAGATAGATGCAAGTTAATCCAGCCCGACCATCCAGCCTGTGATGCAACTCGCATACAGGAAAGGCAGCCTACTAAGTAGATAGGCGTAAGGGTTGCTTTTTTCCGGACTCTTAGGTGTGGGAAAAATCTTACAGGGACCTGCTGAGAGAATTCCTTAGGAATTAGGCATTGCCGCCGATAAGGCTGAAACTACGCCCCTGTCAACAGCCGGGGGTTCTCCTACAGAACGCAGGTCCTCGTCGTGAGCTCGAACATCGCCCCGCAAACCGATCACAAGCTGAGCCTCCTCATCGTCGACGACGAGCCCGCGTCGATGCGCGCGCTGTGCGACACGCTGGAATACGAGGGATATCAGACATACGGCTTCACCTCGCCCGCCGAGGCGCTGGCCGCGATGCGCGAGCGCAGCTTCGACCTGCTGCTGGCGGACCTGCAGATGCCCGGCACCAACGGCATCGACCTGATGAAGTCCGCGCAGCTGATCGACCCGACGCTGGTCGCGGTCATCATGACGGGCCATGGCGCGCTTGATACCGCTATCGCGGCGATGAAGGCCGGCGCGCTCGATTACATCCAGAAGCCGATCAAGCTCGCCACCACCCTGCCCGTGCTCGAACGCGCGCTCGCCGTGCGCCAGCTGCGCATCGAGAAGAAGCGGCTCGAGGAGAGCGTCCGCGAGCGCACCGAGGAGCTCAAGATCGCCAACCGCGAGCTCGAAGCGTTTTCGTATTCGGTTTCGCACGACCTGCGGGCGCCGCTGCGCGCCGTGTCGTTCTTCACGCAGTCGATGCTCAACGAACACGCCGCGCAGCTGAACGACGAAGGCAAGCGGCTGCTGCAGAACGTGACCGCCGGCGCGGCGCACATGGACCGCCTGATCACCGACCTGCTGCGCCTCGCGCAGCTCAATCGCCAGCCGCTGAACAAGTCGCCCGTGCGTTTCGGCGAGCTCGCGCAGCGCGTGATCGACGGCATGACGCACGAGCGTGCCGGCCGCGACATCGAATTCGTGATCGCGGATTTCCCGACCTGGCAGGTCGACGCCGGCCTGTTGCAGCAGGTGTTCGTGAACCTGATTTCGAATGCCATCAAGTTCACGCGCGAGCGCGCCAAGGCGCGAATCGAGATCGGCTTCCGCATGGACGGCACCACGCTCGTCGTGTTCGTGAAGGACAACGGCGTCGGCTTCAACATGAAGTACATGAACAAGCTGTTCGGCGTGTTCCAGCGGCTGCACACCGCGGACCAGTTCGAGGGCACCGGCGTGGGATTGTCGATCGTCCGCCGCATCGTCGAACGCCACGGGGGCAAGGTCTGGGTCGACGGCGAACAGGACCAGGGCGCCACGTTCTACTTCAGCCTGCCCGACGCCTGATCTTCCTACGCGTCGCGCGGCGCGCACCGACACTCGATCGCGTCCCGTCCGCCGACAATGCCGGCCATGCAAGAAGTGCTGGCCACCGCCACGCGCTCCATCGACGAGCGCATCCAGGCAAAAACCCTCCACGACGTGACGCGATTCGTCGGCGTCGATCCCGTGTTCATCGACGAGCGGATCCGGGAGCTCGAGAAGGAATGGGACGTGTCGCGGACGTTCGAGGCGAAGGCGGGATTGCTGTCGCTCGCGGGCATCGCGCTGGGCGTCGCGGTCGATCGGCGGTTCCTGCTGGTGCCGGTGGTTGTCGCTGGGTTCCTGCTGCAGCACTCGATGACCGGCTGGAGCCCGTCGCTGCCGCTGCTGAGGCGGCTCGGTATCCGCACATCGGCGGAGATCCACCAGGAGATCATCGCGCTGAAGATCATGCGCGGGGACTACCTGGAGCGGACGGAATATCCCGAACGCGCGCTGGCCGGCGCGCGAACCTGGGCGTGAGCTAGTGAGCGGCCGCCGGCTTCGGCGGCGGGGTCGCGGCTGATGTGGCGGGCTTGCTGGCGGGTGCCGGTGTCGCGCCCGTTGCAGGCTTGTTGGCCGACGCCGCAGGCGGCGATCCCGCCGCCGGCACCACCACCGTCGATCCCGCGCTCGCCCCGGTCGGCGACGGCATCGGGATGTTCGGCGCCGGCGCATCGCCGCCCGACGGCTCGCCGGCCGGCGCCTTGCCGCCGTGTTCCGCCGCCAGCAACGCCTCCTCCGCGGCCTTAGCCACTTCGTCGGCGCTGCCCGTGGTCGGGATGTCGATGCGCTGCGCGCGCTCCTCGGCGGCCTGCGTCATCACGACGATGCTGATGCGCCGGTTCACCGGGTTGCGCGGATTCTGCTTGTCGAACAGCACCGACGAGCCCAGTCCGGTCACGCGCGAGATCTGCAGCGTGTCGTAACCCGCGCCCTCGATCGCGCGGCGCGCGGCGTTGGCGCGGTCGGTGGACAGATCCCAGTTCGTGTAGCCGGAGACACCCGCGTACGGCGTCGTGTCCGTATGTCCCGTGATGCTGATGCGGTTCGGCACCGTCTTCAGGTACTGCGTGACCTCCTTGAGGATGCTCGTCGTGTACGACTTCAGGTGCGACGAGCCGAGATCGAACATCGGCCGGTTCTGTGCGTCGACGATCTGGATGCGCAGGCCTTCCGGTGTGATGTCGAGCAGCAGCTGGTCCTTGAACGGCTCCAGCGCCTGGCTCTTCGCGATCGCCTCCTTCAGGTCCTGCATCAGCGCGTCGAGCTGCTTCTTCTCGATCTCCTTCTTCAGCTCCTCGACCTTCTGGGCCTCGGACTTCAGATCGATGGGCTTCGCGGGCTCGGTCATGACCGTGGCGCCGATCTTGTCGGTCTTCTTCATCGAGCTCTTCGGCGCATCGAGGCCGCCGCCGAGGTTGATGACGGACGTGCTCGCGCCGCCCGGCCCCATCTGGCCGGGCGCCGGCTTCACGCTCTTGCCGGGCTCCATCGAGGGGTTCTTGAAGTAGTCGAAGATGGCCGCGCGCTGTTCCTTCGACACGGCCGTGACCAGCCACATGACGAGGAAGAACGCCATCATCGCGGTCACGAAGTCCGCGTACGCCACCTTCCACGCGCCGCCGTGGTGGCCGCCGGCCACCTTCTTGACGCGCTTGATGTAGATAGGGCGCGGCGCGGCCTTCTCGTCGCCACCGCCTTTCGGATTCGCAGCCATGCTCTATCAGGCGCTCTTCGGACGGCCCTTGAGCTCGTTCTCGAGGTCGGCGAACGTCGGGCGCACCTCGCTGTACAGCAGCTTGCGCGCGAACTCGACGGCGACCGACGGCGCGTACCCGCGCACGCTCGCGACCAGCGCCATCTTCACGACCTCGAACGCCTTGCTCGATTCGGCCGCCTTGTGCTCCATCGCGCTCGCGATCGGGCCGATGAAGCCGTACGCCACGAGAATGCCGAGGAACGTGCCGACCAGCGCCGCGCCGACCTTGTGACCGATCGTCGCCGTGTCCGCGCCTTCGAGCGCGCCCATGGTGTTCACGATGCCGAGCACCGCCGCCACGATGCCGAAGCCCGGCAGCGCGTCGGCCACCTTTTGCACGGCGTGCGCCGGTTCATGCGCTTCCTTGTGATGCGTCTCGAGCTCGTATTCGAGCAGGCTCTCGAGCTCGTGCGGATCCAGGTTGCCGCCGACCATCAGGCGCAGGCAGTCCGTGATGAACACGATCATGTGGTGATCGCTCAGCACCACCGGGTATTGCTGGAAGAGCTTGCTCTCCTCCGGCTTCTCGAGGTCCGCTTCGATGGCCAGCAGGCCTTCCTTGCGGACCTTCATCAGGATTTCGTAGATCAGCTTGAGCAGCAGGACGTAGTCGTCCTTGCCGTAGTGCGCGCCCTTCGGAATCGCGAGCGCCTGCGCGAACGCCTGCTTCGAGACCTTCGGCGGGTTGCTCGTCATGAACGCGCCGAGCGCGGAGCCGACGATGATCAGGATTTCCGTCGGGTGCCAGAGCGCGAGGAGATGGCCGCCTTCGAGGATGAATCCTCCGAGGACGCAGCCGAGCACGACCACAGAACCGATGATTTGAATCATGTTGACCGACCGATGGCGAAAGCGACGCGCGGAAACCGTGTTCCGCCCATGCTTCCTATCGGCCGCAACGGCCTGATTTGAAGATCGATTTGGAGCTTTGTGCGGCGCCGTTCAGGCGATGACGCCGCAAGGAGTAGTGGTTACGCGGGGCGGCAATCCATTGCCGCTGTCAGGAGAGCGTAAATCGTGATCCCGTTCCTAGGTGAAATTGAGGCGACCGGGCATGGGCAGGCGCAGCGCCTTCACCGTGTCCGTCGCGGCCAGGTCCCCGTGCGAGCACTTTTCGCAGCCGCGGATCTGCCAGAAATCCTTGCGCGCCTCGAGGAAGGCCTCGTCCACTTTGTAGAAGTTGCCGAGGTAGCGCTTGTCTGTCGGGAGCTTGTGGCAGCCCGTCGCGTGGATCATGTGGGCGCCATCCGGTTCGGCCGCGTTGTCGACGAAGTAGTGAGCCATTTGCGTTCCGTTAAATGCCCGTGGTGGTTGCGGGCGTCTCCATTAGAGGTGTCGCCATCCGCGCCGATGACCCACCTAACAACGTCGGAACGAGACGTGGGTCGCAGGCATATTGCATTTCGTGTGTTTAGGGCCGCGCAGCGCGGTTGCGATTCGACAGAAGCGGGTTGATGGAGATCAAGCCGTGCCGGCGGCCCCCATCAACGCGGCGCGAGCGCGCGCACCATGCGGGCCTCGATGTCGCGCTGCTGGTCCATCGGCGAATAACTCGCGCGGTAGAGGCCGTCGAGGAAGGCGCGATCCCACTCGGTGAGCCCCGCGGGCGGCACGTCCGGCCGCGGCTGCGCGAACAGGCGCAGGATGCTGTCGATGCCGCCGAGGTCGGCCGATAGGTCGATCTGAGACAGGCTGACGACGCCGAGGAAGTCGGCGAGCTGGGTCAGCGTGATCTTTCCGGTGGCGCGTGCATCGACGAGCACGACGACCGCCGTGATGTGCTCCCAGCAACCCGCCTCGATGCGTCCGCGCAGCGGACAACCCGAGGCGTTGGTGGGCAGGCCCTTTGTCAGGCGGCTGCCGGTCGAGGCGCTGCCATCGGCCGGCTCGACGATGGCGTTGTGCCAGGTGCGCACCGGCCCCGTTCCGCCCGATCGCGAGACGCCGTCGCGGCTCTTCCAGCGGAACATGCCCGGGTCGCGTTCCTTCCAGCTCGCGAGCACCGCGTCCGCGTCGTCCGTGATGACCACGAAGAGATTCGGGCGGCACTTAGCATTGGCAGGAGTCGTCTTCTTGCGCACCTCGTCCTGGATCGCGACGAGACGGCGTTGGATGAACTCCGCTTGTTCGTCCGAAACACCGACCACCAGCGGACAGTTGTAGACCCCCCAGCGACCCACGAACTCGCCCTCCAGGCGCGTCACCTGGTGGACGAAGGTGCGGATCTCCTTGCGCATCTGCTCCCGGGAGCCCTGGACCTCGACGGTTTCGAGCGATTCGCCGGACGCAGCCGCGAACGCGGACGCCGTCATGCCGAGACAAGCCAACCCTGTTAGCCAGGCGCGCGCGGATCGCATGGCGGCGATGGTACTGGGTTGTGCCAAACTCCGGCAGTGGCACACCGGCTTCCTCGCTGGATCGAACAATGCGCGTTCATCCTGGCCTTCGCGGCCGGCATGGTGAACGCGATCGCCCTGCTCGGCTTCAATCATCAAGGTGTCTCGCACCTGTCGGGCATCGTGACCCTGGTGGGGATCGAGGCGGTGCAGGCGAATGGGGCCGTCGCCGTGCATCTCGTCGCGATGCTCGCGAGTTTCGTGGTCGGCGCGGCGGCGAGTGGCGCGATCGTCGGCGGCCAGGCGCTGGTGCTCGGGCGGCGGTATGGCGTGTGCCTGTTCGTGGAGGCGGCGTTGTTGCTGGCGGCGATGTTCGTGCTGCTGCGCGGTTCGTCGGCCGGGGATTTCCTCGCGGCGGCCGCATGCGGATTGCAGAACGCGATGACCAGCACGTTCACCGGGTCGATGCTGCGAACCACCCACGTCACCGGCGTCATCACCGATCTCGGCGTGGCGCTCGGATTGAAGGCGCGCGGCGAGTCCATCGGCCCGCGGCGCGTCGCGCTCTATCTACTTCTGGTGGCGGGATTCCTGGGCGGCGGCGCGGCGGGCGCGTTCGGATTCACTGCGTGGGGTTACCTGGCGCTGGCAGCGCCCTGCGCCCTCGTCTTCCTGATCGGAATCGGCGCCCTCTGGCTTTCGCCAAAGGGCGCCTGACGTTCACTTCTTCGGCTTGCGGAACTTGAGCAGGTAGCGGTCCGTCTTGTCGTGCTTGCCCTGTTCGAAGACCGCGACCGTGCGGTCGTCGGACGGGTTCGCGATGACGTCGCTCGAGCCGACGAACTCGAAGCCCGCCGCCTGCACTTCCGCCTTCACCGCGTCCGGATCGCTGCGGTGCAGGGTCGAGGTGGTGGTGAAGCCCGAGCCCTTCTCCGCGGCGTGATCGATGACGATGTAGATGCCGCCCGGCTTGAGGCTCGCGAGGATCGCCTTGTTGAAGGCGTTGACGTCGATGTCCTTCACGTTGTGGACGTCGTGGTAGTTCTGCGAGGTCCAGACCATGTCTAGCTTCTCGGGCAGCTTGAGCTCGACCAGCTTCTGTACGTCGACCTTGACGTTATTGTAGTGCTCGTCGGCGGCGATGGCCTTGACCGCAGCGGAAGGCTCGGGCCGGTCCGGCGGTGCGTCCGGGCGCTTCGGCGTGGCGACGGCAATGACCTCGCCTTTCGCGCCGACGACGCCGCTGAAGATGCGGGTGAAGTAACCGCCGCCCGGCAGCAGGTCCGCGATGCGGTCGCCCGGTTTCAAACCGGCGAAGGCGATGGATTCGGCGGGTTTGCGGTCGGCGTCGCGGTCGCGGTCGGCCTGCGGACGCGCCGGGTCGGCAACGGCGGCGGCGATGGCCTTGGAGACAACGGGCGCCTTGTCGGCGGCGGATGCGAGGGTGGCGAAACCGAGAGCGGTGGCAAGCAGCGCGGTTGATCGAAGGCGGAAGCCAGAAGACATGGTGATCTCTCCCTTCTGTCGTGGTGTCGAAAGCGGACTGGGATGAGACGGCCGAACCGGTCCCGAGTTCAAGTCAGACGACGAGACGAAGGGTTCGTACGACATGTCGAGATGGAATCGATCGACCCTGTGTCGCGGGAAGATACGTTCAAACGGCGAAGGCGTTTGCCAGCCGCCGGTTGAGCGGGTTGGCGGGCCGGGTTGCCGAGCGGTGAAGTCACTAACCAGAGGTGTCGGATGTTGAGCATGAAGTCTCGAGGCCACGCCGGCCTCGTCGTCGGCGGCGTTGTCATCGCATTGGTGTCCGGATGTGCGACGGGAATCGAGGGCGCGCGTGAGGCGCCGTTCGACTGGAGGGCGGATGTTCACTCCAGCAACTGCACTGCCCTGTCCGGCAATTACCAGTCAGCGGGGATGCCGGCGCCAGCCAACGCGCTCGCGGCGACGTATGGCTCGGTGTGGCCGGCAGAAGGCGCGTTGCTCTCGATTATCGAACTCGGCTCGAATGCGAATCCGCGCAAGCGCGTGCGCGCGGCGCCGGAGACAAAACTGGAAGATGTCGTGCCGGCGGTGAGCATCGATGTCGATGCCTCAGGCGCGATCCGGTTCGACGCGAAGGATGCGAAGGGAAATACAGTGAAGCTGCGACCGCCGGCGTGGGCTTGTGAGAGCGGGATGCTGGCGACGCGCGTTGCGATGGGGAGTGCGTACAACGATTCGTATGTACGGTTGTGGAAGCATGGGAATGATTTGATTGCGGAGCAGACGGTGGGAGTGACGCATCGGGAGCAGGCGGTGGATGCGCAGGAGCAGAAGCCGATTGCGCGGTTTTATTACAGGTTTCGATCGACCGCGGGCTAGGGAGATTTCTGGCGAGCGAAACCAGCCCGCAGAGTGTTTGCCGGTTTGCCCAACCTTCGACGGAGGCACAACAGGTACCAACTGCAGTCCTAGGAATTATCCAAGACTCTGGTGTTTCGCGGGGGCGATGGAAGCCCCGCGGTTTGGCGGCACTCACCAGAATTAATGCTCCCAGCCGCTTGCCGACGGGTGCCACCGCGCCTACTCATAACCGTCGGATCGGCGAATAGCCGTAAATCGCCTATTCGCAGCGAGTCGCTCTGGCTACCTAACACGCCTCATCTAGCGCTGTGCAAGCGGCGGAGATCTTCAGCGTCTAACTCCTCTGCGGTAGAGTTAGGCAGGGTTGCGGGAGATCCAGATGAGTGAACTAGGCGACAAGATCAGAAATATCGGCGACACGTGGGCTGACGTTTACGTCCAGGCGCAAGCTACGCCGGGACTTTGGCAACCGCAGTGGCCAAATGGTGACTTAGTCGTTCTTGATGAGACGGTGCGCACTCTCGTTAATCTGATAGACCGAGAACGTGCGCCCTCCGGATTCGGCCCGGGCTACCAGCTCGCAAAGGCTCTAGTCGCTGCGACTATTCCAAATCTTCAAACAGCTGTCGCCCAGCTTGCGGCGAAGCAATACAACTACCTGCCGAGCTTCGCGGCACAGATCTTAGATGCGATTTCGCGTGTTCATTCGGTGATTCTCTTTTCCGACAAGGAGGCAAAGGACGTCAGCTCTGCGGATTTGCGACTTGAGCTGGCCGAGGCCCTTTCTTTATTAGGCACGGCACAGCGTGAGTTAGCGGCCAAACAGGGACAGCTCGCTACTGTCGAGTCTCTCGCAAACTCGGTGGTTAGCTCCGCAGCCGCGGCGGAGTCGGCAAGCGAGGATGCAACTGCCGCAAAGAACACCGCTGCATCCACGCTGGAAGAAATCGACTCCCGGAAGAACCAGGTAGAGGAAGCGGCCGAGGCAGTGGCAGTCGCACAAAAAAAAATCGAGGAAGCAGTCTCCGCAACTGACAGGAAGTTTGAGTCATCTTTCAGCGAGGCTCAGAAAAAGTTAAATGAGTTGCTTACCGAAACGCGGGCGGCTACAGCGGGCGCGACGGCAGCCGATGTCGCGCTATCGAAACTACTTGAGCAGGCCAACGCGCAGAACGCGGTGATAAACCAGATTCTTCCGAAGGCGGCCGGGGCGGGACTTGCCGATGCGTTTCGCTACAGAACCGCTCAGCTCCAATGGATCAAGTGGGTGTGGATGATTGTCTTTGCGGCCACGCTATTCACAATAGGATGGGGCGCAATTGCCGCGGGCAAACTTCCCTCTACGTTTCCAGAGCTTTGGCCAGAGCTGGTATGGCGGATTGCGAAGGCTGCGCCGCTTGTTTGGTTGGCTTGGGTTTCCATTTCGCAGTACGGAAATATCACACGAGTGCAAGAGGACTACGCTTTCAAAGAGGCGACATCCCGTGCCTTCCAGGGGTACCGCGACCATATGGAACATCTACGTTCTGTTGGCGACGAGGAAGCTGGGAACGCTCTTAAGCTACTAGCTACAAGAACCATTGAGATACTCGCCCAAGAGCCACTTCGGGTCTACATGAAGCCTGCGAAAGCCAATTCGCCGACCAACGCGCTATTTTCGGAATTGCTGGAACGACTTGAGAGGATCGCTATAGGGAAGAAAATGCCGGAGAGTGAGTAGCCGCCTTGTGGCGTCCGAGCACTAGGACGAGCGGCCCATTGGGGCCGTACTCACCGCGGCACATCTCCACTAGCAGCGCCCCTTAACTGGGCAGGCCCTCGAAAAGATTGTCGTGCAGTTGCCAACCTCTCGGGCCCAGCGGCGCACAACACCAGAAAACCGCGGGAGGTGGCCCCTTCCCTTCCGAACGCGGCACACATCGTCACGCAATGCTTCGGGACGCAGGAGCAAGGAGGGAAACTCCTGGGTAGTTAGCGACAACACATCACGGAATGTGGGGACATCACAATGTTGGACACAATCATTGGCGGCCTACTGGCGATTGCCGGTGGCATAATCGGCCAAATCATTACGGCTCGGATGGTCCGCAAGACGCGGATGGATGAAACGATTGCAGAGCGCAAGGTGGAAGCCAACGCGGAGGGGTACTCACGCGTTAAGCAAATTCAGGGAATGTGGATTCAAGCATCGCAGGAGCAAACACAGGCGGCCATGTACGGCCATGAGGATTGGTTCTTCAAAACGCGCCTGTTTCTGCCCGGCAAGTTTCCGGACCTGTGGATGCAGGTGCGCAATGACATCAGCAGCTACGGACTAATGCTGCACCAGCCGTCGCGTGAGGACAGTGAGCTGCAAGCCATCAGCGAGCGCATCAAGTCGAATCTCAACAAGGCCGTCATGGAAATCTACGCGGACATGGACGTGCCGCCGATGGACCTGACCGCGCTGGGTGGTAGTGCCACCGGCCACACTGCGTGATGAGCAATGAGCGCACGGAGACGTGGCTGCGCGGGCTGGGCTTCGACCCTGAGCCGGAGCCAACCTGGATTACGACGGGCCGCCGTCCGGACTTTTTCGCACGCGGCCCTGCTGACACCTGGGTGGAGGTGAAGGAGCTTGGCCGGCCTGAGCACGATGACGCGTTCTCCGGCGCGTGGAATGACCTGATAAAACGCTGCGAGAAGTCCGGGCTCACTGGCCACCTCTACGCCGTCATCGACGTGAACGACCAGCAGGCCGCTAAGGCCGCCTTCAAGCACGTGGAGCGCATCCACCATGAAGTCAAGGACGATGGCACTAACTACGTGGTCATGATTCCTGGTGACCCGGCCTACTGCACCAACGTGCGCGTGGAGTACGAATCGCGAGACGGCAACCGCACCGTCCAGGTCGGGCCGGCCTCCATCAGCAACCTCTACCAATGCTTCCCTTCTCTCGAACCTAAGAATTGGAGCGCGGAGGCGACGCTGCACAACACCAACGGCACGGTGGTCACGGCGAAGCTGCACAAGATTGTGCTGAGTCGCGAGCCTCCACCGATTGTGCTGCGCCTGTTCCACTCCACGGAGCCGCTGTCACTCAGCGCGGGCCACTCGGCCGTGCGTGACAACACCTCCCATGCTCGCATCCGCCGCGTAGTCGCGGACTGCAACAGCCAAATCCGCAACGGCCAGCGGTACGCGCCGGCTCCTGGGCTCGCGGTTGTCTACCAGGAGAATCCCGACGCGCTCGGAGATGAGCAGTTCCTGGCCGCGTTGTTCGGTGACTTGGCAGTGGAAGTCATCCGCGACCCGCCGCGCCTGGGACGGGCATTCCTCTCTGCCAACGGCGTGCTCACGCGTGCAAACAACCGTGGCATTGGCGCGGTGCTCTACGTTCGGCACGCGACGGACACGGTGCTGGCGGTCAATCCGCACGCGGAGGTGCAGTTGCCCTGGCAACACTTCGCGGAGCGCGCCTGGGTCCAGGACGGGGACCGGTACATCCTTCGTCAGCGTTGACTACGGTAGCTGCGTGGTTTGGGCGTATTGCTGGCCGACAGCTCGCACTCACCACGCGTCTGACACTTCGAGCAGCGAAGGCGCAGCGCGACGGTTGTTAGTGGCGTCTCCCAGCCCAGGAGCTGCGCTAGGGCGTGTGGCTCGGTGTGTCGTTCGTGCCCACACTTCCGGCACCGGATGCGGAGCGTGTAGTCCGCGAAGCGGTCACTGAGTTTTGTGATGGGTGCTGGCACGCACCGAATGCTGCCGGCCGTCAGCGGACGGGTCCATCCAGTGGTGGAGCGGACCGTGTACTGGATGCGAGGAGGAAGCGGAGATGCGTGAGGAAGACATCAAGGACCTGAGCGCGTTCTTGCGAGAGTTTCAGGCAGAGACGGACCGTGGTCTCCCGCTGGTGGCGGCAGCGGTAGTGGATGAGAAACTTGAAAAGGCACTGGCCGGATTCTTCCGCGAGACCGGCGCCGCGAAGCGGCTGCTGGATGACAACGGACCGCTGGCCACCTTCTCCGCGCGCATTGATGCGTGCCACGCGCTCGGCCTCATCACTGACCACGAGTTCCATGAGTGCAACCTCATCCGCAAGGTGCGAAATGAATTCGCGCACAAGACGCATGGTCTGACCTTCAAGACCAAGATTGTTCACGAGTTGTGCATGTCCCTGAAATCGGGTCCGCTGCCCGGCGCCGATAAGACAGATGCGCGAATGCGATTCGTCAACGCGTGCGTAATGATGGTCACTGCGCTCTACTACCGTGGCGAGTGGGTCGCGCGAGAACGGCGCGAAGAAAAAGACTGGTACGCGCTCGGCTTCGCGAAGGCGCGCGAGTAGCGGTAGGCGTAGGCGTCAGCGGATTCGGCTACGGCCAGAAGGCGTCTTGCGGAACAACGGGCCGAGCCTTTGTGCGAATGTTTAGGCGAACAACAAACAATGCTGACGCAACGGCGACAAAGCACGCATTCCTAAAGTCCTTCGCTGCATGTTTGAGAATCTGGGACGTCGCACGCATTCGCGACAGGATTGCCCTCGCCTCTGCGTCTGAGAGGTCCGCGTGACGGTGGTGGTGCGCAAATCGGTTCCGCAATTTGCGCAACGCGTGCATGTCGTCAAAGAGGGGTTTTGACAGGAAGCCCAGGCAGAACGCCAAGTCAATCCTGCCACCAAAATGCTGGAACATGCCGTGGTCAAATTTCTTGGCAACCAGTGGGTCATCAACAAACAGTGTTTTGAGCGCCTCGCCCAGCTCGAAGTCCAAGCGAGAGATCGCGAGCACGACGGCGGCACGGTCTGACTCGCGGTGGTAGTCGGCGGACAACTCGTTCACCAACTTGCCCCACGCGTCCAGGTCGGCATGCACCTCTGGCGGAATTCCCGGTGCAGGTGGTTGCGCGCTCTCGGTCATTGGCTTCTCCCCTTCATTTGCCCTGGGCAACCAACGCTACTGGAAAGCGTCCTGGTCGCTTAGTCCCAGGGAAGCCCAGGGCGCCACAGAGTTGGCCACAAGGTTGGCCACAGAGGGGTTGGCTGGCGCGCGTAAGTATTGGTCGGGACGGCGAGATTCGAACTCGCGACCCCTTGCACCCCATGCAAGTGCGCTACCAGGCTGCGCCACGTCCCGACCGGGAGAAAACTGACCGCCGCGCTGGGGTCCTCGCGGGGGTGCGAACTATACCGGACCCGACCCCGTCACCAGAAGTAGATGTAGATCCCGATGACGATTCCGGCGATCACGCAGGTGTGGAAAACCTCCCAGAACCCGTAGCTGCGGCGTTCCTCGGCCGCGGTATCCACGGACACGGTCTTCCAGGTCAGCCCGGCGAGCTGGTCGGGCGGCGCCTTCGGCGTGAACCGACTCACCACGAAGATCACGACGCACGTGAACACGAACAGCAGGAAGCTGAAGTACAGCCAGTTGATGTCCACGAACGACTGCGCGAAGCCCCAGTCGACGCCCGCGCTCTGGTGCATCGCCTGCATGACCAGCCGCAACATGCCGAACGCGAACCCGAGCGCCAGCCCGATGAAGCCGGACTTCGGCGTCACGCTCCGCGAGAAGATGCCGGCCATGAACACGGCCGCGATGCCGGGCGCCAGCAGCGACTGCACCAGCTGCAGGTAGCTGTACAGCTGCTTGCTCATCGACTGCATGATCGGGATCCAGATCATGCCGATGATCACCACGCCCGCCGTCGCGATGCGCCCGACGCGCACGAGATGCTGCTCGCTCGACTGCGGCTTCAGCCGCTTGTAGAAATCCACCGTGAACAACGTCGCCGTCGAATTGAACAGCGACGCCAGCGCGCTCATCAGCGCCGACAACATGCCGGCGAGCACGAGCCCGCGCAGTCCGATCGGCAGCAGGTTCGACACGAGGATCGGGAACGCGCCCTGCGGGTTGGACCCGATCTGCTCGAAGCCGGGCGTGCCCTGCTTCCACAGCGCCACGGCGATCATGCCGGGCAGCAGGAAGATGAACACGGGCGCGAGCTTGAGATACGACGCGAAGATCGCGCCGCGCCGCGCTTCCTTCAACCCGCGCGCCGACAACACGCGCTGCACGATGTATTGATCGGTGCACCAGTACCAGAGCCCGATGATCGGCGAGCACAGCAACACCCCGAGCCACGGCGTCTCGCTGGGATCGAACAGGAAATGCGGGAAGCCGGTGGTCGCGGGCGTGGTCGACAACGGCCGCCACAGATGCAGGTTGTCCGGATTCGCCTTCAGCAGCGCATCCCAGCCGCCGATCTCGTGCAGGCCGACGACGAGCAACACGGCCGAGCCGGTCAACAACACGGGCACGTGCATCGCTTCCGTCCACAACACGCTCTTCATGCCGCCCAGCACCACGAAGATGCCGGTGACGATCACGAGGAATGCCGCGGAGAACCAGAAGAAATCCACCTCGCCGAACAGCGGCAGCGTGATGTTCTGGTACCCGAGGATGGTCTGGATCGCGAACGCGCCGGCGAAGATGGTCACGGACGCCTTCGTCAGGATGTAGCTGGCCAGGAAGATCGCCGACAGCAACGTGCGCGTGCCGGGCGTGTAGCGACGCTCGAGGAACTCCGGCGTCGTGAACACCTTCGCGCGCAGATAGAACGGCGCGAAGATCCAGCCGAGCACGAGCACCAGCCACGAGTGCAGCTCCCAGTGCGCGAACGCCATGCCGGAGCCGGCGCCCGATCCCGCCAACCCGATCAAATGCTCCGCGCCGATGTTCGACGCGAAGATCGACGACCCGATCAGGAACCAGCCGGCATTGCGGCTCGCCAGGAAGTAATCCGCGGTGTCCTTCTCCTTCTGGAGCGCGCACCTGATGCAGATGGCGGTATTGGCGACGAAATACAGGGCGACGATCGCCCAGTCCCAGGACGAGAAAACGACGGCAGTGCCGGTCACGAGGACCCCCTCTCAACCTTTATTGGCACGCCTCCCTACTGGCGCGCGTGGGAAACGGGCGCTCCGCTCAGCGCCGAAGGATCTTCAGCAGCTCTTCAAGCTCCATGCGCATCTGCTTCACGATCTGCTGGCTCTGGCTCACGTCGACGCGAGCTTCTTCGCCGGCCAGCTTGTTGCGCGCACCGCCGATGGTGAAACCCTGCTCGTACAGCAACGAGCGGATCTGGCGGATGATGATGACGTCCTGTCGCTGGTAGTAGCGGCGGTTGCCGCGACGCTTGACCGGCTTGAGCTGCGGGAACTCCTGTTCCCAGTACCGCAGCACGTGCGGCTTCACACCGCAGAGTTCGCTGACTTCGCCGATCGTGAAATAACGTTTGCCGGGGATCGCCGGCAGCTCGTCATTGTTCTTTGGTTCCAGCATAAGCCTCGACTCGCGCCTTCAGTTTCTGCCCCGGACGAAACGTCACCACGCGTCGAGCGCTGATGGGTATCTCCTCACCCGTCTTGGGATTTCGTCCTGGCCGCTGGTTCTTGTCGCGCAAGTCGAAGTTGCCGAAGCCCGAGAGCTTGACCTGTTCGCCGTTGGACAGCGCATGACGCACTTCCTCGAAGAACAGATCGACGAGCTCGCGCGCTTCGCGTTTGTTGAGACCCAGCTGATTGAACAGCGCCTCAGCCATCTCCGCTTTCGTCAGAGCCATGCTTTTATTCTCGAAATCCTGCGCCCAGCGTTGCACTCAGATCGGCACGAATCGCGGCTAACAAACGGTCCGCGTCCTCGTCCGCGAGGGTGCGAGAATTGTCCTGAAATATCAAGCCTAAAGCGACGCTTTTTCTTCCATTTTCTATGCCGGGCCCCCGAAACACGTCGAACACCCGGATGTCGCGAAGCAGGCTCGACGCGGCAAAGGTTACACGTTCATGTAGCTGAGACAAAGATACTTTCTCGTCGACGACGACGGCCAGGTCGCGACGGACCCGCGGGAAGCGGGAGATCTCCTCGAACTTCGGCATTTTTGCCGCCAGGGCGGCGCGATATTCCAGCTCGAACAGGATCGGCGCATATGTGAAATCGAGCGCCTGCACCAATTGGGGGTGCAGCTCGCCGATCCAGCCGACCGTCGTGCCGCGGCGCGTGATCCGCGCGCTCCGGCCGGGATGCAGGCAGGGCAACGCGTCCGGAATCCAGGCGAACTCCTCGGCCGCGCCGGTGCGCGCGATCAGCGCCTCGACGTCCTGCTTCACGTCGAAGAAATCGACGGGCGTGGCCTTGCCGCCCCACTGCTCCGGGTGCCGGGAGCCGAGCGCGATGCCGGCGATGAGGTCCGTCTCGCCGCCCACCTCGAATCGGGCGCCGTGTTCGAACAACCGGATGCGGTCCTGCTGGCGGCGCTGGTTCTCCAGCGCGGCCTTGACCAGCCCCGGCCACAGCGACGTGCGCATGACGGACATCTCGGCGGAGATGGCGTTGGCCAGCACCGGTGTCTTCGCGCCCGGGAACAGCCGTTCCTGCAGCGCCGGGTCGATGAACGCGTAGGTGATGGCTTCCTGGTAGCCGCGCGCCGCCAGGATCTCGAGCGTCTGCGCCTCGACCGGCGCTTCTTCGGCCAGACCGGACACGCGCTGGCGCGTGATGGCATCGGCCTCGGTGATCGCTTCGAAACCGACGATGCGCGCCAGCTCCTCGATCAGATCGGCCTCGATGGAGATGTCGAAACGATGCGACGGCGGCGTGACCAGCCAGCCGTCGTTGTCCGCGAACACGCGCATGCCGAGGGATTCGAGCGTGAGCTTCACGTCGTTGTCGGCGATGTGCGCACCGAGCAGCTTGAAGATGCGGTCGCGGCGCAGTTTGACCTCGAGGCGGCGCGGCAGCCGCGCGTCGTCCTGGACGACGTGCACGGGGCCGGCCTGGCCGCCGGCGATCTGCGTCAGCAGCTGGGTGGCACGCTCGATGGCGCGTTCCTGGTGGGCCGGATCGACGCCGCGCTCGAAGCGCTGGCCGGCATCCGTCACGAGGCCGTAGCGACGGCCGCGGCCGGCGATCGCGGCGGGCGCGAAGAACGCCGCCTCGAACAACACGTCGACCGTGCCCGCGCCGCACATCGTCCGTTCGCCGCCCATGACTCCGGCCATGCCGACCGACCCCTTCTCGTCCGCGATCACGAGAACATCTGTCGTCAGCCCGATTTCCTTGCCATCGAGCAGCGTGATTTTTTCGCCGTCCGCCGCCAGGCGCGCCTCGAGGCCGCCGGACAGCTTGGCGAGGTCGTAGGCGTGCATGGGCTGGCCGAGCTCGAGCAGCACGTAGTTCGTGACGTCGACCACCGGGCTGATCGCGCGCAGGCCGGCGCGGCGCAGGCGCTCGCGCAGCCAGCTCGGCGAGCTGCCGGTGTTGTCGATGCCGCGCACCACGCGGCTGACCAGTTTGGGGCAAGCCGCCGACGCGGCGAGCTTGACCGGGAACGTGTCCTTGATCGCCGGCGCCACCTTCATGGACAACGCGACGGCGTCCGTGCGCAGCGTGCGCTTGCCCAGCGCCGCCACTTCGCGCGCGATGCCGAGCAGCGACATCGCGTCGCCGCGGTTCGGCGTGACGTTGAGCTCGAGCACTTCGTCGTCGAGCTGCAGGTACGCGCGCAGGTCGAGACCGACCGGCGCGTTGGACGGGAATTCGAGGATGCCGTCGGAGCTGTCGGCGAGACCGAGCTCCTTCGCGCTGCACAACATGCCGGCGGATTCCACGCCGCGCAGCTTGGCCGCGGTGATGTCCTTGCCGCCGGGTAGTTTGGCGCCGACCGTCGCCAGCGCGGTCTTGAGACCCGCGCGCGCATTGGCCGCGCCGCAGACGATCTGCAGCAGCTCGCCGCCGGAGCCGCGCACCTTGCACACCTGGAGCTTCTCGGCCTGCGGATGGCGCACGGCCTCGACGATCTCCGCGACGACGACGCCGCTGAACGGCGGCGCGGCGGTTTCGATGGCCTCGAGCTCGAAGCCGGACATCGTCAGGCGCGAGCCGAGCTCCTTCGCGGACCATTGCACGTCGACGAGATCGGCCAGCCACGTCAGCGGGACACGCATGCGCCTAACCCGCCCTGAACTGCGCGAGGAAGCGCAGGTCGTTTTCGAAGAAGAGACGCAGGTCGTTCACGCCGTAGCGAAGCATCGCCAGGCGGTCGATGCCCATGCCGAATGCGTAGCCCGTGTATTTCTCGGGATCGACGCCGCCGGCCTCGAGCACCTTGGGATGCACCATGCCGCAGCCGGCGATCTCGAGCCAGCCGGTCTGCTTGCAGACGCGGCAACCCGCGCCGGCGCAGAGCACGCAGCTCATGTCGACCTCGGCGGACGGCTCGGTGAACGGGAAGTACGACGGGCGCAGCCGCATCTTCAGGTCGCGCTCGAAGAACGCCTCGAGGAACCCGTGCAGCATCGCCTTCATGTTCGCGAACGTGACGCCTTCGGCCACGGCCAGGCCTTCGACCTGGTGGAACATCGGCGAGTGCGTGACGTCGTGATCGTTGCGGTACACGCGGCCCGGCGCGATCACCGCGAACGGCGGCTTGCCGGCCAACATCGCGCGGATCTGCACCGGCGACGTGTGCGTGCGCAGTAGTTTGCCGTCGGGGAAGTAGAAAGTGTCGTGCATCGCGCGCGCCGGGTGATCGGCGGGGATGTTCAACGCCTCGAAATTGTGGAAATCGTCCTCGATCTCCGGACCGGTCTCGATGGTGAAGCCGGCCTGGCGGAACAGCTGCTCGATGCGCAGGCGCACCTTCGTCACGGGATGCAGGCCGCCGCGGGTTTCACCGCGACCCGGCAGCGTGACGTCGATGGTTTCCTTCGCGAGCTTGCGCGCGACCTCGGCCTGTTCGAGTTTGGCGCGCTGTGCCTCGATGGCCTGCTGCAGCTCTTCCTTGATGCGGTTGATGCGCGCGCCGACTTCCTTGCGCTGCTCCGCCGCGAGCTTGCCGAGTTCCTTCAGCTTGTCGGTGAGCCAGCCGCTCTTGCCGAGCGTGCGCACGCGGATCTCCTCGAGCGCGGACACGTCCGCGCTCGAAGAAACCGCGCCGAGAGTCTCCTCCCGGCGCGCGTCGAGATCTTCAGGAGCCCCTCCGCTCATGACGTCCTGCTCCGGACGTCAGGCGGCTTTATCGAGGGCGGCTTTGGCCTGCTTCGCGATCGCGGCAAAACTCTCGGGCTGGTTCATCGCGAGGTCCGCAAGCATCTTGCGGTCGATCTCGATGCCGGCCTTCTTGATGCCATTGATCAGGCGGCTGTAGCTCAAGTCGAATTCGCGCGCGGCCGCGTTGATGCGCTGGATCCAGAGCGCGCGGAAATCGCGCTTCTTGAGACGGCGACCCTTGTACGCGTACTGCCCGGCCTTGATGACGGCCTGCTTCGCGGCGCGGAATACCTTGCGGCGGGCGTTGTAGTAGCCCTTCGCCTTGGCGAGAATTTTCTTGTGACGGCGTCCGGCCTGGACGCCACGTTTGACACGTGCCATTTAGTTAGTCCTCGCTTCCGTTACTTGTGATTCGGCATCAGCGCGTCGACGCGGTGCGAATCGCTCTTGTGCACGAGCGACGAACCGCCGGAGCGCAGCTGGCGCTTGGTCTTGCGAGTCTTATGGCCGAGATTGTGGCGGCGGCCGGCGGAATAGGATTTCCACCCTTTCGCAGTCTTGCGAAAACGTTTGGCCGCTGCCCGGCTGGTCTTCAACTTGGGCATACATCAACTCCTTACTTGTAGCTTCCTTTCGCAAGGCCGCCGGCTTCCGCCGGACGGGCCCGCTAGGGGCGAATCCGTAAATCTTGTTAGGACGTACGGGTTACTTCTTTTTCGGCGCGAACATCATGACCATCTGCCGGCCTTCCATCAGCGGGTTCTGCTCGATCTGCGCGACGTCGCGAAGATCGTTCACCAGCCTGTCCAGCAGCTTCCGGCCAATTTCCGTATGCGCCATCTCACGGCCGCGGAAACGTAAAGTCACCTTGGCCTTATCACCCTCGGTCAGGAAGCGAATGATGTTACGCAGCTTGATCTGGTAATCATTCTCGTCCGTACCGGGACGAAACTTGATCTCTTTGATCTGGATGTTCTTCTGCTTGCGCTTCGCGGCGTGCGACTTCTTGTTCTGTTCGAACAGGAATTTGCCGAAGTCCATGACGCGGACCACCGGCGGATCGGCCTGCGGCGACACTTCGACGAGATCCAGCTCCGAGCTGCGTGCCAGGTCGAGCGCCTCGAAACGAGTGAGCACTCCGACCTGTCCACCATCGGCCCCGATGACTCTCACCTTGGGCGACGTGATCTCTTCGTTGCGCCGTACGCGCTTGCTTGCAATAGCTATAAATTCAACCCTCTAACAACGTGCGGCCGTGGCTCTCGACTTCCACGCGGAGCCGACTAACAAAGTCTTCCGGGGACATCGTGCCGAGATCCTTGCCACTCAAGGTCCGCACTGAAACCTGGTTCGCCGCCACTTCCTTGTCGCCTGCCACCAATAAATAGGGCACGCGCTGCAGCGTGTGGGCGCGGATCTTAAAGCCCACCTTCTCGTTCCGCAAGTCGGCTTCCGTGCGAACCCCCTGATTTCTAAGCCTTTCCGCAACCTGCTTCACGTAGGCGTCCTGGCGGTCGGTGATGGTCATCACGACGGCCTGGGTCGGGGCCAGCCAGGTGGGCAATTTCCCGGCGTGGTGCTCGAGCAGGATGCCGAAAAAGCGCTCCAGGGAGCCAAAAATGGCCCGGTGGAGCATCACGGGGGTCTGCCGCTGGCTGTGCTCGTCGATGTAGGTCGCCCCGAGGCGGCCGGGCATATTGAGGTCGACCTGCAGGGTCCCGCACTGCCAGGTCCGGCCGATGGCGTCGCGCAGGTGGAATTCGAGCTTCGGGCCGTAGAAGGCGCCCTCGCCCGGGTTGTAGTCCACCTGGATGCCGGCGGCGTCCGCGGCCGCCCGCAGCGCCTTTTCGGACTTGTCCCAGATCTCGTCGGAACCGACGCGCTTCGGCGGCCGGTCGGCGAACTTCACCGCCACGTCCTCGAAGCCGAAGTCCTTATAGATGGAGAGCAGCAGCTTGATGATCAGCACCGATTCCTCGGTGATCTGCTCCTCGGTAATGAAGATGTGCGCATCGTCCTGGTTGAACGCGCGCACGCGCATCAGGCCGTGCAGCGCACCGGACGGTTCATAACGGTGCACCTTGCCGAACTCCGCGAAGCGGATCGGCAGGTCGTTATGCGAACGGATGCCCTGGTTGAAGATCTGGATGTGGCCCGGGCAGTTCATCGGCTTGATGGCGAATGTGCGCTCGTCCGGCGTCTTCGTCAGGAACATGTTCTCGCCGAACTTCTCGAGGTGGCCGGATTTCTGCCACAGGCTCGATTCCATGATCTCCGGCGCGTTGACCTCGCCGTAGCCGGCCTCGTCCTGCCGCCTGCGCATGTACGCGATCAGCTGCTGGAAGATCCGCCAGCCGCGCGGGTGCCAGAACACGCCGCCCGGCGCTTCCGGCTGGAAGTGGAACAGGTCGAGTTCCTGGCCGATGCGGCGATGATCGCGTTTCTCGGCCTCTTCGAGGCGATGTAGATAGTCCTTCAGGTCCTTGTCGTTCAGCCAAGCGGTGCCGTAGATGCGCTGGAGCATCTCGTTGCGCGAGTCGCCGCGCCAGTACGCGCCGGCGACCTTCATCAGCTTGAACGACTTCAGCTTGCCGGTGCTCGGCACGTGCGGACCGCGGCACAGGTCGAACCAGTCGCCCTGGCCGTAGAGGCCGATCGGCTCGTCCGACGGAATGCTGGCGATGATCTCGGCCTTGTACTTCTCGCCCATGCTCTCGAAGAGCTTCACCGCGGCGTCGCGTTCCATGACGCGGCGTGTGACCTTGAGATCCTGCGCGGCGATCTCCTTCATCTTCGCCTCGATCTTCTCGAGATCCTCGGGCGTGAAGGGCCGCTCGAACGCGAAGTCGTAGAAGAAGCCGTCCTCGATGACCGGGCCGATCGTGACCTGCGCCTTCGGGTAGATAGCCTGCACTGCCATCGCGAGCAGGTGCGCCGTGGAGTGGCGGATCACGTCGAGCGCCGCCGGATCCTTCTCCGTGACGATGGAGAGCTTCGCGTCGTTCTCGATGACGAACGACGTGTCGACCAGCTTGTCGTTGACGCGGCCGGCGATCGCGGCCTTCGCGAGGCCGGCGCCGATGCTCGCGGCCACGTCGGCGACGCTCACGGGCGCGGCGAAGGTCTTCTGGCTGCCGTCGGGCAGCGTGATGATGGGCATGAGTTCTTCCGCCGCCAACGGCGGCAAATTAAAAAGGCGGATCAAGCGGTTGCGGGGGCCGGCATCTTCCCAAAGCGGTTCCGCAGAATCAATTCCGACACCGGCGCGCGCGCTTGGCTGATAGGCGCTGCGGGACGCGCCGTTTCTACTCGACGCGTGAAAACCCGAACCAAATCAGCGCCGCTGCGGATCGCCGTCGTGGGGCTCGGCCACATCGCGCAGGCCGCCGTTCTCCCGGCGTTCAAACACGCGCGACCGCACGTCGAGCTCGCGGCGCTGGTGTCGGACACGCCGGCCAAGCTGAAGACGCTGGGCAGACGTTACGGCGTGCAGCGCCTGGTGTCATACGCGCAGGCGGACGAACTGTTCGCCAGCCGCGAGATCGATGCGGTCTACATCGCATTGCCGAACACGCTGCACGCGGAGTGGACCATCCGCGCGGCCAGCGCCGGCCTGCACGTGTTGTGCGAGAAGCCGCTGGCGGCCACGGTGTACGACTGCGAACGCATGATCGAGGCCTGCGCGCGCAACGGCGTGCAGCTGATGACGGCCTATCGACTGCATTTCGAGCGCTGCAATCTCGAGGTGGCCGATCTCGTGCGCCGGAAGAAGCTCGGCGAGCCGCGGTTCTTCGACGCGCAGTTCTCGATGCAGGTGAAGGCCGGGAACATCCGGACGCAGGCCGAGATGGGCGGCGGGCCCGTGTGGGACATCGGCATCTACTGCATCAACGCGGCGCGCATGGTGTTCGCCGACGAACCCACCGAGGTGTGGGCGACGGCTGCGCAAGGCGCCGACCGGCGCTTCGCCGAGATCCCCGAGTCGGTGCACGCGGTGCTGCGTTTTCCCGGCGATCGGCTGGCGAACGTCATCTGCAGCTTCGGCGCGGCGGATCGCGCGCGGTACGAGGTGGTCGGCACCCGGGGCAGCATCTCCGTCGACCCGGCGTTCGAATACGCCGAGGGGCTCGCGTACGAGCTGCGCATCGGCGACACGCGGCGGCGAAAGACCTTCGCGAAGAGCGACCAGTTCGCGCCGGAGCTCGTGCACTTCGCGCAGTCCGTGCGCGCGCGGCGGACGCCGGAGCCGTCCGGCAAGGAAGGCCTGATCGACGTCGCGATCATCGAGGCCGTCCACCGCTCCGTCGAATCCGGTAGTTGGGAGAGGATCCGCGCGCCGCAACGGCAGCGGCGTCCGTCTTTGAAGCAGCAGATGCGGCGACCCGCGGTACCGCGAGAACCCGCGCTCGTGCACGTGGAGAGCGGCCATCGCTAGGAAAACGAAATCGTCGAACGGCGACGGCGCCGCGGACCCCGGCAAGCGCCGTGGCGCACGCGGCCTGTGGAACGGCGCGATCAGCTTCAGCCTGATCCACATCCCCGTGAGCCTGCACACCGCGGCACGCGCGCACGAGATCGATCTCAACCTGCTCGACAAGCGCGACTTCGCACCGGTCGGTTACCAGCGCTACAACAAATCCACCGGCAAGGTCGTCGAGTGGAACGACGTCGTGAAGGGCTACGAATATGAGAAAGGTGAATACGTGGTGCTCACGGACGAGGACTTCCGTCGCGCGAACGTGGAAGCCTCGCGGACTATCGACATCCAGACCTTCGTCGATCGCGACGCGATCGCGCCTTACTACTTCGACACGCCCTACTTCCTCGTGCCCGACAAGAACGGCGAGCGCGTCTACGCGCTGCTGCGCGAAGCGCTGGAGCAATCGAAGAAGCTCGCCGTGGCAACGTTCGTCCTGCGCAGCCGGCAGCACGTCGCGGCGTTGATGCCGGTCGACAAGGTCATCGTGCTGAACACGTTGCGGTACCAGGAAGAGATCCAGCCGCATCCGGACGTGGTCGCCGCGGCGGCGAAGAAAGCCGCGGGCGCGTCGGGGCGCGAGCTCGACATGGCGTTGAAGCTGGTCGACGAGATGACGGAGAAGTGGCAGCCGCAGGCGTTCACGGATACGTATCGCGACGACCTGATGAAACGCATCGAGCAGAAGGTGAAGGCCGGCCAGACGCATACGTTGACGGAGCCGGAGGCAGAAGCCGGCGAGAAGCGCGCGACGGGCGGCAAGGTGGTCGACCTCATGTCGCTGCTGCAGCGGAGCCTGGACCAGAAAGGCGGCGCGCGCGGCGACGGCGCGGCGGCGAGCGCCACGCGCGGCAGCAAGCGCAAGCACAGCGCGGCGCGGCGTCGCACGGCCAACACGCGCTCGGCGCGTCGCGCCTGATCCGTGGCCGACTCGGCCACGCCCTCGTCCGGCCGCGCGCGGCTGAAGCGGTACGACGCGAAGCGGAATTTCAGCAAGACCGCGGAGCCCTCCGGCAGTTCGCGCGCCGCGAAGGGCAAGCGACTGATCTTCGTCATCCAGAAACACGCCGCGCGGCGGCTGCACTGGGATTTCCGGCTGGAATGGAATGGCACGCTGCGGAGCTGGGCCGTGCCGAAGGGGCCGTCGCTGGATCCCGAGGACAAGCGACTGGCTGTCGAGGTCGAAGACCATCCGATCGCGTATGCGAAATTTTCCGGAGATATCCCGAAGGGTGAATACGGCGGTGGGCACGTCGACATCTGGGACAACGGCACGTGGAAGCCGCTGATCGATGTCGAGAAGGGATTGAAGAAAGGTCACCTCGAGTTCGAGCTGGCGGGCAAGAAGCTGGGTGGCCGATGGCACCTGGTCCGCACGCGCATGGTCGGCAAGCAGACGCAATGGTTGTTGATGAAGGGGAAAGACGACGCGGCGCGCGCGGGCGCGGATGCGGATGTCATCGATGCGGGGCAAGCGGATCAGAAGACGCGGTTGCCGAAAGCCGCGGCGGCGCCCCGCTCTCCGGCATCGAAACCCAAACGGGGCGCTGCGCCCAAGGTGCGGAGCGCGAAGGCTTCCGGCACGCGTGGCAGCGCGCTGCCCAAGGCGATGAAGCCGCAACTCGCGACACTGGTCGACGCCGTGCCCGGCGACGAGGGCTGGGTCTACGAGCTCAAGTACGACGGCGTGCGACTGCTGTCGCGCTGCGATGGCGCGGACGTGCGTTGCGTCTCGCGCAATGGCATCGACTGGACGCACAAGGTCGGGCCCGTGCTCGACGCGCTGGCCAAGCTGAACCTCGAGGGGACGTGGCTGGACGGCGAGCTGATCGTCACCGATCCGAATGGCCGCTCCGATTTCTCGCTGCTGCAGCACACGATGGAACAGGGCCGGCACGAGGAGCTGCAGTACTGCATCTTCGACCTGCTCTACTACCGCGGCGAGGATCTGCGCTCGCTGCCGTTGAACGAGCGCAAGGTGCGGCTGGACGCCGCGCTGGCCAAACTACCGGCGAAGGGGCCGTTGCGGCAGGCAGACCAGATCCACAGCGACGCGGCCGCGCTGATCACGCGCGTCTGCAATCAGCATCTCGAAGGGCTGATCGCGAAGCGCGTCGGGTCGGCGTACAAGGGCGACCGCTCGAAGGACTGGCTGAAGATCAAGTGTCACCGCGAGCAGGAGTTCGTGGTCGGCGGCGCGGCGTTCCTGCCGGGGCGAGGCACCGGCACGTTTTCGTCGCTGCTGGTCGGCGTGAAATCCGGCAAGGGGCTGCGCTATGTCGGCCGCGTGGGCGGCGGGTTCGACACGGCGGAACGCGCGGAGTGGAAGGCGCGGTCGGAGAAACTGGCGCGCAAGGACAGCCCGTTCGACAACCTGCCCGACAAGCGCTCGGGCGAGAACTGGCACTGGATGAAGCCGCAATTGGTGATCCAGGTGGCGTTCCAGGACTGGACCACGGGCGGCATCCTGCGGCAACCGCGGTATCTCGGGCTGCGTCAGGATCGCGATCCGAAGTCGGTGGTGCGGGAAGAGCCGGCGCATACTGAGGACGTGGTGAAGAAGAACGGTGCCCGATCGGCGAGGCGAGGCAGCGCGGAAAGCGCGGAAAGCGCGGCGGCCGGCAAGCGCGGCGCGGCCGCGAAAGTCGGCGCGAGCGGCAAGCGCGGCGCGAAGGCGCGCGCGGGCGGCGACGACGACGACGCGCAAGTCGGCGCGCAGAAGCTCTCGCATCCCGACCGCGTGCTCTACCCGCACGATGGCGTCACCAAACTACAGCTCGCCGAGTACTTCGCGGCCGTCGGCGAGGTGGCGATGCCTCACTACCAGGATCGGCCGCTGAGCATCCTGCGCAACACGCATGGTTCGCAGCCGTTCTTCCAGAAGCACTTCCTGGAGAAGGCCGGCGGCGGGTTGCGCATCGTGAAGATTCCGAATGCGGACAAGGATCCGGACTTCGTGGTGTGTGACTCGGTCGAAGGCCTGCTGCACCTGGCGCAGGTCGGTGCGGTCGAGCTGCACAGCTGGGGCGCGGTGATGCCGAAGCCGACCAAGGCGGATCGCCTCACGTTCGATCTGGATCCCGGCGCGGATCTGCCCTATGCGCCGGTGCGCGAGGCCGCGCTGGCGGTGCGCAAGCTGCTGCAGGACCGCGGCCTCGAGAGCTGGGTGAAGACGACGGGTGGCAAGGGCCTGCACGTCGTAGTGCCGCTGACCGCCCCGCTGCCCGACTGGGACGCCGCCAAGACCTTCGCGCTCGGCATCACGAAGTACATGGAAAAACTCGCGCCGACGATGTTCACGTCGAAGACCGGCGAGCGGAACCGCAAGAACAAGATCTTCATCGACTATCTACGCAACGGCTTCGGCGCGACGGCCGTCGCCGCGTTCTCGCCGCGCTGGCGGCCGGGAGTCGGCGTCTCGACGCCCGTGAGCTGGGACGAGATCGACGACGACATCCGCGGCACGCACTTCAACATCCACAACGTGCCGGACCGCGTCGCGAAGCAGCGAAAGGACCCCTGGGCCGGCTACTGGAAGCAGGTGCAGAAAATGGGGACAGTCCCCGTTTCCTAGCAAACGGGGGACTGTCCCCATTTTCCATTAACGCTCGATGCGGTACTCCACGCCGGCGCGCGTCTCTTCGGAGCCGCGCTGCACTTTCACGCCGACATCGTCCGAGATCTTGTAGCGCAACGCGATCACCTCGCCGGGCTCGAACAAACCGACGCCATAGCTGAGATACAACCGCGGTGAGAGATATTCCCCGATCGTCAGCGCCGACCCGCCGATCATCTCATTCTCCTCCACACCCGCCTCATCCAGCCCCAACCGCTGACCGACCCGCTTCGCCACCAGCCCCGCCGCGCCGCCTTCCAATGACCGCGTCGCCGACGCCAGCGCATCCTGCGACCCGCCACTCGCCGTGCCGACCTCGTTCAGCGACTTCCCCGTCACGAGATACGACAGCGCATCCGCCTCGCCGACATTCGGATCCGACACCACCGTGATGACCGGCCGCTGCGCCGTGCCGGCCACGCGCAGCCCCGTCGACATCGAATCGCTGATCTCGCGCATCGCGAGGATCGCCAGCCGCGGGTTGTCCAGCGGCGAACCCGCGAACAGCAGCCGCCCGTCCTTGATCGTCAGGTCCTGTCCATACGCTTTATAAGTGCCGGAGACCTGCAAGGTGCCCGACCCCGTCGTCGGCGCGCCCGGCGCCTCGCGCACGTCGAGCTGCCCCGCCACCAGCGCATCGAGTCCATATCCAACTACCTTGATCTGCTCGCCGAGCTTCACGCGGATCGTCGCCGTCAACGGCAGCGTCTTCGCCTGCTCCTCGTTCACGACCTCTTTGCCGTTGCGCACGACCACGACGTCCGGCGACACGCCCGGCGGCTGATCCGCCGGCAGCTTCTGGATGTTGATGTCGGCGCGCGGGATCGTGACCTCGCCCGTCAGTCGGTAATCCTTCGGATCGCCGGTCAACTTCAGATCCGGCGTCAGCACCACGTTCGCCGCCGGGATGTCCGCCGCCTGGAAGTTCTGCCCCAGCACCTTCACGTCGACGACGCCGCGTTCGCTCATCGTGCCCTGGAACTCGAGGTGTCCCTTGCCCGACGCGACGCTGCCCGCCAAGGTGAAGCCGCCGCCGCGTTTCGCTTCCGCCTCGACGCGTCCGTCGCGCAGCTCGATGCCCAACAATCCCAGATCCGCCTTCAACTGCTTCGCGTCGACCGTGCCCGTGACCTCCGGCGCCCGGATCGTTCCGCCCAACAGGATGCGCGCGGACACGCTGCCGTCCAGGTTCCCGATCGTCGGCACGAACGCCGCGAACGGCGCGATCGTCGGCAGCGACGCGTCTATCTGCCCGGCGATCGCCGGCGCGGCCGCCGCCAGGTCACGCGCCTCGACCGTCGCCTTCAGACTACCGTCGTTCTGCAGTCCCGCGGTCAGCGACGCCGTCGCGTTGATGCCCTTAAGCCGCGCATCGACCACCAGGTCCCGGTACAGCAGCCACGTGTGCTGGCCGAGCGCCGAATCCCCCGGCTCGTCGTCCATCATGACCATCTTCGCTTCGGCCGATTCGATTCGCGCCTGACCGTTCCACGCGCCGTCCGCGCCACGCGCGATGTCGCCCTTGCCGTTCACCTCGCCCTGCAGCCGCCCGGGCATCGCGTCCGGCGCCAGCGCATTGGCCAGCGCCAGCGGTACCTTCTCGAACGAGTAGTGAGCCTGCAGCGCGCCCGCCGCGTCGGCCTTGCCGGCCACGCACATCCCGCCGTCGTCCGCGTCGAAACAGGCGTCGGAGATCTCGTAGGTGTTCGCATCGACGAGGAGCTTCGCCGGCGCGCGCAGCTTCAGCTGCGGCACGTCCGGCGCCTTCAGCTCGAGCTTCGTCAGCTCCGCGCGCCACGCGCCCTCGTCGAGCGCACCGTTCAGCGCCAGCGACGCATCGAGCTTCTCGCCATCCGCCTCGAGCGATAGCGAGTGCTTCGCCTGGTTGCCGTTGGCATTCAGCGTCACCGCCTTGAACTCGAACCCCGCCGCCGCGACGCCGTGCGCCGCGACGCTCACCTTGCCACTCGGACTCAGCGGCGACTCGACGCTCGCCTCGACGCGCACCTTCGCCACGCTCGCGGTATCCGCCAGCGCCAGCGACTTGCCATCCGCCGCGCCGTCGATCGTCAGCTTCGGCCACGTGCCGCGCACACGGAATTTTCCGGTCAAACTACCCTGCGCGGCCGGCACCCAGTCGTTCAGCGACGCGATCGCGAGGTCCACCGTCGCATCGACGCGCTGCTGCCCCGCGCTCTCGCCCTTCACCGCGACGCGGCTGCGGCCCGACGTCAGCGCGATGTCTCCCGACACCTGAGACGGCGCCGCGAAATCCAACACTCCGCCACCGGCCAGCGGCCGCCCGCGCAACTCGCCCGACAGCGACGCGATCTGCAGGTGCCCGCGCGGCCCCGCCTCTTCCATCTTTCCGTCGGTGGACAGGTCCAGGTTCACGCGTCCATTCCAGCCGGCCAGCAACGCACCCGGATCGAAGTCATTCGCCAGGACCTTCAGCTCCCACGCCACCGGCTGGAACGCCACACTGCCGTTCACCGCGAACCGTCCCGCGCGTTGCTCCAGCGTCAGCTGCCGGATCGTCGCGCGTGCGTCCGTGCCGGTCAGCGACACGGTGAACGCCGTCGGATCCCCCGGCGGCCCGACGGCGCCGCGAGACGACAACGAATACGCCGTCGGCGTGCCATCCGCATCGAGCTCGCCATTCGTCGCCAGCACGCGGCCCGCCAACTTCTCGGGGACCACGACGTTCTTCCAGCTCGCATGCACTTTCGCGCGCACGCTGTTCGCCGCGGGCACCACGCGCCCGCGCACCGACAGATCGCCCTCGATGTCGCCCGACAACAAGTCCAGCCGTTCGATCACCAACTCGTCCTTGCGCCAGGTCGCGGCCACGCCGAGTTGTTTGACCGTCGCCAGCTTCTCGCCGCCTTTGAGGACCACGCCATCACGCAGCGCGAAATCGCGCACGACGACATCCAGCGGCGGCTCCACCCACAACGGCTCATCCGGCTCGTCGGGCTTCGGCTGCGTCGGCAACATCAGCACCAGTCCCTCGACAGTCGCGCGCTCGATACGCAGCGTGCGCGACAACAACATGCGCAAGGTCGGATCCACCGTCAGCTTCGCGATGCGGATCTTCGCCGTGTCCGGCGTGCCTTCGAACCGGAAATCCCGCACCGTCAGCTCGCCGGCGATCGTGCCGTCCAGCGATGCGTAACTCACCTGCGGCGCGAACCGCGACGTCGCCATCCCAGCGACCCAGCGTGCCCCCGCCTGCGTGAACAGCAACCACGACACCCCCGCGACCACTGCCAGCAGCAGCACGAGCAAGCCGCCGCCACTCCACACGAGGATCTTCCGCCCGCGCGTCACAGGTCGGGCCCCAGCTGCACGTGCACGCGCCAACTGCTCTCCAGCGGCAGCGCGTTTTCGATCGGAAACGCGAAGTCCACGCGAATCGGCCCCAGCGGCGAGCGCCAGCGGGCGCCGACGCCGACCGACGCATTCAGCTTGAACCGGTCCGTGAACGCGTCACCCGCATCCGCGAACACCGCGGCGCCCCAGTTCTCCAGGAAGTAGTACTCGTACTCCGCGCTGGCGATCGCCTCGTACTTGCCGCCGATGATGATGCCGCGGTCGTTCACCTCGCCGATCTCGTTGTAGTCGAAACCGCGGATCGACCGGTCGCCGCCGGCGAAGAACCGCAGGTCCGGCGGCAGCGCGTTGAAATCCCCCACCGCCATCGCGCCCGCCTCGCCGCGCAGCTTGATGCGCCCCTTGTCGCCGCTCGGAATCAGGTACGTGCCGCGCACCCACGTCTGCGCGATGTTCGTGTCCGACACCAGCGCATCCGTCGCGGCACGAATGCCCAGGTCGAAGACGTACCCCTTCCGCGGCATCAACCGGTCGTTCACGCGCCGCTTGCTCAGCGTGCCTTCCGCGAACAACAGCTGCGAATTGCCGAACTCGAGGTTGTCGTCGTCCTTGCCCAGCTCGAAATCGCCTTTCAGGTACTTCAGGCCGATCGTGCGCGTGAAGCCATGCCAGTGTTTTTCGGAGCGCGACGCCGCGATCTGGAAATTGCGCGAGCGGCTCACGTCGGTGGTCTCGTCGCGATACGCGACGCCGAAGTCGTACGAACGATCGTCGCGGCCCGGCCGCGGGATCTGGTAGTGCACCGCCGCTTCCTGCAGCCGCTGCGAATACTCCAGCGCCACGTCGGCCTTGTGGCCCTTCTGGTTCAGCCAGCGCCGCTCCGCGCCGACGCGCACGCCGCCGCCGAAGTCGGTGCTGTAGTAGACCTCGCCCGTGTATACCGTGCGCTCGTCGCGGTTCAGCAGCACGTCGATGGGCACCGTGCCGTCCTTCTTCTCGTCCAGCGCCGGCGCGACGGAGACGAGCTGGAAATAATCCGCGTCGACCAGTCGCTGCTGCAGGTTCAACACCTGCTCGGAATTGAAATACGCGCCCTCGCGCCACGGCACGAACTGCTGCAGGAAATTCTCGGGGAACGGCGCGTCGCCCGTGAAGCGCACGTCGCCGAACTTGTAGCGCGGGCCGCTCTCCCACGCGAGGTCGACGTCCGCGGTCTGGTCGTCGGCATTCACGAGCACCCGCTTCTTCGTGGTCTTGGCGTCGAGATATCCCGAGCCGCGCAGCGACGAATCGATGACCGCCTTGCTCGCCTCGTACGTCGCGTGATCCAGCCGCTCGCCGACCTTCGGCGCGAAGCCCTCGAGTGCACTCTTCACGCGCCGCTGCTCCGCGCCCTCGCCCTGCACTTCCACGCGCGCGTTGCGCACGACCGCTGGCGCGCCGGGCGTCACCGTGAACTTCGCCTTGAAGCCGCTGTTCACGTCGCCCGTGAGCTCCTTCTTCACCTCGACGTTGTAGTAGCCGAAGGGTTCGAGGGCACGCTTGATCTGCTCGTCGGCGTCCTTGTACGCGGCGCGCAGCTCGGCACCGGTGCCGTCGCGTTTCTCGTATTCGTTGATGCGCAGCGTGCCGCGGACGGCGTCGCGCATCTCCTCGGGCAGACCTTCGAGGTCGACATCGACCTTCGCGGCCTGGGCTCCGGCCGACAGCAGCAACGCGAGCGAGACGGACAGTGTGCGGGCGACTCTCCGGGACATTCAGCCCGGAGAGTGCGGGTTTCGGCGGGTGCCGACCGTAGGAAGGATGGTAGTCGCGAGTGGGATCGAACCACCGACCACCTCCATGTCAAGGAGGTGCTCTACCACTGAGCTACGCGACTGTGGAAAAGAGGGCGCGAACGATACCGCAGGGGGTCCGGCGCTTCAAGGACGAATTCGCGGAGTCCTGAGCAAAATCCGCCACTTAACGGGGATCACCAGGCTGGGGCCGGCTTCAGCACGTCCTTTTCGGCGCCCTCGGAATACGTCGTCAGGTACGTGCGCTCGGGCAGCAGCTCCGGTTCGCGGCCCTCGACGCAGGCGATGACGAAGCGCGCCGTGTTGATCTGCCCCATCGGCTTCAGCCACTGGCGACAATCCTCCGGCGCGCGCACGAGGTTCAGGTACGAGCCGCGTTCGGCGATCGACGAGGTCTTCCACGTCGCCATCGGCTTCTCCCATTCCATCGTGAACGCGGAGCCGTGATCGCCCTGCAGCACGATGATGGATTCCGGGTTGCGCGCCAGCAGCACGTCGATCAGGTGTTCGACGCGGTTGTTCACGCACTTCACGGCGTCGACGTATTCGTGTTCGAGCCCCTTGTGCCAGCCGTTCCAGTCCTCCTGCCGGACCCATTTGCGGCCGCAGTGGTTGTCGTAGCGGAACGGCGGGTGCGCATCCATGAGATGCACGAACACGAACAGCGGCTTGCCCTCCTTCTCGACCAGCGGCAACCGCGTCTCGACGGAGAGGAACGCGTCGTCGGTCGTCGCGCTCAGGTATTCGATCGGCCGTCCCAGCGGCGTCGGCGCGAGGAACGTGCGCGTCACGTAGTCGGTTTCCAGCAGGAACTCGTCGCCGAGGCACTTGAGATACCGATGTGCGCAGCCGCCCCACGGCGTGGCCGAGTGCCAGCCTTCGTAGCCCGCGGCGTGCAGGCGGCGGATCAGCGCTGGCGGCGTCGCCTTGTCGAAGATCTCGGGATACGTGAACTCGGTGGAGCCGAAGGTGCGCGGGTCGTCGGTCTGCGGGTACTGCAGCGCGAAGATGCCGCCCAGCGAGAGGATCGTGCGCAGGTAGTTCGAGTGCTCGGTGGAGACGTCGACGAAGCCGCGTTTGCCGAGCTCCGTGTAGAACGGCGTGTTGTCGTAGCCGGTGACTTGCTTGAGTCCGGCGCGTCCGGCGTACGCATCGATGAGGATGTAGTAGACGTTCATGCCCGCCTTGCGCGGCGTCACCTTCGACGGCAGTCCGCCCTCCGCCGTCTCCACGGGCGGCGCTTGATAACGCGCGATCTTGAGAACGAGTTGCGCGCCCGCGAAGCCGGCCACCAGCAGGCAGAACGTGACCGCCGCCGTGTGCAGCACCGTCAGCTTCCGGTAGCGATACATCATCGCCGCGACGATGCCGATCAGCAGCACCCAGGCCATCGGCGTCGTGAACCACGGCGCGCTCTCCGCGAAGAACGCGGCGCGCAGCGTGTCGAGCGTGGAATACGAGAACACCAGCAGGATGGTCGCCAGGCACACGCCGACGACCATCGCGCCACCGCCCGGCCGACGCTTCTGTGCGAGCCGATAGAACACCAGGCCGATCGCGATGAACACGGCGGTGAAGACGAGGATCCAGAGCACCGAGCGCGGGCCGCGGCGCGCGACCTCGGCCCAGTTCTTCTCGAGGTAGTTGATCGCGGGCCACGCCGAGATGGCGATGATGGCCAGGATGCGCCGGCTGTTGAGGGTCATGGCTCCCGTCGGTATTCGATCAGAACGCGACCGTTATCCGACAGGAGTATCTGGTTGGTGACAAGGGCCGTCTGCGACAAGATCGACAAAAACGTCGGCAAATCGTAGGCATGGGTCAGCCGATCGGCCGGCCCGGCGATGCGCTGGGACATCGGATCCTGGCGCGGCACGAACTCGATGATGCCGGTCGGCGCCAGCGAGACGATGCTGCGGATCACGCGGTCGAGCGGCACACCCTCGCTGAGCACGAGATGGTGGATCAGCGCGAGACACAGCACCGCGTCCGGCTTCAGCCGGTCGCGCAGCGCCGGGCGTTCGGCGAGCTCGACGCCGAGCGCCGGACTCGGGTTCGTGATGTCGCCCTGCAAGGGCAGGAACGGTTTCGACAGGCCGTCGGCGCGGCGCACGGCGCGATTCACCGCCGGCGCATCGCGCTCGAGACCGACGGCCGCCGCCGCGCCGGCCGCCAGCGCCACCTCGGTGTATTCGCCGGCGTTGCAGCCGACGTCGAGCACCAGCCCCGGACGCGTGCGCGCGACGAACTCGGCGATGACTTCGTGTTTGCGATCGCGCTGCGCGGTCGAGTAGCTGTTGTCGCCTTCGTACCCGCCCCAGTTCGCGGCCTTCGTCGCCGGCAGCTCGAGCTTGCGGATGCAACGCTCGAGGCTGGCGAGCATGAGGTCCAGGCCGGCACGCGTGATCTTCGGCGTCTTCGAGTTGCCCGCGGGTCCGGCCGCGCGCGCCTCGACCTGCGAGTTCACGAATACGTGGATCAACGCGCCCGCGCGCCATGCGCCCCAGAAGCCGAGCTGGCGCGCGACTTCGCGCGTCGGGATGCCGCGGATGCGGCCGCGATAGCTGTCCTGCCAGTTCTCGCAACCGCGGGACGCCAGCAACAAGGGATTCAGGAACGATTCGCAGAACTGCGCGTAGCCGGCCCAGGGCCGGCCTTCGACGTGAGGCTCGATCGCCAGCGCGTCGATGAACACCGGCTTCGGCCCGACGAACTGCACGTTGAATGCGTAGCCGTCGGACAGCGTGAGATCGCGCTTCAGCAGGTCGCGATGCAAATCGAGATGCAGCAGCGCCGCGCGCTTCAGCAGTTCGAACGGCCACTCGTACGGAAACGACAGCGTGGCGATGCGCGGATGTTCGAGGAACCCCACCGCGGTGGGCGCGGCAGCGCGCACGTCATCGGGCACGGCGTCCGGCGACAGCGGCGTGGCCGGCCACAGCTTGCCCGCCTTCACCAGGTCGGCGAGCGGACCGGTGTCGGACCAGGTTTGCGGGAAGGGAGCGAGAGGTGCGTACAGCGCACGAAAGATTTGCGCGCCGGATTCGAAGACCTGCCCCTGGGGATCGCGGAAGGATCCGGGCGCCGTGCGGACACCCGTCGGGGAGGCCGGCAAGATCAGGCGTCCGGCGGCCGCCGCGGCTTGATGGCCTGCGTGACGCGCGCCCACAGACCCGCGATCCACGCGCGCGAACGCGCGAACATCGTGAGCACCGTGGCGAACAACGCGAACAGCGCCTGGACGAAGAGACCTGTGGAACCGGGATCGAGATACATGGTGCGCGGAATCTAAGCATGGTTTCCCAGCCGGGAGAAGAGAAGCATGCACGGCTGCGGCAAGGTTCTTCCGCCGCCGGTTGCGGTGCGACAGCAGGTTATTAGTTAGAAACGACGGAATGCCGACGCCCCGTACGCCCAAGGGCCTAGGTCTGTCCGCGCGTGGCGACAACCGACCGTCCGTCGCCGACCGGCGGAAACGGCACGAAAACCGCGAGTGCTCGCGTGGCCGCCCTCTGCCGCCAGCCGCCCATCGCTGACACATCGGCATCCCACATCGGCAATTTGGTTTGCGGCGCACCCGAGTTTGATACGTTGCGCGCGGGTCTCCCTCCAGCAGGTTTCTCGCATGCAATCCCGAAGCGCGGCACGTATCGCCACCGTCTCCCTCCTCGCCCTGCTCGACGGTTGCTCCAGCAGCGGCGGACCCTACGACAATCCGCCGCCACCGCCGCCCGCCAACCGCGCGCCGACCCTGACGACGAACGCGATGGCGGCGACCGAAGACACGCCCGCCTCACTGCAGATCGTCGCGTCGGACCCGGACGGCCAGACGCTGATCTATGCGATCTCCGGCAGCGCCCAGCACGGCACCGCGACGATCTCCAACACCGGCATGCTCTCGTACACGCCCGCGGCCAACTACAACGGCGCGGACACGGTGAACCTCGTGATCAACGACGGCGCGGGCGCGCAGGTCACCGGCGCCATCGCGATCACGGTGGCCGCCGTCAACGACGACCCGGTCTCGCACGACGACGCGCTGCGCGTCGCGGTGGTCAATGGCCAGGACATCCTCATCGACGTCGTCGGCAACGACACCGACGTCGACGGCCAGCCGCTGACGCCGGTGATCGTGACGCAGCCGCGCGGCGGCACGCTCAGCGTGGACACCGCCACGCGCAAGCTGAAGTTCGCGCCGCAGAACGATTACATCGGGCCGATCGATTTCACGTACCGCGCCTCCGACGGCGCCGCCAACTCGGCGGTCGCCAGCGTGCGCGCCGTCATCGGCGCCTTCGAGAGCCTGATCTTCCTCTCCGACTACACGACGCCCGGCAAGGCCGAGGTGCACGTGTACGACGGCCTCGACGTGCGTCGCGCCAGCGACGACCTGCCCGCGGGCGGCACGCTGACGTCGTTCACGTTGTCGGGCAATCTCTCCACGCTCTTCTATACCGTGCAGGGCACGGACGCCGACCGCGTCTACAGCCGGCCGCTCGACGGCTCGAGCGGCGCATCGCTGCGTTACACGTCGGCGGCGAAGTCGAACCCGGCCGTCACCGGCATCGCGGTCACGCCGAACTTCGACGCCTCGTACTTCATCGTCAACGACGGCTGGGCGAGCTCGCCGAAGCAGTTCTACGTCGTGAATACGTCGACCGGCGCGAAGACGCGGGTTGCCGAGAACGAGCCCGGCATCCTCGAGTTGCGCTTCGTCCAGTTCAATCGCGCCGCTCCGACCCTGCTGATGATCCAGGCGCAGACCGCCGGCACGGTGCCGATGAATGGCGACGAAGCGATGACCGCGTTCACAGGCACCGCCGCGGACGCGCGCACACTGACGCAGATCGGCCGCACCTACGCGATGGGCCAGCACGGCTCGGGCGAAGGCCTGTTCTCCGGCGCGGATCCGCGATTCATCTTCCACACCGAATATCGCCGCTACACCTCGCCCTCCGCGTCCGTCATCAATTTCCTCGCGTACGACCGAAATACGAGCACCGAGATCCCGCTGGTGCGCACGGCCACACCGCCGGACATGGGCGGCGACGGCGTACCGACGATGAGCCGCAACCTGCACAAGCTGTGCTTCAACGTGCGGGAGCCGAGCACCACCACGGTCGGCGGCCCCTCGAAGTTCTACGTGCTCGACACGTCGAACCCGAACGTCGTGACGGCGGCGACGCCGATCGTCAGCGCGTTCACGAGCGTGTTCGGCTGCCGTTTCGCCTCCGACGAACACACCATGATCTACTTCGGCTACGACGCCGGCCTGACCAACTACAAGGCGTATCGCGTGGACTCGGCGAATCCCGCCACGCCCGTGCTGGTGGCGCCGGCCGGCGAGACCACGTCCGAACAGGGAACCTCGCAGATCGCCGATGGCGCGATGCGCGTGGCCATCGCATATTTCGACAGCGACGGCCAGTCGGGAATTCTCGACAGCGAGGTCGGGCGTTATTGGTCCGTGCCGCTCGACGGCAGCGCGCCGTTCCTGTTCGCGGACGCGTGGTCGCGCGGCCTCAACGCCACCGCGTTCTTCGACTCGAACGAGGACGGCAGCTTCATCCTGAACGGCCGCAAGCAGAGCGGCCGCGCCGCGCTGGAGATCCTGAGCACGCGCGGTCTGAACCTCTCGATCCCGGTCTCGAAGAGCACCGAGACCATCGGCATGCTGCGCGCCCGCTGGGTGCACAGCTCGCCGTACAACTTCTAGCCGGGTTTCATCGCGCCGCCGGCGGAGCGGCTCACGCCGCTCCGCTCGCCGAGCCCGGTCCACCGAGACCCAGCTCCATCTGCTTCATCTTCTCGATGGTGTCGCGCAGCTTCGCGGCTTCCTCGAACTCGAGGTTGCGCGCGCGCTTGAACATCTCGGCCTCGAGCCGCTTGATCTCGCGCACGATCTGCTCGGGCGACAACATCCGCAGGTTCGGCGCGGCCTGCTCGGCGCCGCGGCTCTTCTTGCCGGGTTTGTAGCCGAAGTCCGTGCCCGCATCGGCGCGCGCGCCTTCCATCACGTCCTGCACGTTCTTGCGGATCGTCTTCGGCACGTAGCCGTGTTCCTTGTTGAACGCCAGCTGGATCTCGCGGCGCCGTTGCGTCTCGTCCATCGCGCGCTGCATGGAGCCGGTGATGCGGTCGGCGTACAGGATGACGCGGCCGTTCGCGTTGCGCGCGGCGCGGCCCATCGTCTGGATCAGCGAGTTGTCGCTGCGCAGGAAGCCTTCCTTGTCCGCGTCGAGGATCGCGACCAGCGACACCTCGGGCATGTCGAGGCCTTCGCGCAGCAGGTTGATGCCGACGATGACGTCGAACTTGCCCAGGCGCAGGTCGCGGATGATCTCCATGCGCTCGACGGTTTCGACGTCGGCATGCAGGTAGCGCACCTTGACGCCGTGCTCGTGCAGGTATTCCGTCAGATCCTCGGACATGCGCTTGGTCAGCGTCGTGATCAACACGCGTTCGTTGACCGCCACGCGCTTGTTGATCTCCGACAACACGTCGTCGACCTGGCTGGCGACGGGGCGCACTTCGACTTCGGGATCGACGAGGTGCGTCGGCCGCAGCAGCTGCTCCACCGTCTGCGCCGAGTGCGCCGCCTCGTATTTCCCCGGCGTCGCCGACACGAAGATCATCTGCGGGGCGATCGACTCCCATTCCTCGAACCGCAGCGGCCGGTTGTCGAGCGCGCTCGGCAAGCGGAAGCCGTATTCGACCAGCGTCTCCTTGCGCGAGCGGTCGCCCTTGAACATGGCGCCGAGCTGCGGGATCGTCTGGTGCGATTCGTCGATGATCAGCAGCGCGTTTCCGGGTAGATAGTCGAACAGGCACGGCGGCGGCTCGCCGGCGGCACGGCCGGAGAGGTAGCGCGAGTAGTTCTCGATGCCGGCGCAGTAACCGACCTCCTTCATCATCTCCATGTCGA